>CAYHFN010000058.1:16937-21295 GCA_964355925.1 uncultured Chitinophagaceae bacterium
TGCACTTCGGCGTTTGGTAGAATTCCAAATAACCAATGGCGTGCAAGGTCTTGTTCCATGCGGAACAACCGGTGAAAGTGCTACACTCTCTCATCCTGAACATCATCATGTTATGGATGTCGTAGCTGAACAGGCAAACGGAAGAGTTCCTATCATTGTTGGCGCAGGAAGCAATTCCACACGCGAAGCTATTTCTTTAACGCAGCATGCACGAGCAATCAGCGCTGATGCTGTTCTTTCAGTCGCACCATACTATAACAAACCAACTCAACAAGGATTCTTCGAACATTACAAAGCGATCGTTGATGCTGTGGATATTCCCGTGTTTGTTTATAATGTTCCGGGAAGGACAGGAAGCAATATCAATGCAGAAACTACACTGCGTTTGGCGGAACTTCCTGGAATTGCAGGGATCAAAGAAGCTTCAGGAAATATTCCGCAGGTGATGGAAATATTACGGCATCGCGCAAAGGATTTTGTGGTCCTTTCCGGTGACGATGCATTGACACTACCAATGATGGCGCTTGGTGCTGATGGGGTTATTTCTGTTGTTGCAAATGAAGTACCTTCATTGTTCTCTTCAATGGTGCAATTATGTCTTGAAAGTAATTTTGTGGCTGCTCGAGAAATCCATGAACGCCTTCTTGATCTGATGAATTTGAATTTCATTGAATCAAATCCCATTCCGGCAAAGGCTGCATTATCGATGATGGGAATTATTACGGAAGCATATCGCTTGCCGCTTACACCGATGTCGCTCGATCATAAATTTCAATTGCGACGTGTGCTGGAAGAATTGTCCCTTGTGGAGCATCTCGCATGATAAAAAAGAACATTCTGGCAATTCATCGATGTATTGAACAAGAATTTGAAAAACAAACAAAAAATGCACATGAAGTATTTTCAGAATTTATCACATTGCTGGATAATGGCACAATTCGAACAGTGGAAAAAGTTCAAACAGAATGGATTGTTAATGGTTGGGTAAAGAAAGGTATCCTTCTTGGTTTTCGGCTAGGAAAATTACAATCAATTTCCTCTTCCAAAACATTTCCGTTCTTTGACAAGCATACATTCCCATTAAAAAAATTCACGGTAAAGGACAATGTTCGTATTGTTCCCGGCGGAACCTCTGTTCGCAAAGGTGCGTATGTTTCATCATCGGTCATCATTATGCCTCCTGCATATATTAATGTAGGGGCATATGTGGAAAAAAATGTGTTGATCGATTCAAATGCGCTTGTCGGTTCGTGTGCATATATCGGCGAGAGAGTTCATCTTAGCGCAGCATCTCAAATTGGCGGTGTGCTTGAACCAATCGGAGCTCTTCCGGTTATTATTGAAAATGATGTGTTGATCGGCGGAAATTGCGGTATTTATGAAGGAACCATCGTTAAACAACGTGCTGTCATCGGTTCAGGAGTTACTCTTAATGGTTCAACTCCCGTATACGATCTGGTCAACGGAACAATTATTCGAAAAAATTCAAACGGGTCACTTGTAATTCCTGAAAATGCTGTAGTTGTTGCGGGAAGCAGAGCAGTCAATTCTCCATTTGCAAATAAAAATGGATTACAGATGTATACACCGTTGATCGTAAAATATCGCGATGAAAAAACTGATGCCAAAACTGCACTGGAAGAAAGTTTGAGATAAAAAGTATCTAGGCTTCTTTCAGGTTATACTGCTGGATTTTTGTGTAGAGGGTTTTAAGAGAAATACCCAAGATTTTCGCGGCAAGATTTTTATTCCATTTGGTGTTGTTTAATACTGCGGCAATATGGTCAGTTTCTAATTCTTGGATAGAAATTGCGGAACCAATCTTTCCGTTGCCACTACCCGAAGTATTCTGTGAGCCCGATAAATGCAACGGTAACGCAAGATCTTTCGGGCGGATGAATTCGTCGTTGCATAATACAATTGCGCGCTCGAGTACATTTTCCAGCTCGCGAACGTTTCCGGGCCAAGGATAATCTATTAATGCCTGAAGTGCATCGGCATGAAGCTGTTTTTTGTCGCGTTGTTTATTTTTTCTATCCAAAATACTTTGCGCCAACAGTGGTATATCTTCTTTGCGATGGATAAGCGACGGAATATTGAGTGTGATGACATTAATACGATAGAGCAGATCTTCACGAAATCTTCCCGCCTTCACTTCTTCGATCAGTTTTTTATTGGTTGCAGAAATGATCCGAACATCGGATTTGAAATTCTTATTGCCGCCCACACGCCGATATTCTCCGGTTTGAATAAAACGAAGAAGTTTCGGCTGAAAGACCTGACTCACTTCTCCAATTTCATCGAGGAACAATGTGCCGCCGTGTGCAATTTCTACCAAACCCTGTCGCATTGCCTGCGCATCGGTGAATGCACCTTTCTCGTGACCGAATAATTCACTCTCGATCAGCGTATCGGGAATGGATGCACAGTTGAGTGCAACAAACGGTTTTTCTGCTCGGGGTGAATTTTTATGGAGAAAATTTGCAAAGAGTTCTTTTCCTGTTCCGCTTGCACCTTCTAATAAAACTGTGGAATCGCTCGGTGCAACTTTACCGGCAAGTTCCAGCACTTTCATAAACTCTTCACTTTGACCGATTAATTTTGAAGATTGAGCCAAGCGCGAAAGTTCAGACTTCAATACTTTATTCTCGATAACGAGTGTCCGCTTTTCTATAGCATTGTTCACTAACGAAAGTAATTCGTCCACAGCGTACGGTTTTGCAAGATAATAAAACGCACCCAGCTTCATACAATCGACCGCCATACGAACATCCAATACTGCCGTTAACATTATCACTTGGGTGTCGATAAAATTTTGTTTGATGAAATTAAGCACTTCAATTCCATCAACCCTTGGCATTCGCACATCTAGCAGAACGAGATCGAACGGTTTTTCCTGTAACTGATTTATCGCAGCAACACCATCTTCAGCAGAGATAACCGAATGACCTTCGGAAGTGAGGAGTGATTCAAGCATTAATCGAAAATCTGCTTCATCATCCACCACTAGAATGCGTGCAATATTTTTTGTTTTTGTCATAGGAATCTGTGAAAATATAGGTGTTTATCACCTCACCTGCAAAGCCATTCTTTCGATCTTACAAATATTTTTGTATTATTCACTGATATTGCGAAGAGAAATATTCTATCAAAAAAAACAAGATCGTCAGGTTCGAACGCTTTTTTACTGACATCCATTTTATTCCTGCCAAAAACATCAAGGAATATTGGTTGTTTTCTATTTTTTGCTAAACATTATCAGTCTTTCAATAAAAAAGAAGACATCATTCAGCCACTTATAGAGATTATCTTATGCTTACAGTCGTTCTTCTTACTGCGTCGAATATCTTTATGACCTTTGCCTGGTATGGACATTTAAAGTTTAGAGATATTGCTTTATGGAAAGTGATCTTGGCAAGCTGGGGAATTGCTTTTTTTGAATATTGCTTGATGGTTCCGGCAAATCGTTACGGCTACGGTCAATTTAATGCCGCTGAATTAAAGACGATTCAGGAAATCATTACATTGATTGTTTTCACTCTCTTTTCAATTGTGTACCTAAAAGAAGAACTGCGGTGGAACTATATTGTTGGTTTTTTCTTAATTATTGCTGCCGCATTTGTAATTTTCAAAAAATGGTAATATTTATATTTGCAATACAAATACCGAGTGGCCTGTTGACCTAATTTCAGTAAATATCAACTAATTTTAGATCTCGGAATTATCAAAATGTCACTGATTTTGTTCTGTACGGATAATATTTTACACATAGAATGGCTGTTTGAAAGCAAAAGAGGCAAGGCGGTAGCTTTTTAGAAGAAAACTATGCTACCGGAGGAACATACATTCGAATGATTCTCCAACGATTGCGATCGTAACTGAATACCGCTTTAATCGTCACTGTTTTTCCTGAGAATGTTCCAATTGATGTTACTTGTGATTGTGATGAAGGTAAACCTGTTTGCGATGCTGAATAGACAACAGATCCGTTCATTAATGACGCATTTTGATTTGTATATGAACTCGTTGACGAGGATCCACCCATTTTGGTCATTGCTAATGAAATGCCGGTGCGTGCGATCTGTTCTGCCTGAATGGTGTTTGCTACGGATTCAGCAATTGAACTATTGTTTCTATCGGCAGCTGTAAAACTAACCGTATACATACCTAATATCAGGTAAACTCCGGATAACATTACTATTTTTGATGTGCCCATATTAACCTCGTTTATTTCTTTTCTGTCTTTATTTCTACTACAAAGGTAGCATCGGCTACCTTACATTGCAAGAAAACAATCGTTAGATTACTATAAGAAAAAACTTAGTCTTCGTTAACTTTTTTATTAGATTTTTCTAATG
>CAYHFN010000059.1:0-8985 GCA_964355925.1 uncultured Chitinophagaceae bacterium
TATCTTTAAAACAACAACGTCCCGAATTCGGGACGTTGTTGTTTTAAAGATAGCTTTTAGAATTATTACACAGCTAGCTTAGAATATTCCTCTAACGCCATTGAAGTCATCTGTTCTTTCATTTCTTTTGTCATCACAACTTTATCCCAATATTTAGATTTATCATTCTTATCTTGTTCTGAAGGAACGGCTGCAAAAAGTCCATTTTTTCCATCGGCAATCTTGAATCCTTTGATTACAATCCCTTCGGATGTTTCAACATCGAAGAATGCTTTTAAGTTGTTAGAACCGGAAAATTGTTTCATGTTGACAACCTTCATACTGCCTCCTAAATTATGATGATGAATTAAGATAGATTTATCTTTAATTGCATGCGTTTAATCTAATAATGAGAAATATATTTGTCAAGTACTAAATTATTGAATATTCTATCCCTTTAATTGCAGCCCGCACAAAGCCATTCGCTTTTACAAGTCGCGTCGTAGCTTCATCATAGCCCACATTTGCCTTTATCATAACCAATGCAGTTTTTACATGCCCCCTTGCTTCGGCAAGGTATTTTTCTGCGGCGTCATAATCTAATCCGGTGATTGTCATAACGATCTTTTTTGAGCGTTCAACTAATTTCTTATTTGTCATTTGAAGATCGATCATCATATTTTCGTAGATCTTGCCGAGTCTGATCATTGCTGTTGTTGTGATCATGTTTAGGATCAATTTTTGAGCGGTTCCGCTTTTCATTCGTGTAGATCCCATCACCACCTCGGGTCCTACTTCCGCACAGATTGCAACATCAACCGCATCAGCAAGATGTTTGTATTCGGGAAGCTCAAGATTAATTCGTGGATTGGTAGTGACATATAATGTTCTTGCCCCTCGTTCCTTTGCCCGTTTCACTGCTCCAATAACATACGGCGTTCGCATACTTGCCGCAATTCCGCAGACAACATCATTCGTTCCAACATCTCGAATATCCATATCATGTGCTCCGTCATCCGGTTTATCTTCCGCTCCTTCTACCGCCCTGAACATTGCCCCCTCACCCCCTGCGATAATTCCTTGCACCATATCAAAAGGAACACCGAATGTTGGAGGACATTCACTCGCATCGACAACACCGACTCGTCCGCTCGTTCCCGCCCCAACGTAGATCAAGCGGCCCCCATTTAAAAATGCTTTAACCACTAATTCAACAGCTTGTGTTATGTATGGTATTTGATTTTCTACGGCAAGAGCAATTATTTTGTCTTCGTTGTTGATAATAGAAAGAATTTCAGGAATAGAACGAGCGTCAATATCCATTGAATGTGGATTTCGTTGTTCGGTGGAAAGTTTTTGTAATTGCTGAAAAAGTTCTTTTGTTTTCACGTGGGCCTCAGATTATTTTGGGGTTGCTAGTATAAGTTTCTTTTCAAGATTATCAAATTCTTCGCTGCCGGCAAATGTCAACGGAATGCTCTGCAATGCGATTAAAGGAAATTGTTTCTGGGCTAACGCTTCTTCTTCATCGATCTCAGCGCCTTTTAAGGTAATCAAGGTCGGAGTTGAGATCAAAACTTTATCTTGGTAAATATTTATTTTTTTAGTTTGCTTGAGGAACGGTGCTCCCCATTCCAACAAATTTGAAAGATTACTTACCGAACGTGTAACGACAACGTCAAATGTATTGCGATAAGGATGATTCTGATTCAATTCTTCCGCCCGTCCCCATACCGTCTTTACGTTTTTTAATTGTAAGGATTCCGACATTGATTGAACACAAGTTATTTTTTTTTGAGTTGAATCCAACAGTGTAAAATAACAATCCGGCAGTAAAATACTGAGCGGAATTCCGGGAAAACCTCCTCCGGTTCCAAGATCTAGGAGGTTTGACCCCGAAGGGAATTCAATCTTGAATAATATTGAAAGGGATAATGCAATATGTCCTTTCCAGACACTCTCCTCATTCTTTCGTGAGACTAGATTGATCTTTTTGTTCCAGTCTAAAAGCAGCGATTTGAACAAAGAAAGACGGGATATTTGTATATCCGTTATAAAGATATTGTTTTTTTTGCATAACGTGTAAAGCCAGATCTCTTCTTCGTTCATTGTTTCACGTGAAACCTAGGTTTCATTAAATTTATTTGATGTCTGAGATTCCATTTGTTTGATAAATATACTTAGAACGGAGACGTCGGAATTTGTAACGCCAGAAATTCGAGATGCTTGACCGATCGATCGCGGAAGGACGCGATGAAGTTTTTCTTTCCCCTCCACGCTCAGCGAAGGAATTTTTGTATAATCAAAATGTTCCGGGATAAGATGTTCTTCAAATTTAGCAAAACGGTTGATCTGTTCATTCTGCCGTAAAATATATCCTTCATACTTCATATCAATTTCAACTTGCTGATTTATTTCAGGTAATGACAAAAGTGATTTTATTTTTTCATCGGTGATTAACTTCATGACATCCATTGCCGTTACATTCGATCGTCGAATAATTTTTGACAGGGTATCATGTTCGGTAATGGTTGTTTCGTTTTTCTTTTCCAATAATGGATTTACATCAATTGGAGAAATCATTTTTGATTTAAGATATTCGATAGTCTCTTCGATCTGATTCTCCTTCTCGTCCAATCTCTCAACAAGTTCTTTTGAGATCAACCCAATTTCATTTCCCATTCTCATCAACCGTCGGTCTGCGTTATCTTGCCGCAATAGAAGACGATATTCCGCACGTGATGTAAACATACGATACGGTTCATCGGTCGATTTGTTTATCAAGTCATCAACCATAACACCGAGGTAAGCATCACTGCGCTGCAGAATTAGCGATTTTCTTTTTTGAACTTTTAATGCTGCATTTATTCCAGCCAACAATCCTTGACCCGCAGCTTCTTCGTAACCCGAAGTGCCGTTGATTTGCCCGGCAAAAAATAATCCTGAAATTAATTTTGTTTCCAATGTATGTTGCAATTGATGCGGTGGAAAAAAATCATATTCAACCGCATAACCTGCGCGAAGCATTTTTACATTCTCTAATCCTGCAATGGAACGAAGCCCTTCGTATTGTATTTCTTCAGGAAGGCTTGTTGAGAAGCCATTGACATAAACAACATTCGTATTATATCCTTCCGGCTCTAAGAATATTTGATGGCGTTCTCGTTCTGCAAATCTAAACACTTTATCTTCAACGGATGGACAATATCGCGGCCCAATCCCTTTGATTCTCCCGGTGAACATCGGTGAACGATCAAAACCCTTCTCTAAAATTTTATGAGTTGTCGGATTCGTATATGTTAAATACATCGGAATCAAACGATTGGCAATTTTTTCAGTTTGATAAGAGAAAGGAATTGGTGGATCATCGCTGTTTTGAATTTCAGTCTTTATAAGATCTATACTGTTTAGATCAATCCGTGGAGGTGTTCCTGTCTTTAATCGCCCCGAAGTAAAACCTAATGCTAAAAGAGATTCGGTAACACCTTTTGCGGGTGATTCTCCGAATCTTCCTCCATCGCGATGCTTTTCACCGGTGTGCATTAAGCCGTTAAGAAATGTTCCTGCGCATAGAACCATTGTTGCACAAGAAATTTCATGATTAAGAATTGTTTTAATTCCTGTAAGTATATTTTTTACAACTATTATCTGGGCAACAGAATCTTCAAGTACATCAAGATTTGAGAGATTTAATACGCGTCTTTGAGCGTCGCTTGAATACCAATCTCTATCATTTTGGCTTCGAGGAGACCATACTGCAGGTCCTTTGGATTTATTTAACATCTTAAACTGTATCCCTGTTGTATCAGCAATTTTTCCCATCTCCCCACCCAATGCATCTATCTCTCTTACAAGATGTCCTTTGGCGGACCCACCAATTGCAGGATTGCAAGACATACGTCCAATGGCATTTGATTTTAATGAAATTAACAAAGTTGAACAACCCATCCTGGAGGCAGCCAACGATGCCTCAATACCGGCATGCCCGCCGCCAACAACGATTACTTCATAATATTTATTTAGCTTATTAACAAGCATATTGTTTCACGTGAAACATTGTCTCACTTTCCTATACAGAAATTACCAAATATGTGATTTAAGATGTCGTCTGAAGTGGTTAATCCAATTATTTCCCCAAGGTAATTCAATGCATCTCTCAGATCGATAGCAGCAAAGTCTCCCCCTAGTCCATTCTCTATAGTTTCTTTTGCTTTTTGTAAAGATTTCAAAGCGGAATTCAAAGCCTCTTTATGGCGAATGTTTGTTATTACAATTGAACTTGAGTTAGAATCGTGATTCGGTATTGACAAATCAACAAGTTTTTGTTTTAGCTTTTCTATTCCAATATTGTGTTTACATGACGTTTCTACCCAATGGGGAACACTAAAATTGTATAATGAAAATTCGATATCTTTAATGTCAATTTTGTTGAAACACAACAAAAAAGGAATTGGATTCTCTTTTGATTCAGAAATTTGTTTGAACATTGATATATCGTTTTGTGACACTTTATGCGAGCTATCAACAATAAACATTGCAATATCTGCTTGCTTGAGACTAAGTAATGTCCTTCGAATACCTTCTTGTTCTATTGTGTCGTGTGAATCTCGCAGTCCAGCGGTATCAAAAAAAACAAATTCCAGTCCGCTAATAATTATACTCTCTTCGATGATATCACGGGTTGTTCCGGCAATTTCACTGACAATTGCTCTCTCTTCTCCAAGCAAGATATTTAGAAGACTTGATTTTCCTACATTTGGTTTTCCTATCAAAGCAACTCGAACACCTTCCCTTACAAATTTTCCGGATGAGTAACTACTGGATAGGTTTTGTATTTCATTTTCAATAGCATTTATTCGTTTAAGAACATCTTCTCTTGTAGCAAGTTCAATTCCCTCTTGGGAAAAATCTAACTCAAGCTCCAAAAGTGAGCAAAGATTAAGCAATTGATCACGAATACTATTTACATACTTTGATAGACGACCACTTAGCTGCACCACTGAAGCTTTGTGAGATTTTTCTGACCGAGAATGAATGATGTCGGCAACAGCTTCTGCTTGAGCAAGATCTAATTTTCCGTTCAAGAAAGCACGCTGTGTAAACTCTCCTGGCTTTGCAGGCTGCGCACCAGCCGAATACAACAGTGATAGAATCTTTTGAGCAACAAAAAATCCTCCGTGAGAACTGATTTCAATAACGTCTTCACCGGTGTACGAGTTCGGATTATGAAAAACTGAAACAAGCACTGAATCAATAATTGACACACCATCAGGATCCATGATGTGCCCATAATGGATAGTGTGTGAAGATGCATCGATGAGATTAACAGATCCTTTGAAAATAGAATTTACAATTATAAAAGATCCAGGCCCACTAATCCGTATAACGGATATACCACCAATCCCAATTGGAGTGGCGATTGCTGCGATTGTGTGTTGCGAAAGTTGATCCATGGACAAAATTTTTCCTAAGATACGAAAATATTTCTTGACTACGGAATGAAAAATTGTATCTTGTATATGTGTAACCCAGTTGCACTTTCAACGTAACCAACAAAAGAATGTCCGCATACTACAAACATACAGTTAACATTTCGAAACGCTCGCGCGTTCGCGCTGTTGCTGTACCGGTGGCTCTCCTTCCGCTTAGCGGCATTATTATTCTTTTGGGAATTACTTTTGCTATTCTACGCCTAACTATTATTGGCTAAGAATACCAGAGGTTACTCCCAAAAACACATCACAAGATCTTCAACACGAAACACGTGAGAAAATAAAAACAGGGCGTAACCTCTGAACCGAGGTTGTGTATCTTATTATTATTTTTTAGGTGTTCTTATGACTCAACAAACAACTACCACGCAGCGGCAAATGACCGGAGCGGAAATCTTTGTCCGTTCATTGATTGAAGAAAATGTCGAAATTGTCTTTGGCTACCCCGGTGGTGCCGTTATAGGGATTTATGATGCACTCCATGATATTTCGGATATCAAACATATTCTCACCCGACACGAACAAGGTGCAGTGCATGCTGCCGAAGGATATGCGAAAGCAAGCGGACGACCCGGCGTTGCATTGGTTACTTCTGGTCCCGGTGCCACGAATACAGTAACTGGAATTGCTGACGCATATATGGATTCAATTCCAATTGTTGTCTTCACGGGACAAGTTGCGTTGAAACTTATCGGCAATGATGCTTTTCAGGAAGCAGATATTGTCGGCATTACCAGACCAATAACAAAACACAGTTATCTTGTTCGCGATGTGAATGAGCTTGCCACAACAATTAAAGAAGCGTTTTATGTTGCGACGTCAGGCCGCCCCGGTCCCGTGCTTGTCGATCTCCCCAAAGATGTAATGGCGACAAAAACAATTTTCAATTATCCAAAGAGCGTAAAACTTCGTTCGTATCAACCACATGTTGAGGGAAATCAAAAACAGCTGGATAAGGCGGTTGCCTTAATTACAAAATCGAAACGCCCCGTGTTGTATGTTGGTGGTGGTGTAATACTTTCGAATGCAGCAGAAGAGTTGAAAAAATTTGCACACAAAACTAAAATTCCAGTAACAACAACGCTGCATGGGCTGGGTGCATTTCCTGAAACAGATGAACTTTCGCTTGGAATGCTGGGAATGCATGGTACGTGGTATTCAAATACCGCGGTAAATTATTGCGATCTTTTGATTGCAGTGGGTGCTCGATTTGATGATAGAGTAACAGGGAAGACCGATGCATTTGCTCCAGAGGCAAAGAAAATTCATATCGACGTTGATCCTTCTAACATCAGCAAAAATGTTAAGGTAGATGTTCCAATTGTTGGCGATGTAAAAAAAGTATTACAACAATTGCTTCCTTTGGTCTCTGCGCTTGATACAAAAGATTGGATCCAAACAATCAAAAATTGGAAAGAGGAACATCCTCTTCGTTATAACAATGGAAAATACATTCGCATGCAGCATGTCATCCAGAAAATTTCTGAATTGACAAAAGGGAAAGCGGTGATGGTGAGTGATGTTGGTCAGCACCAAATGTGGATGGCACAGTTCTATCAATATCTTTATCCTCGAACGCATTTAACTTCGGGTGGACTTGGTACGATGGGATTTTCTCTTCCGGCTTCGGTTGGTGCGGCATTTGCACGAAAAGATTTTCCAATTGTTTCAATCAGTGGAGACGGCGGTTTTCAAATGAATATTCAGGAATTGGCAACAATTCGCGAATACAATGTTCCTGTGAAGATTATTATATTAAACAATGGCTATTTGGGAATGGTGCGTCAGTGGCAGGAATTATTCTGGCGTAAACGATATTCACATGTTGAAATGCTGAGTCCCGATTATGTTAAAGTTGCGGAGGCATATGGTATTCCCGGATTTCGTGCAACAGTAACAACCGAAGTTGATGATGTGATAAAACAATTGTTTGAAACGGATGGTCCGGCACTGGCAGAATTCAAAGTCGTTAAAGAAGATAATGTCTATCCCATGATCCCGGCTGGGCAGACATATCATGAAATAATAGACATCCCAAATGAAAAATCTGTCCCAATCGAAGGTGAAGAACAAACAGATCTTGAAATGGTAACTTTTTCCAAAGGATAAACTATGAGTGAAACTACTGAACAATCAATCATACAATCAGCACGAAAACACACAATTTCGTTATTGCTGGAAAATAAGTTTGGCGCGTTGAATCGTGTCGCCGGAATGTTTTCTGCAAAAGGATATAATCTTGATAGTATAACAGTGGGACCAACAGAAGATGCTTCTCTGTCGAGAATGACGATTGTGACGAAAGGGGACGACGCAATTATCGAACAGATCATCAAACAACTGAATAAGTTGATTGATACACTGAAAGTTGTTGATCTGACATACGATAGTTTTATGGAGCGGGAGCTGGCACTTATTAAAATTGGAACTACTTCTGAAAATCGTCCTGAAATTATGCAGGTAGTAGAAATTTTTCGGGCAAAAATTATCGATATCAGCCATAAAACACTAACCGTTGAAGCGACGGGAAGCGGACAGAAAGTCGATGCGATCATTAAAATGCTGAAGCCGTTTCATATAAAAGAAATTGCGCGCACAGGACGTGTTGCATTAAAAAGAGAATTTGTCGGAGAAGTCTAATAATGAAAGAACCATACCAGCACGGAGATAATTTTCCTTTATATGATCCCCGCAACGAACATGATGCATGCGGAATCGGATTCATTGTGAACATCAAAGGGGAAGGATCTCATGATGTTATCACAAAAGGAATAGAGATCCTGATCAATCTTACTCACCGCGGTGCGTGCGGCTGTGACCCTGAAACGGGAGACGGCGCGGGAATAACGATCCAGATCCCGCACAAATTCTTTGCAAAAGAATGTAAAATCCTTGGCATTGCTCTTCCTGAAGAAGGAGATTATGGAGTTGGAATTGTATTTCTTCCTGTGAATCAATCGTCACGATTGATGTGCGAAGGAATTTTAGAACGAATCGTACGTGAAGAGGGACTGATCGTTCTTGGATGGAGGGATACTCCTGTTGGAGCGGATGCAATCGGCCGCATAGCGCGCGCATCACAGCCTTACATAGAACAGATATTTATCCGCCGCGCAGAAGGAATGACGAGAGAAGAATTCGATCGCAAATTATATGTTGTACGAAAACGTGCGGAAGCAGAATTATATTCTTCCGATATCAAAGAAAAAGATTTCTTTTATATCCCTTCACTTTCTTCACGAGTGATAATCTATAAAGGGTTATTGCTTGCTCCACAGATCGAACAATTCTACAGCGAACTTTCGGATACCGATACGGAAAGCGCACTCTGTCTGGTGCATCAACGATTTTCTACCAACACAATGCCGAATTGGCAATTGGCGCATCCATTCAGATATGTAAGTCACAATGGCGAGATCAACACAATGCGTGGCAATGTTATCTGGATGCACGCACGTCAATCGGTATTACGATCGGATCTATTCGGAGATGATCTCAAAAAAATATTTCCGAT
>CAYHFN010000059.1:9085-15446 GCA_964355925.1 uncultured Chitinophagaceae bacterium
AGAGTCATTCTTGATGAAGAAATTAAATCGCAATTAAGTTCACGTAAGCCGTATGGTAGCTGGATCAAAGAAAATCAGATCACACTTGAGCAGCTTGCAGAACCGCCGCGATCTCATATGTTGAGCGAAAAAGATATTATCCAGCGACAACGAATGTTTGGATACAGTGATGAAGATGTGCGTATGCTCATCACACCGATGGCGGTGAACGGAGAAGAAGCAATCGGTTCAATGGGAACCGATACGCCACTGGCATGTCTATCCGATAAACCTCAATCACTCTTCAATTATTTCAAGCAATTGTTTGCGCAAGTGACGAATCCTCCAATTGACCCGATCCGTGAAGAATTCGTTATGTCGTTAACAAGTTATATCGGTACAGAAAGAAATATCCTTGATGAAACACCGATGCATTGTCACACATTAAAACTGCAGCATCCAATTTTGACAAACAGTGAATTGGAAAAATTACGCCGTGTATCGCAGGGAGATTTTCTTACAACAACACTTCCGATGTTGTTTCGCGTGAATGGCGGAGAACAAGAGTTGGAGCGAGCACTTGACGGACTTTGCCGACGCGCTACGCTGGCAATCGAATCTGGTTATACTATAATAATACTTTCGGATCGCGGGGGAGATGAAGAGTATGCGCCAATTCCGAGTTTATTGGCGATGACGGCGGTTCACAATCATTTAGTGAGAGAAAAAACTCGAACGCAGGTAGCACTTGTTGTTGAATCCGGTGAACCACGCGAAGTAATGCATTATTGTTTATTGATCGGTTATGGTGCAAGTGCTGTAAACCCATATCTCGCAATTGAAACGATCGAGGATCTTGCAAATAAAGGGCGTTTATCAAAAGATGTAACGGCAGAATATGCTGTTAAAAATTACAAAAAAGCTGTCGGAAAAGGATTGTTGAAAGTTTTTTCCAAAATGGGAATCTCAACACTGCAAAGTTATCGTGGTGCACAGATATTTGAAGTTTTAGGTTTGAATAAAGCGTTGGTAGAAAAATATTTCAAGGGAACTTCGTCCCGCATTGAAGGGATCGGGCTGGATGTTTTGGTTGAAGAAGCGCGAAGAAAACATGAATTCGCAATGCAGCCATTTTCACAAGCCGATACTGAACTTGATCTCGGTGGAAATTATCATGTCCGAACAAACGGCGAACGACATTTGATCAATCCAACCACGGTGACAAAGCTGCAACAAGCGGTTCGGAAAAGAGATTTCAAAACATTCAAAGAATTTTCCAGCATCATCAACGATCAAAGTAAAGAATTCTTTACCCTTCGCGGGTTGATGGAATTCAAAGAAGGTACACGGAGCGTACATATTGAAGATGTTGAACCGGCAAAACAGATCGTAAAACGTTTTGTTACAGGTGCAATGTCGTTTGGTTCGATCAGTAAAGAAGCACACGAAACGATTGCGATTGCGATGAATCGTATCGGCGGAAAATCGAATACCGGTGAAGGGGGAGAAGACGAAGCAAGATTCAGTTCCGATGCGAACGGTGATCTCCGTCGAAGTGCGATCAAACAAGTTGCGTCCGGAAGATTTGGCGTAACCGCAAATTATCTTGTGAATGCAGATGAGATTCAAATTAAGATCGCTCAAGGTGCAAAACCGGGTGAAGGGGGGCAGCTTCCTGGATTTAAGGTTGATGAAGTAATCGCGAAAACGCGTCATTCAATCGCCGGTGTTGGACTTATTTCGCCGCCGCCGCATCACGACATCTATTCTATAGAAGATCTTGCGCAATTGATCTACGATTTGAAAAATGTAAATCCAATCGCACGAATTTCTGTAAAGTTGGTTTCTGAAGTTGGGGTTGGTACTGTTGCTGCGGGAGTTGCAAAAGCACACGCCGATATGATCCTGATCAGCGGTGACAACGGCGGGACTGGTGCATCGCCGCTGACATCGATCAAACATGCCGGAGTTCCATGGGAACTTGGACTTGCGGAGACACAACAAGTATTGGTGATGAACGATCTTCGGAGTCGCGTTCGATTGCAAACGGATGGCAAATTACAAACAGGGCGCGATGTTGTTATTGCAGCGTTGCTTGGTGCGGAAGAATTCGGTTTTTCAACAACACCGCTTATTGCGATGGGATGTATTATGATGCGAAAATGTCATCTCAACACATGTCCTGTTGGAATTGCAACACAGGATCCGGAACTGAGAAAAAAATTTACCGGAACACCGGAACATGTCATTAATTTCCTTTTCTTTGTTGCCGATGAAGTTCGTGAGATCATGGCGAAACTTGGTTTCCGTACATTAGACGAAATGATCGGTCGTGTTGATATGTTACAGCAGAGAAAAGATGTCGATCATTGGAAAGCAAAAGGAATTAATCTTTCATCTATTCTTCATCAACCAACCGTTCCGTTACGAATTGGACGACGATGTATGATACCGCAAGACCACGGGATCAGTGAAGCACTCGATTACCAGCTTCTTGAAAAAACAAAAGATGCGTTGGAAGAAAAGAAGCCGGTTGAATTCTCTCTTCCGATCAGAAATGTTCATCGTACGGTTGGAGCGTTGCTGAGCGGACGCATTGCAAAATATTACGGCGCCGAAGGATTACCGGAAAGCACGATTAAAATTAATTTTAGCGGCTCTGCGGGACAAAGTTTCGGTGCATTTCTTTCCAAAGGAGTTACGCTGACGCTGGAAGGTGATGCGAACGATTATGTCGGGAAAGGTTTGTCCGGAGGAAAGATTATTATTTTCTCTCCGAAAAACTCCACTTTCGTTCCGGAAGATAATTCTATCGTTGGAAATGTCGTTTTATACGGTGCAACAAACGGAGAAGCATATTTTGCAGGAAAGGCTGGAGAACGCTTTGCTGTTCGAAACAGCGGTGCAACAGTAGTGGTAGAGTCTGTCGGGGCGAACGGATGCGAATATATGACGAACGGAATTGTCGTCGTTCTTGGTAAAACAGGAAAGAATTTTGCCGCAGGAATGTCCGGTGGATATGCGTTTGTCCTGGATGAAGATGGAGAATTTAGCTCAAAAATGTGCAATAAGTCGATCGTTGATCTTGATGGATTAAACGCCGCCGATGAACAACTCGTTCAAGATCTTGTGAAAAAACATGTTGAATTGACCGGAAGTCAACGCGGCAAAAAAATTCTTGGTGAATGGAAAACGTACAAAGCAAAATTTGTAAAAGTATTTCCGCATGACTACAAACGCGTTTTGAATGCAAGACAAAAAGCAAAAGAGGAGACAACGGGTTTGATAAACAATGGCTCCGGCAAGGAGGTTGTGAATGGGTAAACCAACCGGTTTTATGGAATATCAGCGTGAAGTTCCGCAGCGTCGTTCCGTTACCGAGCGATTAGATGATTGGTGTGATGTGTACACCGTATTCGCCGAAGATAAAATTAAAACGCAGGGTGCGCGTTGTATGGATTGCGGAATTCCATTCTGCCAATCAGGCTGTCCGGTAAACAATGTTATACCACATTGGAACGATCTCATCTATAAAGACCGATGGGAAGAAGCGATACGCGTTCTGCATTCAACAAATAATTTCCCTGAATTTACCGGCAATGTTTGTCCTGCACCATGTGAGGCATCGTGTGTATTGGGTATTAACGAACCGCCGGTGACGATCAAAGTAATTGAACGTACGATCATTGAATATGCATTTCAACATGGCTGGATAAAACCGGAACCGCCGAAAAAACGTTCTGGAAAAACTGTTGCAGTGATCGGTTCAGGTCCATCGGGATTAGCGGCGGCACAGCAATTGAATCGTTCCGGGCATCGTGTGACTGTTTATGAAAAAAATGATCGTGTCGGCGGATTGCTGCGATATGGAATTCCTGATTTTAAATTTGAAAAACATCTTCTTGATCGACGTGTCGATCAATTGCAGGCGGAAGGGATTGTCTTCACAACAAAGACGAATGTTGGCGTGAATATTTCTGCGGAAGAATTACGTCGATCATATGATGCAATTTTATTGTGCGGCGGAGCAGAATCTCCACGCGATCTGAAAGTACCGGGACGTGAACTGAAAGGAATCCACTTTGCAATGGAATTTCTTCCACAGCAAAATCGACGCAATGCGGGAGACAAAACAAATTCGACAAAAGATATTTTAGCAACCGGTAAACGAGTTGTCATCATTGGCGGCGGTGATACCGGCGCGGATTGTTTGGGAACCAGCCTGCGTCAAAAAGCAAAATCAGTCCACCAATTTGAAATTATGCCAAAACCACCGCTTGAACGCGCCACTTCAACACCGTGGCCGCAATGGCCTCTTCAATTGCGAACAGAAAGTTCACACGAAGAAGGGGGCACAAGAGATTGGGCGCTTGCAACAACAAAATTTGAGGGAGATGCAGACGGAAACGTCACGAAACTGCATGCAATCCGTGTTGGTCCTCCGCCAAATTTTGCTCCAAGATCCGGATCAGAATTTGTTTTGAATGCAGATCTAGTTTTACTTGCAATGGGATTCAATGGTCCGACGAAAAATGGATTGCTTGATGAACTTGGTGTTGCTCTTGATGCGCGCAGCAATGTTTCAACCGATAAAGAATATATGAGCTCGGTTCCAGGAATTTTTTCAGCGGGAGATATGCGTCGCGGTCAATCATTGGTTGTTTGGGCAATCAGCGAAGGCCGCAAGGCAGCACGAAGCGTGGATAAATTTTTAATGGGAGCAACAACGCTTCCGTAACAATTGTAAAAAACAAATAATACTTTTAATCGCCGAGACACAAAAATACCTTTGGATCTTCGGCGGAACATCATTGAGGAGAAAAAATGGCACAAATCAATTTCGGCGGAACGGTTGAAGAAGTTGTTACCCGCGAAGAATACCCACTTGAAAAAGCAAAAGAATTCTTGAAGAATGAAGTTATTGCAATTATCGGTTACGGTCCACAAGGGTATGGACAATCGTTAAACATGCGTGATAACGGTATCAATGTTATAGTCGGCCAGCGTAAAGGCGGACAAGGGTGGAAGGATGCAATTCGTGATGGTTGGGTTGAGGGAAAAAATCTTTTCTCAAATATTGAAGAAGCGATTCAAAAAGGAACTATCGTTCAATACCTCCTTTCCGATTCAGGACAGAAACAAATGTGGGATGTTGTGAAAAAGAATTTGAAGAAAGGACAAGCGCTTTATTTTTCACATGGATTTTCTGTTGTGTTCAAAGATCAAACAAATATTATTCCTCCTGCCGATGTTGATGTTGTCTTGGTTGCACCAAAAGGAAGCGGGCGAACAGTTCGAAGTAATTTTCTTGCAGGAAGCGGTATTAACGCAAGTTTTGCAGTGTTTCAAGATGCAACCGGAAAGGCCCGCGAGCGCGCAATTGCGTGCGGTATTGCAATCGGTTCCGGGTATTTGTTTCCGACAACATTTGAAAAAGAAGTACTTTCCGATCTTACAGGCGAACGCGGTGTATTGATGGGAGCAATTGCGGGTTTGATGAAAGCGCAATATGATGTTCTTCGTCAAATGGGACATTCACCGAGCGAAGCATTCAACGAAACAGTCGAAGAAGCAACGCAAAGTTTGTATCCTTTAGTTGGAAAACATGGAATGGATTGGATGTTTGCGGCATGCAGTGTAACAGCTCAGCGCGGAGCACTCGATTGGGCAAAGAAATTTGAAACTGCCAATCGTCCATTGTTTGAATTATTGTATCGCGATGTTCAATATGGCGTAGAAACAAAGCGGGTTCTTGATTCCACAAGTTCTCATGATTATCGCGAAAAATTGCAGGTCGAACTGGATGAATGGAAAAATTCCGAAATGTGGAAAGCGGGAGAAGCTGTGCGGGGGTTACGTCCTGAAAATTGGAAAAAGTAATGAAGTAATGAAGTCGTGGAGTAATTGAGATTTTAACCTCATTAAAATAATATTCTCCACGACTTCACGACTTCACGACTTACCGACTCAAATACTTTATGAATAAAAAAATATTCACATACGACACAACACTTCGCGATGGAACGCAGGGAGAAGAAGTTTCTTTTTCTGCCGAAGATAAAGTGAAGATCGCCAAACGGCTTGATGCATTCGGGATCGATTATATCGAGGGTGGCTGGCCTGGCTCCAATCCAAAAGATATGGAATTCTTTGAGAAAGTGCGTTCTGTTAAGTTTACTCACGCAAAGATCGCAGCATTCGGCAGTACACGAAGAGCAAAGAACAAAGTTGAAGATGATGCGAATATTAAAGCATTGCTTGATGCGCAGACTCCTGTCGTTACAATCTTTGGAAAAACGTGGCTACTTCACGTAAAAGAAGCGTTACAGATTACGGAAGAAGAAAATTTGGAGATCATTTCAGATTCAGTTGCGTATCTGAA
>CAYHFN010000059.1:15546-20605 GCA_964355925.1 uncultured Chitinophagaceae bacterium
CTCGAACGATTCTACCCGCAGTTGAAAGAAATTCAATTAACGGATTACAAAGTACGTGTGCTCGATTCTCAAAATGCAACCGCGGCAAAAGTACGCGTGCTGATCGAAACAAAAAATGGAAATTCATCATGGAATACCGTCGGTGTTTCTTCCGATGTTGTAGATGCAAGCTGGAAAGCATTGGTTGATTCTATTACATACCATTTATTAAAAAAGCATAACGATCAAAAAAAGGAACACTCATGATAGTCGTATTAAAACCAGGAACAACAAAAGAACAATTCGATCATGTTATCGATCGCGTCAAAGAATTTGGATTTAAACCGCATCCAATCGTTGGTGAAGAACGCACCGTTGTAGCATGTGTTGGCGACGAACGAGGCAAAGCTCAATTGCAGGCATTGGAATCATTGGATTATGTAGAAAATGTCGTTCCAATTTTGAAGCCCTTCAAACTTGCGAGCAAAGAAACAAAACCGCGTTCCGTTATCAAAGTTGGTAATGTAGAATTTGGAAATTCTCAATTTGTGGTTATTGCAGGACCATGTTCAGTAGAGTCACGAGACCAAATTATCGTAAGCGCAGAGCTGGTGAAAAAAGCCGGAGCGCAAATGCTTCGCGGCGGTGCATTCAAACCGAGAACATCCCCTTATTCATTTCAAGGATTAGAAGAAGAAGGGTTAAAACTTCTTGCAGCTGCGCGTGAGAAAACCGGGTTACCCTTTGCAACGGAAGTGATCTCTCCTAGCGATGTGGAGCTCGTTGCAAAATATTCTGACATGCTGCAGATCGGCGCGCGCAACATGCAAAATTTTGCGCTGTTAAAAGAGGTCGGGAAAACAAAACGTCCCATACTTTTAAAGCGAGGAATGTCAAGCACCTACAAAGAACTTTTAATGTCTGCTGAATATATCATGTCGCAGGGAAATTATGATGTTGTGTTATGTGAGCGCGGTATTCGTACATTTGAAGATTATACTCGCAACACATTCGATCTTGCAGCTGTGCCGGCATTAAAAGAGATGTCCCATTTGCCGGTGATCGTTGATCCGAGCCATGGAACCGGAATACGAAGTTTGGTCACCCCTATGGCAAAAGCTGCGGTGCCGGTTGGTGCTGATGGGTTGATTGTTGAAATGCATCCGAATCCGGAGAAAGCATTTTCCGACGGCGCACAATCGTTAACGCCGGACCAATTCAGCAAACTCATGGATGAACTACGGCGGTACCTACCGCTAGAGAACAAACATTTATAGAACAGGAATTTGCTATTAGGTATTTGCTAAAACCTAATATTTAATTGCTACCATATTTTTTGAGGAACGTATGAGCGACCGAGTATATATTTTCGATACAACACTGCGCGACGGAGAACAATCGCCGGGATGCAGCATGAATTTTACGGAAAAAATCCGCATGGCGCGACAATTAGAGCGCTTGCAGATCGATGTTATCGAAGCGGGATTTCCAATTGCAAGCGAAGGAGATTTTGAATCAGTAAAAGAAATAGCAAAGCAGATCCGGACATGTACGATCGCCGGATTAAGTCGTGCAAATAAAGGCGACATTGATCGTGCTTGGGAAGCATTAAAGCATGCGGCAAAACCTCGTATTCACACATTTATTGCAACATCCGATATTCATTTAAAATACAAATTAAAAAAATCCCGCGAAGAAGTGTTGGAAAGCGCGGTCAATGCCGTGCGTCTTGCAAAATCATATTGCGACGACATTGAATTTTCATGTGAAGATGCATCGCGTAGTGATGTTGATTATCTTTGTCAGATCGTTGAAGCGGTGATCGCTGAAGGAGCAACGGTTGTCAATATTCCCGACACTGTGGGATATGCAATTCCCGATGATTATGGAAGGATCATTCGTTCACTTATTGAAAGAGTTCCAAACATCAACAAAGCGATCATCAGTGCTCATTGCCACGATGATCTTGGAATGGCGGTTGCAAATTCTCTTGCCGCAGTGATGAACGGAGCGCGTCAGATAGAATGTACTGTAAATGGTGTCGGTGAACGTGCTGGAAATGCTTCTCTCGAGGAGATTGCAATGGCGATCCGTACACGAAGTGAAGCATTGAAAGTTCATACGAATATCAACACAGAAGAAATTTACAAATCAAGCAAGATGCTTGTGTCGCTTACCGGAATGCATATTCAACGAAACAAAGCGATCGTTGGAGATAACGCGTTCGCCCATGAAGCAGGAATCCATCAAGATGGAATGTTGAAAAATTCCATTACCTATGAAATTATGACTCCGCAAAGTGTCGGTAT
Source organism: uncultured Chitinophagaceae bacterium (assembly GCA_964355925.1). GTDB lineage: Bacteria > Bacteroidota > Ignavibacteria > UBA10030 > UBA8401 > UBA8401. The sequence continues at coordinate 17,835 of CAYHFN010000059.1, forward strand.
CAAACACAGCACACTCGTGCTTGGCAAACACAGCGGACGCCACGCATTGAAGCAGCGGTATTCCGAACTTGGTTATAGTTTAACGGCTGAAGAATTAGAAAAAGCATATGCGGTTTTCACAAAAATTGCTGATGAAAAAAAGCAAATATTCGATGACGATCTGGTTGCAATACTTCAAGATGAAATGTCATCCATTGATGAGACATATAAACTTGAAACATTTCAAGTGACGAGCGGCTTGAGTCTCATTCCGACAGCAACGGTTGGTTTGAGGAAAGGAGCCGAACTCTTGCAAGATTCTGCGACGGGCGACGGTCCTGTTGATGCTTCGTATCGCGCAATTGAACGTATTACCGGAATCAGCGTGGAATTGCTTGATTATTCTATCAAATCCGTTGCATGGGGTCGCGATGCGATCGGCGAAGTATTTGTGAAGATCGCGATCGATGGATATGTGTTCAACGGACGCTCAGCAAGTACCGATGTGATCACGGGAAGTGTAAAAGCATATCTGAACGCGATCAATCATGCAGTAAGTGCACGATATAGAAAAGAAAAAGATTCTTCAGTTCGACAGGAATCACAAGCAGTGTAGACAATGAACAATTTTCAATTACCAATGAAGCAATCATAAGGTTCTATTTATGAGTATGACAATAACAGAAAAAATTCTTGCAAAACATTCCGGTAGAAATTCGGTTCAGCCGGGTGACAATGTGTGGCTCGATGTTGATGTATTGATGACACACGACGTATGCGGACCGGGAACGTTTGGAATATTTAAACGTGAATTCGGTGCCAACGCGAAAGTTTGGGACAAAGAAAAACTTGTTGTTATTCCCGACCATTATATTTTTACGGCAGATACACACGCAAATAGAAACATCCAGATCCTGCGTGATTTCGCGAAGGAACAAGATCTTCCGCATTATTTTGACGTCGGTACGCCGCGTTACAAAGGTGTCTGTCACGTTGCAATGCCGGAAGAAGGATTTACGCGTCCGGGTGAAGTTTTGTTCGGAACCGATTCTCACACATGTACCGCCGGTGCGTTCGGAGAGTTTGCAACCGGAATTGGAAATACCGATGCCGCATTTGTTCTCGGTACAGGAAAATTGTGGGTGAAAGTTCCTGAGACAATGAAATTTATTTTCGAAGGAGTGATGCCGAAATATCTGATGGCGAAAGATCTCATCTTGGCCGTGATTGGAAAGATCGGCGTTGACGGTGCAACATATCGTGCAATGGATTTCTCCGGATCAACCGTTGATTCCATGACAATGGAAGATCGAATGACATTGTGCAATATGGTGATCGAAGCGGGTGGAAAGAATGGAATCTGTGCACCGGACAAAACCACAACAGATTATGTCCGTGCCCGAACAAATAAACAATTTGAAATATTTCACAACGACAACGATGCAAAATACCATTCTGTGCATCGTTTCAACGTGAATGAGATTGAACCGACCATTGCAAAACCGCATTCACCGGATAATAAAGCAGTTGTCAGTGAAGTTGCAGGCACAAAACTTGACCGCGCATATATCGGAAGCTGTACCGGTGGAAAAATTTCTGATTTTGTTGCAGCAGCAGAAATTATGTACGGTGAAAAAGTGAAGATCGATACGTTCATTGTTCCAGCAACAACGGATGTTGCAAAAGAAATACGAACCCTGAAGTATAAAGATAAAACTATTATGCAGATCTTCGAAGAAGCGGGTTGCCGCATCGGTGATTCTTCCTGTGCCGCATGTCTTGGCGGTCCGTCGGATACATTCGGTCGATTGAATGGTGCCGAAGTTTGTATCTCGTCAACCAATAGAAATTTTCCCGGAAGAATGGGGTCGAAAAAATCCCAAGTATATCTTGCCTCACCGTACACGGTTGCGGCATCTGCGGTAAAAGGTGTTATCACAAATCCGAGAGAATTTTTTAATTAAAAGCATAGTTATCCGACACCTTTGAGGTTTCGGACAACTATAAAAGGATAACAATGAAAGCAATTATCAAGGGTAAAGCATTCGTTCTTGGGAACGACATTGATACAGACCAGATCATTCCGGCAGCACATCTAGTGTATAAGCTGGACGATCCTGAAGAAAAAAAGAATTACGGTAAATTTGCGTTCTCCGGAGTTCCCATGGAGCAATCTGGTTTGCCCCATGGAAATATTCCGTTCATCAAAGAAGGACAATGGCAAAGTGATTATACGATCGTGATCGGTGGGAAAAATTTTGGATGCGGATCGTCGCGCGAGCATGCTCCTTTCGCATTGCAGATCGCCGGAATCGAAGCGGTGATTGCCGAAGGGTATGCAAGGATATTCTACCGCAATGCGATCGATGGTGCGTTCGTTGCTCCGTTCGAATCAGCTCAGCATTTGGCAAAAGAGATCAAAACAGGAGACGAACTTGAATTGGACACAACAAAATGTTCATTGAAGAATCTTACGCAAAAGAAAGAATATCAGCTTAGTCCTCTTGGAGATATCGAACACATTCTTCGCGGCGGAGGAATATTTGAGTATGCGCGAACATCGGGAATGCTTGCAAAAGCCTAAATCGCTTCTCGCAGAGTCACTAAGTCGCAAAGAATATTGGAGAAATAACAGGGGATAATGAATTTTTTGAAAATTATTAATTAACAGACGTACAAAGTAATTCTTAGTTTACTTTGCGTCTTTGCGAGAGACAATATCATGTTGAATAAAACAATTGCAATTATTGGCGCTGGAAATATGGGAACGGCGCTCATTCGTGGAATTCTGA
>CAYHFN010000060.1:0-20422 GCA_964355925.1 uncultured Chitinophagaceae bacterium
CAATAAAAAACCGTTGTACGTCATTGATTGCATTAGCGTGTTTCGATGGTGGCCATGAATATTCCGTTTTTGTGTTTGGTCTGTCGAGTCCGTTAAGATGTTCATCAATATTGGCAATCCCATCTTTCCATATTTCATTTTTCCATTTCGCAGTAGGAAGTTCATCTTTTAGAACTCTTCCAAATCCGTAAAGCGTTGCCATTTGATTTGTTTTTTCATTGACCGTCATTAAACTTAATACGTTCTTTATTCTCAGGTTAATATTCAGCCTTGAATCTTCATACGGATCCATCGTTCCATTTTTATTAAGATCGTTCCAGTTGGTATGATAGATTGAATTTTGACCCAAAGTATTTTTTTGAGCAAATATAATTCCAAATAGAAATAGAATTAAGCTAATTTTATATTTTTTCATTTTTTTAATTTGATTTCTTTGTGTCATAATAATCGATGATGCTGTAGACATTTGTGTTGACTTCTTTCATTTCCTCGAGCAATGGATAATACGGTGTAAAATTATTATCCACGATCCCTTTATTTGCATCAGCGTTTGATGGATCTGCTTTTTTATCGGTCGGGTCATTATCCTGATACTTGAACCAATGCCATCCCACAACAACTTTTGATTCCAATAACGCCAGAGTATAATTCTGATAAAAATATCCGCGATCTTTTTGCGTGGCAACGATCCATCCGGCACCTGTTTGATTTTTTAGTCCGGAATCTTCCGCTTTTGTATACCATTCTGTTATAAGTATTGGCTTCCCGGACCATTCTGACCATTTCAATAAGCGGTCGTTTTCCGGTGTCCAAACATCGTAATAATTCACCGAAACAGCATCCATAAATTTTCCGGCACTTTCGAAGATTGCTTTTTTCTTAATAATATCCCCATGGAATCTACATCCAAGATACAAATGGTTGGGGTCGTACTTTTTTATTGCTTTGGAAACAATCGAAAAATATTTTTCAGACATGAATGTGAGAAAATCATTTCTCACACTATTTGTTATCTGATTCACTGAAATATTTCGATTGTTCAGCCATTTAATAGCTTCTTGGTAGCCAGCATCTTTAGTATCAAGTTTTAAATATCGATCCAACGCATCATCGGGAAATGGCATCTCATTGTCAGAAAAATATCCAAGAAGATTTTTTTCATTTTTGTATGCACTCGCATCACTTGCTTCCGCATCACAAAACTTTTCAAATTCAGGATCGAACACAAAGATCAAATCATTCGGGTAACCTGTATGCCCTGGTTGTTGGTAAGTCCCTCCTCGTTTTTTACCATATGCCGCCATAAAGTTAAAACCACGGGTATAGATCAAAGGGGTAGGAGATTCTTTAATCAGATCTGCATCAGACCAGTGACCAGTTCCATTAAATCCAATAATTGATAATAAATGAGAAGTCGAGTCAAGCCACTTCTTATTATCACCAAATTTTTTACAAAGTGTAGAGTTTTGATTTTCTGATGTCCCCGGCTTTACTGTAACGACAGCTTTATGGATAAATAAGTAACCATCCGGATCAACAAGCCACCATCTATCGTGGATTTTTTTAGGATAAAAAAATCCAGTAGCTTCTATTTTATTATCGAGTCTTCCTCCGAACTGAGAATACGATGGTTCTTTCTTAGAAATGAATCCGGGTAAATTATCAAATAGTTTTGTTTGATAATCCATCCATTCTCCATATGACCGCGAACCATCGGAATGATAGATTTTTTTCTTCGCTTTAACTTTAATTTCTTCTTGTGCTGGCAAAAAGATTGTCATACTAAACAGAAGGAGAACAATCATAAATATTCTAATGTTATTTTTTGTTTTCATTTTCTATAAACCCATAAGTAAAACTGTTAATATTTTTCTATAAAAATAGAATGAATTGTTAGAAATCTGTTTCATGCAACCCCTATAGATATTTCTAGTTTTGGCACATAGTAATTCAAAAATAATTTTGTAATAAAATACATCTACTTGAATAAGGAATACAAGATAACAACGGTAATAGGCAGGTTAATTAACAGGCGTTTTGTTGAAAACATTAAGGGTTTATAAAAATGAGATAAACTTATCCGCAATGACTATTGCATAAAACAATTTGAATAGTTATGTTTCTCCATAATTGAAAATCAAAATTTTTGCACTATTTCGGAGAAATATGTGATTGAAAAATCACTTGCATTACAAGTGCTCGGCGAGATTCTGCAAAGCCCTGAATTTAAAGATTCAAAACGATTTCAGGAATTGCTTACATATCTGGTTGAAGAGAGTTTAGCGGATAAGGCACCAAAAGAAATTACCATTGGCATGCACTTCTTCAGTAAAGATTCTACTTTTGACCCAAAAGAAGATCCTACCGTTCGTGTGTATCTTAATAATCTTCGGAAAAAATTAGAACACTATTATCTTACGACGGAAAGTTTACCCGTTTATAAACTGGAAATACCCAAAGGTCATTATCAGGTTGAGTTCACAGCCATTGATAAGAAAGAAAATTTTGCAAAAAAAATTAAGCAGCAAAATATAATTGTCGTCTCTCTTTCTGCTGTTCTCGTTCTACTGTTAATATTTATTATTACTGATCGAACCTTCCCTTCTTTTTTCAGAGGCAAACCTTTAGAAGACAATCCAATCTGGCGGGAGTTCGTTACACCGGGTGCAAAACCTACGTTGGTGGTTCTTGGAGATTTTTACTTTTTATTTGAACGCGGAGAGAACGGCAGGATGGGGAATTTTGTTCGCGATCTACGATTTAATACTGCGGAAGATTATAGACAGTTCATAAGAATAAATCCAAAGTTTGCCGAAAAATATGTCCAAAGTGAATTTACCTTCTTACGGCCAAGTGCAAGTTGGGGTTTATCAGAGATATTACCTATCCTTCATCAAATTCCAAATGGATACTCCTTAAAACTTGCTTCTGAATTTACTGTAGAAGATTTAAAATCTAATAATATTGTATTTATTGGCTCGTTTAAAAGTCTCTTTTCAATGCAAAAATTTCTACACATTTTTAACATTGAATACCGATTATCCCCCAATGAATTTCGTATCAAAAGCGGACAAAATGATTCTGATAAAGTATTTAAACCGGGTGAGATGCAAGGCGGTAAGTACGAAAAGGATTATGCGGTACTAACAAAAGGAGTCGGTCCAAATGGCAGCAACATCATATTGATGCTTGGCTTTGCTGACACCGGTGTTTTAGAAGCAGCGCGTGCATCTGTCGATAAAACAATATTAGCAAAAATTCGGACGGATCTTATTAAAACTAATACATCCGATCCGTTTTATTTTACCCTTGTTGTCAAATCCGAAGGTCTCAGTCAGGCAATTTTCAATGCCGATATTTCTCTTTTAGAACGAAAAATGATTAATACTCAAAAAGAAAACAATAACGATACGATCCGTGTTTATTAACATCGACCCAGCCTTTAAACAACGATTGAACCTTCCATAGTAAAACAAAAGTCGCAACTATCCACCCAAAAATCGAATAAAAAATTCAAACTGTGGTTAGAATGACCTCTTTGGTGAATTACTCCCTTCTATAAGCGGCGGTGTAACACAATATTTCACTTTTTTCAAACATCTCTCTGTTCCCACTTTCCACCGCGCTGTTCATGTGAACACGCCGAAAAATGGAGGATGTGGCAAATGTACTTTTGTGTAATAATTGAATTATTTCAAAGGATTGCTATTTAATTGACCTTTTAATATTTTAAGCAAAGATTACTACGGCGATGGAGTTCGCCATAAAACATTCTATTATGGAATTGATGACTCCTACAACAAATTGCATTTCGCTTTGGTTGTAGGAGTTTTTTTATTTTCAGATATCACCATATTCAATACGAGGATAATTTTGAAAAATTACATGCTTGTCATTCTTGGCGGCGGACTTGGTGCGGCATTGCGATATTGGCTTTCAGGTGTTATTCCGAGATTTGCAGGAACAGACTTTCCTTATGGAATTTTTGCTGTCAATATTATTGGATGTTTTCTGATCGGATTTTTTATGTCTGCGTTTGAAGAACGTTTTCTAATAACACCGGCGCTGAGAATTTTTTTAACAATTGGTATCCTTGGAGGGTTCACAACATTTTCATCGTTCAGTTATGAAACTATTTCACTGTTGCGTGATGCAGAAATTTTCAAAGCAAGTTTGTATGTCATTGGTTCAGTCTCATTATGCCTTTTCGGAACGTATGTCGGTTCAACAATCGGGAAACTCATCTAGAGGAAAGGGAATATTTTTATGAAAAATCCATTTATGACTTGGCAGATTTGGGCTATCCTATCGGCAATTTTTGCCGCATTGACCGCAATCTTTGCTAAGGTCGGCATTCAAGGAGTTCATTCAGATTTTGCAACATTTATTCGAACAATTGTAATTCTTATCGTTCTTGGGATTATTCTTTTTCTCACCCAACAATTCCAACCGTTAGCCTCTCTCTCCCATAAAAGTTTGTTGTTTCTCGTCCTTTCCGGATTAGCAACGGGTGGATCATGGATATGTTATTTTCGCGCATTAAAGATCGGCAATGCTTCACAGGTTGCACCAATTGACAAACTCAGCGTTGTATTTGTTGCAATTTTGGGAGTGATCTTTTTGGGCGAACAGTTAACATTCAATCATTGGCTTGGAATCGGATTAATTGCCTCAGGCGCAATTATCATCGCACTTCAATAATTAAATATTAGATAGGAAATGATCCTTGGACAGAATTAATAAAGATATAAAGCAGATTCAATTTGATGTGATCTCATTATATGGTCGAATCAGATCGATATCTCAACAAGAGTTGATTTATCTATTAGGATTTTTTGGAATATGGACGATTTCATTTTTCTTTGATTCCGAAATCCGATTCTGGGTGAACAATTTCCGTTCGGATATTTTCGATCATCTGTTTTCACTCTTTCATTGGTATGGTAAACCATTCCTATCCATTACAACAATATTGATATTTTATTTCGGCGGTTTAATTATTACAAAACCACGAATAACAGAGATCGGGTTGAAACTTTTCGAATCTTTTGCATTCTCTGGAATCCTCGTTACTGTTCTAAAATCAGTATTTGGTCGATGGAGACCATATACAGAACACGGTAATTTTTCATTTGTTTTTTTAACTATTGGACCAAACGACCACCTATCAATGCCATCAGGAGATGTTGCGATAGCAGTTTCTTTTTCTATTATAATCGCGGGAACGATAAACAATAAACTATGGAAATTGATCTGGATTCTCTTTGCCGCTATAACCTCAATCGGAAGAATATATCACGATCAACATTGGTTAAGCGATGTTATTCTTGCAGTTGGCATTGCACTTTGGATAGGATCATTCCTAAACAATAGAACCTCAAACAATCAACGATAGATCATTTAGGGATTTTCGTATTGGAAGAGAATTGAAAGTGAGAACAGATTTGCGTGGATGCTTTTTTGTAACCACAGGTAGATTTTACGTTCAGATGAATTGCTTTTTTTCAGTTAAGCGATATCCCCTTAAAAATTCTTCTGAGTTCATTCGCTTTTTTCCTTCTTGTTGAAGTTCAAGAATCTCAATCCATTCTCCTCTAGTCGCTACAAATAAATGTTTTGTATTTTCTGAGAGAATTATCGTTCCTGGTATGGGTGTTAAAGTTAAAGGAAACTCATTATTTCTTTTTTTTGTCTTATATATTTTGAAAACTTTTCCATCAAGAATACTCCACGCCGCCGGGTATGGTGAAAGCCCACGCACAAAATTATGGATCACCTCCGCATTTTGATCCCAATTGATACGACATGTTTCTTTGAAGATCTTTGGAGCCGGCGACGCAAGTGAATTGTCTTGCTGCAGCGGATTTGCATTTCCACTCTCGATCAAGCGAACCGTCTCCAACACCGCATTCGATCCAATTTCTGAAAGTGCATCGTGCAATTCTCCGGCATTCATTTCGTCTGAAATGGAAATTTGTTTCTGAACAATAATATTTCCAGTGTCAACTTTGTCCTGTAGAAAAAACGTTGTAACACCAGATTCTTTTTCTCCATTGATGATCGCCCAATTAATGGGCGCAGCACCGCGGTATTTTGGCAGCAGCGAAGCGTGAAGATTGAACGATCCTTTTGTCGGGATTGAATAAACTTCCTTCGGCAGAATTCTAAATGCAACAATTATGAAAAGATCGGGGTCATAATTTGTAACCGTTGAAATAAATTGAGGATCTCGGAGATTTTCCGGTTGTAGAACTGGAATGGAATGTTTCTGCGCAAATTCTTTTACGGGAGTACAACTGACTTGTTGTCCTCGTCCGCGTGGTTTATCCGGTGCAGTAACAACTGCGGATACTGTATAGTTGTTCCGTAATAATATTTCCAAACTTGGAACTGCGAAGTCCGGAGTGCCCATAAAAATAATATTCATTTATCACCACAAAATTACATTCACGGCAAATTTGAAAATTCTCAAAAAAATCGTCATTCCCGAACATTCTTAGCGGGAATCCATAAAATGGATGTCCGATAGAAACATTCGGGCATGACAAACTTTTTTAAATTGGATAAAATATCAATTACAAAACTATTTTTTTACTCTTTGTCTTCGACTTCGGTTCACCGGCAATGACAACTTCGTATTGAGTTTCAACATCGCCTTTGGAGATCTTTTTTAATCTCGACCGCAATAATGTCCTTTTTGTGGAGCTCAAATGATCCAAGAACAAAATACCGTTCAAATGATCGATCTCATGGAGAAGAACTCTCGCCAACAATCCATCCGCCTCAACTTCACAGTCATTCATATTGATGTCATTGTATTTTAATCGGATCTTTTCAGCACGCCATACTTTTTCTCGAACTTCGGGAATGCTCAAACATCCTTCTTCCATTTCCCACTCCCCTTCTTCATCAACAATTTCAGGATTGATGACAACCATCGGCTTTGTTCCTTCCCCGGCTTCCATATCGGCAATATCCACAACCAATACCTGTTTCAATTCACCAACTTGATTTGCCGCCAAACCGATTCCATTCGATTCATGCATCGTTTCAAACATATCTTTTACAAGTTTGATATCAGCATTGGTAACTTCGGCTACTTTTTTTGCTTTTTTCTTAAGAACTTCGTTGCCGTATAAATAAATAGGTAGTGTTGACATAAGTAAACCCGAATTTCTAAATCCTAAATTAAAAACGTTTAAAATTTAGGATTTTGTGCTTAGATTTTATTGAATTACTCTTCGTGTTTCAGTATATCTCTTTTTATAATACGATGAATACAGTGACGAAAGTGTTACACCAAAACTGACGCTTGCATGTGCGAACATATCGTCCCCAATATAGATCCCAACGTGCGAGGGATTTTGACCCGTTGTATTAAAAAAAATCAGATCACCAAATTTCATATTCTCCTGGGATACAGATGTTCCAAGTTTCACTTGCTGCTCTGTTGTTCTCGGCAAACTCATACCAGCACTTGTCTTGAATATTTCTCTTGAAAATGCAGAACAGTCAATTCCGGATTTCGTTTCCCCCCCAAGTTCGTACGGTGTTCCCATCCACGCAAGAATGGCATCCATCATTTTTTGCTGTTCAAAATTCCCTGATATTGCAATATCGGATTTTTTGGAATCAATATTCCCCTTTTTGAGTGGGGCCGGAGCTGTTGAAGATTTTGTAGTGCTGAACCGTTCCCCAACTTTTTTTACATCAACTTTTTTATCATCTTCTTTTGTTTCTTCTTCAACAACCTTGGAAGAAAAACGGACACTTCCTTTTTTGCTCTTCTTCGTTTCCTTCTTAGGGCTTTCGTTGCCGGCAAAGCGCGGAGAGGAAGATCCGCATCCGATCAGCCATAGGGAAAATAACAAAACAAAAAATGAAAAGCCCCCTCTTACTACAAGAAGGGGCTTATAATGGTGATCTCTCATCATTGATTATCCAAGATACGATCTCAAATTTTTACTGCGTGATGCATGCCGCAGACGTCGGATCGCTTTTTCTTTGATCTGTCGGACACGTTCGCGTGTAAGATTGAACTTTTCACCGATCTCTTCAAGTGTTAACGAATGTTCTTTGTGCAATCCAAAATACAGACGGATAACTTCCGATTCGCGTTCGCTTAATGTCGCAAGTGCGCGTTTAACTTCTTCTTTCAATGATTCATCCATTAAGATAGAATCAGGCGCCGGTTGTCGTTCATCCTGAATGACATCAAGCAGACGATTATCTTCACCCTGTGCAAACGGCGCATCAACTGAAAGATGTCGCCCGGAAATTTTCAATGTATCGGCAACTTCAAAAACAGACATATCAAGTTCTTCAGCAAGCTCACTTGCACTCGGTTCCCGTTCAAATTCCTGTTCAAGCTGACTGAATGCTTTTCCGATCTTGTTCAAAGCACCTACACGGTTCAATGGAAGGCGGACGATACGTGACTGTTCTGCAAGTGCCTGAAGAATTGATTGACGGATCCACCACACTGCATATGAAATGAATTTAAATCCACGAGTCTCATCAAACCGTTTTGCCGCTTTGATCAGACCAAGATTTCCTTCGTTGATCAGATCGCCCAATGATAATCCCTGGTTCTGATATTGTTTCGCAACGCTTACAACAAAACGCAAGTTGGCTTTCGTCAGTTTTTCAAGTGACTTTTGTCCATTAGCGCCCCCCTTTTTTATATCCTTCGCAAATTGGATCTCTTGATCAGGAGTAAGCAAATCGACTTTACCGATCTCCTGCAAATATTTATCGAGTGATTGGCTCTCTCTGTTTGTATACTGTTTCGTAATTTTTACCATTAACGCTTCACCTTAATTATATTCATGTATAAACTAAAAATATCAGCAGCACTCTTTTGATTCCTGTCTAGGCGGACATTTCACGTCTCCATAACTGCAAAACACGCAACAATCACCACTCTTTGGTTTTAACAACATTTTGCAATTCGCACATTCATAAAAGAACTGACACGAATCAGTAGACATTGTTTCTTCTTTTTGAAATCCGCACTCCGGGCAAGTAATGATCGATTGAAAAAACAATTCTGCCATCATCGCTTTAAAACGTCTTTGATCGAATACACTGGTAACTTTTGGGTCCCTGAAAATCGTTTGGGATTCAATGTTACGATCGGCAGTTTGCTTTCAATACAAACTCCGGCGATCAGTGCAGCGAAATCTCTCTTCGAAGACGAAACAATCGAAGCGATATTCTTTGCACTTTTCGAATTTATACCTAGTACTTTCATCGATCCCATTGCGTCTTCTATCGCCTGTGTCTCTTTTAGATTCTTTGAAACGGCAAAAAGTTCAATTGCATTAAATACTGTTGTGTAACAGAAATATTCTTTTGATAATTTTCTTAGGATCGATTCAGCATTTACCGTTGTAAGATGTTCTGCAATGATGCTTGAATCAACAACAATTTTCTTCATGATCACCCAATTGCCCGTTTCATCCGCAATGCAAAATTTTTGTTCTTGCTCATCACTCCTTGAGAAGCAAGAAATGTCATCACATGCTGACGATCTTCCAACTGCGTTTTGCCGATCAACTCAATTTCTTCTTCTGTGACATGCAATTTTGTCAACTGCTTTGACATTACGCCGCCGAAAATATTGACAGTTACTTTATCTCCCGGTTTCAATTGAAGTTCAAACACTGGTTTTGAAAAAGAAACTCTCCCGTTGCCATCAACTTCTGCCCCAAACTGACCGCTGTGTTTTGCTTTTTCCATAACGATCTAATACTTGCTAAATCTTTAAGATTTGGCAAGTCTATTTCTTCAAATAATTGAATGTAAGAAACTTGTTCCGCTTAATTCTTTCCCGTCAAATCCAAAATAGTCCACCACCGTTTTCCCGAGATCAGCAAATGTCTTGCGAATACCAATGTCGATATTCCTTTTTCCATTTGGAGAATAAGCGATCAACGGAACATATTCACGCGAATGATCCGTACTATTGTCCGTCGGGTCATTGCCATGATCAGCCGTGAGCAGCAGAATATCATCACCGTTCAATGTTTCAAGAATTCTTGGAAGCTGTCTATCAAAATATTCCAACGCCTCTTTCATACCCTTTGGATCCTGACGATGACCATATAACGCATCAAAATCAACAAGATTTGTAAAAATAAATCCGCTTGATGTTTTTTTTGCCCATACAATCGTCTCTTCAATTCCTTCTGCATTCGATGTTGTATGGATCTTTTCACTCAATCCTTTTCCGGCAAACAGATCGTCAATTTTACCTACGGCAATTGTCGGAATTTTGTTTTCGAACAAAATATCGAGCATTGTTGTGCTCGGCGGAAGTAATGAAAAATCTCTTCGATTTGTCGTCCGCTTATAATTTCCATTTGTTCCAATGAATGGACGCGCAATCACTCTGCCAACCGCATGCTTTTCGATCATCACATGATTCCGTGCAATCATACACAGTTCATATAATCGCATAAGTGGGATCACATTTTCATTTGCTGCAATTTGGAACACAGAATCCCCCGAAGTGTAGACGATCGGAAATCCTGTTCGTTCATGTTCTTCACCAAGTTGAGCGATGATTTCTGTACCGGAAGCAGGTTTATTCCCAAGGATACCGTTGCATCCGGTTAACGTGCAAAATTTTTCAACGACATCGTTTGGAAACCCGTTCGGATAATATGGAAAATCTTTTTCAAGAAAGATCCCCGACATTTCCCAGTGTCCGGTAGTGCTGTCTTTTCCTGAAGAAATCTCACGCATCATACCAAAATTTGCCGCCGGGTTATCGCTATATGGAACACCTTCAATTTTCGTAATGTTCCCCAATCCCAACATTGCAAGGTTTGGCAATTTTAATCCGCCCATTCTTGATGCGGTATTGCATAAAGTATTCGCTGATTCGTCATGATATAAATTTGCATCAGGAGCAGCACCGATTCCAACACCATCAAGAATGATACAGACTATTTTACCGTTTCGCTTCATTAAAAGACTCTGGCAATATTACCGCCTGCTTTTTTTGCCTGATCAAGAACGTGTGCTACATTTTTGATCAGATCAACACTTGTCATCTTTGAGGATGCCCCGCTGATTCCGATCGTAACTGACAATGAAAAACTTCTTTTGTCAACGGAAACAATACTGCTGGAAATGGCAGTGCGTAATTTTTCTGCCCACATAAACGCATCATTGGCAATCGTATCACCAAGAATAACGGCAAATGTTGAACTATCAAATCGACCGACCACATCATACGGACGAACACTTGAACGTAGATGACGAGCAACGTGGACTAATGCAGCATCATTTCCTTCTGCTCCATATCGTTGCTCAATTTCAGTGACATTGGAAACAGATACGAACACCAAACTCAGGTCTTCTTCACGGTCAGTCGCACGATATAATTCTTCATTCAATCGTGCAGTAAAATATTTTTTAGAAAGCGATCCGGTCTGTTCGTCAATAGCAATATGTTCGCCCAGGATCATATTCAACTCTGCAATTTCAAATGCAGGTGCAACGGTTGTAGAAAGAGATTGAATTGACGAAATATCTTTCTTCGAGAATGAATTTACCTTCCGATTTGAGACCACCACTGCACCAAAACATTTTCCTCCGGAAGAGAACGGAATCGACACTAATGTCCCTTGTTTTAATATCTCCGAAGAATGTTCACTTTCATTGAAGATTGCTTTTGAATTCTGCGCAAGATTGATGGTCTGCACACTGTTCGTCTTGATCGAAAGGCCAACAATACTGCCATCAAAATCGATCAATTGTTTTGGCGAGACAAATCTGTCATTTCCTCTTACTCTCACGGAGGCTACTGCCCAAGCCCTCTGACCTTCATCAAACAATACTACGCAGATCGAATCCCACGCGATGATATTCTCTAGCTCTTCCGCTAACGAATTTATGATCAACGTTACGGATGGTTGAATGGAGATCTTCTTTTTCAATTGTGTGTCTGCTTCAACCAATTTCACATCAGCAATAAGATCATATTTTTCTGTAGAGCTAATCAGCAGAGATGAGATCAATTTTGCAGTATGTGAAAGGATTGCAAATGTTTCATCACCATATGCATCCTCTGCTTTACTATCAACCGCTAATACTCCTATCGGAGATTGGGCAGAGCTGTCTCCAGCATAAAAGATCGGAACACCGACAAACGATTTAACATCCTGCAAATTTTTATAATAACAAAGAACATCACGTTCAGTTTCCGGAAGGATGTTGTTCACAAGTTGCGGCTGACCGGTAACGCCAATTTTACTCACCACATCAAGTCCGATCGGAATTTTTCTTTCATGGATGAATGAATCGCTATCACTTATCTTTCCTTCAACTATTAGCTGACGCGTTTCTTTCTTCACCCAAAAAAAAGCAACAGAATGTGCGAAACAAACTTCTTTGACAATTGCTAAAACTTTATGCAGAAGGTTATTAAATTCGCTTTGGGGTTCTGCTTGACTCATTGAAATACGTTGGTTATCCTCAAAAAAATCTGCTGCAGAAAATTCTGCTCGTGCTTGCTGCGGTTTTTGTTGCTGCGGAACAACTTCTGTTCGTTGTAATTGGAAAATTTCACGTTCCGGTTTCCTGACCTCTTCTTTGGCGGTCTGTACTGCCGATTCGCTTTCACGTTTGTAATATTCTTCACCCTCTTCAGTACCAACATCGGCGTCGTAATTGGTATTTTTTTTGGGATCCCCAAACTTGCTGCGATACGATTCAAACGCAACATAGAAAAGAAAAGCGCCGATACCAATTGCAGTAATATTGGTTAACGGCACTTTGCTGAACACTGCTAATAATACAAGAAGGACTCCAACGCCGGCAAGAACGACCTCTTCTAATAAACCTTTCATATTAGAATGGACGATTTCCTGCTGATTTTCCTGCATTAATGAGTCCTTCTTCGTTAAGAAATTGCAAAAACTTGAATAATTTATCGAAATTTCGATGCAAAGTCAACGATGATTTCACCCGAAAAATAATTCTCATTCTAATAAGATCGATCCAAAGAAAAGGAATACAAAAAATTTCCAAAAAAAACATTTCACTGTTAGGTATTGCGCTCTTTTCAATTTTTGCCTACACTTGAGCAACGCAATTCTTTCTCACTAATCGAGTATCCGCTATGAAAGCAGTCATTATGTCCGGCGGCTTCGGAACCAGACTCCGACCGCTCACCTGCAACATTCCAAAACCAATGGTTCCAATGATGAACAAGCCAATGATGCAGCACATCGTTGACCTTTTAAAGAAACATGGTATCACGGAAATTGTTTCCACACTTTTTTATCAACCGGAGATCGTCACCGGATATTTTGGTGACGGAACAAAGTTTGGAATTAAAATGCAGTACCGTAAAGCAGAAGCCGATTACGGAACTGCGGGAAGCGTTCGCAACGCAGCAGATTTTCTTGATGAGAGATTCATTATCATCAGCGGTGATGTGTTGACAGATTTCGACCTGACAAAAGCGATCGAATTTCACGAACAGAAGAAAGCAAAAGCGACACTCATTCTTACCCGGGCAACGAATCCACTCGCGTTCGGAGTCGTCATCACCGATAATGGCGGAAAGATCACCCGCTTCCTCGAAAAACCATCGTGGGGTGAAGTATTCAGTGACACGATCAACACCGGAATTTACATCATAGAGCCCGAAGTTTTAAAACTTATTCCGTATCAAAAAGAATTTGATTTCAGTAAAAATCTATTTCCCGCTATGCTTGAACAGGATATGGGATTGTATGGATATATTGCGGAAGGATACTGGCGCGATGTTGGTAATTTAAATGAATATCAGGAAGCACATCTTGATGCTCTTGACGATGGTGTGAATCTGTTACATGAAGGCAGTATCATCGGCAGTGCTTTTGTCGGATCAAATACAATGATCGAAACAGCTGTTGAAAATTTGCAAGGCAAAGTGCTGATCGGAAAGAATTGCAAGATCGGAAAGAACGCGAAAATAATAAAATCAGTGATCGGAAATGATTGTGTCATTGATGATGGTGCAGTGATCCGTAATTCAGTTATTTGGTCTGACACAACCGTTGGAAAAGGAGCCGAACTCACTTCGTGTGTCGTTGCAAAATGGTGCACCATCGGAGATTATGCGATCATCAATGATAATGTATTCATCTCAGATAAATGTATCATTGGTGCTGAGAGCAGGCTTGCTCCGAATATAAAACTTTGGCCGAATAAAGAAGTTGAAGAAGGCGCTGTGTTAACCCGCTCCCTTGTGTGGGAAGATAAATGGTTAAAAGATCTCTTCACCGATTCACGTATCACAGGACTTTCCAACATAGAAATGAACCCTGAATTTGGGGCGAAGATTGGTGCTGCATTTGGCGCACTGGCTGGATCAGGAAAATCAATCTTAATGAGCCGTGATTCTGATAATGTTTCACGCATGATGAACCGAGCTATCATGTGCGGATTGATGTCTGCAGGAGTTGACGCGGGCGATCTTCGTGCGATGTCCATTCCTATACTTCGGCATGAATTGCGCGGAGGCAAACATTCCGGTGGAATCCACGTACGGAAATCCCGCGTTGATAAAAATCTGACAGACATTATTTTCTTTGATGGGAAAGGAAAAGATCTTCCGTCAAGTAAAACAAAATCGATGGAACGATTGTTTTTCGGTGAAGATTTTCCGCGCGCTAAACAAGAAAATGTCGGCGGTGTAACGTTTCCTGAACGAGCGCAAGAAAGTTATATAGAGAAGTTCCTTTCTACGCTGGACGTCGATGCCATCTCGCAATCAAAGTTCAAACTTGTTGTCGATTATTCAAGTGGTATTGGATCTTCCATCTTCCCGAATATTCTAGGATCGTTCAATTCTCAGGTCCTTTCTCAAAACGCATATCTTGATGCAAAAAAAATAACCAGAACGCAGGAAGAATTCGACCAGAGTGTTTTACAATTGTCCCATATTGTAACTTCCTTGGGCTATGACGTTGGTTTTATTCTTGATGCGGGAGCAGAACGCTGTTTGGTTGTCGATGAGAATGGGAAATTCATCGAGACTGATCGTTTACTTACTCTTGTTACGTATCTTTTCTTAACTGTTTATCCGAATGTGAAAAAGATCGCTGTTCCTATCACCGCATCTGCAGAAATTGATCTGATAGCCGAACATATGGGCGTTGAAGTTGTTAAGACACGCGACAGTCATTTATCGTTGATGGAAGCTGCAATTAAAGATGATATAAAATTTGTCGGAGGAACAACCGGAGGATTTATTTTCACCGATTTCCTTTTTGCAAGTGATGGTATGTATTCTATAGCAAAAATCCTGGAGATGTTGGCTCTGGCAGGAACTCGATTCGGTCAATTAGATAAACAAGTTCCGAAACTTCAAATGAACAAAAAAGCGATCCATGTTCCGTGGGATAAAAAGGGGCGTGTGATGCGCTACCTGATGAAAGACACCGATAATCAACCGCACAGAATACTTTTAGATGGAGTGAAACTGATTCTCGATAGTAAAAAATCAACGTCGGTAATGATGTGGCCCGACAGAGCAAAACAGTTGTTCCATGTTCATGCAGAATCTGCGGACAAAGAACTAGCCGAAATTCTTATCTCTCAATATGAAGAGAAGATCGTTGAATGGCGTGATACGAAAGATTGACTACTCAGAAACAACTCAGGAATTTATACTACCATTTAGGGATCGAAAGTTGTATATTTATCACCGAATTTACATCGGTTGATATTTTGGGAGAACAAGGAAAAAATGAAAATCAGTGATATCTTAGATGAATCAGTTGTCCGCGTAAAGCTCAAAGGCAATTCAAAAGACGAGATCATCAATGAAATGATCGCTATTGTCAATCATTCTGCAAAGATCACCGACATTGAAAAAGTTCGCGATGCGATCTTTGAACGCGAAAAGATAATGTCGACCGGTGTGGGCAATGGTTTTGCGATTCCTCATGGTAAATGCGATGCTGTAACTGATATTGTTGCCGCATTTGCTATTACTGATGAAGCGATTGATTACGAATCTCTGGATGAACAACCGGTCCATCTTATTTTTCTTCTGGTAGGGAAAGACAGCATGGTAGGACCACATATCAAGCTGCTGAGCAGGATCTCCCGTTTAATGAACAAAGAAGATTTCCGAAAGAAACTGCTTGATGCAAAAACTCCGAAGGAAGTGATCGAGATATTCAAGAGTGAAGAAGCTCAATATTTCGATAATTAACAATTCCTGCAGGACCCTATATACAACGCATTTCTTTCACACGAGAAATTCTCTTCCTAATTTTTTAACTATTTCTGATATCACGTGAACTATCGTTCTATAAAAGGCACTAAAGATATTCTCCCCTCTGAATCGCTGCAGTGGCAATTTGTTGAGCAGACAATGCGCGATGTTTTCCATCGTTTTAATTACAAAGAGATCCGCACACCGATATTCGAATCCACCGGATTATTTGCGCGCAGCATCGGCGAACTGACCGACATTGTCGGAAAAGAGATGTACACATTCGAAGACAGAAGCAAGGACAGCATCACGCTTCGTCCGGAAGGAACAGCATCCGTTATGCGTTCATTTATCCAGAACAATCTCGGTGAATCACAGCCGTTGACAAAAGTGTATTATATCGGTCCGATGTTCCGGCAGGAGCGGCCGCAGGCAGGCAGACTTCGACAGTTCCATCAATTTGGTGCAGAAGCGATCGGATCACCTACGGCGGAAACCGATGTTGAGATCATTGCAATGGCAATTGAAATTTACAAAGCGCTCGGCATCACAAATTATTCACTCCAGATCAATTCCGTCGGCGATGAAGAATGTCGTCCTCGATATAAAGAAATTCTCAGCGCAGAGTTACGAAAGATCATAGATAAGCTTTCATTCGAAAGTCAAAAACGGATCGACCAAAATCCGATGCGTGTTTTGGATTCCAAAGATGAGAATGACAAACTGCTGACCGCATCAATGCCGCTGATCACTGACCACCTGAACGATGAATGCTCGAAACATTTTGAGCGAGTAAAATCTTTGCTGACTGCGTATGGAATTCCATTTACCGTGAACGGCCGATTGGTGCGCGGGCTGGATTACTATACGAAAACAGCGTTCGAAATTACCAGTACAGAACTTGGATCGCAGGATGCTCTTGCCGGAGGCGGTCGTTATGATCTGCTGGTGAAAGAACTTGGGGGGAAACAAACTCCGGGTGTAGGATTTGCTGCCGGAATTGAACGATTGATGATGATCCTTGAAAAAAAAGGGGTCCAGCCGCCTCAGAGAAATCCAAAAATTTTTCTTGCAGCAGCGGATGAGACTTCTCGAGAATGGGTGTTGACAACAACAATGCGACTTCGTTCCGCCGGTATTTCTGCAGAGACCGATCTGCTTTCAAGAAGTCTAAAGTCACAGATGAAAGAAGCAGACCGGCAAAAAGCTGAATTTGCACTTGTTATTGGCACGATGGAACTTGAGAGCGGCAAAGGATTGTTGAAGAACTTAGTGGATCATACTCAACAAGAGGTCGTGTTGAGCGATATTCAAACATTCTTTAGACAATAGCGCGGCAATGGTATAAACTCCGTTCCGCAAAGGAGATTATGCCGATAACGAAACAATCGATAGAATACCGCTTACTGGTGCAGCCAACATTTGATACAACAAAGAACAAATACGGGATTCTTTTTTTACTTGAGACATCGAAACAATTCACCAATTTCAGCTACATCATTGATGTAAAGGAATCTGTAAGCGGAAAAAAAATCGTTTGGACGTTGCACGGACTTCGTGCGCCTTCAATGAACATGCCTTCAACGGGTACAGCACAATACAGTAGTATTTATTTTGATCTCGGAAAAGAAATAGATTTTACAATAATTAAAAAAGGTACCGTCGAAGCTTCAACATCACTGAAATTTTTAACCTCATCGATCAAGACGAGCAGATCGGTGGTGAATTTTTTGAAGATCTATACTGATGAGAATGAGTTCATCAATAACAGATTGTCCGATACCGATGTTCCGGAACCAAAACTCGATGTCCACCGTGAACATACAACTCCAAAAAAAACAATAAAGAAAAAGAAAAACAATTAATGCATCCAATTATATTCTCCTTCGGCGGTATCACCGTCTATAGTTTCGGTTTAATGATGGGTATTTCATTCCTCATCGGAAATTATCTTCTTACCAAAGAATTCAAGCGGAAAAAACTCCATCCCGATCTTGCATCGAACTTCACTTTGATCGCACTGATCGCCGGAGTTTCAGGTTCCAAATTTTTATATCTGCTGGAGAACTGGAGCGACTTCGCACGCGACCCGATCGGAATGACATTCTCACCGGGTGGATTGACATTCTACGGCGGATTTATTCTTGCAACGATTTCGATCTATTTTTACACGAAGAAAAAGAAAATACCTTTTATGATGATCGCTGATGCCGCCGGGCCGGCGTTGCTACTTGCCTATGGTATTGCACGGATAGGATGTCATCTGGCAGGTGATGGCGATTATGGATTTCCGTCGAACCTACCATGGGCAACAGATTATTCCAATGGAACATATCCACCGTCTGCTGCTTTCAGAAATTTTCCGGAAGTAACCTCGTTGTTCCCGAACGGAATCGTTCCCGATAACACTCTTTGTCATCCTACTCCTTTTTATGAAACGATCATATGTTCCCTCTTCTTCCTGATCCTCTGGAAAAATCGAGAGAAATGGAATATCCAGGGACAGGTTTTCTATGCATATCTTGTTCTTTCCGGCATCGAACGATTTACAGTCGAGTTCTTTAGATTAAATCCACGCCTGATGCTTGGTCTAAGCGAAGCTCAGATCATTGCGGTCATTTTGATCGCTGCCGGGGCGATTGGTTGGAACTCACTGAAACGTGAAGCAAAAAATATTTCTCAATAAATTTTATTAGCAGATCGGCATTGATGCCGACCTTCCCAAAAATTTCAAAATGAATCTTATCCTCGGCAGAAAACCAGTTCTTGATGCTCTCAAATCAAACACACCAATTGACAGATTAATGATCGCGCAAAATTCTCACGGTGAAGTAATTGATGAGATCATCAGAATCGCAAAACAAAAAAATATTCCGTTCAGATTATCCCCTGCCGATCAGATCTCAAAGACTGCGCAGAATCAAAACACACAAGGTATCATTGCATTTGTCGGGACGAAAGAATTTTCCGATATCAGCGCGCTGTTTGAGGTTGCAAAATTAAAGAATGAAAAACCGTTCTTTCTTATCTTTGACGAGATCGAAGATGTTCACAATCTCGGCGCATTGATCCGAACGGCGGTTTGTACCGGTGCTCATGGCGGTATCATTCCAAAACATCATAACGCACCGGTGAATGATACGGTTGTAAAGACATCGGCTGGCGCAAGTATGCATTTTCCGATGGCACGCGTTACGAACATTGCGCAAACCATCGACGAGTTAAAAGAAAACGGCGTCTGGATCGTCGGGACGGAAATGACTGCACCGAAGAGTTTTATTGATGTGGATTATTCTGTCCCGGTTGCATTGGTGATCGGGAACGAAGGAAAAGGAATGCGCCGATTGGTGAAAGATAAATGTGACTTCCTCGTCAAGATCCCGATGAAAGGTGATTTTGAATCTCTTAACGCTTCGGTTGCCGGCGCCATTGTCATGTATGAAGTTCTGCGGCGCAGATCCAAATAAACTGTTTCACCGGATTCAGCAACAGTGCTGACCAAACAACACAATAATTCCTTTCAGGAAAACCTATGACTGAAAAAAAATCCTCCTCCCTGCTTTCAACATTCCCAAAGGTCTTTTGGACCGCTAACGTCATGGAATTGTTCGAGCGCGGAGCATATTACGGAATGAATTCTGTCCTTGCTGTCTATCTCACCAATTCCGTTCGCGAAGGTGGTCTCGGATTCACTGAACAATCGGTCGGATTCCTGCAAAGTTTGATCTACGCCTGCACTTATGTTATTCCGATTCTCGGCGGTGCGCTTGCAGACCGGTACGGATATCGAAGAATGTTAATGGTAGCGTTCTCATTCCTTGCTGTCGGGTATTTCCTTGCCGGACAAATGAGCGCATATGGTGCAGTCTTTGCGAGTCTGCTTATTATGGCAACCGGTTCGGGATTGTTCAAACCGATCATCAGCGGAACGATCGCGCGCTCGACCAATGAATCGAATTCCGGCTTTGGATTCGGTGTTTATTACTGGATGATCAATCTCGGTGCATTTCTTGCACCGCTTGTTGTCAGTTATTTAAAAGGATTTTCGTGGAGCTATGTTTTCATTGCATCGTCGCTCTATTGTGCGTTGATGCTCATTCCCACCCTCTTCACATTCACCGAACCGCCGAAACCTGAGAATACAAAATCTTTAAAACAAGTGTTGAGCGGAATGGCGATGGTGCTCGGCGATGCTCG
>CAYHFN010000061.1:0-19114 GCA_964355925.1 uncultured Chitinophagaceae bacterium
TCGGATAGTTCTGATCTAATCCAAATGTTTTAATTGCTGCTACAGTTGCTTCAACAACGCTGCTGTATTCAAATTTTCCATCACGGTCAATTTGTTTTAAGCGATATGTAACTTTTCCTGATGCTGAAGCATCAACATAGTTGTATGATTTTGGTGCGTTCGTTGTTCCGTTTCCTTCAACAAAGCCGATCTTGTTCCACGAACCGCTTACATTTTTTTCAACCTCAAAACCGTAGTTGTTTACTTCGGTTGCGGTGTTCCATTGTAATTCAATGTTCTTTCCTTTTACGATTGCGTTAAAGGATGTGAGTTCGACGGGAAGGGGTGAATTGTTAGTCATTGAAAAATCATCGACAGCAAGTCCATCATCAGAGCTAGTTGCATTAAAATCAAGCCAGCGAACCCAAAAAGTTGAACCGTTTACAACTGAAATACTAGCAATCGTACTACTAACAGTCACTTTATTAGCAATTAGATTTCCATCTAAGGCACCTACTGTACCTGTGGTAACTGGGGCAATAAATTTTAATCCTGCAACACTAGTCCAAGTCCCAGAGGTTAAACTTGTTGCATCAAAACTAATTTGAAACCCTAAACTATCAACTCGGCCCAAAGCACCTAAACGCCATTGTTCACCAGTATATGTTATATCAAGTGAGGATACTGTACCGCCTGTATTATTTGTAAAACCTGCACCAATTGTTGGCGTTACAGTACCACTTATTAATCCTCCGAATGCTCGATCAGAATTACTCGCCAAACCAAAGCTATACGTGTCACCTGCATTTCCACTTCCCGTACCCGCTGAGTATGTAGTATTTGCCCCAGTTCCAGATTCGCTTAAAGACCATCCTGATGGTAACGTACTATTTGTTGTACCTGTAAGTGCCAACGTGTTAAAATCTTGGGAATATGAATTTGTAGTTATACTTACTTGTCCAAATGTCGCAACGCTCATCATCATTACAACAATCGTTACAAAAAAAATGTATCGCATTATTTTCATCGGTACATCCTTTCGATAAAAAAATTAAATTATTTTATTAGTGATTTCTTGTTTTAAGGTAATACATTTCACAAGATATTTCAAAATAAAAAATCATTAAGCCATCAAGTTGGGTAACAAATTTATTAGAGGGCTATAATAAGAGGTGTGTTTGTCTTGTTCTCTTCTCGCAGGAATCGTTTTGTGCATTGTAATAGGAACGCCTGCATGCCCGTCCGGCGGGATTGCCATTCTGTTTCCATTGTTGGAAGAACGGGCGTTTGTCCCTATAGAATTCTTTGCTTGCCCACTATTTTTTTAGCGGGGTTTTGCGTCTCTGCCTGAGTGTTTTTGATCTTTTAAATATTTTCTCTGCGAGCTTTGCGGTAAATATTTTTTAGAATTTTTTCTGCAGTTCATCCAGCCGTTTCAAATTCTCTGTTGCTGTTTGGTCCTCCGGATCGATCACTATGGCACGCTTAAAATAGTCACGGGCTTTGGAGTACGATTTCATATTCTGGTACGAAATTCCTGCCTGGATATTTGCATCGATGCTCTTGCTGTTCAATTCCAGCGCGCGCTCGTATTGCAAAATTGCAAGATCGTACTGCGCAGATCCATTATATGCGATACCTAAATAGAAATGAATATCAAAGAAATCATTACCGTATGCCAGCGATTGCGTCAATAGATCGATCATCGGTTTGAAATTTGCATTCTTAAAGAAATTACTGTAGAGAAACCGATACGCCGTATAATACTGTGAATCTGCCGTCACTGCTTTTTGAAAAAAATTATTTGCCGTATAACTGTCACCGTTACGGTCGTACAGTTTTCCCAGCACGAATGCAGCGGGTGCATAATCTTCCGCAATCAGCAGTGCATCCTTATATTGCTCGATCGCTTTGTCATTCTCGCCCCGTTCTTCGGCTCGATAACCATCTTTAATGCGCTGCAAGACTTCGGCGGGAACATTTTTTTCAATTGTGTTGATCAGAATACGCAGCTGGTCGATCCGTTCAGTCAGTTCATACGCATAACTTTTTTTCATTACCTGATGGATCTCAATTTTTGCGGAAGCATAATCTTTTTTATAAAAATCCTGGACTGCTTTTAGTACAGAATAGAATGGCAGCGGGAATTGCGATGTATCTTTTACAAGATTCTTCAGGAAACCTTCCGGAAACATCGGCTTCTTTGCAGCCCATCGATTGTTCACAACCCGCAGGAATGTTTCATACGCATTTGTTAATGCATATTTCTGTAATCGCGCGGTCAGTTCTTCGGAAACTACAACCTTTAACGATGTCGCACTTGTATCTTCAAAATTCACCGATGAATACGCATACGAAGCAGTCTCTATTATATACCTATATTTAAAATCGATCTTTCCGGCAGAAGAACCCTGCACAATAAAACGGATCGTCTGTTCATCAAGCGCTTGTGCCAGAGAGTCGCGAACCAATTTTGACCGCGTTACAAGCGTTAAGGCGCTTTCCGCTAAATCATCGGCACCCGTTTTGGTCTTTTGATTCAGATATTTCTCATTTGCCGCATTCGTTGCAACAAATAGAAATTTTGAAATGAACTCTTCCGTTGATGCGATCTTTTGTTTTGTATCGACCGATCTATTCGCCAGCATCTCTTTTAAGTTTTGAGAATGGTCGCCAAATAATTTCTGATAGATCGTCAGGCGTTTTCCGCTGACCGTTTCAAAATCCGGAAATATCTTAAACGACTGTTCTTGTAGTAGTTGTTCGTACGATATCAGTGCATCGTTCAGTTTATTTCCCGCAACGTTTTTTTCGGCATCGCGGTATAATTGTGTGAATTTTGTAAATCCGGGCCAATACTCTTGCGGAACGTTCATGGTATCGCGGCCGATCACTTTATCGATGGGAAAAATAAAATGGAACGGCTTATGCAGCAAAACACTCTTCTTGCAGGAAACAAGCAGATATGATTTATCTCCATTCTTTATCGGGGCACCAACTGCATCAACACCAAGCAGTACGCCATCTTGTTCTATCTTCAGTTTAATCAATTCTTCTTTAATAAAGTCTTCATCAATTTTCCATCCGCCTGAATCTTTAAGGGTGAAATAATAGAGCGCATTGGCATTCACATTATCACTGGTCAATACTTTGTCAATGGTTAGTGTGGATAATGCGATCTTTACAAATCGCGGTTTTCCCATTCCAAGGAATCCGGATTTTTCCGACACTTTAAGTGTCACTTCCGAAATATTCTTTTGTGAGAGAAGGACAGACGACAGAAGTGTAACGCAAATGAGAGAAATGGCAATATGTTTCATAGAAATTATGATTCGAAGTTATGGTGAAGGGAAGATACGTTTTTTATACTACCCTATTGTATTGCGCAGAAATATAGCAAACAACACCTCTATAATCAATTGACCTTTGTTCTTGACTAAATAAACCAATTTTTCCATCTTTCACTATTAAAATACAATCGCCGAGTGTCAATCATGAAAAATTTACGTTTATTGTTACTCTCTGTTCTTTGTTCTCTTCCTTTACAATCTCAAAATATTTTCCTTCAGCCGATCGCAAAAAATTCCATTCAAAAATCAACTTTTTTTGCCGCAACAATAACAAATGCCGGCGATCTATTGGGACTAAGCGGTGCTGATAAATCCGTTAAAATTGTTGATCCTGCAACGCTTTTGGAAAAATTTTCATTCCAAACCGGAAATTTTAAATCCTACGCGATCGCATTCACCGTTGACGGCAAAAATCTTATAAGCGCAACACCCGACGGTCAGATCTCGGTGTGGGATTACACAAAACCAGCTCCCATCATAACCTTTTCGCATGGATCAAGTGTGCGAAGTTTAGATATTGATCCTTCAGGAAGAGTCATCAGCGGGGGTTATGACAAGATGGTGAAGATGTGGGATTATGTGACCGGGAAACAGATCGGAAAATTCCCGTCACTCAATGCAGAGATCATTGCACTTTCATTCTCTGTCGACGATAAAAATGTGATTGCCGGATGTGCCGATGGTTCCATTGTTATCTTTGATGCAACGACGTTTGCCGTCAGTAAAATGATCAAAGAGAATAAATCCTCTGTCTCTTCGTTAACGTGCAGTGATAACGGAAAATATTTTGCAGTATCATTTTTAGATTCAACGATCGTGCTGTTCAATATTCATACCGGAACAACGATCGCATCCATGAAGAACCGCGACGGTGCGGTAACATCTCTGGCGTTTCATCTGAATAGTAAATTTTTGATCACTGCATCTTCAACGCTTTCGTTTTGGGATATTGCAACATCGAAAATATTTAAATCCGTTGCCGATACAAATTTTTTCCCAGTTGTAGTAACGGTTTCTAAAGAAAAATCGACCCTTGCTGTGAGCGGACGAAACGGCGAGCTTCGAACATACAAAATGCTCGAAAAGAAACAAGATGTCATTCCTCCGGTGATAACGTTTTTAAAACCTGCCAGTGTTGCTGCAGAACCGGTGCAACTGTATGCAAACGAAGTTGAAATAGCAGGCATCGTATCCGATGAGAATCCGATCCGTGAAGTAACAGTGAATGGAACAGTCGTTCCTACGGTCGCTGCTTCAATACAAGAACGAAAAGGAATTGATTCTTTATTTACTGCTGTCTCGTTTTCAACAATAATCCCATTAACAGCAGCAGGAATCAGTACGATCGTTGTTTCCGCAAGTGATGTGGAAAATAACAGTGCAAAGCAGGAATTGAAAATTTCAAAAATGTCTAAAGATGCATCGGTAGAGTTGGTCAATCCGAAAGAGAGTATCGAAACGGATCAGGTAACGATCGATCTTCAATTCAAGATCTGGCTCGATTTTTCTACGTACTCGATTGCGTTGAACTCGATAGAAATTACGAAAAAAGAAAATCTGCCGAAGAAACCGTCCGGAACACTTCGTGCAGAAAAGCTTTCTCTTTCTGCAGGATTCAATCAGATCCAATTGACGGTGAACGGGCGCGGCGGAGAAAAGATAAGAAAGACCCTCAACATCACCCGCAGAATGCTTGGTGCTCAAACATCAATTGCGTCTGATGAAAAACCGCTAAAGAACAATTCCGGTCAGCCGCAGCGTTGGGCGGTGGTGGTCGGCGTTTCAGAATATTCAAATCCTGCCATAAAGAATCTTACGTATGCAGATAGAGATGCCCGTTCGTTTGCGGAATTTCTAAAAACATCATCCGGAGGCGGATTTGAAGAAGAGCGGGTAAAGATTCTATTGAACAAAGATGCAACGTTGAACAATGTGAAACAGGCATTGTTTAATTTTTTACGGCAGACCGTTGATAAAGATCTTGTAGTGATTTATTTTGCAGGACATGGCGCACCGGAACCTGCAAACCCGAACAACAATTATCTGCTCTGTTATGATACCGATCCAAAATCGTTGGAGACAACCGCGTTCCCAATGTGGGATGTGAATACTGCGTTAACCCGGTACATTCCTTCGAAACGCGTTGTTGTATTTACGGATGCCTGTCATAGCGGAGGGATCACATCTGATGTTGCAACACGCGGAATGAGCGCGACCGATGGTAACTTGATCAACCAATATCTATCAGATCTATCGAAAACAAAAGAAGGAATCATAGTTTTTACTGCAAGTCAAGCAGGCGAAGTTTCTCAAGAACTTGAAAAATTCGGTCATGGCGTGTTCACCTATTTTCTTCTTGAAGGAATGGCCGGAAAAGCCGATTTTAATAATGATTACACTGTTACGATCGGCGAGTTGATGGATTATGTTGAAGAAAAAGTAAAACGGCAAACAAATGGCAATCAGCATCCCACGCGTAATCAGGGATCGTATGACAAAGATCTTACCATCTCTTTGGTCCCTCATTAATGTTACGCACGTGATAATTTTTATGAAAAATGCTTCGGCGCGGTGCAGAAATAATGTCCATATTCGAAGGAGTCCGTTGGACCTGAGCAAATTCTTTGCGTTCGTAAGGATGACGTAAATATTTAAATCTGCGCCTTGCTCAGCATGACTTTTTTTGTTTTGAGAAATATTAATTCCTCATTAATAACTTTTTGAAAGAATCATCATGAAAAAGATTTTTTTCAGTGCTCTGTCTCTCCTTCTTTTTTTTGGCGGACAAACAACGGTCAATGCCGCAATGCAAAACAGCGATACGGAAGAAAATGTCAACTATAAATGGTCGTTCGTTGCGAAGGTCGGTACCGGCGAAGAACGCCGATTGACAACAATCTCCCGCGATACGATCCTTCATACCGGTGAAGAGTTCAAAATGATGGTGAATCTTCTGAACAAATCGTATGTGTATGTGATCTATAAAAGTTCAAAAAGTGAACTGTCGGTGTTGTATCCATATTCATTTGATTCTCCCGTGGAATTAGAGAAAAATTTTTATCTCCCAAAAGGACGGAGCTGGTTCAAATTGGATAACAATACCGGTGACGAAACATTCTACATCCTTGCCTCACAGGAACGGCTGATCGATCTGGAAAAAAAATTAAACCAGTATACCGGAGAAGCTCAAGAAAAGAAAAAAGATCTTGTTGCGGGGATCGTCACCGACATTAAAGAGATCAAAAAGAAATACCGTACGTATTCAACACTAGCCGAACGCCCCATCAGCATTGCAGGAAATGTCCGCGGAACAAAATCGGGTTCCATAGATATTGACCGGATCGATATTGCAACACTTGCAACAGAGATCTCTGCAAATAATTTTTACAGCAAGACAATAACGATTGAACACAAATAAAATCAAGCGGCTTCGCTCCGCCATTATACTCGTCCTCTCTGCGTTTGGTGTTACGACATTCTTCTTTGGAGTTTTTCCCATAGTATTTCAATCATGGGACAGCCAAACGATCGACCGTCTTTTTTTGCTCCGCGAAAAGATCCGTCCCTCATCGTATGATTCCACCATCGTGCACATCGATATCGATAACTCAAGCATAAAAAAATTGAGCTATTATTTTCCGCGGCGTTTACATGCAGATCTTTTTGACGTCACCCGCAGAATAAATTTTTCAACCATCGCGTATGATATTATTTTTGCACAACGCTTGAACACGATTGACGATACATTGTTGTTGAACGCCGTACAGCAAAGCGCCAAAGGATATTTTCCGGTTGCCTTTGAATTAAAGGGACGGAACACATTTCCGCAGCTGGAAGTTGAAGGAGTAAAATATCTCGACTCCACCGCTTGGACCCTTCACGCCATCGATACTGCAAATTTTTATCATTCCGGCGCGGCATTGTTAACATGGCCCGAACTTTCACTTCAATCGCACGGAGTTGGTTTCATCAGCGTCAGCACGGATCCCGACGGAGTATTCCGCCGGGTTCCGCTGGTCATCCGATATAAAAATTCATTCTATCCAAGCATGGTTTTTCGTCTTGCTTGTGATAAATTGCAGGTCACTCCTGAAAATATCATTGTCAATGGCGGCAATTCCATCATCCTTCGAAATGCAATGTCGCGAACCGGAGGGAAAAAAGATATCGTCATTCCGATCGATGAACAAGGAAATATGATCATCAACTGGATCGGTCCGTGGGAACGGATGACGCATATCAGTTTCGTTTCATTATTAGAAGCTGCAGAAGATCGTGATGAAGTTGAAGCGCTGTCAGAACGATATTCCGGTGCCATCGGGATCGTTGGTGATGTTTCTACAGGGATATCCGATATCGGTCCGACGCCGTTTGAGCAGTCGTTTCCTCTCGTCGGACTTCATGCAAATACACTCAATACTATACTGACGGAAAACTTTCTGCGCCGGCTGCCATTTACATTTTTTATTGGGATAGAGATCTTAATAGCGTTGATGATGATCTTTTTTTCGTATAAATTCTCTTCGTTGGTATATACAATTTCTTCGCTCGGACTCCTTTTTACGTATGGCGCAGTAAGCGGCATTGTATTCGTTTACTATAATATCATAACAACAATCATTCATCCAATGATTTCGATTATCTTGTCAACCGGCAGTGTATTGGCATACCGGTATATCACCGAAGAAAAAGAAAAAGAACAATTACGCGCACGGTTTGAATCGTACTTTCCCCCGGCTGTGGTAAAACAAATGTTGGATAATCCTGAACTGCGAATGACCAAACCAAAAAGTTTGGAAGTGACGATCATGTTCAGCGACATAAAAAGCTTTACCTCTCATTCTTCCACGATGACACCGGAAGATATCAGCGGATCATTGAGCGAATATTTTGAAGCAATGACCGCGATTGTTTTCAAATACGAAGGAACCGTCGATAAATTTATCGGCGATGGCTTGATGGTCTTTTACGGAGCTCCGGAACGGCAAGAAGACCATGCATTGCGGTGCGTTACGGCGGCGATTGAAATGCAAAAGAAATGCAAGGAACTGAAAGAACAATGGATCTTGAAAGGAAAATTTCCGCTGCAGATTCGGATCGGCATTAACACGGGAGAAGTTGTGGTTGGCGATCTTGGATCTGAACGGCGAAAAGAATATACAGTGATCGGTTCGCCGGTAAATCTAACTCAGCGGTTGGAATCGAATGCACCGGTTGAAGGAATATTGATCTCGGAAACAACATACCGCTATATTAAAGATTCAATTCCAACCCGCACGCGCGAACCAATTCTTGTAAAGGGACTTGATACACCGATTGTTGTGTATGAAGTAGTGATAGAATAAGTGATTTCGTCATGCCCGAATGCTCTTATCGGGCATCCACAAAGAAATCCCGTCACTCTGACGGGATTTCTTCTCAACGACTCACATACTCAACTACGTTATTACTTAATCAGCATCATCTTCTTCAACTGAATTTTCTCTCCGCTCTGCAATCGCGCAAAATATATTCCACTTGAAAAGTTTGATGCATTGAACTGCACTTGATGATATCTTCCTGCTTCTGCTTCTCCGTTAAACAATATTGCAACTTCTTCTCCGAGTGTGTTGAATATTTTGAGTGTCGCTCTTCCATTTGATGGAACAGTAAATTCAATTGTTGTTGTTGGATTAAATGGATTCGGATAATTTTGTGCAAGCACAAATTCTTTTGGCGCAATACTTCTTGTTCCCTGCACTGCTAACACTTTTTGGTTTAGCTCCGCACTTGGCGCGCCAATATTTCCATGAACATCAACAGCGGCAATGCGATAGTAATATGTTCCGCCGCTCGTTCCGGTTGAATCGGTATACGTTGTATCAGTCGTTGCTTTTATTTTTGTTGCGGGTCCAATTGCAAATCCCGGAGTGGTAGAACGATAGATCCGATATTCCATGAGATCTTTATCAACTCTGTCTTTATTCCATTTCAAAAAGACTAATCCTCCATTAGATGCAATAACGGCATTTCCTAGACCAACCGGAGGAATGTTATCCACCGAATAACCGCTATCAATATTAGAAAACCACATTTGTGTGGAATCACTATTCTGTGCGATCACTTGAAAATAATACATCGGTATCCCCTGCAAACCGGAATCCGCAAATGTCGGTATTACCGTCGTATATCCTTCAAGCCATTTTGCCGGAATAAATGCAGCTTCCTGCCAATAAATTCCACTTCCTTGAGTTCCGGAACTTTTTCCTAAAATTCCTGTCGTTTTTGCACCAAGCAATATTGTGTACGATTTTACTATCTGATATGCTTCAGCGTCAAGATATGATGGATTCCAGAAAAGACGCAACCTCCCCCCTTGGTCATTCGCAATATCTTTTGCGGCAATTAATTTTGGTGTAGCTTGTCCAAAAACTCCATACTTGTCGATTTTTTGTGCATATATGTCATAATCCGCATTGCGTAAATCTTGCCACGCAATGATTGCTCCGCCTGAACCATCATCAACTATTTTTGGGAATGATTGAATAACACCGGCAGTTGATATGGCAACACCATTTGCAGTCCATTGAACACTTCCGGGTGAATTTATCCTTTGTGCGTAAATGAGTGTATTTGTCCCACTCCGATCATCGTACCAGGCTATGATTGCTCCTCCGGAACCGTCACCGATTATTGTTGGAGATTGTTGATGACTTGGCGCATTTGATATGATCACACCATCTGGTGTCCATTGCACAACTCCGGAAGCATTTATTTTCTGTGCATATAAATCAACACCGTTTGTTGCAAAGTTGCGAAAATCTTCCCACATTATAATCGCTCCGCCTATGCCGTCACCGACTATTGTTGGAGATGTTTGACTCCCTGACGCAGTCGAGACGGCATTTCCATCTATTGCCCACTCCACAAATCCATCGCCAGTAATCTTCTGTGCGTAGATGTCAGCACTTGTTGCCGCGAAGTTGCGATGATCTTGCCACGCAATGATTGCTCCTCCTGAGCCATCGCTGACTATTGTTGGAGATGCTTGATAGTCTGGCACTGTCGAAATAGCAATTCCATTATATGTCCATTGCGCTGCTTTGCCGTAGGCCCTTTGTGCATAGATGTCAGTTAGTGTTGTTGCGGAGTTGCGATCATCTTGCCAAACAATGATCGCTCCGCCAGATCCATCACTGACTAATTGTGGCGAGCTTTGAGTGCCTGCCGCAGTCGAGATGGCATCACCATTTATTGGTAAAGAAGAAACTCCAGAAGCATCAATCTTCAGTGCATAGATGTCAACACCTGTTGTTGCAAAGTTGCGACTATCTTGCCACACAATGATTGCTCCTCCTGATCCATCGCTGATTATTTTTTGGTTAAATTGGGAACCAATTACAATCGAAATTGCTACTCCATTTGGTGTCCACTGCACAACTCCAGAAGTATTTATCTTCTGTGCGTAGATATCAGAACCTGTTGTTGCATCGTTGCGAAAATCCTGCCACGTAATTATCGCTCCACCGGAGCCATCACTGACTAATTGTGGCAAGCCTTGAGTGTTTGCTGCAGTTGAAATAACTACACCACCAGCACTCCACTGAATTACACCTGATGAATTAATCTTTTGTGCATAGATATCATAACCTGTTGTTGCATCGTTGCGAGTATCATAGCACGTAATAATCGCTCCACCGGAGCCGTCACTAATTATTTGAGGAGCCCATTGATCACCAGGTGCAGTAAAGATAGCAACTCCATCAGTTGTCCACTGCACAACTCCGGAAGCATTGATCCTCTGCGCATAGATTTTACTTCCATTACGATGATCTTCCCACGTTATGATCGCTCCGCCAGAGCCATCACTGGCTATTTTTGGACGTTGTTGATGAAAATCAAAAGGCGAAATAGCATTATTCACTGCCGGGTTTGTTGACCATTGCGCAGAGACTTGTAACGAGAGGACAAAAAACAGTATAACAAACCAGGAAGAAAAACGAGTAGAGAGTTTCATCGAACCTCCGTATATGAATGAATATCATGTTGAATTGCTAGTTTATAATTGTAAACAACATACCTAAATCGGACAACGTTGTCAATTTTCGAATGTATTGCAGAGCACATACTCTTTTAAAAAGAAAAAAGTCCGAACCAAGGCAGACTTGAAATCGGACTATTTTGTATTAATTAAAAATCGTGAAACTATTTTCCAAGCTCCACGCACTTAATAAAATACCAATTACAAGTGCGGTGGACTTTACTGTTTACTGATAACAGTGCCAATTGGTACTATCTAATCAACAGCATTTTCTTTACTTCGCTGAATCTCTTGTTTTGAGGTCCGATTGCGGAAATTCGATAGAGATATACTCCCGATGATACTGTACGATTTGTATTATCATTTCCATTCCATATCAGAGAATAATATCCGGCCGATTGTTGTTCGCTGATCAATGTCTTTACTTCTTGACCAAGTAAATTAAAAACAATGATCGTAACACTGCTTGCATCCGGTAATTGGTAATTGATTGTTGTTGTCGGATTAAATGGATTCGGGAAATTCTGTTCAAGTTTATAGACGGTCGGCAACTGAGCAAGATCTCGAACATTCAACGTGATGCCGCCGACATCATTGGTATGATCGGTCTCGTTCAGCATAAATTTTTTCATGGTAAAGAGAATTGCATTCTTCGGATAGTTCGGATCTTTTAACGTAAATGTAAACTTGATAACATCTCCGGCATTGTTCATTGGTTTGATTCCCGCCATCGCAAGTTTTACACTCTTGGTAAAGAATTTCGATGCTATTGTCATACTGTCGGATATTGCAGTTTTGGAAAATGATCGTGGAATGACAATTGTCGAATCATATCCTAAATCCATACTAAGACCGAGCACCTGAGATGGTTTGTTCACCGATACGAACAGATCATAGTGATCTGCTTCTTTTGATTTTTCAATTCTAAATGAGAATGCCGAAAGAACAGCGTCCGTCTGATGTTTTTTTCCTAAACCGCCGGGGAACGAAGAGATCAGACCAACAGTATATTGCAAAAGATACGATGCATCTAAAGAACTGATGCCGTTATTGCCCGTAACATCACCGATCCGATTTTGTAGAGGCGTGAATGACATTGCGGATATAACATTCTGGAGCACTAGCGCTGCATCAAACGCTGTAACGGTACCGTTTCCACTCACATCACCATAGATATTTACTCGGATCTTTACAGTATCAGTGATAACTGCTAAACTATCATCGATCGCTTGAACAATTATGTACTGAATTCCGTTGGCATTCACTGCGGGAATAAATTTCAACAATCCTGTGGTATCAATTGATACTCCGGAAGAGGGATTCAATAACAAATAGTTTATTTTTCCCCCTTCAGGATCGAATGCGTGATATTGAAAATTAAGTGTATCAAACCGTGCAATTGCCGTATCCGGAAATACCGAGGTGAAGATCGGCGCCATATTTACATTGGCAGAAGTGAAAATAAATATTGAATGTGGTGATGTCACATTGACAAATGTATACTGCAATGTCGAGTCATTTATTTTTGCCCCATCCACAAAAATACTGTCAATGCGGTACCGAGAGTTTGGCGCAAATGTATATTGTATAGTGTCACCATAATTTACATTGGTGTTACCAAATGGTGTAATAGTACCATTCATAGCAAATGAGCTTATTGTGTATGAATGAGGAACTACCATAAAATAATTACTTGATCCCATATTTTCGGAAAGTGGATCGAAAACATTGATCGAATAAAATCCGGAACTGTTGATCTCCATTAAATGTGAATTAAGAATCCCATTGGTAAAGTTTGGCGTTGCACCGCCTCCCTGCACCACCGTTGCCCCGCCAGAAACAGAAACTTCAACCGAACCGGTAAACTGTGTCTGCACATTTGCATACGTATCAAATGCGACGATCTTTACGGGAAATGGAATACCTTGAATCTGTTGCCCAAGATCCTGCCATGCTGTGTCTTTCACTCCAAAATATGCCAATCCGGCGGGAGTGACCATGAACGGGCAGCTTGTTCCGGACTTTCCGCTGACGGAGTCATAGACGGTGATCGTTTGCATGCCGGCCTTAATTAAGACAACGATCTGCGGTCCATGCTGACCCGATGTGAATGGTACTGAATAATTGCCCCCTAATACTCCCATCAACGGATCCGTTGATGAGAACCATACATTGCCCGTAAAACTACCGACCGGATTTCCTGCAGTATCGACAGCTGTCGTCAGGATCGTAAAATTTTGTCCTGCCCCTTGAGTTCCGATAGGACCCAGTGAACCGGCTTCAACAACAAAATGATGAAATACATTTGCACTAAAATACGCATCAATCGAGTGAGCAGATGTACTGTTGATAAATGTATAGCTTGTAACGGAATCAATTTTAATTCCATCAACTACGACACTGTCTACATGATGATAGAGATCGGGTATGATAGAATACGAGATCGTATCGCCATAGTTAGCAGCAGTATTCCCGCTCGGAATAATTATGCCATTTCCAAAAACAGAAGCATTGATAGTAAAAGTATTTATTGAAAAATATGATTTGATGGTATGCCCGGATGTGACGGTTGAAAATGTATACGTCCGTAGCGTATCATCATTTCCGCTGCCAATAATCGTGATCGGCAAATTCAATTCAACACCCGGAATTGTATTTAAATTAAAAGGATTGATTTCTTTTGCGAAAGATTTTTTTTGTTTTCCCGATGATCCATTGAATGTGGTACCGTCTACCGAGATAACACTGGCATCAATCGTAAGACTATCTATATGGTGATGCGGTGATGCGGAAATTGTGTATGTAATACTGTCGCCATGATTGATGTACGATAAACCGGGAGGAGCTATAACTCCATTTCCGATTGCTGTTGCAGTAATTCCATAGATCATAAACGGTACGGCGGTTGCTTCGTTCGACAATGGACTAATGTTATAACTGGTATCAACAGCTGCCACACGAAAATAATATGATTGACCGATCGTAAGATTTGTGAATGCACGAACAGTATCAACCACGTTCACCGTTGAATCAACAAGTGTGGTCGCATTTGGAATGGTATCTCGGTAGATATAATATTTTGCAATGTCGCTCTCGGCATTCATATTCCAAGTAATTGTAAAATAACTTGCAACAGAATCAGTCACATCAAGGTTTGTCGGAGCGGAGGGAGGAGTCTTATCAGAAGGCATTGCCGATGCTTCATTTGAATATACACTCATATTTCGATTGGTATCTGCTACGGTCACTCGGAAAAAATATTGCTGATAGTTCGTAAGTCCGCCATAGAACTTTACCGTGTCATTTACATTCGAAAGTGAATCGATAATACTTGTCGGATTCGGCGACGTGCTTCGATAGATGTAATATTTTTTAAAATCTATTGCGCTGCTTGGATTCCAATGGATCAGTACAGATTGATCACCCGCTGTAGCAACAAGATTTTGCGGTGGTGCCGGAACTGTGATGTCAACAGGTGTTGCGAATATATCGATTGAATAATTGCTCTCATTACCACTTGTATCAACAGATGTCATACGAAAATAGTATAACGTATTGTTCACCAATCCTGTTATTGTTCTCATTGTGTCGTTGATCCCGGACAACGCCGAATCGATCCTCGTTGTGGGACTTGATGTAAGTCCTCCATAAATGTAATATTTTGAAAAATCAGTTTCGGTATTTGGGTTCCAATGCAATTGCACTTGTCCATCACCTCCAACAGCAACAGGATACTGCACAAACAACGGTGGCGTCAGATCGACCGGCATCATTGAGACTTCATTAGAATATGAACTGATATTTCCATGAATATCAACTGCAGTAATGCGAATATAATAGGTAAGATAGTTCGTTAAGCCATAGACCGTTTTAAGAGTATCATTGATCCCCCCTGTTGTAGAATCAATGTTTAATGCCGGATTTGGTGCCGTTCCGTAGTAAAAATAATATTGACTAAAATCAGCTTCACTATTTGGAGTCCAATGAAGTTGTAAAACACCATCTCCTTTTGTTACGACCAGATTTTGCGGCGCATTTGGCGGTGTGACATCTTGAATTGAGAAGTAAGCATTAATTGTGTGCGGAGCGATTACGTTGAGAAATGTATAACTTGTTGTAGAATCAACTATAATTCCATCCACCTTTACGCTGTCAATAATATTTCCGGCATTCGGCGTGATAGTCATAGAAAGAGTATTACCATACGCTACATTTGTTATGCCCATGGGTGTTATCAACCCGCCGCCATACGGCATTGTCATGATCGAAAACGTGACAAGTTCTCCAACCGCAAATTCTCCAAATCCGGATTGACCGATCATTTGTGTGCTTGATATAGATGTTGCTCCGGTCGTGGGTAAACTCCAATTGGTTCCGTCATGCCGGGCAACGATGAAGTTATTCGCATTCGCGCCGCCATCGACATCTGCACCATCAAAATTGAATGTTGCATTGTAATTATCATACGCGATGCCGGAATTGATCAACTTCCAGAAACGATTTACTTTTTTTGATGTATTCAGATTGCTGCCGGCTAGACTCTGTCCGGACACTGAACTTGATGCAGTGAGATATCCCGCGGTGTCGACCTGTGAGAAAGAAATGTCAACTGGCGTATAATAATTCGCATCTCCTATTTCAAATGTTTTCGAAATATTGCTGCCGTAAGGAATGTATTTTTTAAGGTTTCCGATAATATGTCCACTCGTCCTGACGACATCATTCGGTGTTGTCACGATAACCGCATTGCTTCCGGTAACGATACTTCCGTTCACAAAATTCAATTCTTGCGAAACATGGATGTCATTATTAAGCGTGACAACAGTTCCGTTATCGATAGACAGTGAATCAAATGTGGTTGCACCGGTAAGATTTTGACTGCCGCCGTCAAAAGTAACATTTCTGTTGTTCGGGGTAAATGATCCAATATTGTACCAATTACTACCGATAACGAATCCACCTCCGGTTTGTGAAGAGAGAGTCAATGTTCCTGCATTGTTCAGATCTCCATTCACTATTAACGGAGCGGTCATCTCATATCCTGCACTATTCATGGTAAGTTCTGATCCGGAGGCAATGATCAAATCACCTGCTGTTTCGCGAAGTGTTCCTGTTCCACCGTAGCCAAGATTCAACGTTGTATTATTTTGGATGTCGACATGATTTGGATATCCTCCTCCGCCCGTTGTGCTCCATTCTAAACCTCTATTGAATGTTCCGCTTGAGGCATAAACGAGTGTCGAACCGGAATTATATATCGGTCCAGTTCCTGCAATGGAACTGCCGAAACCCATTTTTAAGATACCGCCTATGTTAAGCGGATTTGATCCTGTATTCAATTCGCCGTTATAAAGCCAAAGCGAATCATCTACCGTCAATGCATTATTCAGCGTAACACCCGCAGCATTATCGATGAGTAACATACTCACCGATGAGGGCAGACCATTGCCTGTTTGTTGCGCAGTATTTCCTTTATAAATGTATTTTGCACCATTGCTAAACGTTCTTGATCCGGCCATTTGAATAGCTCCAGTATTCCCAGAAGTTGTGATACCGGAAGGGTTTTTTATTTCAAGGGTTGCACCGCTATTCAATAAAAAGTTTCCTGTTCCGCCAATAGTTGCAATTTCTTCTACATACAGCATTGCTCCGCTATCAACAATAAATGGAGCATTGGAAATTATTCCTGCTCCTGCATGAAGATATTTTGATACTCGATAACCAATATTACCATTGATCGATCCGCTGCTTCTATAAGCGGTTTGATTTGAATTAACGAAATGAAATATTCCTTTTCCGCCAATTATAGACATGTCTATTGTTGACCCGGATTGAGAAAAATACCCCGTGTCACTATTTATTCTTATTGTATCATTTGCTCCAGAATTGTTGCTGAAAATCAAAGTGCTACTGGTAATGGAAAAACTTCCAACATTCATTGTCGTATCGGTGTTAAACAATACAATAGATCCTGTTGATCCTGTCGATTGAATATCAAATACCCCCAATACATTTTTCAACTGTGAATTAAAATTCACCGTGAACATCTGAGAAACACAGTTATACGTAAAGTCATTAAAATTCTGATTCAAGCCGTATAAAGCAGAAGTATTATTAACTCCGGAGACCATGCACGTTGAACCGTTCGACCAATTGAATGTTGGTATCGTGTCTCCGTCTTTTGCGTGATCGTATATTCCATTAACCAGTCCGGTCGCGTTGTTAAATCGCAGGATCCCCTTGTTTTTCAATAATCCGTCAACAATAAGATCATCACCGCCAGTATTACCATTATTTACGATTAACGTTGCGTTGATCAAAAGCTCAAGCGATCCTGCTGCATCCACATGTACTTGCCCGACAGAGAGTGTATCGTTGAATTGTACATTCAAGCCAAGTCCGCTTACCGTAAGAACTCCATCGGCAATAACTTTTCCACCGGTTGCTGACGTAGAAGTATTTGTCGCCGTATTGCTAATGATGAGATTGTTGAATTTGAATGCAGGAATTATTTGTGAAGAGGCTCCATTGAAGTCCACCGTTGAACCGATCGTTGAAAATCCTCCGCTGCTGAATGTTGTTGTCGGAGAGAACATTCCGGCGATACCTATTGTCCCGGAATTTGCGAGTGTAATATTCCCCGTGCGAGCTCCACTGATCATTAAATTCCCATATTTTTTTGCAGCAATCGTTTGGGTCGATGTACCGTAATATTCAATAGTGCTCGCCCCATCAAGTTTGTATGCATTATAGTTGACAGGGAAACTGTTTGTCCCGCCGATCCTCAGTTTCGCACCTGCTCCGACTACAAGTGAATCTGCTAACGTTAAACCATTGGAAGTGAATGATGAAAGGTCAAATACTCCCCCTTTAATTTTTAAACTTGTGCTTGGAGCTACGTTATTTCCTAAAACCAGACTTCCGGTTCCTGTGGAGTTAATAGAAAAATTTGTTATTGTTGTTGGTACTGTATTGAGAGTAACATTGGCAGTTTGTGAAGGAGAATCATAGATGATGTTGCCAAAGCCTTGTCCAAATCCGGAAGGTAGTGTTGTTGTTACTCCAGAAATTCTACACGTTGAAAATACCGTCCAGGTGACAGGAGATGGAATTGCCCCACCATTGCCGGTGTGATTATATTTTCCTGTATTAGAAACTTTTCCATTTGCACTAACGCCAAAAGAAATTATCCCTGTATTATTGAGAATATCATCAACAATTAAATCATCCCCCCCCCCAATTGTATTGCCGTTGTTTATTGTCACTGTCACACCTGTATTGACGGTAACATCGCCCACGGTAATTGTCAGTCGTTGGGTAACGCTATTATGAGCGAATGTCAATGAACCGCCGTTCAAGATTATTTCTGCATTTGTGCCCGAAACAGTCCATGGAGCAGTCGTAGACATCGTATGTCCAGATTGAATTATAAATACATCACCTAATGTGAAGCTTGATGGCTGAGCATTAAGGCTGGATTTCCAACTTGATGTGAGATTTGCTGGTAGACTTCCTTGAGAATAATAATTCGTCGCCGCAAAAACGAGCGTATTAAAAAATAGAAAGAGGGGAAAAGAAAAACGTTTCATCAATATTCCTGAAAACAGAATCCCGTGTTATTTGATCCGCACGAATTTAGGTGCTCGCTTGTGCGTTGAGCAGGGGAAAACTCTTTTGAAAATAGAAAGGAAGACCCTAAAAATCAAGATATACTATATGCAGGTTGACATGGGACAACTCTTTGAATTGTACCAAAAAGTCTTTA
>CAYHFN010000062.1:0-2016 GCA_964355925.1 uncultured Chitinophagaceae bacterium
GTAACAGCTCCTACAAGAAATTGGCGGTTCCGTGGTTAAACAAAACTTTGTGTTTCGAAATCTGCTTCCCCGTCTAGCGCCAAACCGTTATTTCCATTTCGGATGCGAGAGCGCAACCGCAAAGAACGATGTAATCAATAATATATTGTGTTCAATTTCGCTTTTCCCAAATCCATCCACCGACCATCCGTTCTTGAACTGAAATACATATATTTCCGCAATAAGATAGAGTGCCAACAATAATCCGATTGGCTTCACAAATTTTCCAAGAAGAAATGTCAATCCTCCGATTATCTCAAATGCAGTAAGTCCCCACGCGATGACCATTCCTTGCGGAATACCGCTCAGGGTAAGAACTTCACCAAATCCCAATACGGTGTTAGAATAAATGCGCAATGCTCCGTGGAGAATAATAATCACGCCGATAACGATTCGTAATATTGTTATTGCCTTTGTGGATTGTATTGTCATTTTTTAATTTCCGTTTGTTTTGAAAGTTTGGAATTGGCTGCTGTAAAATTCAACGAAATAGAGTTGATGCAATATCGTATTCCTGTCGGCGCCGGACCATCTTCAAACACATGACCAAGGTGCGCTTTACATTTTTTACAGTGAACTTCTACG
Organism: uncultured Chitinophagaceae bacterium; assembly: GCA_964355925.1. GTDB lineage: Bacteria > Bacteroidota > Ignavibacteria > UBA10030 > UBA8401 > UBA8401. The sequence continues at coordinate 625 of CAYHFN010000062.1, forward strand.
CGCCTCATTCCAAGAGTGTTGTCGACCTCTTCCTCCACCATTCCATTGCTCATTGCCGAAGAGAACGCAGGCCAGCCGCATCCGGAATTATATTTTGAGTTTGATTTGAACAGTTCTGTTCCGCAACTTGCGCAGGAATATGTTCCATCTTCAAAGAACTCATCAAATACACCGCTGAACGGCATTTCTGTAGCCTTCTCCCACAATACTCTTTGGCGTAACGCTGCAGTATCACCCATAACCGATTTGACCGCGCGCGATGCTTTGTTTTGAGTAAACATCACTCCTGCGATAAGCACAATAATAATTCCGATAATGACAACACTTTTCATATTGATCTCTTTCTTGTTGTGTAAGATATTTGTTTTCATCATCTATAACACACAAGAGTGGTTGAAAAATCCTTCTTATAAAGAATGTTATGCTTTTGTTATTCTTTCCGTCGGCAGATCACACATAAAAATTCCCGCAAAGATGTCGGCGGGAATTATAACAAAAGATTTCTGCTGATTAATCCTAAAATACGCTCACATTTACATATCGTTTTGGATTTGCTTTTAGATCCTTTGCCAACTCGTTCAAACTAAGAATAAGGGAATCAAGATGGTTATAGAGTCTTTCGTCGTTCATAAGTTTTCCGATTGTTCCATCTCCCCGCTCTAACTTCTTAAAGACATTGTCAATGGATGCACTCGCATCTTTAAATCGGCTTGACGCTTCTTCCATTGTCTTTGCTGTCACTCTAATGCTTTTTATCCCGTCGTCAACATTTCCTTTTTGGTCGACCGCGATCGTATCCAATCGTTTTGCAAAACGGCTCATATCTTCAGAAAATGTGGTGAAATTTCCTACCGCATTATCAAGGTGTCCTCCTTGCTGCAGTATCACTTGTTGAAGATCTTTTGCCGCGCGATTTAGTTCCAACAGAATGCTTTGAATATTTCTTCGCGTCGGATCATCGAATGTGGTGTTCACCCGTTCTAAAATTCCAAGCACGTTTGATGAGATCGGCGATAGTGTTGATGTTAGCTCGGTAAGATCCGCTTCATATGCTCCGGTCAATGTATCGCCATCTTTTAGTGTTTCCGGTGAGATGCCCGGAATCATAGCGATCTGTTTTCCCCCCATCAAGCTGGATGATTTGATGAATGCTTTTGAATCTTTAGAGATGTTCACTTTGTTGTCGATTGCGATGCTGACAGCAATAACGTTTCCTGCAAGACGCATATCCTGTACTTTGCCGATGTTTAATCCTGCAATGGTGATCGGACTTCCTTCGGCCAAACCGTTGACGTTCCCGTAAAAAAGGGTCAGCCGATAATCTTTTGATCTGAAATCGATTCCTTTCAGAAAGATTATTCCGCCGACCAGAATGATCACCGCAAGAAATAC
>CAYHFN010000062.1:2116-18436 GCA_964355925.1 uncultured Chitinophagaceae bacterium
CGATTCCTTTCAGAAAGATTATTCCGCCGACCAGAATGATCACCGCAAGAAATACTGCTATGCCGATCTTCGCTTCATTAGAAATTGTCATGCTTCACCTAAAGATTGGTCATCCTGATTAAGTCGAGTGTTTTATACAAGCCGGATCGAAGGATGATTATTATTTTCAAAATGCCCTTCAACGCATCCCGACAAACATCATCGGGATTTGTTTAGGGTGACTTTCTGTAGTGCTACGTTTTAATATCACTCTCAATATATTTTCGCACTTCCGGATTTGGACTGTTACGAATATCATCTTTTGTTCCGGTCATGATGAATTGTCCATTTTCAAAAATTGCAAACCTGTCTCCAACAACAAACGCACTGTGGATATCATGTGTCACTACAATTGATGTTACTCCCAGCATCGTTTTTAATTCGTTGATCAGAAGATTGATACCGTCTGCCGTTTCAACATCAAGTCCCGTGGTCGGTTCATCATACAACATGTATTTCGGTGTCAACGCAATCGCACGCGCTAGTCCAACTCGCTTTTTCATTCCACCGCTGATGTTGGACGGCATTAAATGTTCAACATTTTGCAGCTTTACCAGACTTAATGCAAACTTTACCCGCTCGCTGATATCGACAGATTGATAATCGCTGTGTCGTCGTAATGCTAATTCAATATTTTCACCAACGGTCATCGAATCAAACAACGCCGCCCCTTGAAATAAAAATCCAAATTTGAATCTCATCCTCTGCAATTGTTTATAGCTCATTGTTTGAACTTCTTTTCCGTCTACAACAATTGCTCCGCTGTCCGGTTTGATCAATCCAATGATCATTTTCAATAGTACGCTTTTTCCACCGCCGCTTCGTCCGATAATTACGAGAGTTTCATTGTCTCGGACTTCAAGGTTTACGCCGCTGTGAACTTGTTTCTCGCCAAATCTTTTCCAGATATTTGTTAGTTGGATCATAGCAACACCGAAGCGAGAATAAAATCCATCACCACAACCGAAAGACATGTTATCACAACGGTGTTCATTGTCGCTTTACCGACTCCTTCTGAGCCCCCCTGCACTTGAAATCCTTGATAACATGAAACCGATGTAATGATAAATCCAAAGACCGTTGCTTTAATCATTCCGAATACTGCATCCCATACTTCAAATGAGCTTTGCATTCCGCTGACGAATGCTTCCGATGGAATTCCCGCGATCACCGATGCGCCGAACATTCCTCCAAGAATTGCGACCAAGTCACCAAAAATAACGAGTAAAGGAAACATCAGTACACCGGCTATCACTCTTGGAGTGATCAAGAATGAAATTGGATCGAATGCTAAAGCTTCCAGTGCATCGATCTGTTCTGTTACGCGCATTGTTCCAAGTTCGGCCGTTATTGTCGCACCAACTTTTCCGGCTAATACCAACGCTGTTAGTAATGGGGTTAACTCCAATAAAACGGATTTGGTGACCAGTGCGCCGACCACCGAACGCGGAATCCAATCATACAGTTGATACGAAGATTGTACTGCTGTTACCATTCCCACAAACATAGAAACAAAAATCACTATCGGAATGGAATTATTTCCGATCATTATCATTTGTTGAAGAATGTTGCCGGAATATTCTTTGGCGTTGCGAAAATTATAGATCATCCACGCGATGGTGCTGAAATAGCGACCAAGGTGTTCAAAAAACGATAGAATTATTTTTCCCGGATGAACGAATATTTCCGCGGTGCGAGCAAGAAAAGAAGAGTGTGTATTTTCAGTCATTCATTTTGTGATTGTTTAGTGTTGTCAATATGAAAAAACTGGATGGCAAAATCAAGGAAAGTGTAGAATATCGCTTCGATACTACTTTTGGCTGGATTTACAGGTCTTCAGTCGGTTCTTCTTTTTCGTTCTTGCGTGAACGCCCTGCTTTGCGTACGGCGTCAGTCAACAAGAATTCGATCTGCGCGTTTGCGCTGCGCAGATCGTCTGCAGCCCATTTTTCAAGTGCTGTATAGATGTCGCTGTCCAGACGCAACAAGAATTTTTTCTTTTCACTCATATCATTTTCGCTGTGATTACATTGCTGCGTGGGCAGCCTGCCTGCGTTCAAGCATTTGAGAATAAACTGCCATTATGATCCAAGGATTTTTATCGAGTAGTACCGATTCATGTTCAATGATAACACTGAGCGAGGTTTTAAAAAGAGAGCCCCGGTCCAGTGAAATTAACCTTACTTTTTGCTGCGAAAATATTTCGTTCTTGTTCTTCCATACTTCATAAACATATTCAATCCGCTCACCGTTCGGAAGTTCGAACATCCCACCTTTGCCCCATTTTCCAACAATGAATTTTGCAAATGGAAGTTGATTGTGCTGTTTCTTAATTTCCAGATTCGATCTCCACCATTGCGGTTTTCGAAACTCCCATATCTCTCCGAATCCTTCAACAATTACAAGCGAACTGAAGAGCTTTGGATAGGTCATTGTTAACAATACTGCGTCCGCTGTAAGCAAATGATATATCCTTTTCCATATCGATGGTTGAACGAGTTGAATTGTTTCTGTTTTGTATTGTGAAAGTGGTTTCATTTTTATTTTATATTTAGTTGACCGTCACTATTAAGGCGACAGTCAACTTTAATCTTTAATTCATCGTCATTCGCATTACCATTCATCCTGAGTAAGTCCGAGTGAAACGAGGACGCATCGAAGGATGGCGGGAAACCATAGAGTGGATGCCCGATAAAAACATTCGGGCATGACATTTGATAATTATTGATACAACGTTCCCGTATTGATCACCGGTTGCATATCTTTATCTGAAACGAGCGCAACCATTAAATTATTAACCATCGTCGCTTTTTTGTCTTCATCGAGTGTTACAATGTTTTGTTCGGATAACATTCTCAGCGCATCCTGCACCATTCCCACGGCTCCTTCAACGATCTTCTTTCTCGCGGCAATGATCGCCTGCGCCTGCTGGCGACGAAGCATTGCTTGTGCAATTTCCTGCGCGTATGCAAGATGACTTATTCGTGCTTCAATGATATCAACGCCGGCAACTTGCAGCCTCGTTTGAACTTGTTTCTGCAGCGCTTCTGCAATCTCCATCGGATTTCCGCGAAGCGATGCTTTGGCGTCGTCATGCGAATCGTACGGATATTCCGATGCAAGCGCGCGGATCGCTGTTTCACTTTGGATCGCTACAAACTGTTCGTAATTTTCAACATCAAACAGCGCTCGGGCAGAATCGACAACGCGATAAACCACAACTGCGCCGATCTCGATCGGGTTTCCGTCGAGGTCGTTCACTTTTATTCGCTCGCTGTTAAAGTTGTGGATACGAAGCGAGACATGTTTTTTTGTGGCAAACGGATTTGCAAACCAAAATCCGGATTCGCGGATGGTACCGATATAGTTTCCAAAAAGAATGAGCACGCGCGATTCGTTCGGCTGCACAACAAAGAATCCACCCATGGCAATTAAATTGATAATGAGTGACGGAATGAATACCCAAAGCATCGATGGTAATTCTAACCGTATCATTGATACTAGAAAATATCCGTTAAACAATACCAGAGCAAAAAACACGATCAAAGCAATATAACCGTTTATAGTAACAGCATTTTTTTCAATAATTGTTTTCATTATGACACCCTTTCGTTGTTTGGTATCATAATGATATCACTTCAGTATCAAAATGTCAAGTTATATTTTTGTTTAAAATAGAAAGCCTCGAAAAATGTTATTTTTCAAGGCTTTTACAAATCGCTTTTTCTTTTTTTTATCTCAGAAGCATCATCTTTTTAACCTCGGAGAATGAACCGGAAGAAAGTTTATAAACATACATACCGCTGGAAAGTTTTGAAGCATCAAACTCCACAGAGTAACGACCCGATTCCTTGTAATTGTTCACAAGGGTTGCGACTTCTTTCCCAAGAACATCGTATACTTTCAACACAACATTTCCTGCTTTGGGCAACGCGTAATTGATCATTGTTGTCGGGTTGAAGGGGTTGGGATAGTTTTGTGAAAGAGCGTATTCTTTAATTTCAACACTTCCCCTAAATCCCGTTTCAGTGCGCTGCGATCCTTGCTTACCAAGATTGATGATCGATTCGTTGTTATATCTATTGCTCAATGCAAATTGAGCTTCGGAATACGCATTGACAACCAATCTAATTCGCACAGTTCGGTTTCCAATGCCTTCTGTATTTACTTGATAACCAATATTTTTGTATTGATTAATATTTTGCGCTGAGAATACAACGTTATCAAACTCTCCAATTATTGTTTTTGACTGGTCGTCAATTAATTGCACTTTGAAATTGACCGTTTTACCATCTTTAAGAACCAATACAGCAAACGCTGAATCGGTAATTCCATATTGAACGCTATACACAAAGTTTGAATTATTTTCGAGTGCAAACGGTCTGCTTTCTAATGTTGAGTTTAGCATCGATACAGAATATTTTTTAATTGTATCAGGATTGCCGTCAAATGTTATTGATGCATCGTCAACTGTCACATCACCAATAGCAAAATAAAATCCGGCAGAACTATCTCGTACAATACCTTCTCTTCCATTATTAACAGCGGCAAATTGTGTTTTCGACATCTGTGAAATATCATTATCAGATAATTTTAATTTATACGGAGCAGAAGTTGAACCATCAAGCATAAAGCCATGCATATCTGTAAACGATGTTCCATTACTCAGTTGAACATCTTTTCCGTTGATTTGTCCTGATCCTATTTTAAATTCTCCTCCATAACCCTCACTTGTTCTACAATGTGCTTCAGTTCCACTATTTGCACTCCAGGCTACAACATGACTTACATCCGATCCATTATTATTTTTGTTAATGTTCACTGAGTTTACGTTTTCTCCATACACCTCAAACGTTCCTGGCGCATCTTGGTTATTATAAATTACTCGGGTCACCCACGTTCCACCACCGCCTGCCTGTTGTTTGCTCATCCCTTCCCCGGGATCTGACTCATAACGTCTTCCAATCCACGTTGCTCTAACATTTGTCGCTCCATAACAAATTACAGATGGATTGTAATTGTATGTATATCCTGAACCCGCAGAGATTGTTGTACCGTAAGAATTATAATTCTGCCATCCGCTGTTTGAACGGTATTGTACATCTACATAATAAATTGCTGATCCTTCAGTCCATACAAGGGGATAATGATACCAAGGATTTCCATCAGCTATACTTCCCACTGCAACAGATGGTGAACTCGAACTTGAGCTTGTATTGGTTATTTTTCCTGAAAACGCATTAGAATATTCACCTTGAGTTGAAACTAATCCTGCGTTGTAATGAATTCCCGCATCGCCAGAATTACTCGCTTGCTTCCACGCAAAATATATTCTTCCTGCTGAATTACTTGCTGCCACTGGTTGAGCATCATCAGTATAAAATCCAAGATTTGATGCAATCACAACTGGTGTCTCTCCACCACCGCCAGTTTCAAACATTTTAAATTCGATATCATAGTTGTCACCATTTTTCTTTTGGTAAACAATGATAACATTATTTCCTCGAGACGTGATTGATGGAGATTTTGCTTCAGAACCTGCAACATCGGTGAGACCACCTAACTCCCAATTCGAGGAGGAGCTTGGTTTCCATTCATACCATACTTTTCCTGCGCTTTCATATACGGTGTGTAAGGTGCCGTCTCCGGTGCGAAGAATTTTCCTTTGACCACCATTAACAATACCGGTAGTTACGCTTGTGCCGTGTTGAGCTTTGTAGTTGGCTATTACGGTTGCTCCGGATGATGTAAATACAACACCGGTTTGGCTTGCTGTTGAGTTTTGTATCGATGCGTTTGTTGCATCCCAATTGAGAAAATAGCTACTATAACCATTAATACTTTGCGATGGTGCGTTGACGGAGTAGTAAGGAGGGTTCCAATTTGGTGAACCTTGACCTAAGAATACACCGCCATAAGAATTTGTTGAATTATTTTCTATCGCAAATGGTGCGGTATAAGAAATAAATTGATTTGTTTGAAACCAATCGTTATTTGCGTCTTTGTAATATCGCCATGGATCTCTTATCTCAATGTTACCAGCATTGCCTGATCCACCATCAATAAGTTGAGTGGCAAAAGACGCAGGTTTTGTTTCAACAAAATTTGCATCCTGAGTTGAACGCTCTGATGGTAAAACAGAAAACGAACGGTTTAACGAATAATCGAAAGGAGCGGATTCAAAAAATCGATTGTGTTTTTCGGCTTTACTTGTGCTATTCCAATTAACAATAAACGGCAATTCGTTAGTTCGAACAGTATGGTTTGTGTTAAATGAAAATGTTTGAGGCGGACTGCCCGAAGTAACAGGGTTTGCTTTGTTGTTATCAACTACAAGTGCTCCGTAATTTTGAGTCCCATCAATTTTATTAACAAATGTATAATACTGGTTTGGTGTCGTGTAATTAATGGTTAAATCAAATGCAGGTTGGTCGGCATAACCACTTCCGTCATACGCGTCAATTTGGTAGGATGGAACGGGCATACTGGCTGATGCACGCTTCATACCCAACGTTAAATAATAATTTCCTGACTGAACTGCACTCTGCACTGCGTCAAAAACAGGGCCTGATGTAAAATCTGTATTGTAATAGGCATAATAATTCGGCATAGCCACTGTTTGTTCAAGAATTTTATTCCCTGGTGTAAGCTGCTCATAAAAATTTACTCCCGAAGCGCCAAAAGGATATCCAATGTTATGCATAGAGAATAATAGATCTTCATTAAGATAACTATAATGTACTCTGAACTTAATTGTAACTTTTGTAACCGTTGCTTGCGTTGGAATGTTGTCATACGTCCATTGCCAAAAATTGATGCATCTTGTTTCATAAATTCCGTTGTAATTGTCAGTTCCTATGGAATGGTAGGAATTACTACCCAAATCACTAGCAGCTTGGCCGGAATATTTTGTCCATTGTCTAAAGTAATTTTCTTTTACTGGTCCATAAGTATGTTGTTCTTGTGCTGTTGAAAAGGTCAGGAACAGAAATAGTCCTGACACAAAAAAACCGAATGTTTTCATGTTTTCCTCTTACTGTGTTTGTTGTAAATTCGTGATTTGTATTTATTGCCGAAAAAGAATTACAGTTCTTTTTGACAGATTATATTTCATCCGGTCAAACTGATGTTGATTCTCACCTGAAATTCACCTCCTTTCAAAAAAACATTTATCGTTTTAACACCATTGCTCTTGCACGTCTATCCATCGAGCCGACAACAATGGTTAAATTTTCTTTCACTGCAACTCTATACCAAAAATGTAATTCGTCATTATAATTAAAGGGAATTCCTACTTGCGTCCATGTATTACCGTTAAAATGCCTCAGTGTTCCGCGTTGCCCAACGATAAACATATCATTTGAACTATTTCCGTTCACATCTTGTAAATACCCTCGGTATCCTAATTTGCCCCCGATATAATTTTCAGGCAAACTTTTCATATAATTCCATTGTCCAAGTTTATACCGATACATGTAATTGCCGACTGTGTAAATTGTTCCTGTTTTGTCAACCCACAAACCATTGGTTGATCCATACAATTGAGATTTAAATATTTGTTGGGGAATAAACCCTGTTCCTTCATTCGCTCCTTCGATTACTTTTTCCCACGTTTCCTGGTTTTTTCTTAACACAACTCCTGCATCACGTGATATATTGATTCCACCTATGTACAATTCTTTTCCATTTCCATCTATATCTACTAAATAGTGAGTGGTCCCACTTTCTTGCTTTTGCCATACACCGTTGGTATTTCGGTACGCAATAAAACCGTTCGTCCCAACTACATATAATCCGTTGTTATTTCCCAACATCTTATTGATTCCAACGCCAATTAAAACTGGATCAATTGGAATTTCAATGAATTCGTGTCCGTTCCAATGGAACCATGGGTCAAGCCAAATATCATGTTCACCAAATGCAAAAATTGTTTTTATAACAGGTGCAAAACCATTGTATTTAAGGCTATATAGTTCCCATTTTTTTCCATTCCACTTTGCAGCATTGTATAATGTATCGCCGATGTGAATTTCACCAACTGCATAGGCAAGTGTGTCGTTAATAATAGCAACGTCAAGCAAATAGCTATTGCTTTCCCCAAGCGTGTCTAACGTATAAGACCAGTTATGGCTTGTGGTATCCATTGTTGTTGCTTGCGCGCTTACATTCCGACTATCTTTAACAAGTGTATATGTGTAGGTTTTCTTCGGCAGCAATCCTTCGTCAACAAACAGAGAGTCGTTGGTTGCCATCACTATGGTTGCAATAGTTGAGTCGCCCCGTTTAAGTGTTACGGTACGGTTTTGCTCGTTCGTGGGTAGTGAGAGTTTAATAAATACTTCAGTGCAGGTTGCATCCTCAACAGTCAGTTGTAACGGATTAGTTGACGGCTGTATGCTATCATCCGGACAACCACACAAAAACAGTAATAACGTGCAGGCGGCTAAGTATTTCATTGGTTATTCAATTCAAATAATTGTATAAATATAAATCTCTTTTTCGATGGCTGTTCCTGCGTATTAATTTCTTCTCATTTGATTCTCTCAAATCATTTTAATAAGTTACTATTGCAATAACAGATGCCTCTAACTGTGTTTGCTGTTGCGTTGTGCCGTACCGGATGTTACAGCGTCCGGTACGGATTTTTGATATATATTTGATGTTAACAGTATTCTTTTCTTTATAATTTTTTGAATCTCTTTGTCGCAAAAAAAACTGAAGATTTATATAAAAACCAATTATCAAAAATAATTTTATCTAAGTTTAATAACCTGAACAATGACTACCGATGCAATACTCTAATTAGAGTATTTTTAAAGAAGTTGTGTTTTAGGTCTTTTGTGAAGATTTAAGGCAGGAATTACTCGATTAAGCGTTCTTTGTATGCTTTTACCACTAACCCCTGCGTGGTGTGAACATCCAGTTTAGCAAAAATATTTCTGCGGTGAGTATTAACGGTATTAAAACTAATAAATAGTTTTTGGGATATTTCTTCTGTGCTGAGCCCTTCGGCAAAAAGTTTAACAATTCCCTTTTCTCTTTCAGAAAGATTATAGGTGGATTCTTCATTTTTACTACCAATGTATGCATCCAGCAATTTTTTGGCGATACTAGGATCAAATGGCATTCCTCCTTGAACGACACTTTCGATGGAACGAATAATGTCGGCTGTGGTTGAAGTTTTTAACAAATATCCATTTGCTCCCCGCTTCATTGCTAATTTGATTTCAGCGTCAGAGTCGTACGATGTTAACATAATGATATATGACCCTGGAGAATTTTTCTTTAATGGAATGATCCCGTCAATTCCCGACACTCCTGGCATTTTGATATCAAGTAATATTACTGTAGGTGGTTCAACGTCATTTTGCAACTCTTTGATCGCAGATCGGCACGAAAGCATATACTGTGAACAAAGAACGGCGCTGCTCCTGTTCAATGCTTCCGAAAGGATGATGCAAAAACTTTCCGTGTCATCAATAATCCAGACATTGATTTTGTTGTGCACTTGTTTGTGTGTTTTATTCATTGACTGTTCGATGATTGAGAAGCAAGAGGAAGATATATTTTAAACGTAGTTCCTTTATTAGTACTAGCAACTTCAATAAATCCTTCATGTTGCTTTATAATATTTTGAACAATTGAAAGTCCTAATCCGGTCCCCATATCTGGCGCCTTGGTTGTAAAGAAAGGATCGAATATTTTATCCATATCTGATTTTTTTATCCCAGTTCCATTATCAGAAACAGAAAACACACCATATGGTAATGATGGATTTGATGTAAATTCTTGAACAATAAAATCACTCTTCTCCAAATTATGCGCAGAGAGTGTTATTGTTCCACCCTGAGGCATTGCATCGCGGGCGTTGACCATTAAATTCAGGAAAACTTGCTGCAATTGATTATAATCTCCGATTACTGTAAAATTATTTTGTAGATAATTCCTTTCAATTCGAAAAATGTCGGGTAAATTAACGGAAAACGAATTTATTAATCCTTCCAAAAGAGTATTCATTTCGATAATATCATTTTCCCCTTTTATTCCCTTTCCAATTGTCAATATTTTTTTAAGCAACTCAACACCATTATTAGCTCTTTCCGCTACTGCATTAAGAACCTTTATATTCTTAGGTTGTTTTATCTCCTCCCGCAACAGTTCAACGGATATAGAAATAGGCACCAAAATATTTTGCAGATCGTGTGCAATGCCGCTTGTTAGTAGCGCTAGTGTTTCCATCTTTTGAGATCGCAAATACATTTCCTCGATTCTTTTCTTTTCGGTGATATCTGTATTAATGATCAAAATAATATCTCTGCCCGTTGCCTTGCTTGATATTTTCTTCCAATGACTTTCCGTAAGAATTACTGTTCGATCAGCCTTGTTTTGTCGAAGATTTCCATACCATTCTTTGTATTCTGAAACGTCAGTCCACACTTGATCATATTCCTCTGCGTTACCATTGTTGAACAATATAGTCTTCAGCGATTTACCAAGAACGGATTCCCTAAGTATTCCATAGATAATTTCAGCCGAAGAATTCCACAATACAATGTTGCCGTATTCATCTAACACGATTATAGCATCTTGCGTCTCGTTTAATAATGCTGCTTGTTCTTCATTTTCTTCTTCGAATGATTTTCTTTTTGAAATATCAATAAGAACTCCATACGCATAATCTTCACCGGCAATGCCTTCAACAGATAACAATCCCCAAAATATTCTATCCTTTAAGCATTTACACTTTATTTCATAATCGGTGACTTTTCCGTTTTGGATAATATCATTTCTTATTTTATCTATATCGTTGGCGGGAAATGAGTGTGATAACAATTTATAATCGCTTAATGATTTCCATTGTAACATATTTTGGAACGTACTGTTTGCATCTACAACGTCAAAAGAATGAATATTAAATTTAAACATCCCTGCAAGCGAATGTTCAAACAATGATTTGAGCCTTTGTTCGCTCTTCGCTAGCTCCATTAATTTGCTTTGTTGTGCATCGCTAAGAGCTTTGTTGCTTTTTAGCGCAAGCAAAATATAACCGATGGCTATTGAAACGGTTAATGCGCTGCCAATCAATATGATAAGATCAAGCTTATTCATTAATCCTTGTAAAATACGATCGAGAGAATAAAAGATTTGCTATAATTAAAAATGACCAGTTGAAATACCACATTGTGGTGAAATAATCGATCCCCCTATTCAGTATTTCATTCCCTAGTGTCAGAACCATGAATGAACCAGAACAATAAATTAAAACACCAGCAGCAATCCAAAACATTTCTTTTTTATGTATACCTATTTTATCATCGTGCATTGCTGTCAATCCATCATGAATGGATATTAAAGAGGTAATAATCAATATTATCCTTGCTGCTGGTGCTAAAAGTGTATTAAATTGGACCAATCCGTTTTGAATAATCGTCGAGAAAATATAAATAAATACAATAATTGGAATGAAAGATATGAACAATATTTTTTTATACTGCGAAGAAAGAAAATATTTATAAAGCAATAATAAAAATACTGTCTCACCTGTCATATATATATCTGTCAGGAATTGCGTAGAATGACCCAATCTTCCTAATACAAATTCGGTAAAAATTTGAATTACGGTTATGACAAGATATACTGTAAAATATCGCATTGGAGAATCAATATTTTTCCACCGGGAAAGACCTATTGTCATCGACAAAACACTGCTGGCAAAGGTGATATATACAAAAACAGGTAGTTTCATCTTTTATTTGTTTAATTTGCTATTATTGTCACACCAGGGTGGACACGGAACCACACTTTCTGCGAGTATCCCGTTTTCAATATCTATACCAGAACTATTAACACCAACTACAACCAACGTTGCCGAACCATTATCCTCTTTTGCATAATAAAATCTAACCGCAACACAATCCGGTTGACCTAATATAGCATCTATTACGTTACGATTAAACAGGCCACCTTTAATGTTTGGTACTGTTGGATTATTCTTGAAGTTATTAACATATTTTTCAGCGGTTGCAAGAGAAACAACGTGATTATGCCCTGCCCCTGTTTGAGTCTTTACAACCGTTGCTGTGATAAGCGTTATTAAGGACACAGCAATAACAACCAAAACAGTTCTTTTTATTACATTCATAACATACCCCATAAATTTATTTTAGAAAAATGTGAATTGCAGGATATACTAAAGGTGCTAAACTCAAATAGCAATACTCAGATTTGAGTATTTTTGAGATCTAAAGAAAACGCTCAGTTTTAGTGCTGAGCGTTTTTTAACTGCTTCTATTTCACCAGCATCATTTTCTTGGTTACCGAGAATCTACCTGCATTAATTTTATAGAAGTATAAACCGCTAGATAATCTGGTTGCGTCAAATACAACTTCATATTTTCCCGCTGTTTTATAGTCGTTAACTAAGGTTGTTACTTCGCGACCCAAATAATCATATATGGTTATTAATGTATTGCCAGCTTCCGGCAACGCATAAGAAATAACTGTTGTGGGATTAAATGGATTCGGATAATTTTGTGAAAGATCATATTCTGTCGGTATTTCTTTAACAAGTTCAGCACGTTTTTGTTGATAGGTAGATGTTCCGTCGGCTGATAAAATATTACTATAAAGAGAATATACGTTGTCGATTGTTTTTGAACGGACCCGATACTCTACTACATCATCACCAGTTCTGTTTCTTTGGAATTCATTGTCGGTATATGAAGTGTTGGTAGTAGTGGTAATAACTGACCAACCCCAGTTGTTAATATTTCGAGAGACTTCATAATGTTGTAAAACTGATGCTGGTATGGCATCCCATGCTAAACTTACATAGCTATTATTTCCATTTGTAGTATGAAAATTCTGTGGGCCGACTACTGCGAGAAGAGCATAATAAGCATTTACTCTTCCATGTCCATAATACTGATCATAACCTGTTGCACCCTTGTCTTCGGCGGTATGTTCAATTGTATTTCTAACCTGTAGGGGTGTTAAATTTGGATTTTTTGATAACATTAATGCAGCAATAGCGGATACGACTGGTGCGGCCATCGATGTTCCCGCTAGATAACCGTAACTTTGAGTTGTTTCTCCGGAAGAACTTAAGGTGGTAGCATAATTTGGCGTTGTTGAATAGATATCGTCACCATCGTAACTTGATTGTTCATTAAGACCGTAACCGCCTGGTGCTACAACATTTAGTGTGTTGGAATGATTAGAATAAGTTGACCAACTATCATTTTGATCCGTTGCTCCAACAGATATAACATTATTCCTTGAAGAACAATATGATGCCGGAGAAAATAAATAGTTTAGGTTATCATTACCGGCTGCCGCAACTATTATAACGTTGGCGGAATTAGCATCATCTAAAGCAGCGGTTGTAATTGAAGTCCCTGGTGTGAAGCCACTAAAATTAATTATCTGAACACCCCAATCGATAGCGTGCTCTACTGCGTAGTAAAAATCAGTCTCATATCCATTTCCTTGATAATCAAATACTTTGTATATAAATAATGTACATCCATTTGCAATGCCTGCAATTCCTTCGGTATTGTTTGTTTCAGCACCAATGATCCCTGCTACATGGGTTCCGTGTCCATATAGATCTTTCACATTTTCTAAATAATCTCCTTCGCCAACATAATCAACTAAAGGCATAATTCTCGGGTAATCATTTAAATCTGGGTGAGAAAGATCTCCGTCTATTTTGGGAATTCCACTATCAAGAACTGCTATTTTAATGTCACTGCTTCCTTGGGTGATATTCCAAGCTTCAGGTGCATCAATATCTGCGTCACTGGTTCCACTCGGGGGATTTTGCCCTGTATTTTTTAAATACCACTGAAGTCCTGATTGGTAATATGTGTCATTTGGATCATACGCTGCATGAATTATTCCATTTGGTTCTGCAAATTCAACAAGAGAATTATTTTTAAGTTCGTCAATTTTTGAAAATATATTCTCGTTTTCCCCGATCTTAATTACAGCAAGCCCATGTCGATCAAAATCTTTTTCTACTTGTATATTTGAAGCCTTAAATGTTTTGGTAATATCTAACTTGCTTGAAACATTTTTTAATTTTATAACTATTTCTCTTTCAGCATATTTAATTAATTTGCCGTTGTATATTCCTTCTTGTACATTTTTTCTTCCTATTTTAGTTTGGCTATAAAGAGATAGGTTAACAACTAGCAATACTACTATTATGAGTTTTAGAACAATATTTTTCATATAAAACTCCACTTAATATGGTTGTAAATGACCTTTAGGTTAATTAGATTTTAAACATAAAAAAGCCCCAACGCACTTTGTTCGTTATATAATGACTTCTTCCCGGAAGACAAATAATGAATGAGTAAACGAGGGGCTATTTTTTTGTCGGCGGTGAATGAATATACATGGTCTCTCCTTTGATATTATTTAATGAGCAACATTTTACGAGTTATCTGATAATTATTATTTGAATTAAGTCTCAAAAAATATATACCAGATGGGAATCCACTTCCATTAAATTTAATGAGGTATTCACCCGGGGCAACAAACCCATTCTTCAGCATAACAATCTTTTGCCCGAGGAGATTATACACAGAAAGATCAATTTCTGCTTTTTCAGGAATACCAAAACGAATTGAAGTCGAAGGATTAAATGGATTGGGATAATTTTGATTAAGATAAAATGATTCAGGTAAAATATGTTCGCTGTTGTTAACAACATTTGTTGGTTTATCAATTTCCACAATTCCTTTGTGTGAATATATTAACAAATTGTTTTTAAATTTCTCAATACCACGAATATTTGAAATTGTATCATTCAATTGCATTAACGTCCAATTCGACTCATCGACATATTTATAGTATATTCTCGGTAGTCCTTCATGCATATTACCCGCAAGATAAATTCTTTGCTTCCCATTTACTTCATCAAGTTTAATTGATCTGCCGTCAAAGATTGAATCAATAATACCGGTTTTCATGTTTTGCCATGAATTACCAGCATCGGTAGATTGGAAGATTCCGAGTTTATAATAAAAACCATTTGATGTTCCTACGTACACAGTTGAAGTTGGCTTCCCAAATACAATAGTCATCACATAACCACCACTCAACTCAAGGTGTTTCCATGTATCACCAAAATCAATAGACTTATAAATGTCTCCAGATTGATTGGTACCGGCATAAATAATATTACTTGAATCTGGATTTATTGCAATCGCCGTCACGCCAAATCTAAAATTTGTTGTTGTATCACCACGTGTACTCCAACTGTTACCGCCATCAGTACTTTTATAAAAACGACCTCCCATTATTCCAGACGTTCCCACATATATATATTCAGGATTTTTCGGATCAATAGTGAGCACGCCCGGACCACTCTCGGAATACATAAATATTCCTAAGTCCGTTTTATTCCAGTGCCCCCCCCCATCAGTAGATTTGAGAACCGCGCGCGGGGAAAATGCGCTAACTCCTATGGTAACATAAATGATGTCTGAATTAAAAGGGTGAATATCGATATCTGTTACAGTAACAACTTTCAATAAAGTATCCCAAGTATATCCACCATCCGTCGTTTTAAACAAATTACCTGGTTGCCCTGAGCTAAAATTAGATAGCGAACCAACATAAAGTGTATTTGGTTTTGTTGTGTCTACCGTTACGACGTTAACAAATTCACCGGATAAGCCAAATAATTTCACTTGAATTGAATAGGTTTGTTGAAAGAATAATATTGATACTACAATTACCGTCTTTGCAATTTTAATAGAATAATGTTGCACGAATGAATGCATAATTTTATGAATCCTCTTTTAGTATGGTTTGTAATCAAAAAATAATATTTCGTTCTTTATTGATAATGCTTAATCGGTACATTTTTTAACTCTGGCGGCAATGTTCTATAATGTAATCGTCATAACTCCCCATTTAATTTCATCGAATACAATCCAACATGCTGTTGTTCTTTTACAAGTATATCGACTTCTTTTCGAGAGACAGCAGAGACTTTTCTTGCAACAAATCCTTCGGAAGAAAATTAATATTTATTTTATATGTTTAATAACCCCAACAATCGCCAAGGATGCAATACTCTAATTAGAGTATTTTTAAATTGGTGCCTAAACGTAAAAGGAATGGGTTTTGTTGGAATTGAACGGAAAAACGCGGAATTTAAATCGGACAAATTAGACCTGAAAAGCCGGCAACTATAATTTTATCCAAATAAAAGGCGGACTGTTCTGTCCGCCTTTGCTACTTTTTCACCAATAGGTAAAGTTATTT
>CAYHFN010000063.1:0-17407 GCA_964355925.1 uncultured Chitinophagaceae bacterium
CTTTCTTGATGTTTTCCAATATATCAAATTGGATCATCTTTTGGGGGGCAGGTCATTTACCTAAAAACGTCAAAATAAAGAAAGAATTAGAGAATTTGTTAAATTTGCAAAACTTGAAATTAAATGATCAATTAATTGAAGACAAAAAATATCAACTTGTTTTAGAAGAAAATAAAAAATTTAAAGAAAAGATAGAGCAGCTTGAAAATTACAAAAATAGAGTATCTGAGTTTGGATTGATTGCGCTCGAAAATTTATCATTTCTTGATAAAATTAGGATTGCTGCAATTAGCTATTTAAGAGAAGAAAATAAGAATATAAAAATACCACACCGGCAATTTTATTTGTTAAAACCAAATGTAAAGCAAAACTTGCGAGATTGGCTAATGATTCAACTTAAAGGAAACCCAAATGCAAGTGATATTTGTGATAATTTCTTTAAGAAACCGAGAAAAGTTAACAGAAATCAGGATATTTATCGCACCGGAAATAATTATGAAGATGATTAATAAAATTACTTGATACCGTACATTGTACGGCATCATTATTAGAGTAGGATGATTGTATTCATCCACTCTCGATAAAAAAAATATTTAGGCAGTTTTGACGAAATCGAGAGCGTCAAGATTGCCTTTTTTATTTTAATTGGGGTAGACCAATGAATGTATTTGCAACAGATCAAGAAATTATAAACCAGAACACGATGTTATCCTCAGCGATAAATGCCGATCGGCTTTTCATAGTAAGACATCAAACACTGCATACCCAAAGGTTAAAAGCCATTGCCGATGGCAGAAGGTTTTTGGCCGCTGTTCTTCTCTCAAAAATGATGGAAAATCAGCAATGGTATATTGGGGGGTACTATCATGCTCGCTGCTAATATCTATCCTATAAGTTCTTTTGCACAAGAGATACCATCACAGAACGCCGTTAATGAGAAAAAGTGTATATCAGAGTTTGTAACCGAATTTCTGAAAATCTCTTCTGCAGATCGAAGAATCGGTACAATGAAAATTTACAAAGCTGCGCTCAATAAATTTGTTGCCGTGACGAACAATATTCCATTAGATGAAATTACGGCAAGGCACTTCGATCAATACAAATCGATTCGCGCTTCTGAAGTAAGTCCTATAACAGTAAATATTGAACTGCGATCCCTTCGAGCAGCTATCCGGACTGCCGTACGATGGAAATATCTTACAAGTAATCCGTTTGAAGATACTCGCTTGATTCCAATACCGCAAACTGAGAAGCCGTTTATTAGTCAAAATGACTTCCCAAAGTTGATAACCACCATCCGTGAACCTTGGTTAAAAGATCTTGTTTTATTTGCTGCCCTAACCGGATTACGGCGTGAAGAACTGATTTGTTTGACAAAAGAAAACTATGATGCAGAAAACAATAATGTCATCATTAAAAGCTCAAAGAATTTTCAATCAAAGAATGGAAAAATTAGAGTTGTTCCACTTGAACCTACTGCACAATATATAATACAGTCTCGTCTTGCATTAAATAAATCAGAATATGTTTTCTATCTCGAAGGTGGAACTAAAATATCAGGTGATTATTTAACACACAAATTTAAGACGTATGTTCGGTTGATTGGATTGCCCGATGATATTCGCGTACACAGTTTGAGGCATTGCTACGGGAGCTGGCTTGCACAAAACGGCACAAGCCTATTCGTTATTCAAAAATTATTAGGACATGGAAGTATTGCAACAACGCAAATATACGCCCATCTAAGTGTGAACGAATTACGTTCCGGCGTTATGAATTTGCCAAATTTCAAGGATCTGTATAGCGGACCATCTAATGGTAATGACAAACGATATGAATAATACAACCGCTGATGAATACTAAAAGATTTCGATGAAATGATCTTCATATATCAATAAATATAATCGGGCGGACGATACGGGGGAAGTGTTCCGCTAATTGAAACGCACCTCCCCCACCTTTATTTCAAAAAGGACTTATATGCAAGGCTGGATTAAACTACATAGACAGATAATGGAAAACGAATTTTGGCTTTCCGAACGATTTACAAAAGCACAAGCGTGGATTGATTTAACGATGCTGGCAAATTATAAGCCTAATACGATTTTTATCAGAGGAAACGAGGTCAAAACAGAACGCGGTGAATTATGCTACTCTATGGTATCACTTGCAAAGCGTTGGAGTTGGAACGAAAGAACGGTTGATAAATTTTTAAAGTTACTCGAAAACAGGCAAATGATACAGAGCAGAAGAACAGCCCTTACCACAATAATAACAATCATAAACTACAGTCATTATCAAAGCGATACAGAGCAGACTACAGAGCAGACGCAGAGCAGGATACAGACAAACAAGAAGGATAAGAAGGATAAGAATAATACTGAATCCATCATTCCGGAAAACGTTTACCGTTATTATGCAGAGAAAGTAAAGGCTGGCGGAAAATCAGATGCTGTTAAGAGTGTGTCAAAATTACTAAAAGAAGGAAATACAGAAGATGAGTTACTACGGTGTATTGATAATTACGCGCTGACGATGCCTAAAGATAATCAATTCAGAATACAGGCAAATAATTTTTTTGGTAGAGCAGAACGGTATAAAGAATTTATCAATGTAGGGCAACAAAAATCAATATCAACACTACCAATACTGGAAGCGGGGTTGCCTGAATGGATGACAAGGTAAAAGTATATCAAATAATTTCTGTCTGGATATCAATGCCAGTGAAATACAAAATAATTTTAATCTTAAAACAACTAAACAAACATTTCTAAAGGAAAAACAAAATGCAAAATGAATTTATATATGTAGAGTTTGTAAACGAAAGCATTAAGAATCGTAATGTCATAACAACACTTGACCAAGTGAAAGCCAGTGGTTGCGAGTCTTATTGTTCGTTGTTTCAATTTACCGATGAACTGAAGTATTTTGTTGAAAAAACAAAATCAACAAAAGGATATATAGGACTACATACGGCAAAAACAGTTGTATTAGATTTTGACGGTGCCGACTTAGATGCAGTAAGAAATGAAGTTGTTCGCTTCATTCAATCAATGCTGAACGATCATTCGGTTCCAGCGGAATATTGGAGAATAGCATTTAGTGGGAACAAGGGTTTTCACATATCCTTGCCGTTTGATTGCATTGGTGATGCAAGGCCTACTAAAGATCTGGCTAAAAGAATAAAAGGGTTCGTTACTGATTTAGCGACCGATTTTCAGTTTGTAGATTCATCCATTTATCAAAGCAATAGGATTTTAAGGCTGACAAACTCCATCAATCCAAAATCTAACCTTTATAAAATACCGTTGACCTTAGATGAGTTAACAACTTTAGCCATTGAAGAAATCCGGACGATGGCCAAACAACCGCGAACAGTTGCTACGATTCCCTCTTCAAAAATGCAGATTGTAGAGTCGCTGAACGGGATGTGGATGAAATGGTTGGATGAAAACCTTCAAGAACACAGTACAGAATCGCACTCAATACACAGGGGACATTTCTTAGAACCAGCCGGACAAGGAAATCGAAGCAATACAGCGGTTTCAATACTTGGAACACTAATCAACAAGAAAGTCGAAAGGGACTTATCTCAGGAAATACTTACCCTTTGGAATAAGCAGAATACGACACCCCTACCTGAGAATGAATTGTATAAAATCATCTCGGATTTCTATCTGAGATACGATAAAAGCGGAAGTGATATGACTTTAGTTTACAATTTTAAGGAAATGGCTGTTGCATACCAAAACCATATAAACGATTTACCAAAACGAGTGAAACTTGGATTCCCTGTTTTAGATGAAAAAATACGTGGCATAAAAAAGGGCGAAGTAATGACTCTTATCGGAAAAACGAGCGTTGGGAAATCTGCTTTTCTCCAAAATATCGCAATGAATTTTGCAAAGTATTCCGGAGAACCGACTTTATTCTTCTCAATGGAGATGCCAATAAGTTCTGTGATGGAACGATCAATTCAAATGGATATGAACAAATCCGGTTACGAGATTGAAGCCGTTTGTAGTGAAACTGTAGGTGTAGCAGAAGATATGGCAAAAATTATTTTCAATAAAATCCCTTCTTTCTATTGCATAGAAGAAAGCGGTTTAACGTTGGAACGAATAGAATCTATCATCGAATATGCGGAAAATAATATTTACCACAAACCGACCGCCTTAGTAGTGATTGACTATCTGGGGTTAATCAAATCAAAAGAGAAAAATATTTACGAGCGGGTTTCTGAAATAGCACGCGAATTAAAAAATCTTGCAAAAAGAAAGAAGACTGCTGTTATAACGCTATCGCAAACTACAAAACAAAACGATACAAACTCTGAATTGAATCTCGGCTCTGCTCGTGATAGTGGTGTTGTTGACGAAGCATCGGATTTCGTAATTGGTCTATGGAAAGAAAAAGAACAAAGTGAATTTGATCAATTCAACGAAATGCAGTTAGGAATTTTGAAGAACCGGAATGGATTTACCGGCACTATTTCCATAAAAATGAACCGAAAAAATCTTGTGTTTTCTGCAAATGATAAAAAAAAGAAACCTGCAAACGATAAAGTATCTATGAAGGAGTAAATAAATGAGAAACCGAAATAGTCATTAAGTGGATGCTTAACGGCACTCTGGCAAATCTTGAAAAAATCATTCAGACAAGAAATACCAATAAAAAGGTAATGTTATGGGAAAAGGTAAATCAGCAAAGGTTATTGATGTAGATGGTGTTCAACTTACACCAAAAGAATTTGCCTTTTGTAACTTCTATTTACAACACCAAAACGCAACGAAGGCAGTGATTGAGGCAGGATATAAGGTTGATGGTAAAAAACCAAGATGGGTTGCGTATGAATTATTGCACCGAGATAGAATCAAGAAATATCTCGCAATTCAATTCAAAGTATCACTCATCCAAGAAAAGACCTCGGCAATATTAGATCAGTTAATGACTTCTGATATAGGCGCAATCTATACCGCTTCCGGTGATTCGTTTGATGTAAAAGCAATGCACAATGCAGGAGTTTCACATCTAATCAAGAAGCATAAACAAAAGACTTCAACGCGAACCGACAAAAGTGGTGCTGTTACAGTAACCGAGATACTTGAAATCGAACGTGAAGATAAGTTACGCGCAGCCGAAATTCTTGCAAAAATTCAAGGATGGATTGGTACTAATGCTAACGTAAATACGCACGAGATTTCAGCAGCAGAAAAAGTAAGAAATCGCGCAAAAGAATTAGAAGAACGTGGAATATTGAAGAATAAATATAATTCTAAGGAAATCATTTAATGAACATTGATGAGAATTTAATTACGGTTGAAGAAGAAATGCTTTCCGTTATACAAAAATTAGATGGATTTATAGACTATTTGCAAAGTACGGGTAATATCGGTAAAGAAGAATTTTTATATATCTCACCTATTATTAGAAAGTATGCTGAAGAACACCAAAATATTATTGAATCACTGAAACAATTAAATCATAAATAACATAAAGGAAATAAAATGGAAAATATAAGCAGAGAGTTTACCAAAGATTTGATCCGGTATTGCAAAGAGGATATTGAAAACAATCTTCAAGCTTACAAAGAATATAATTTATTTAGAGTCGGCGATGATAATCTTAAAGAAGCAATTGCGACATTGATAAGTTTATCAATACAACCTTCAGACGGGTATTTCAAATTAGGAATTATTCACCACGACGCAAAAAATTTTGACAAAGCCATTCAATGTTATGAGAAAGCCATTGAAATAAATCCTAAATTTGCAGAGGCATACCATCATTTGGGAGTTGACTATAGTGATAAAGGAGATTTCAACAATGCCTATGAATCAATTAAAAAAGCAATCATGCTCGAACCAAACAATTCTGATTATTCTTTTGATTTAGGTATGATTTGTAAAAGTAACAACATCCACGATAAAGCAATTGAATATTTAAATAAATCTGTTGATTGTGATCGACGCATATTCGATTATTTCGGTGATGATTTCGAAAAAAATCCTGAAGAATCTATTCGGTATCCAAAATTCTCAGAAAATCATTGCAACAAATTTTCTATAGAATATTGTCGGATAGCATTAAAATACAATGGCGCAGATTATTTAGATACCGCAATCGATATATTGGAAAAAGCAGTCGAGATCGATCCTGATTTTTATGTTGGATACACATGTTTGGGGAACGTTTTTTATAGAAAGGGGGAAAGGGATCGTGCAATTAGCTCGTATAAAAAAGCAATAGATCTTAATCCAAAATGCTCGGATGCATTCTTTAATTTAGGATTTATTCATGGTAAGAACCATGGGCGGAATGTGAATACAGACAACTATGAAACCGTTAATAAAATATCCGATTTAATTGATCATCAGGCGAATCAAGAAAACGATGCCGACCTTCCTTTTTAATTTATTTGTAACCCAATTACTTGATAGCGTTTATTGATTTGTTGCAGAGTATTTAAATAACGGACTTTGTGCGTTTTTTATCACATTTTTGGATAAAAAGCCAATTTTTATTTGGTAAACAATCATCTGTTGATTATCTTTGTAATGTCCTTTAGAGGCTTCCAGTAATCAACAATAATTTTAATCCGCAAGGATTGCCCTCAGTGTTTAGTGGTCGGAAGCCTCTCGCTGAGGGATTTTTATTATTGGCAGATACACGTTAGTATACTCGTTAGTAAGCAATTGGTCTTTTTGAATTAAAAAAGATACCAAAAGTAAAAGCGGCGAAATTTGCGAAAATAACTGATCCCGTAGCTCAACTGGATAGAGCAACAGCCTTCTAAGCTGTAGGTTCCGCGTTCGATTCGCGGCGGGATTACAATTTTTTAAACATTCTATATTGTAAATGGCTCTGATGGAATCAAAAGTAACAACAATATTGCTTGTAGACGATTCTGAGTATCGATTATTGATTCATTCCATGATTTTGAAAAAGAGTGGATATGAGGTAATCGAAGCGATCAATGGTACAGACTGTATACGGTTAGCAAAAGAACTAAATCCAGATATTATTCTTCTTGATGTAGTTCTGCCTGACATTAACGGATTAGAAGTATGTCATCAGTTAAAGACTGATCCGGCGACACAGCATATTCTAATACTGTTGGTCTCGAGCATAGAAATTGAAAGTCTCAATCAATCAAAGGGATTAGATTCAGGTGCTGATGGTTATGTTATTTTCCCGGTTTCCAATCAAGAATTGATCTCCCGTGTTCGCGCGTTGGAACGGTTAAAACGAAGTGAAGATGAACTTCGTAAATCCCATTTATTATTGCAGCAGCATAGCGATGAATTGGAAAGAACTAACCGTGAACTTCAAAATGAAATTGCTGAACACAATCGCACCGAGGCAGCATTACGTACATCCGAACAATATGCACGCAGCATCATAAATTGTTCTCTTGATATGATCATTACTGTTGACAATGAACGACGGATTGTTGAATACAATGAGTCTGCACAAAAGACATTCGGATATACGAAAGAAGAAGTTGTGGGTAAAAATATTGGAATACTGTATGCCGATATCGAAGAAGGAAAACGTGTTAATCAAACAACATTAGACTCCGGAAATGTGAGAAGAGAAATACTCAATCGCAAAAAAAGCGGCGATATTTTTACAAGTTTTCTTGCAGCATCTGTATTACGGAACCACAACAAGGATGTTTTGGGTTTAGTGGGTGTTTCACGTGATGTGACGGAACAAAAACGCGCAGAAGAAGCATTGCTTGAAAGTGAGGAACGGTATCGTCTCTTGTTTACGCAATCTCCTCTGGGAATTGTGCACATCAATTGTGATGGCATTCTATTGAATGCAAATAAAATTGCAATGGAGATCTTTGGCATTTCGTGGAATCAGGGATCCAACATCTCGATCCATGAACAGATCCAACATCCTCAAATGACAAAGATAATTCATGATTCGTTGAAGGGTAATTCAGGATTTTTTGAGGGTGATTTTACTACACCGAACAATGGAAATGAATTTACGATCCGTCTTATCACTCGGCCGGTCATCACCAAAGGAAAAGCTATTGATAGCATTATTGCGATTGTTGAGGATATAACTGAACAAAAGATTGTTCAGCGTCAATTGATCCAATCACAAAAATTGGAAAGCTTAGGAACATTGGCGGGCGGTATTGCACACGATTTTAATAATTTGTTAGCAATGATCCTTGGTAATGCCGAACTGTTGAAGAAAAATCTTAAGAGCGATCCAAAATCTAAGAAATACATTGAAAGCATCATTGAAGTAGCACACCGCGGCGGTTCAATTTCAAAACAAATGTTGTTATTTTCTCATAACTCTGAATTGAAATTACAGCCGATCTCGTTATCGCTTATCATTGAAGAATTGAAGACGATGCTGCAACATTTCATTCCCAAAACCATTACCGTTCTAACATCAAGCGAAGGTGAAAATGGTTTTATCAATTGCGACATGGGGCATATTCATCAGGTGATCATCAATCTTTGCATCAATGCAAAGGATGCCATGGGTGACCATGGAACGTTGAAGATAACGGAACGTACTGTCCATTCGTCCACATTTGCTGATAAATATCCGAATGTTCCTGTTGGAAATTATGTAAGTCTTTCCGTAAGCGATACCGGGCCCGGAATTGATGAAAATATTCTTCAAAAAATATTCGATCCGTTCTTTACAACAAAGGAAAAAGGGAAAGGTACCGGTTTAGGATTGTCGATCGTGGATGGAATCGTTCGAAGTCATAACGGATTTATTGATGTTACTTCACAAAAGGACATTGGTACAACCTTTACATTATATTTTCCAGCGGTCACCCAAGGTGCACCGGAACAAACATCTCCTCACGCATTCAGCTTATTGAATGGCAAAACAATTCTTGTAGTAGATGATGAATTGGTGCTGCGAGAGATCATTGCTGAATTTCTTGAAGAATTAGGCTGTACCGTTTTATCTGCAGCCGATGGATTTGCAGCAGTAGAAGTGTACCGAAAACTTGGTAGCAAGATCGATCTTGTTATCTCCGATCTTGGAATGCCAACGATGAACGGCGAAGAAATGTTTGAAGAATTAAAGAAAATCAACCCTCATGTAAAAGTCGTTATTTCTTCCGGCTATCTTGATCGTACAATGCGCACTCAATTGCTCAAAAATGGAATTATGGAAATATTAAATAAGCCATACAAATTTGAGGAAATCGGTGAGGTGTTGGAAAATGTTATTTCTGTTCATCAGTAAAAGTTATGGTCAGCATCATCCGGTCGTTATTTTTCTTTGAATACCAACGATTCAGAGTTCATACAATATCGTAATCCTGTCGGTCGTGGTCCATCATCAAATACATGACCGAGATGAGCATCGCACTGTGCGCACAATATCTCAACACGTCTCATTCCATAACTCACATCAGTATGTTCGGTGATATGTTCCGATTTCACGGGTTGAAAGAAACTAGGCCAACCGGTTCCGCTGTCAAACTTAGCATCGGCTGAAAATAATTCCAATCCGCAGCAAACACAGAAATATGTTCCCGGCTTCTTGTGATCATAGAACATTCCGCAAAATGCCCGCTCGGTTCCATGTTCACGCGTTATGTGATATTGTTCGGGAGTTAATAGTTTTCTCCACTCTGCTTCTGTTTTAAGTATTTTTTCCATAATAAATATTCTCCGTATCATCGTTAACGAAAGAAACCCAGTATTAGTTCTCACCCAATAATAAAAAAAGTCTCACAGAAATGTGAGACTTTTTTTATAACAAATCGTATGGACGTACTATGGCTGTTTAATTGAACATATCATTCATATTATTATTGATCTGCATGCGCGCACGAATTTCATTCAATTTTTTCATAATGCTCAGCACCTGTGTATTGCTATTCTCTGCAAGATCAGACAGGAATCCTTTGATATTCTCATCCTCACAGTCATTCAATATCTCTTCTGAGAGCCGCACAAGCGATGATTCCAATTGCAATGCCCGCGTTAACGCTGCGCATGTATTTCTGCATTCATGCTCACAACGAAAATTATAATCCGACATGATTGTATACTCCTCTCTTAAACTGTTGCAAATGTTTGGACGCAAAATGCTGTCCTATTTGTAACGCTTCTTCGTTCATCGGAATCAAATGATGATGTCGTTCCGGAAGTACTTCCTTCAACGCCAGCAGAATGTTTGAGATGCTCACTACCGGTCTTCGTTCTATGAATGCACCGAGGATGATCATATTCGCGATCTGTCGTTTTCCCATTTTCACTGCTTGTTCAACTGCGGGTATGGTTAAAATTTCAATATCTGTACGAACACTCGGCGTAATGATCGTTGATTGTTCACAGACTAACAACCCGCCCGGTTTCACTTTTGAATCAAATTTATCAAGCGATGGCTGATTGAGAATGATCGCAGAATCAAACGTTGTAACGATCGGCGAACTTACTTTTTTTGGCGATACAATCACGATACAATTCGCCGTTCCGCCGCGCATTTCCGGTCCGTATGCCGGCATCCAACTCACTTCTTTACCTTCTTTCATTGCAGAATAGGAGATGATCTGTCCCATTGAAAGAACCCCTTGACCGCCAAATCCTGCAATAATAATTTCTT
Organism: uncultured Chitinophagaceae bacterium; assembly: GCA_964355925.1. Lineage (GTDB taxonomy): Bacteria > Bacteroidota > Ignavibacteria > UBA10030 > UBA8401 > UBA8401. The sequence goes on from CAYHFN010000063.1 coordinate 10,609, forward strand.
GTGCCTGTACCATTCTGATGCTCCTTCTTATTTCATTGTTGCCGGTAATTTTATATCTCCGAGCGGATAATATGGGAACATATTTTTTTCCATCCACTCATTTGCTTCCAGCGGCGTCTTTTTCCATCCCGAAGGACAATTGGTAACAACCTCTATGAAGCATGTTCCTTTTTTTTCTTTTTGGAATTCAAAAGAAGCCTTGAATGCTTTTTTCAATTTGCGTACCGCCGCCGGTGTGTGAACAGCATGCCTCGCAACATAATATGCGCCGGGTAATTGTGCAATCATCTCGGTAATCTTCAACGGATGACCGCTGAAATGTTCATCCCTTCCGTACGGAGATGTTGATGTCACCATTCCGCAGAGTGATGTCGGTGCCATTTGTCCGCCGGTCATTCCGTAGATTCCGTTGTTTACAAATACCATCAAAATATTTTCGCCACGATTGACTGTGTGAATTGTTTCACCCGTCCCGATCGCTGCAAGATCGCCGTCTCCCTGATAGGAGAAAACATATTTTTCGGGAAGAACTCTTCGCACGCCGGTTGCAACAGCGCTTGCTCTTCCATGTGCAGCTCCCTGCATATCAACATTCATATAATTGTACGCAAAGACCGAACAGCCGACCGGAGCAATACCGATTGTCTGTTCTCCAATTCCCAATTCATCGATCACTTCCATCAATACGCGATGCACAACACCATGACCGCAACCGGGACAATAGTGAGTTGGACTATCCGTAAGCGTCTTTGTTTTTTCGTAAACAACTTCCATCGATCCATTTACTGTTGTGCTCATAGATACCCCGCTGATTGACCCATCGACCGTTGTTTTTCTGCCAATGCTTCAATCTCTAAAATTATTTCTTCCGGTGTCGGAATCATTCCGCCCATTCTTCCTTTGAAATAGACCGATGATTTTCCGTTCACCGCTAAGCGCACATCTTCCACCATTTGCCCTGCATTCATTTCAACGGTCAGGAACATTCTCATCGGATCTGCGAATGATGCAATGATCTCGTACGGGAATGGATACAATGTAATCGGACGAATCACGCCGACATTGATCCCTTTTGCACGGGCAATCTCCATTGCCTTGCCGCAAATTCTGGCACTGAGACCGTATGCAACCAAGAGAATATCCGCATCAGTCGTATTGATCAGTTCATATCGTACTTCGTTTTTTAATTTTCGATATTTATCCTGAAGATGAAGATTAACCAGCTCCATTTTTTCCGATTCCATGTGAAGCGATGTGATAAAATTTCGTTCACGCGATTTCAGTTTTCCGGTTGTTGTCCATTCAGCTTCTTTTTTTGGAAGAGAACCATATTTCGGAAGACATACTTTTTCCATCATTTGTCCGAGTGCACCGTCCGTCAAGATCATTGCGGGCATTCTATACTCTTCCGCAAGACGAAATCCGTCAAAGACAAAATCCGCCATTTCTTGAACTGATGAAGGAGCAAGAACAATCAAATGATAATCGCCATGACCTCCGCCTTTGGTAGCCTGAAAATAATCTCCCTGCGCCGGCTGAATCGTTCCCAAACCGGGACCGCCGCGCTGAACATTCGCGATCAAACATGGTAGTTCGGATGCAGCGATGTAAGAAATTCCTTCCTGCATTAAACTAATTCCAGGACTTGATGATGTTGTCATTGTTCGCGCACCGGCACCTGCAGCGCCGTACACCATATTGATGGCTGCGATTTCGCTTTCGGCTTGTAGGATAACAACTTCTCTGTGCTTCGGAGCCTGCTCCGTTAAATATTCTAATATTTCTGATTGTGGCGTTATCGGATATCCAAAGTATGCCTGAAGACCGGCGCGAAGCGATGCTTCTGCAAGCGCTTCATTTCCTTTCATTAACGTTGGATGTTCGTCGTGCTGAATTGCTGTTGACATACGTTCTCCCTAATTTTTTATGCTGCCTGCGTTGCAGATGTTGGCGGCGCAGATTGTGATTGACGCTTTGAGGATTTTATTTCACGATAAACAGTGATAGCAGAATCCGGACAAACAAGAGCGCAGTTGACACATCCTGTGCAATTATTCTTCAGCAGCGTTGCGTACCGATAACCGTTGCGGTTGATCGAAGTAGAGAGACCCAAACTTTCTTGCGGACAAGATGCGATACAAAGTTCGCATCCCTTACAAATTTCTGCGGCGATGATAACCGTTCCGGAGATCATACATTCCTCCAATGATAATATATTGAGTAAATATCTCTCAACAATGGTGCCACAGAGAGTTTTAAGAATTACTGAGGAAAACCACGTATTTACTCCCTATACATTTTGCAAAAACAAGAAGTAAAAAAATGGATTCTTATTAAATGAAAAATGATGGAATTTGAATGAAAAACGGAAGGATATTATATTGAATGATTGATGAAAAAGTGAACAAAATCATCTATAAAAGAAGAATTTTTGCAATTTCAAAAAGAGTAAAAATGTCTTGTTTACTTATTGTTATCGCCGCAGCATACCGTTCGCTGAATACGAACTTATCTAAAACGAATGGCATGTTGTGAGTTTTTGCGATTATTGTTTTGAGAGATCTCTGAAAAATTATATTTAAACCAAGAAAAGTCACACATTGAAGTCGAAGTGTGATTATCTGAGCAGAATTATGGTTTGACTGCGCTCTCCATGACTAACTCACGAATTTTTCAGATGTCTCTTTTATTGAATCATTGACAATAAAATTGGTTTAATCGGATCGGTAATACTGTATAATAGAACCTGATTATTTGCGATAAGATACAAGATTCCATTATGAATGATCGCATCGTGCGGAACAATTTCTTTCATATTTGTTTTCTGTTCAAGTGTGATATAGTTCTTAACATCGTAGATCCTTAATCCCTGGTTCCCATCACAGAGATAGATATATTTGTTATGTATTGCAAGTCCGTACGGATTGGAACATTGGTATGTTGATAATAAGATAGGATTCTTTACATCTCCAACTCCGATAATAAGCAACTGATTCGATCCTGCTCCGCAAGTATTCCCGTCGCGGATGGTTACGTACGCAACAGTATCAATCACAACAACAGGGTCGCAGCCGCGCGCATGGCGGAATTGTGAAAGCTGGACCGGTTTTTCCGGCAACGAAATATTGTAAACATACATTCCATTTCTGCCGCCGATGAACAACATTGAATCCTTGCTAAAAATAGTTTCAATATCCCACCCTATCTCCACTCTGTTTCGATAGACAGGTTTTCCGGAATCGGCGATGGAAAAAACCACCAGTGAACTCATATCGATGCAATAAAGATAATCTCCAACGATCATAAACCGCGCGAGTGAACCTCCTTGTCCCGATTGAACTGCCGGTGCTGTTACCGCCTGCGAGGAGCGAGGTGCAGGAATACAATCTACACAGCTCCATCCGTTATTATTATCAACAACTCCATCAACGAGCATTGGCATATTATCATATCGATACGAATTGAATATCATTGGAATGGAATCGATCTGTTTCGGCTGTGAAAAATTGTTCACATCATACACGATGAGACTGTTCCAGCGGTCAGCATACATTCTATTGTTTACGATCGCAACATCGTGTGTACCGATAACATTCAATGTCTTTAGAGCGGTTGGAAGTGATGGATTACTGACAGAAAATATTTGAATTCCATTCTCCGGATGAGTTTTGATAAGATAATTTTGAAACAGATAGATCTTTGCAGAAGTATCTGTGTGTGAAGAATTCGTCTTGAATCCAACGGACAACAGCATTGCTAATGTCATCCAGATCACACTAATTATTTTTGGTTTCATTGTATTACCTCAACAACAACATTTTTTTTGTGGAAACAAATGAGCCTGCTTTGATTGTATAAAAATAAATACCGCTGGATAGCTTCGACGCGTCGAATGATGTAGAATAATAACCCGTCGTTCGAAACTCGTTCACTAGCACTGCAACTTCTCTTCCCAATACATCATATACTTTCAATGTTGTAAAACTGTTCGCCGGTAACTGATAGTTGATCGTTGTTGTTGGATTGAAGGGATTAGGATAATTTTGAGAAAGAGAAAATGACTGAACGATCCCTGTTTCTTCAGATTTTACACTGACAAGAATAATTTTTTTATGAAGAATATTCCATCCGTCTCCGGCAATCCAATACTCAACTGTACTAACCGAGGTAATACTACTAATAGTCGTGTATGGAAGATTTGTATATGATTGTTCGTTGAACCATGTTTCACCTCCGTCACTTGTTGCAAATATTGACCCTTCATACCCAATTGCAATACCATGATTTTTGTCAGCAAATTTTATATCTAAGACCTGATTCATATAAGGAATGGGAGATAATTTCCACGTTTTTCCTCCATCCGTTGTTTTCCCAATGTTGCCCGCCCAAAAATGCATCCAACCCCGTAATGAATCGATAAAATCAAACGAATATCCCTGTGCACCGGGTGTCTGTTGATAAATGATATTCCAAGTTTTCGCGGTGTCCTTTGTTTGCCATAGATCTCCTTGCGCCAGAAAATATCCATTGGAGGATTGGGTAAAAATAGTTTTGTTAAAAGATGAAATGATATCTTTGTTCAATTTATATTCGTTCCAAGTGGCACCGCCGTTTATCGTAACATAATTATAGACAGAAAACTGATTTTGCGGTATCCGTTCACGAACCTCGGAGAGCACTCCAACGTGTGAGTTATAAAAATCAATATGCATATCTCCAAAATCATTGTTTTTCACCACAAGCGGTTGTTCTGTCCATGTCGTTCCGCCATTTGTAGTTTTCAATAGTTTTGATATTGTTGTTGCCCAACCCAATAAGGAGTCGATCACGCAGATATCTTTCACTCCATAGTTGGAATCAATTGATAATTGTAAACTCCAATCAACACCACCATTGATAGATTTAAATAGTTTTCCGCTTGAAATCACCCAGGCAATTTTAGGAGAAACAAATTGTATTTTATTTACCCACCCATCATACGAAGAGTCTATTCGGGTCCATGTAATACCTAAATCTGTTGTCTGTAAAAGATTCCCCCTGCTTCCTGCTGCTATCCCAAATGTAGAATCTAAAAATGTAATTTTTGTAAAGTTAAAATTATTATTAAAATTATCCATCGGACGCGAAGATTTCCAATTTATACCACCATCTGCCGATCGAAGAAGAAAACCATCATATGTAACAGCAATGACGACCTGATGTGTTGGAGAGGAGATGGCAACAATTTTCCCAACGTATGGTTTCAACGAATCGAAGTATTGTTGCTGCCAGCTTTTCCCTCCGTTACTTGTTCGTAATACGCTGTGATACTCGCCGCCAAGCCAACCGTTCAAACTATCTCTAAAATAAAACGTGGTATGGCTTACCTTAGATCCTGCCCATAACGTATCCCAAGCAGAACCATTATTTATGCTTTTAAGAATGTATGTCACTGAATCATTGATTATTCTATTCCTGAAAGCAGAAGAAGAGTTTCCAAGAGCATATAACTGTTTCTTGCCGACTTGCTGTATTTCAGTAATAGAACCGTATGGTGCAAATATATCCGTATTAAAATATTGCGGCATTTTATAGACAGTTTGAAATGTTGTCAACGAACCGGATGATTTTAGAATTCCATCGGGCGATTTTGCCACGAGCAATTCATTCATGGAAAGAGGAAATATCATAGATGCAGTATTGATGTTACCCGCACCAACAAGATTCCAATATTCACCGCCATTGCTCGTGCTAATCAATGTCGTCTGGTCGCCGATAAAATTATAGGGAGCAAAGGCAAATCCATCCATCGAGTCGAGAAATGCAATTTGATTGATTTTGTCTCGGCTCAATGAATATTTTAGCTTCCACGAATTACCTTTATTGGTAGAAGAGTAAATATTACCACCACTCGTACTGATAATAATTTTGTTCTGATTTAAATAGGCAATATCAGTGATATCATCGCGACCAATTGTCGGATATAACCTTGTCCATTGAGAAAAAACATTGGTTGGGAATTGGACCAGGATAAATGCATATAAAAGATATGATAGTGTAACTTTTCTATTCATATATATCTCTCCATTTATAAATATATCATCCCCGTCACTTTATCTGTTTCACTATGAGATCACTGTATTGCTTATAATGATTTAATGTACGCTTTATTTTTCTTCATAATATATTTTTCTGATCTATTGAAGATCAAATCATCCTGATTAAAAAGAAATATTTTTCTTAACTACTCAGCGTAAATTTAAGAATGTCGTCATTCCCGAATGTTTTTATCGGGAATCTAAAACGACATCTTTTTCTAAAAAGCATCTATATTTTGAAATATGTAATCAATTCGACTTTTTATGTACATGGCAAAAAACACGATTAGTAGTTACTCTTTTTCTTAATATGATAGGCTTTGCGAGTGGGAAAAGCGATCGAAGTCAGCTTTTATGAATCCGTTACAAACGGAATCCTAAAAGCAGGATATGGTTTAGTAAACCTAGATTTGTCATTAGCGACAATACACAACAAATTTTTCAGGGGTTTCTTATGTTCAATTCTGGTTTTGTTCGCTTTAGGTATAGAATGGCTTGTATTAAGTAAACTTTTATTGCACAACGATGTTACATTTTGTAAATTGATACACAGTCACGAGATCAGAACCATGTGGGCACTAATAGGGCACTAACTCGGCAGTAAAAGTGCAAAAATTGTCATCTTCAACGCAACAATGAAACATCGAGTTGTCGATTTTTGAAGAATTTGAGGATTAATTAACCGGCGCTATCGTCTAACGGTTAGGACGGAGCCCTCTCAA
>CAYHFN010000064.1:0-16878 GCA_964355925.1 uncultured Chitinophagaceae bacterium
TATTACGATTTAAAAGAAATACCGGCAAAATATCCGGCGGTCATATCCGGTTACATCATCTATATGTATCTGTTCATTGCAATGCTTAGATTTTTTATTGTTGCAAAAACAAAAACATTGGATTTTTACGATGTCATTCAAATGTTCGACGCACTGCCGTTTATGTGGATGCTGGCAATGATGCTGGTAAAAGTGATACAGATTAATACAAAACTTCACGAAAGTGAAACGCTGCGGATCGTAGACGAGCAAAAATTGCACATTAAGGAAACACAAGTAAATACCATGCGGGAGATGGTACTCGGTGTTCAGCATCAAGTCAACAATCCGCTTGCCATTATCATGCTGCGGATCCACAAGATACAACATTCATTGGTGCTGCCGGAGGAGATGACCGAACAGATCAACTCAATATCAGAAGAATCGAAACGGATAACACGAGTACTGAAAGAATTTAGTGAAACACAGATCTATGAAGTGGAAAAGATCAGTCCAACAATGGGTTCAATGGCGATCCCTGCAAAACAAGCATGAACATGGTTCTCTCGAAACATATCGTTCCACTTACAATTATTTTCCAATAGCAAAGATCGCGTTTTCTCATTTGTCTCCAGACAAGAAAATTGTTTGGAGTTTAGTGACAAAGAAAATATTGGAGATGTTATTGTTCAAATTGAATAATCTTGCGAAGGTTTCGAACCTTCGCAAGCGTTGGTAAATTATACTTCAGAGTGTCGCAATTTAGATTCTAATTTTCGAATTTCAATTTGCTTTCTTGGAAGTTCTTTTAAGTCCTCTTGTAGTTTCTTGTGTCGCATTTCCATCTGTGGTTCGAAACGGAAATTAAAATGTTCAGGTGATTCTCCTCCAAAAAACATACCTTCACCCATTTCGTTTTCGGAAATTTCTAAAGAAACTGTTATCTTCTTTCCTTTTCGAAGAAGTTCAACATTTACTTTGTCACCTTCATTACGATCATCAATCGCATCCCGAATGTCTCCGATATCCTTAATCGTTTCGTCGCCAACTTTTGTAATAACATCGCCCGCTTTAATTCCTGCGGTGGCGGCATTTTCATCTTTGTCAACTTCTTTAACGAGAACTCCTTTAGAATTTGGGACTTCAAAGTATTCTGCAAGCTGTTTGTTCAATTCCATTAGATCCATTCCTTCAACATCGCCGCCAAACATTTTCATTATTACGCGGGGTGCATGCGGAGCATTTACTGCAAAGGGCATTCGCATCTTATTCTTTCCGATGGTGACTGAGATCGTTTTGTTTTCACCACTACGATTTACTTTTACCGTTGCTTTCGTTCCTGGCTTGGTTTCGCGCACGGCATTCGTAAGATCTTCCGATGCTTCGATCTTTTTACCATTGAAATCAAGGATAACATCACCTTTTTTCAAACCTGCTGAATCAGCCGGACTGTCATCAACGATTTCATTGATACATGCTCCTTCTTTAATTTTCAATTCATTTTCCCGTGCAAATTTTGGAGTGACATCTTGAATACCGACTCCGAGCCATCCTTGTCTTTTGGACTTTGTTCGCATTTCTTTATCGCCATTCTCTGCATAGCTCAATGCGCTGGTAACAAGCAGCAATGCAACAATTACAAACTGTGATTTCATAACGTCTCCTTTTATGGATGTAAATAATTCGGGGTCATTTGAAAAATTAGACGCTCGTGAAATTGCAAAGTTCCAAAGGATTGTTCCAAATGAAAAATACCTTGATGATTGTAGCTAAACAGATAAATTCTTCTTAGGTTTACTCAGTCGAAAAAATTAATAATTTGTATTATGTTAAAAACAAAAAACTCGCCACGAAAGCACGAAGACACTAAGATGCGTTACCATTTATGGACTTAAATTCTTTGTGTTTTAGTGTTTTCGTGGCAAATATTTATTTATGCCTTCTGCCGTAGTCTTTCGAAAAGTAAAAAATCTCATTGAATTTAACATCAAAATTGACGTTTTTCTTGCTACACAATAACATGGACGTATGCCCTCATCAATAAAAAAAATCCTATTTGCGAAGCCATTCCGATTTGCTGTCTCTGCAGTGATAGGACTGATTGCCGCGTATCTTACTTCATTGTCTTCGTTAGGGAAATCGGTTGAATTGAATGCGTTAGATATTCAATTTCGATTGGCGCAAAATAGTCGCACACCTGATTCGAATATTGTTATTGTAACGATTGACCAAAATAGTCTCCAATATTTTAAGAAAACTATTAAAACCGGTTGGCCTTGGCCGCGTGATTTTTATGCATTGACGACAGGTTATTTAGCACGATCTGGAGCAAAAGCGATTATATATGATTTTCAATTTTCGGAACCCGACCAGGATAGAGTGAATTCATCTGGGGCGGAGAATGATAAAAATTTTGCAGATTCAATCAAATCTGCAGGGAATGTTTACCTCGCAACAATTCTTGCCAAACAGGAAGAAGAAGATCAACCTGGTGACTCACTTGTTAAATTCTCTGCTATTAGATCCAAGGTGAAACAGACTCAACGATTTGATTTCAATAAATCGTATTCACCATTAATCCAGTTTCAAGAAGCAGCAAAGAGTGTTGGAGTAGTAAATTTTGCTCAGGATGACGATGGAGTTTGCCGCCGAATTGCATTAGAATATTCCTATCAAGGAAAAAATCTTTTTGCGCTTTCGTATAACATCTATAAAGATTTATTCGGCGATCAACGTCCTATCGATGAAAAAATCAAATCGCCATATTTGATCTATTGGTATGGCAAAGGTGGTCCGGATGGTGTTTTCAAATATTATTCGATCCACGCAGTTATTGCTTCTGCATTAAAAGAACAAAACGGTATCCTGCCTGACATTTCACCCCGGGAATTTAAAGATAAGATCATTTTTATCGGATCAAATGCGCCTAGTTTATTCGATCTGAAGAATACGCCATTTACCTATCTTGAACCATATCCCGGCGTCGAGATCCATGCAACTGCGATGAGCAATTTTCTGAGCCAGGATTTCATTGGAGAAATTTCTCATTGGTGGATATTAATTATTGCAATATTATTTGCGCTATTCATTTCGTACATCTCAAATTATAACGAGAATATTGTCGTCAGCACATTTGTACTACTTGCAACAATATTTGTATTCCTTCTTATCTCTTCTCAATTATTCGTGCGGGAATTAGTAAGTGTTCATGTTGTCTTTCCATTGTTCTCAATGGTATTCACGTATATCATCTCTATTGGATGGAATTTTGCAACTGAAGGACGAAACAAGCGGCAGATACAAAAGATCTTCGGTCAATTTGTCAATCCGTATGTTGTAAAGCAATTAAGTTCGGATCCTGAAAAAGTTGAGCTTGCAGGAGAGGAGGTTGAAGCGTCGATCATGTTCTCTGATATTGAAGGATTCACGACGATATCAGAATCAAAAAAACCGAAAGAGTTAGTTGAGTTTCTCAATAATTATTTCTCAACGGCAAATGATATTTTCTTTAAGCATGATGGAACGATCGATAAATTTATCGGCGATGCAGTGATGGTGCAATTTGGCATCCCGTTAAAGAATCCGAACCACCGATTGCTTGCTACCCGGGCTGCATATGAGTTTTCACAAGTTGTAAAGGAAATGACCCGTGAAGCGAACTCAAAAGGTGAACCCGTATTTTCTACGCGAATAGGAATCAATACGGGTAATATGGTTGTTGGATATATCGGCGGACGATCGAAAAAAGAATATACCGTTATTGGCGACACTGTGAATCTTGCATCCCGCCTAGAAGGTGTGAATAAATTTTACGGAACATCACTGATGATAAGTGAAACAACCGCCAATGATCAAGTGAGAGATGAATTTCTGCTTCGTGAAATGGACATCATGCGCGTGAAAGGAAAGAACCTTCCAATTAAGATCTATGAAGTTGTGTGTAAAAGAGAAGAAATATCAGAACAAATTTTGAAGATCGTGCAGACCTTTGAATCCGGACTGGTTCTCTATAGAGAACAGCAATGGAACGATGCGATCTCGATGTTTAAGACCGTGCTGAACTCAAAGCCCGATGATTATGCTTCGAAAATGTACATTGAGCGATGTGAAGAGTGTCGAAAAAATCCTCCACCCAAAAAGTGGGATGGAGTATATGTTATGACATCAAAATAATTTGGAGTAGCAAAAATTAGATTAGCCACTAAAACACAAAGTCACAAAGTTCTTGCGGTAAAAATAGTTAAATATTTTGTGTCTTAGTGCCTTTGTGGCTATTGAGAAGAAAATTATTTACAAGCGATAAAAAATTCAAATCTGTGTAAATCCGTGTCATCTGTGTTATCCGTGTTCAATTATTAGAAAGTATTTCAAGGAGTTTTATGAAAAAAAGATTATTACTGATTCTACCAATTATTATGGTACTGGGAAGTAATGCCCAGAAACTACGCACAACTCAACCAACAAATTATCTTCGCGAAGGTCCTGCATCGTATTTCCAAATCGTTGCCGCAATCCCTTCGTCAATTGATGTAAAAAAAATGGAACAAAAAGGGAGCTGGTTGAAAGTAAAGACAGAACAAAACGATATCGGTTGGCTTTCGGAAAACAGTTTTGCGAACAACAAGGGGAACAATTCGCGGGATGAAAATATCATAAAAGGAAAAGCATCAACTCGTGCATCGCGTGCAGAACTTGCGGCTGCAGTAAAGGGATTCGGAAAAAAATATGTTGACGGCAGTGAATCCGGCGGAGAAGATATCAGTAAATATTCAAATCCGGTAGTAACAGAAAAAGATATGGATCAGTTTGAACACAGTTTTACCGTTGAACCGTTCCGCGGTTATATGAATATTGAAAAGCCGTTCGACCTTCGATTTCATGAAGAAGGAATTGGTCTTGGTATTGCGCAGAAGATTGCGGCTCAAAAAGGAATTGTCAACGATAGAATGGCCACACTCTATGTTAATATGATTGGGAATTATCTTTCAAAATATTCCAAAGCATATGATCTTGGTTTTCGATTCTATATTCTGAATGATGATCACGCATCTGCGTTTGCCGTTCCGGGGGGATATATTTTCATATCAAAAGGGATGTTCCGCGCGTGCACAAACGAAGCTGAACTAGCCGGTGTAATTGCTCACGAAATGGTGCATGTGATTCAACGACACGGTGTGAAGGAATTAAAAAAGAGTGAAGCAAAGATAAAATCAGAAAGTGCATTTGCTGAACTAGAGGAAGAAACTGGACCAATGGGAGACGAAGAAAAAGAGTTGGAAGAGTATGCTGATAATGTCTACCAAAATTTGATCTCGCCGAGATTGCTTACGTATGAAATTGATGCTGATAGAATTGCAATGTATTATCTTAAGCGTGCCGGATACGATCCGACAGGAATCGTCAGTGTACTTCAACGGATCCAAGAACCATCCGCTTCAACTCAAGATATTTTTGATGATAATTATATGAAAAAAGATGACCTCCGTGAACGATTATTAAAAGCTCAGCAAAATATCCATGATGAAGGATATCGTTCACGAAGTGATAAGCAGTATTCAGATCGATTTAACAGTTATACAGGTCAAATTCGTTAAGTGATTATTGTTTCGACGCAAGTCAAAGTTATTCAAGTCTTCTTTTCGCACAGCAAAATAAAATGCTATGGAAAGCCGAGGTGCAGGACGATGTAAAGAAGATTTAAAAAGAACGGTCGGCTCCTGTATCGGTTTACGTTGGTTGAGTATTATTTCTAATAAAGTTATTTATACCGTTCAGTTCATCAAGCATTTTTTATGTGTCTCTCCGTACTTTTTGCATCTGTTGAAAAGAGTGATGGAAGAAGTGGAAAGAAAGCTATGGCTAAAAAACAAATATCTGAAAAAGAAGGTTTCAACGAAATTCTGCTTTATACCACACCAAATGGCAAAGTAAAAGTTGAAATCTATTTACACAATGAAACGGTATGGCTTACACAACAAAAAATTGCAGATTTGTTTGGAGTACAGAGACCAGCCGTTACGAAACACCTCAAAAACATTTTTGGATCGGGTGAATTACAAGAAGATTCAGTTAGTTCCATTTTGGAACATACTGCCTCGGACGAAAAAAAATATAAAACAACGTTCTACAATCTTGATGCCATCATTTCGGTAGGCTACCGTGTTAACAGCAGTCAGGCAACAGCATTTCGTATTTGGGCTACAGAAACATTAAAGGAATACATCATCAAAGGTTTTACGATGGATGATGAACGTCTAAAAAATCCGAAGACGATATTTGGTAAAGATTATTTTGAAGAGCAATTGGCTCGTATTCGCGATATTCGTTCGAGTGAGAGGCGATTCTATCAAAAAATTACAGATATCTATACACAATGCAGCGCAGATTATAATGTTGATACCCGAACCACGAGAGAGTTTTTTGCAACAGTCCAGAATAAATTGCATTGGGCAATTACCGGACAAACAGCCGCAGAAATAATTGCCGAAAGAGTTGGCGGTTCTAAAAAAAATATCGGTTTAACTACATGGAAGAACGCGCCGAAGGGAAGCATCAGAAAAACTGATGTTGGTATAGCAAAAAACTATCTGAATGAAAAAGAACTAGACAGTTTAAACAGAATTGTGACTATGTATTTAGACTATGCAGAAAACCAAGCCCAAAAAGGTATTGTCATGAATATGAAAGATTGGGTGATAAAACTAAACGCATTTTTACAGTTTAATGAGAAAGCTATTTTGAAACATCAAGGGAAAATATCAAATGAAGTTGCCGTAGCGCTTGCCGAAAGCGAATACGAGAAATACCGAATTGTCCAAGACAAATTGATTGTATCGGATTTTGATAAGGAGTTGAAGAGACTTAAAAAATAAAAATATAAATTGGATAAAATGTTAATAACTGATGTTACGCATATCTATATTAATAAAAGAATATTTCGTCCTCCGAAGGAGTCCTTCGGACCTGACGGGAATTAAAAAATAATTCGCTTTAACTTCTACAAATATCTTGTCCCTACGGGACATCGGAACAAGCGAATTAGTTCATGATTTTATCGATTTTCAATAGCGCCGTAGGCGCGTAATATTTGTAACACAATACGATTTCCATGTTGAGAGTCCCTTTAGGGACGAGATAAGTAGAATTTTCAGTTTTGCGTAACATCAATTAATAATATTTCTTGCACACTAATCGGACATTTTTGTATTTTGGTTTTCTAAAATTTAACTCATCCCATTTTAATAGCAAGTGCTTTATCATTATAGAGGTAATTATGAACCGTTATTTCTTTTTGGCTTTAATATTCTTCATATCAAGCATTCTTTTTGCGCAGCAAAACAAATTATCGTGGAAAGCGGAATTGCAGGAAGATGTGAAGAAGATACAACCGATCCAAAATGGGAAATATATTTTTCTTTGGTCAGATGAATATGCGTGGGTTTATGAGAATGCTACAGGGAAAAAGATTTGGAGTGTTAAGATCCAAGAATACAGCGAAAAAGCTATCCATCAGTTGATCAATGATTCGTTGTATATCGTTGCGAATGAAGATACACTTGTTTGTTATAACGTTCTTGCGAATAGGATGGTTTGGAAGAAATCATATCAAAAAATCGAGCAGGATCGTTTTCTTGGATTGAATGTGATCGATTCAACATTGTTATTCCATTTCAAAGAGATAGATGTTGCGATTACTATAGAAAGCGGAAAAGAATTGTGGCGTGCTCCTTTGGTTTACGAACAATCGTTGACCGAAAAGGGAACGGTTAATTTTATTCCATTGCCAAAAATCGGGAAATATATTGCATTTTTGGATAATGATGAATGTGCTCTTATCTCGTTGACTAATGGCAAGAAGCTTCTTTCAATTCCTAAAGCCGAACCGAACAGCGATCTTATCAAACAAAAGCGGACGTGGTATTATATTGAATCAGAAGAACATTTTGCTGCCATGATGCTTGATAAGAATTATTTATGTATCAATCTCGATTCCAACAAGATTGTTGCACAACGAACAATAGATATTTCCGACAAATATAATGTTCTACTGTCAACCGTTAGTGGAAGTGCAATAATCGGTGAAGAGAAATTCGTTCATGTTAATTTCCAAAATAATATTGTTTCAGAAGCGGCCATCGATGTAGACGAATTACGAAACATTATTATTGTTCAAGCAAACTCCGGTGCCGTTGCAATTATCAGTCAAGAAAATAAATTATCGGCAGTGAGTTTGCAAAACGGAAAATTACTCTGGCAGACTGCACCAAAATATTCAGCGGTGAACGGTTTTATTCATAGGTTCGTTACGAGTGATTCGAATAATGCTATTGTTACCTATATCGATCCAACAGATGGTCTGAAATTATGTTTAATGAGTATTAATGCAATAACAGGTGAGATCAATTATCGGACAGTTGTGGCAGATGCGGATGAATCACTGCCAAAGCTAATACTGCCTCTTTCTGTCTCCAGTGATATCCGCAATGTTTCATTTGGGTATGAAAATATCGGTTTTGAATACAGTGTTTCTGTTGATAGTGGAAATGGCACTGCCAAGATCTTAATTCACACGACAAGTGAAATGATTGAACCAAATTCTAAAAAAGACGGGGGCGAAGGATTAATTATTGTTCGTCTTGAGGATGGCAAGATGATTTCTAAAAATTACATGAAGATTGCGGATGGAATGTCTTTTAAAGGGGGACTTTCTGCACTCGCAAAGCCGATGACTTTGGGCAATATATTATTGCTTCCCGGAAATAAAAATCTCGTTGCGTTGAATGCAGAGACCGGTGTAATACATTGGATGCTTGTAGAACAAGATCTTGGCGGGAGTTATGTTTTTGATATGGGAATGATCGATTCGATTCTCTATATAAAAACCGGTGGAATCAAACAAGAGTTTACCTATGATCCTAAAAAAGAAAAAGTAGATAAAAAGAAGATATGGGAAGAAGATGATTATCTGCTTCTTGCCATTGATACATCAAGCGGTAAAATTCATTGGAAAAAAGAATTCAAATCTGATCCCGGCAGGATATTTAATGATTATTCTCTGGTGCAATACTCAAAAGAAGGTAAACAATTATTCTTTGGAAGTGAAAAATATCTATATTCTCTTGCGTTATTTCCCGCCAAAAAAGATTCAATCAATTGGGCATTTGAATTCGCTGACAGCGGTATCGGGAAAATGAACTATGATGATCTTTTCCTGCAATCGACGCTCTGGAATGGTGAACGAACAATGATGGAAGATTTGTCAGGTTTTAGGAATGATTCATTGATCACTCTCAGTGCTTCAATAAATATTGGGGAATCATTCACCCGTTCGATCTCAAAAATAATTCATGTTGATTATAGTAAAAATAATGATCGACTATTGGCTTTTGGTGAAGATGGCATTGCATTAATTAATCCGCTTAACGGAAAACGCATTTGGCATCATGAGTGGGATTTCAGTGCAAAAGCAATTCATCATAGACCGATGATCTTGAAGGATAATATATTCTATTATATCGATGGCCAAATGGTATTACTAAATATTGATTCAGGGAAGATCATTTGGCAGTCAAAATTGGATAAGGAAAATTCACTATTCATCATGCCTGATCGGTGTTCGGTTATTGCAATAGAAAAAGATGTTGTCACTGGATTCACCATCCCATAAATAATGGAATTATTATGATGCATTACTTTACAATATTATTTCTGTTTGGCCTTATTTCATTTCCTGTAAATGCACAAAATAAAAACGAAGATGATCAACTTGAAAAATTCAAAAGAGAACAAGAGCAGGGAATAAAAAACGATGAAGAGGCTTTTCAACAATATAAAGCCGAGGTGACGAAACAGTTTGACAAGTATGTTGCAGAGCAGGAACGACTGTTCAAGGAATATACCGTTCAGATAGAAAATAAATGGGGCACAAAAAATATTCTTACAAGTTCAAAAAAAGAATATGTTATGTATGATCAAAAATACTCTTCACGGAGTTCAGTAGATTTTGAAAATGGAACCGCAAAAGTGGAAATTCTTTTGACTGAAGTTGAAGCGAAAAACCCGAAACGTATTGAACAAAAACTAAAAGAGCAAGTTGCACTGTTGGTTGTTGCAAAAGGTGGAACAGACCCGTTAGAAATAAAGAACAATGTCACGCCGGATGAAAAACCGATACTTGCAGAACAAGTTGTGACAAGAGAAGGAAAACCGGTAACGGAACGTAGTGCAAAACAATTTGCTGAACAAATGATTCAACCTGCGCAAGTAACTCAAGAACTGATTACTGGAAAGGACGGTATCAAACGGGTTGTTATTGGCGTGCAAATTCCATTAGTACCGAATCATGTTAAAAAACGTGCGGCGGATTATCGTGAGATTGTTAAAAAAGAATCAGATAAGTATGGGATCGATATCACTCTTGTATTTGCCATTATGCATACCGAAAGTTATTTCAACCCTAAAGCAAAATCTCCGGTGCCGGCATTTGGATTAATGCAGCTTGTCCCAAAATCTGGTGCGCGGGATGCGTTTTTCTTTGCGCATAAAAAGGACACTCTTGTTACCGGGGAATACTTATATATACCCGAGAATAATATTGAGCTTGGTACGGCATATCTAACAAAATTACTGACCATTGAATTTCGCGGAGTAAAAGATCTTCGGAGTAAAATATATTGCGCGATCTCGGCGTATAATACGGGTCCGGGAAATGTCGCAAAAGCTTTCACCGGAAAACGGAATGTTACTCAGGCACTGCCGCAGATAAATGCGATGACTGCTGATCAGGTGTTTGATTATCTAAAAAAGAATCTTCCATTCGAAGAGACTCGATCGTATGTTGCAAAAGTGAGTGAACGAATGGGAATATATGACGAATGGTCGAAAGAATAACATCGAAACAAGATTCATTTATCCGAATTGCAGAATTACGTGCAAAGACTATACGCAGATCAACTAATTTCTCATTGATAATGAGAATGGTTCAACTTATCTTTCGTCATCAGTGAACCAATATTCTCATCATTTCCCCATACCTCTATGAAAAAAATCTCACTTTTCATTTTTCTTATTTCGTTGGTCTTTGCTCAAGAGAAAAAACCAAATTGGGTTGAAAAACGTCCAAACACGCCTGCATACTATCATGGTATTGGAGTTGTGCCTAAGAACGGAGTACCTCAAGAGTATCTGCAACGCGCAAAAGACGCAGCGTTAAATGACATTGCTCAACAGATAGTTGTGTCGATCGATGCTTCGCAGATAAGCAAACTTTCGGAGAAACTTGATGAGTTTAAAGTTGAATATCAATCCGCTGTTCAAACATCAACAAAGGCAGACCTTGAAGGCGTTGAGCCGGTTGATACGTGGGAAGGGAACGATCAATATTGGGTCTACTACCGATTGGATATTGCGGAATATAAACGGAGACAAGCAGAAAAACTTCGAAAGGCAACGGCGCTCGCTCTCGATTTCTATACAAAGGCGAAGAATTTTGAAAAAGCCAACAATGTTGGCGATGCACTTCAATCATATATCCAAGCATTAGCTGCAGTTGAAAAATTTCTTGGTGAGACCTTGGAAGTTCAATTCAATACTGCAAAAATATTTCTTGGCAACGAAATATTTATATCGTTGCAATCCATTCTCAACCAAATAGAGTTGAAAGCAAATAATCCAAAAGTTGATGCACAAGTCGGTAAACCACTTCGTCAGCCGTTAGAAGTGATGGTCAATAATACTGCGACTGCTGCACCGATACAGAACTTTCCGGTGAAGTATTCATTCATTCGGGGTTCGGGCGATATGATTTCAACATCCCGGACCGATAAAAATGGTGTGGCATCAACTCAAATTGCAAAAGTGATCGCAACGGACAAATTACAATTGATCAAAGCGGAAGCTGACCCGGTTGCACTGCTGGGACAAAATTCATCTCCGGTATTGGAGATGTTAGTGAAAGGATTGACGCTTCCCTCAACCCGTTTTACGATGAACGTTGTTTCACTTTCGATAGTTTTTGAAACGGAAGAAATGCTGATGGGAACAAAATTAATCATTCCCCGGATAGAACCGATGTTGAAAAACACATTGTCATCGCAAGGATTTTCATTTGTTGATGATGCTGCCAAAGCAAATATTATGATTTCGGTGAAATCGAACGGTCGTGACGGAGGAGAATACAGTGGAATGTACACTGTGTATGTTGATGCAAATATCTCGGTTGTTGATCTGAATTCAGGTGAAGAGGTTTACAAAACATCCTTCAACAACGTAAAAGGTATTAGTATCAATTATGATAAAGCTGGAATGAAGGCATATGATGAGATCGGTGTCAGTCTTCAAAGAACAGTGATTCCTAAAATCTTAGAACAGATCAAAAAATAATGAATTTCAACCTGCTAGGTCTGGCAATTGCTCCCGGTGTTGCAATTTCCATCTATGTTTATTTTCGAGACCGGTACGAAAAAGAACCATTGATCCTTCTAGTGCAATCGTTCCTTGCAGGGTTCGTTGTCGTTTCTGTAGCAGCGGTTATTGAAGTAATTTACTCATCCGTTTTTGTTCTTGACGAACTAAATATTGCGCATACAGCGATTAACAATTTTTTCTTTATCGGATTCACGGAAGAAGTCTGTAAATATTATTGTCTCTATAAAATTGCCTATTCCAAACCGGATTTTAATGAACCATTTGACGGGATAACATATGCGGTAATGGTTTCAATGGGATTTGCGACTTCGGAAAATATACTCTATGTAATAAATGGAGGGGTTACTGTTGGTCTCTTGAGAATATTTACTGCTGTTCCTGCCCACGCAACGTTTGGTGTATTGATGGGTTATTTTGTCGGGTTGGCAAAATTTAGGAAACAACCAAAACCATATTTGTTGCTCGGACTAATCATTGCTACAATATTTCATGGAGCATATAATTTTTTCCTTTCAATAAACAATATTGAATTGGTCGCGCTCGGAGCACTCATTTCATTGATTGTTGGAATTATTCTCTCATTCAGAGCAATGAAAATATTGAATGAACATTCTCCGTTCAGATATTCCAAGATCGTTTTGCAAAAAAAATAAACATAAAAATTGTTATGAAAATAATATTTCTATTGGTCACGATCATTTCACTTTCACTCGATGCACAGATCAAAACAAAAACTGCAGATGTTTTTGAAGAGCTTGAAACCGGAAATGTGACACTGCGTTTTTTTAATGCTGTCAACGGCCATCCTATTGTTGGAGGAACCGTGCTGATAGAAACCATTGACGAGATGCAAACCGATGAAGAGGGAAAAATATTGTTCGCTCCGCCGGATCAGGATGGAATTCTTACGGCACGGTTTATTGCGGATGGATATATACCAACAGAATTTCCCGTTGAGATCATGGCGGGAACGATTTTCTTTAATCGAATATCGATCTCTCCGAAGCTGGATATTAAATTTGTCCGTATCGTCGTTGATTGGGATAAAGAACCACGAGATCTTGATGCGCACTTTGTTAAGACCGGCAGCAACGGATATCATATTTCATTCCGAAATATGAGAGTACTGGCAGACGGATCAGGATTGTTAGACATCGACGCAATGCAGGGATACGGTCCGGAAACGATAACGGTGAAGGAAGTCTCAACAAAATCGCTTTATGAGTATTCAATTTATGACTATACAAACCAGAACAATAAAAATGCGACCGCATTGTCTGATTCAAAAGCGACCGTAAAAGTGTATGGCGATGGGAAATTATTAAAAGTATTCCAAGTACCGCGGAAAAAAGAAGGGACAGTCTGGAATGTGTTTAGGATCGAGCAGGGACAAGTTTGTGAGATAAATCAAGTGGTAACAATTAGGTAGTACCCGGTTCTTTCTTTTGGTTCGAGAACTTTTTATATTCGCTCTATCAAATTTCCATAATTCAATACTGTAACTCATTTTACCAATTCTACTCATTATCTGGAGGTCTTATGCAAATACTGAAATCCCTTTTTGCTTCAGCGCTTGTTGCGTTGATGCTGGTTGGATGCGGCGGAAGTACCGAACCACTTCAAAAAACTGATACGGGAGATGTTCCGGATTGGTATCTCAACCAACCAACAGACCCAAATTATTTACATGCAGTTAATACTTCAACATCAAAAGATATGCAGACCGCAGTCGATAAAGCAACACAAGCAGCTCGCGTTGAAGTCGGCCGTCAGGTAGAGATAAAGATCAACGGTTTACAGAAACGATTCACTGAAGAGACCGGAATTGGCGATGATGCACAATTGTTGGATCAATTCACCCAGGCATCAAAGACTGTTGTTTCCACAAGTCTTAGTGGTTCCAAAGAGAAACAAAAGAAGATCGTAAAAGACGGCAGCAACTGGCGCGCATACGTTCTTGTTGAATATCCTCTTGGTGCAGCACAAGAAGCACTTCGTGAACAGATCAAAAAGAACGAGCAGTTGTATACGAGATTCCGTGCTTCACAAACATACAAAGAACTGGATGATGAAGTACAGAAATATGATGCATCCAAAAAAGGTCAATAATATTTTAAAGAATTTGACAACGACGCCATCGGGAAATACTTCTCGATGGCGTTTATAGTGTACGGGGATAAAATGAAAAAATTGATTTTGTTATTTTTTTTAGGGGCGACCGTAAATGCTCAAGATTATCCGTATTGGTTTCTCTTCCAAGACCAAGTGAACTGCAGCAAAAAGATCGTAACAATGATAACTGCTCCAACGTTTTATCGTGATTCAGCGATTGGATTTGCGTTTAGAATGGGATGTGGTCTTCTGGCAAAATATACCAATGTTAAAATAAGCGGAGGGCAAGCATTCTGGACGACCGAAGCAGGTGTTCATTCTATGGGCTCTCATTATGTTGAAGAATATGATTCGTCTCTGACATATTGTTTTCAAGAAAAACTAAAAGTCATAGATTATTTTATTGATAAACAAAAATTGATCGTTTTTTCCGGCGATTCTTTATTGTGTTCTCTCAATGACAGATCCAAAGAAAAAATATCTGTTAGTACCGTGAAACAACCACCATGGGTAGAAGAGCTGCCAAACGTTACTGGATATTTCTACGGTGTTGGTTCATCGGAAGAATATTACTACGAGACAAGTTCGTGGGATCGAGCAGAGCATAATGCGTTTATGTCACTTGCACGGACAGCACATAGTACTGTTCAATCAATGCAGAAAAAAAATATGATCGAATCACAAGATATTTTCAATGAAGATGTTGATGTGGAATTGCAGAATGTTGAGATTGCAGCACGATGGCGTGATGTAAAGAAGAAAGTATTCTATGTGTTGGCAAAGACGAAACGATAAAATCCATCCTCTTTTCCTATCATTCCAGAAAATGAATTTAAATAGGTTTTCAAAAAATTTCTATAATGTCTGAAAAAAGATCAACAACGATCTCAAAGAAGGAGTGTTTCTATGATTCAATTGGTCGACCAAATTCTTGCCGATCCGCTCTATACGATTATTGCGGTTAGTATCATTGCCATATTGGTATTTTCAATTATCAAAAAAGTGATGAAATTGATCTTTACTGTAGTGTTCGTCCTTATTGTATTTCTGATGTATGTTATTTACACCGGAGGTGATGTACAACAAACCTTAGAAAAGACAGTGCAGACAGGAAAAGATGCTGCAAAAGAGGTGAAGAAAGCGTCAAAAGAAGTACAGAAAACAGCAGAAGATAGCAAGCAAATTCAGGAAGCAAAAAAGAAGATCGAAGATGCTGTTAAAAAGTGAAAGTGGATCACTGATAATTGGATAACTTCTGACGCTTTGCGTCATATTCCATTACCATGTCAAATGGTGGAAAGCATTAATCAGACCTTCTTTGTAATTGTGTATCTTGGTTTCAAACCACATGAATTTTTTGTCAGGCAATGATTAATTCCATCATCAATATACTTAAATGGCCGGTCGCTTTTCTCTTTGCGTGGTCTCTGCCTGCTTCTCTTTTATTATTGTGGAATTTTATAACGACACAGCAATATTCAATTCATAACATACCTCCGATACTGATCGGTCTTGCAGGATATTTTATTCTCTGGTTGTTCATCTTCAAACGTCCGATGGTAGGTTCGTATCTTACTACCTTGGAACATGAGTGCACGCATGCTCTCTTTGCAATCCTCACGGGACATTCCCTTAACGGTATGCACGTCACCGCGAAGAAAGGAGGTCAGGTTCAATTCAACGGTGGAGAAGGGAATTGGCTAATAACAATTGCGCCGTATTTTTTCCCGACCATTTCAGTACTGTTGCTCGCTATACGTCTCTTTATTGAACAGAATTATTGGTTCGAAGTTGCGATCGGAAGTTCAATCGCTTTCCATATTACATCTTCTTATCTGGAAACGCACGGAGCACAGACAGATCTGCAGAGGGTTGGGAAATTCTTTTCGTTATGTTTTCTGCCGACTGCAAATATTTTAACTTACACGATCATAGGAAAATATCTGCAATCAGGATGGCAGGGGATACAGTCAGCGTTTATTTTTCTCTCGGTCGAACTTTCGGCATATAGTGTTCAATCATATCATTATATATATTCTTTTGTAACCAAATAAGTCATTGATATTACGCAAAGAGGTAAAAGTGGTTCGACGCCAGCCCGCATCCGTTCTGGCGGGCGGCACAGAAACAGCGGCTATCCTGGGTAAATTGTGTTTTAGCGTCATGCGTCTCCCCCCTTTCGTTTTTCATGTTAGCGGGATGCCGCTCACGAATCAAACCAACGGCGGCAGTAGGATGACCTAATAAATTAGTATTGTGATCATGTGTTGCTCAGGATAACTAATTCCATTGTTTGCGTAAGGTGAGTAAACAAGTAAGAAAATAAACAGCTCAATAAACAGAAAGAGAAATAATATGTGT
>CAYHFN010000065.1:0-16202 GCA_964355925.1 uncultured Chitinophagaceae bacterium
AGCGCAATGTAGTTCTTTGCTTTGTCCAATTCTTCATCTGTAATTGGTTTTGAAATGCCATTCAATTCTTTCATAAATTCATTCAATGCTTTATCAGTCGCATCTGTTTGAACATCGGAAGATGCCGTGAACGGTCCCGCACTAGGACGGAATGAAAATCCGGAACCTGCGCCGTATGCATAACCGTGAACTTCACGGAGATTATTATTCAACCGCGAAGTAAATGAACCGCCGAGAATTGTGTTCATTACCATCAACGGAAAATAATCTTCAGTCATTCGATCCGTTCCAACACGGCAAATACGTATGACAGATTGAGCGGCTTCAGCTTTATCAATCAGATAGATTTTTCTGCCACTCACCTGTTTTCCATTAGGAACTGTAACAGAAGGAACATCCTTATTCTCCCAACTTCCAATCGTTGATTCCAACTTTGCAATAATACCTTGCGCATTAATATCACCAACAATGATTAAGTACGAATTGTTTGGAAGATAATACGTAGAGTAGAAATTTTTCAGATCATCTGTTGTGAATGATTTTATCGTCTGCTCAGAGCCAATACTGCTCCTGCCATAGGTATGTTCTTTTCCAAAAACAATTTGTCCAATAGCGGCTGATGCAATTGCGCGGGGTTGATCGTACGCTTGAAGCAGCGATGTAAGATATTGTTTTTGCAATCGTTCCAATTCTTTTTGTGGAAAATCCGGTCGAAGCAGAACATCGGCGAATAATTTCAACGACTCATCCAATTTAGAGACTGTCGAACGCATCGCAACTCCCGACGTATGCAATCCCCCACTCACGCCAATCGTTGTTCCAAGAAAATCTATCGCATCCGAAAGTTCAAGTGATGATTTTCCTGCAGCACCTTCATCCATCATATTCGCAGTCAAACCTGCAAGTCCAAGTTTATTGACACTTTCGTTCACACTTCCCGATTTTACAACCAAATTCATTTGCACAATCGGAACCTCATGTTTTTCGTATACCACAACAAGTAGTCCATTTTTTAATGTAAACTTTTGAACTTGGTTGATCTTTACTGATGGTGTTGGTCCAAGCGCAGGCGGTTTAGTTCTATCAGGTAATTGAGCATTTACAAAAGATGTAACAGTAAATACTATCACGAAAAGAAGATTGCTTCGGCAAAAAACGCCTCGCAATGACAATATTCTATTTGCCGTTAATTTTTTATTGTTCATTGTTAATTGTTCATAGGTCATTGTTCTCATTTCCCCTCCGTGCTTAAAATTGGTGAATTCTGTGCTGCAAGTTCTGTCTTCCCTTTTGGAACAACACTCAACACAACTCTGCCATTATCTTTTAAATATGCATTTGCAATTGTGGAAACATCCTGAGGATCGACAGCGTAATACCGCGCAAGATCTTCGTTGAAATAATCCGGATTTCCAGTTGAATACAAATAATTATTGAGAAGATCCGCTTTGCCGTTAATACTTTCCAAGCGATTCAAGAAACTTACCTCATATTGATTTCGTGCTCGATCCAATTCTCTTTTGGTTGGTGCTTCATTTTTTACTTTTACAATTTCTTCTTGAATAGCATTTTCAAGTTCTGCCAGAGTGTGACCATTACGAGCAGTTGCCACAACAACGAATTCTGAAATTATTCTCTGTGATTGTTGATAAGCAGATACATCCTGAGCAATCTGAAGATCATAGACTAATTTTTTATACAATCGAGAATTTTTGCCACCCGCAAGCACGCTCGACAGTAGATCTAACTCTGCATCACCCGGCGTGAGAGATGCCGGACTGATCCACGCTATAAATAATCGCGGCAGTTGAACTCGATCTTCAATCGTCATTCGTTTTTCTTCGTTCAACATTGGGATTGTTCGTTCTTGTGGCTGCACCGGTTTCCCTGCCGGAATTTCATTGAACCATTTTTCAACCAACGCTTTCGTTTTTACAACATCAATATCACCTGCAATGGATAGACTCGAATTATTTGGAATATAATAAGTCCTGAAAAATTCTTTCACATCATCAAGTGATGCCGCAGAAAGATCTGCCATACTCCCAATCGTTGGCCAGCTGTAAGGATATCCTTTGGGAAACAATGCTTCATCGATCATAATATCCGCCATTCCATACGGTCGATTCTCATACGATTGACGACGTTCGTTCTTTACCACATCCCGCTGACCGTTTACAGTAGATTCATTCATCGGATCAAGAAGATAACCAAGTCGATCAGAATCGAGGAACAAGGCAAGTTCAAGTGCATTGCTTGGAATATTTTCATAATAATTTGTGCGGTCGTTATTCGTTGAACCGTTATTATCCCCGCCGGCAGCTTCAAGCCATTCATCAAACTTTCCTTCGGGAACATTCTTTGATCCCTCAAACATCAAATGCTCAAATAGATGAGCAAACCCGGTTCGTCCCGGTTTTTCATATCCGGAACCAACGTGATACCAAGTGTTCACTGTTATGGTCGGTGTGGTTCGGTCAACGTGAAGAATTACTGTAAGACCGTTCTTTAGTGTAAAGCTCTCATACGGAACACTGATTCGCACACTTTGTGCAATCAATGTTGCCGAAACTATGAGCAAAAGAAAATAGAGTTTCCGCATTGCTGCTCCTTTTGATTGATGAAATAATGCCGTGACAAAAGTAGAATTTTTATTTGGGAAAGTAAAGGATGGAGTAACAAATATTGAGGATTGTAGCTAAGAAGATATTTCTAAAAATATTAGTTGCTAGTATTATAGAACAAATTATTGCTGAGTCCCAATAAAAAACATCGGGACCCGCAATAACAAATAAATTAATTTATTTTATAGCTTGTTCGTAGCGCACAACAACGTCATCCCAATTCACCACACTCCAGATCGCACCGAGATAATCTGCTCGGCGATTCTGATATTTCAGGTAGTACGCATGTTCCCATACGTCGACACCCAGGATCGGTTTCTTTCCGTCAGTAATTGGATTGTCTTGATTTGCAGTTGAAGTAATGACAAGTTTTCCGCTGTCAACGATCAGCCACGCCCAGCCTGAACCAAACCGTCCGAGACCTGCTTTGTTGAATTGTTCCTTGAACGCATCAAACGTACCGAAAGTTGATGTTAATGCTGCACCGAACTTACTGGAAACCGGGAATGCAACATCTTTTTTCAATTGCTGCCAGAACATTGTGTGATTAACATGTCCGCCGGCGTTGTTGCGTACTGCACCTCGAATTGCTTCGGGAACAGCATTCAAATTGGTGATCAATTCAACAGCTGATTTGGATTGAAGATCAGCATATTCTTTCAAAGCATTGTTCAAATTAGTAACATATGCTGCATGATGTTTGCCGTGATGAATTTCCATCGTCTTTGCATCAATAAACGGTTCAAGTGCATCCAGCGCATATGGAAGCGGTGCAAGTTCGTGTGCCATTGTTTTATTCTCCTTGGTTTGTGATGATAAAATATTATTTGTTTCGTTAGCAGATAGTGAAACAGCAGAAGCCAGTGTACCTACAATAATCGATGTCGATGTTTTTAAGAATATTCGTCTTTTTTTATCCATAAGTTCTTCCTTCCCATTCAGTATAATCAAAAGTTACATTCCCAGCGTCAATCTGGCTTCTTCGGACATCATACTTGTTTCCCAGCGAGGTTCCCATACAATATTCACATTTGTTTCCGATACACCTTTTACGGTTTCGGATTTCTGCTTTACTTCGACTGGAATCACCTGCGCTGCAGGACACGCCGGCGATGTCAATGTCATGGTTACATCAACCAAACCGGTATCAGATACTTCAACATTATAGACAAGCCCAAGTTCATAGATGTTCACAGGAATTTCCGGATCATACACCGTCCGGATCTGTTCCGTAACTTGTTCTTTGATGATCATCTTTTCGATCGAACTCAACTGCTGCAATGTCGGGTATTTTTCGTTTTCCATTCGCTTCAAATTTTTATTATGAGTGTATATTAATTTTATTGTTCGGTCGAAACTATCTGCTTTGGATTTATCAATGCAGCATTCAATGCGTGCCACGCTAAACTTGCACATTTTATTCGTGCAGGAAATTCTCGTACGCCGGCCAACGCACCAAGACTCCCCAACTCTTCAATTTTTTCATCAGGGATCTCATCACCAATCTTCGTCATAATGACGGAATGGAATTTTTCAAACAACTCTTTTGCATTTGCAATCGTCGTTCCTTTAACCGCTGCGGTCATCATCGATGCGGATGATTTTGAGATCGCACAGCCGCTCCCTTTGAATCCAATATCAGAAATAATATCGCCATCCAGCTTCAACCAGATATGATAATGATCTCCGCATAATGGATTATATCCATCAGCATCATTCGTAAAATGTTCTAATTCCTTAAAATTTCTGGGTGTTTTATTGTGTTCAAGGATTAACTGCTGATATAATTCGTTCAATTCACTCATCCGAAGATCTCCGAAACTTTTGCGATTCCGCGCACCAACGCATCCAATTCTTCTTTTGTATTGTAAAAAGAAATTGAAGCGCGAGCAGTTGCAGGAATTCCAAAACGCTTCATCACCGGCTGTGTACAATGATGTCCGGTACGGATTGCAATTCCCTCTCGGTCAAGAATTGTTCCAATATCATGCGGATGAGCATTGTCAAGGACGAATGAAAGAATGCTCGCTTTTGATTTTGCCGTGCCGATCAATCGTAGTCCGGATACGTGACTTAAAATTTCAGTTCCATATTCAAGAAGTTCTTGCTCGTAATTTGATATCGCTTTTATTCCAATAATGTTCACATAATCGATCGCGGCACCAAGTCCGATTCCGCCGACAATGTTCGGCGTTCCAGCTTCAAATTTATAAGGAAGATCATTATACGTAGTTTTTTCAAAAGTCACGGAACGGATCATATCTCCGCCGCCTTGATATGGTTTCATTTGATCAAGAAGTGCGGCTTTCCCATACAATACACCGACACCGGTCGGACCGAATAATTTATGTGCCGAAAACGCAAAAAAATCACAATCAAGGAAACGTACATCGATCACCATATGTGCAATAGCCTGTGCGCCATCGATCAATACTTTTGAACCATTATGATGTGCAAGTTCAATGATCTGTTTTATTGGATTAATCGTTCCAAGTGAGTTAGAGATGTAAACAACTGAAACAAGCTTTGTTTTTGGTGAGAGTAATTTTTCATACTCTTCCAGGATTAATTCCCCATCATCATTTATCGGTATGACGCGAAGAATTGCATTCCGTTCTTCACAGATCATCTGCCATGGAACAATATTTGAATGATGTTCCATTGCAGAGATGATCACTTCATCTCCTGCATTCAAAAATGTTTTCCCGAAACTCTGTGCAACAAGATTTATAGAATCGGTCGTTCCATTGGTAAAGATGATCTCTTTATTATCAGCAGCATTTATAAAGTTCTTTATTTTGCCGCGTGCTTTTTCATATTCGAACGTAGCAACTTCACTTAAATGATGAACACCGCGATGAATATTCGCATTCTGTTCCCGATAATAGATGTTTTGAATATCGAGAACCGCATTTGGTTTTTGCGTTGTTGCCGCATTGTCAAGATAGACGAGAGGTTTCCCATGCACTTTTGTTGAAAGTATGGGAAAATCTTTTCGTAATGTTGCTACATCAAACGATATTTGCGATGCAAGTTCAGACATAAATTATGTGTGGACAATTTCTGGTAAATTTCCTGTGCCGAGTTTTGAGCGAAGATGATCGACAACAATTTGATCAACATGACGTCGTAAATTCCGATGGACTATTTTTTCAGTAGCTTCTGCTGCGTAACCAACGGTGAGGATTCCTTTTGCATTTTCTTCAGAGATTCCACGTGTTTTCAAATAGAATGAATGTGTTTCGTTCATTCCGCCAACCGCAGCGCCGTGCGTACATTTCACATCGTCGGCAAAGATCTCTAGTTCAGGTTTCGTATCAACAATAGCCGTATCAGACAACAATAAATTTCTATTCGTCTGTTTTGAATCGGTCTTTTGTGCTTCGGGTTCTACATACACCTTTCCATTAAACACTGCTCTGGATGAATCGGTCAAAATTCCTTTGAACAATTCGTGACTCGGACAATTCGGATGGATATGATGCATGAATGTATGATGATCGATCAATTGTTCACCTGAGGTGATATACAGTCCGTTCAAGTTACACTCGGTCGATTCTCCGTCGATAATTACACTCATATCATTTCGTGCAATTGCACCGCCAACGGCAAGTGAGAAGACATGAACATTACTGTGCTGATATTGATGAACATGCAAGTTCTCAACATGAAATGATGATTCACTTTCTTTCTGTACTTTCACGATTTCAACAACACTTTCGTTCTTAACAACAACTTCGGTTACTGCGTTCGTAAGGTTTGAATTTTCATCGGCTGAATAAAAACTACTGATGAAGTTCACTTTTGAGTGTTCTTCAACAACGATCAGATTACGAATATGTGTTGCAGCGTGTTCGCTCTCTTTCTTTGTGGAAATGAACACCAGATGGATCGGCTTTTCAATTTCTACGTTTGCAGCAACATGTACGAATGCACCATCGTTGATGAATGCAGTATTGAGCGCAGTAAATGAATTTTTCTGATACTTCACATACTTTGAAAGATGCTGTTGAATCACATCATTGTGTGTTGAGTATGCGTCGATCAGATTTTTGATCACAACACCTGTTTGCAAGCCATTCAATTGTGAATGTTCTTTAGAAAAATGACCATTCACAAATACGATAACAAACTGTTCAAGATCGTTCACCAATAATGATTTCACAAGTTCTGCAGAAACTGATTGTTTACCAGCCGAATATTTGAATGGAAGTTTTGCAATCGGTGCTACATTCGTGTATTTCCAATCTTCATCCTTCGTTGTCGGGAACCCTTGTTCTTCAAATACCGTCAATGCAGATTTACGGACATCATTCACCCACGACGGACTTTTTGTTGCACCATTTTTCTGAAAAGCCTGAAACTCTTCAGTATAATGGTTATTCTCAATAGACATTTGCTCTTCTCCCATTACGCTGATTGCAACATTTCTTCTTTAATGAAATCGTAGCCGTTTGCTTCGAGTTCCATCGCCAATTCTTTCCCGCCCGATTTAACGATACGGCCATTCACCAAAACGTGTACGAAATCCGGAACGATGTAATTGAGTAGACGTTGATAATGGGTCACAACAATCGTTGCGTTTTTCGGAGATTTCAATTTATTAACTCCGGCTGAAACAATTTTTAGTGCATCTATATCCAATCCAGAGTCTGTTTCGTCGAGGATCGCAAGTTTTGGTTCAAGTACAGCCATCTGAAGGATCTCATTACGTTTCTTCTCACCGCCGGAGAATCCTTCGTTCACCGGACGATTGATGAAACTATGGTCCATTTCAACAACTTTCATTTTTTCTTTCAACAATTTCAGAAACTGCATCGAATCCAATTCTTCTTGTCCGCGCGATTTTCGAATCTCGTTCAATCCTGCTTTTAGAAAATAGCTGTTGCTGACACCGGGAATTTCGACCGGATATTGGAATGCGAGAAAAACTCCGGCATGTGCGCGTTTTTCAGGTTCCAACTCAAGAAGATCTTGACCTTCGAATGTTACCGTTCCATCGGTTACTTCGTACGCAGGATGTCCTGAAAGGACTTGAGCAAGCGTGCTTTTCCCTGAACCGTTCGGTCCCATAATCGCGTGCACTTCTCCCGCTTTGATTGAAAGATTGATCCCTTTCAGGATCTGTTTTCCATTGACTGATGCGTGTAGATTTTTAATTTCGATCATAAATTTTAGTTCTGCTTTTTCTTTAAATTTCTCACTGCGCTCGAAATAACATTGATTTAATATTTCTTTGCGTTCTTAGCGGTAAATATTTGTTTTATCCTACTGAACCTTCTAAACTAATTCCAAGTAATTTTTGCGCTTCAACTGCAAATTCCATCGGAAGATTTTTGAATACTTCTTTTGCAAATCCATTAATGATCATTGAAACTGCATTCTCAGTATTGATGCCCCTTTGTTTGCAATAGAATATCTGATCTTCGCCGATCTTCGAAGTTGATGCTTCATGCTCAACACTTGATGTACTATTTTTTACTTCAATATACGGAAATGTATTCGCACTACATTTGTTTCCGATGAGCATCGAATCGCACTGAGTATAATTGCGCGAGTTTATTGCATTCTTTCCAATGCTCACCAATCCACGATAGGTATTATTACCACGCCCTGCGGATATTCCTTTTGATATGATCGTACTGCGAGTATTCTTTCCGATGTGATGCATCTTTGTTCCGGTATCTGCATCCTGACGATTATTGACAACAGCAACAGAATAAAATTCACCGATTGAGTCATCACCCTGCAGAATAACCGATGGATATTTCCAGGTAATCGCGGAACCGGTTTCAACTTGTGTCCACGCGATCTTCGATTTTACACCAAGGCATTTTCCGCGTTTCGTAACGAAATTATAGATTCCGCCTTTTCCATCTTTGTCGCCGGCGTACCAATTCTGAACAGTTGAATATTTAATTTCCGCATGATCTAGAGCCACTAGTTCAACAACTGCTGCATGCAATTGATTCTCATCTCGCATTGGTGCTGTACAGCCTTCGAGATAACTGACATACGAATTATCTTCTGCAACGATCAATGTCCGTTCGAACTGTCCTGTGTTTGATGCGTTGATACGGAAATACGTGGAAAGTTCCATGGGGCAGCGAACACCTTTTGGAATAAAACAGAATGAACCGTCGCTGAATACTGCGGAGTTCAATGCTGCAAAATAATTATCCGCATACGGAACAACTGAGCCGAGATATTTTTTTACAAGATCAGGATGTTCATGGACTGCGTCAGAGAATGAACAAAAAATAATTCCTTTCTCCTTCAATGTCTCTTTAAATGTTGTCGCAACCGATACGGAATCAAAAACTGCATCAACAGCAACACCGGTCAATCGCTTTTGTTCAGTAAGAGAAATACCGAGGCGTGCGTACGTATCAAGAAGAATTGGATCAACTTCATCAAGACTGTTCAGTTTCTTCGCTTGCTTTGGCGAGGAATAATAACTGATCGATTGATAATCGATCTTTGCATATTTTAGATTTGGCCAACGTGGTTCTTCCATCGTCTTCCATGCACGGAACGCTTTTAAACGCCATTCAGTAAGCCATTCAGGTTCGTTTTTCTTCGCAGAAATAATACGAACGACATCCTCGCTTAATCCAGGCGCGATCGTATCCGATTCGATGTCGGTCGTAAATCCGTACTTGTATTCCTGCGATACTAATTCTTCAATTGTTTCTGACATTTTAATTCATTTCCCTTTATCGAATAATTAAACACCAAACGAACTGCCGCATCCGCAGGTTTTTGCTGCTTGTGGATTGTTGAACACAAAACCTCGTCCATTCAGACCATCAGTAAAGTCTAACGTTGTACCGGAAAGATAGAACATACTTTTTTGATCGATCGTGATCTTGACACCATTTTTTTCAAGGATCATATCTTTTTCTTTCACTTGATCGTCAAATGCAAGCACATACGACAATC
The DNA here is from genome assembly GCA_964355925.1 of uncultured Chitinophagaceae bacterium. Taxonomy (GTDB): domain Bacteria; phylum Bacteroidota; class Ignavibacteria; order UBA10030; family UBA8401; genus UBA8401. The sequence continues at coordinate 9,567 of CAYHFN010000065.1, forward strand.
CCGAACATCCGCCCCCTTTTACACCAAGGCGTAAATTGTGGTTCTCCGGAATATTATTCTTTTCTTTGATCGCATGAACTTCTGCGATTGCTCGTTCCGTAAGGATGATATCTTCTTCTTGTGTTTGAGTCATTACTTCAGACATATGATGTTCTCCATTAATTTTTAAACTGCTTTTTTGATTGCGTAATCAGTATAATTCAACATCCACGTTTGCATATTTAATCTTTTAAAGATGTTCTTCTTTTCAAAATGCAACGCAACTTCACGTGCAACTTGTTCTCCCTCGGTCTGCCCCAGTTTTATATTTTTCTTCTTTAGAAATTCCATGACAGCAAAATGCAGATCACGAAAAAAAACATTCGATAAATGGATCAATTGAGCGCGAGTCCGCATAAAATTCATGAACTCGACCTGGTTTCCGATAATATATTGTGACTTTTTGAATTTGATATTCATAACACACCTACGGCTGAAAATGTTCTGAGCTTTGAAATTACACTATTTATTCGTTCTGCAACATAATCGACTTCTTCTTCTGTTGTAAATCTACCTAAACCAAATCGTATTGTTGAACGACCAGCTTCTTCAATAAGACCAATTGCATGAAGAACGTGTGAATATTGAACATCACCGATTTCCTCCGATGTGCAGGCCGAACCGGCCGAGACAGCAACATCATTCATCCCGGTCATCAATTGATCGGAATTAATTCCATGAAATGTGATATTCAGATTATTCGGAAGTCGTTCTGTAAGATGACCATTAAGGGATGTATTTTCAATATCCAAAATCTTCTCTTGCAGACGATTCCTCAAACGGAATAATCTGATATTTTCCTCTTCCATTTCATCCATTGCAATCTGCACTGCTGTCCCAAATCCGACAATTCCGGCAACATTCAAAGTTCCTGATCTTAAATTATGTTCGTGCCCTGCACCATTCATCTGAGCTTCAATTGCAATCCGTGGATTTTTTGAACGGATATATAATGCACCGACACCTTTGGGTCCGTACATTTTATGCGAAGCAAACGAAATCAAATGAATATTCATCGCTTCAACATCAATTGGAATTCTTCCGACCGCTTGCGTAGCATCTGTATGAAATACAATTCCATGCTCAGCACATAGTTTTCCAATTTCAACGATCGGTTGTACCGTTCCAATTTCGTTATTAGCCATCATCACCGAGACTAAAATTGTCGAATCAGTGAAAGCATTCTTCACATCATCGACTTTCACTTTCCCATATTTATCTACAGGAAGAATCGTTATTCTAAATCCTTCTGATTCCAATGTCTTACATGATTCTAGAACACATTTATGTTCTATTTGAGTCGTGATGATGTGATTCCCTTTTGAACGCAACGAATGAGCAACTCCTTTAATTGCAAGATTGTTCGATTCGGTTGCACCGCTGGTAAAAATAATATCCCTTGGCTGTGCGTTGATAGCTTTGGAAATTTTCTTTCGTGCAATTTCAACCGCTTCTTTTGCTATCCAACCAAATCGATGCTGCAGACTTGCTGCGTTGCCAAAATGCTCGGTGAAGAACGGCATCATGGCATCAAGCACCCGTTGATCTACTGGCGTCGTTGCGTGATAATCCATATACACATGAGTTTTTATCATCAGACGATCTCTGACACTTTCATCGTGTTAAAAACATTTTCAAGACTATGTTGAATCTTACTAAGCGGATTTTTTATCGTGCAATTCAAATGGATGGAACAATTTGCTTCTTCTTCGGTAAAGCATTGCGCAATTCCTACCTGTGCTCCTTCAATGACAGAAATTACATTCATTACAGAAATTTCATCAGGACGCCGAGCAAGTGAATACCCACCCATAGAACCTTGAAACGATATGATCAATTTCCCTTTGGTCAATTTCTGCATTACCTTGGCAAGTACGTCTACCGGAATGGCATATTTCTCCGAAATCTCTTTCACTGTTGAAATTTGATTATTTAACGACGCAATATGACGAATGGCAATTAAACCGTATTCAACTTTTTTTGATAACTTGAGCATTCTTAAATAGGTCTTCCTGAGCCTTATATCATTCCAAAAAAATAGAAGAACTTGAGATTATTAACAATGTTGCGAACAATATTGTTTCATCCATTCTTCTGACTTCATAATATAGTAGTTTTTAGACTAAAATTCAAAGGTTTACCTAAATTTAATTTTCGTGAAACTTGGCGCAGTAATTGCGATATTATTGTGTGACAATTAACGCCAAATAGTTCCACTTCACAAAGAATCAAAATCAACATGACAACAAATCAATTCTCAGAAATTCTCGGTGATATAAAGCTTTCGAAAAAAGATTCCGATGGCTTTCACTCAATTGCAGTTATCGGATTAGGGGTAATGGGGCAAGGCATAGCACAATCGATCTCAGCAGCAGGTATTGAGGTTATTGCTGTTGAAAAATCCGAAAAACGTCTAACCCATCAGATTAAATCGATGGATGAAACACTTGAAAACGATATCCACCGCTGGACGATGACAAAGAGTGAAAAACGAGCAATCCTCTCTCGAATAAAAGGGACAACCGATATAGCAACGATCGCAAACATACAAATTGTTATTGAAGCAGTTGATGAAAACTTTGATCTTAAAAGAAAATTGTTTCACGAACTTGACCAGTTATGCTCCCCTGAAACGATCTTGGTTTCGAACACTTCAACACTGAACCTCTCAAAACTTGCAACCTATACAAAACGAGCGGACAAAGTGATCGGGATGCATTTTCTAAACCCTGTTCCCAAAGTTCCCCTTGTAGAACTTGTTCGCGGAATGAAAACTTCGGATGATACATTCAATACAATTCAGAAATTAGCCCAGCGACTCGGCAAGACACCTATTGAAGTATTCGAATATCCCGGATTTGTAACGACTCGTATAATCATTCCTCTTTTGAATGAAGGGATGTATATTTTAATGGAAGGTGTTGCTACCGCGGAAAGTATCGACACTGCTATGCGACTTGGATATGAATTCCGCTACGGTCCTCTTGAACTTGCGGACATGATGGGACTTGATGAAGTGCTTGCTTGGATGGATTCACTGTTCCATGAACTCGGCGATGCAAAATACCGACCGTGCCCGTTGTTGCGACAAATGGTACGGAAGGGTAAACTCGGGAAAAAAGTTGGCGAAGGATTTTTTAAATACGATGATCACGGAAAGAAAATATGAATATATTAGTTTTAAACTGCGGCAGCTCCTCAGTAAAATATCAACTTATTGAAGTGGACAAAAAATTATTCCTTGCAAAAGGAAGTATCGAGCGGATCGGCATGAGCGGCGCCGTTCTCACAAACATTCGTGCAGACGGTGATGAAATAAAGATCTCCGGAGATATCCTTGACCATACAACGGCAATAGAATACATCCTTGCAGTGTTGTTAAGCAAGAATCATGGTGTGATAACTTCTAGAGCGGAAATTCATGCAATAGGTCATCGTGTAGTTCACGGTGGAGAAACATTTACAGAATCTGTTCTGATCAATGAGAGTGTCATTAAAGGGATCAGAGATAATTTTGAGATCGCTCCGCTTCATAATCCGCATAATCTTAGCGGAATTAAAGCGTGTGAAACCCATTTAGTTGACATTCCTCAGGTTGCGGTGTTTGACACTGCATTCCATCATGAAATGCCTCCATACGCATACATATACGGAATTCCATATTCGTTGTATTCTCAATACAAAATTCGACGTTACGGTTTTCACGGACCCAGTCATGCGTATGTTGCACAACGGGCAGCGGAACTTCTCCGAAAAGATCTGAAAAAAACAAAGCTTATCACTTGCCATCTTGGAAATGGCTGCAGTATTTCTGCGATTGATAAAGGTATTTCCATCGACACATCAATGGGATTCACGCCTCTTGAAGGCTTATTGATGGGAACAAGATCCGGAGATATTGATACATCCATTATTCTCTATGTAATGGCAAAGGAAGGATTGAACTATTCCGAAGCGAACACTCTTTTAAATAAACACAGCGGACTTCAGGGAATTTCCGGCGTTAGCAGCGATATGCGTGAAGTGATAAAAGAAATGAACGAAGGAAATAAAAAAGCAAAACTGGCATTTGATATTTTCTGCTACCGAGTGAAAAAGTATGTCGGTTCATATATTGCCGCACTTGGCGGACTCGACGCGTTAGTCTTTACCGGCGGTATAGGTGAAAATTCTCCGGATATTCGAAAAGCGATCTGCGAGAATTTGGAATGCCTTGGAATTGAATTCGATAAATCGGCAAATTCGTCCAAAGATAAAGAGAAAGCCATCACCGTTGCAAAATCACCGGTAACTGTTTTTGTTATTCCAACGAATGAAGAGTTGATGATCGCGATCGAGACTAAAGAAGTTGTGAAGAGTATTAAGAAAAAGTAATTCCGTTTTTCATTACATAATCTTGCGTAAGATTAAATTCTTCGCAGGATTTTTTTTACTTTAAAGATTTCTGCCGATCAATCGCACGGCAACGACCATCATTACAACCAGCAGTGCTCGAATGATCCAAACACTTTTGATTTTGTGAGATAATCTTCCCCCCAATTGAGCGCCAATGACAGCTCCAAGTCCTAAATACGGAATAATTTTCCATTCAACTTCACCGATAAATGCGTGAGTGCCACCGGCAAAAGTTGCAGAGATAGCAAGAATAAAATGTGAAGTTGGAATTGCAATGAATGGAGGAAACCCAAATAAATAGATCATTGCCGGAACATGAATAACCCCTCCTCCTATTCCTGCCATGCTTGCAATAAATCCTACAAGAAAACTTATCGTCACTCCTAAATATTTGTTAAAATCGGGACGTTGAAACGAATCGATCGTACGTACATCACCGATTTGTTTTTTTCGAAAGCCAAGATAGGTAGATATGAACAACAGAAATATTCCGAAGCTAACATCAAACAATGGCTTGGAAACCATTTGTAAAAGGTATGCGCCAAGAAATGAACCGGGAAGAGTAGCGACAGCAAATAATAATCCTGTTTTATAATCAATCCTTCGTTGACGGATATAGGAGATTGTTCCCGAAATTGCATTGAGAGATACAATAACCATTGACGTACCAACTGCAAGTTGAGGAGTGAATTGATACACAATCGTAAGAAGCGGAACAACAATGAATCCACCGCCAACACCTATGATGGTGCCAAACATTCCAACAAAAATTCCGACGGCAAAAAGAAATAATGATTCCATCATTGCCAATTCACTGTTTTCTTTTCACCAAATGATATTTCAGATGATCCTCGCGTAGCATTCACAAAAAGTTCCCGAATTGATGTAACATGAGACGGAAGAATCTGAATTGTGATAATGGAACGTTCGTCTGAATAATTTGTCGTCGAGATCATTAGTTTGTGGGATTTGATGATATTCATGACAGGATTTGTTTCCGAAAACGGAAATGCAATCTTCAGCTCTTGAATGAGTGCTTTTGAAATGATCGTTGCTTTGTTAATTACGCTTTCTGCAGATTCAAAATATGCTCTTCCCAATCCACCGACACCTAATTTGGTGCCTCCAAAATATCGTGTGACGACCAAGAGAATGTCTGAAAGATTTTTTGATTGGATGGAGGAATATATCTTTACACCAGCGGTGCCGGAAGGCTCACCGTCATCGGAGGCTCGAACGTTGTTTTTCTCAACTCCGATGACGTATGCATAACAATGGTGAGTCGCGTCAAAATATTTTTTTTTAACTAATTCCAGCTTTTCTTTTGCGTCTTCTTCAGTAATCACAGGAAAGATATCTGCTATAAATCTAGAGCCTTCAATCTTTATCTGACCCGTTGCATGTGATTGAACCGAGGAATATATCTCATTCATTACTTAAAAAGTGACTGCCGTTGTCAGCCGAACTATTATGCCATCTGCAATTTCTATTCCCGTTCCCTTTTTAAGGTTCTTCGCATAGATGAGATTCGGAATCATGTGAACTTCTGGAATTGGCATATAATCAATACCTGCATTCAGATAGATCTCTCTATATCCTGAAGTTGTTATAGCCAGATCGTTATCAGTCACATCAATGCGCGCTACGGCTCGCAAAGATTTCATTATCTCATACCATGAAAAAACTGAACCTCCAACGGGATTATTATCTCCACCGGTAGCAGACATTTTACGTTCCAACCGATAGAAACCTTCTACGCCAAAGGCCATTTTTGAAGAAGCCATTCCATAAAACAATTTTGCGTTTATCGTACTTTTACCGGCAGCAAGATTTTCGTAATCTGCATAAATTTCAAGAACAGATGATTTATCGAACCAATTGCCGGCCGCAAAAGCTATTTTTTTCAATTTGTCATTTTCAGGAAGAACTCCATTCCCATTGTATATAGCAAGGCGTGCATACGTATTGCCTTGAACATTTGTTTTTCCAGTGAGTAACATTCCCATGTCAAATTCATTTGTGTAGCTTTTTCTATCCAATACGCTTGATTCCAATGACCGATAATCCCATATCTTCTCAATTACTTCTGATGAAAGCGTCTGCATTACACCGATTTTAAAATCCATCATCGGTGCAATATTTTTAATATCAACAAATCCTTGTTCAAGAAGTTTACTGTTTGCATCATATTTAATCACAGCG
>CAYHFN010000066.1:0-15792 GCA_964355925.1 uncultured Chitinophagaceae bacterium
ATGAATTACTAGATTGCAAGATTACAGTATTACAAAATTAGATAGATTTTTTAATCATACTTTTACCCATATATCAGAAAACAATGTGGTAGCTCAGCAGGACTATTAATTTTGTAATGCTTTACGTTACATCTTACTTAAAAAATACGGCAGCATGGAACGCCACGTAGGCCAATCATGCGGCATATCATGTCCCCACACATCCAGCCAATGCGGAATTGATTTTGAATGCAGTATCCCGGAAAGACGGCGCGACGCATCGGAATTCTCAAAATTTCCCTGCCCTGCTGCGATGATGATCCTTCCTTTGCGCATCTGTTCCAAATAGTCATGGTCCGTTATGCCGGGAAGATATTGTTCCGGTGAATTGAAGAAGACATTCTCGTCGTAATGTCCTTTGGTGTACGACTGCAGATTATAATCTCCGCTCAGGGCGATCGTTCCCGAAAAGATATCCGGTCTGCGGAAGTAGAGATTCAACGCATGCAGTGCGCCGAGCGATGCGCCGGTGGTGACGATCTGCGTGAGACCTTTATTATGATTGTGAATGAACGGAACCACTTCGTTGATCACATAATCATTGTATTGTTGATGTCGGATCGCTTTATGATGCGGTTCCATTGAGTTATTCATCCAGCTTTCGCTGTTGATGCTGTTGATGGAAAAAGCTTTCAGTTTTCCTTCGTTGATGAATGGCGCGATTGCATCGATCAATTGGAAGCGTTCATACTCCAGATAATCTGCAGCAGCGGTGGGGAACATGAGCAACGCCGGACCGTAATGACCGTAGACAGCGATCTCCATATTCTTATTTAAACTAGGACTGTGCCACTGGTGAATTTCGCGATGCATTGACGCTCCAATATTCGATAAATGATTGGATTCAATATAAGAAGGAAAACGAGAAGGGCAAAATGAAACTCATCGCGTATCCAATGATGTCAAACCTCTTCAGCGCGAAACGTCAGGCGTTGTTCTCAATACGAACCGAGTTTGAGATGGGGTAAAATGATTAGCTTATCTTTGATTCCGATTGTTTACTGACATCGGAAAGAATTTTTTCTAAAATTTTTCTTACCCTTTTGTCGGAGTGGTATCGAAAAATCAAATACACCGCATGAAACATCAAAACGAACGAGAGTATGGAAAGGATCCACTCGAGGAAATGTGGTATTCCGGCGATAGTGATGTTTGCCATACCGTTGGTCATGAGCAGCAGTCCAAGCATTATTGCTCCCAGAAAAAACTCTCCCAAATATCCAAAGTAGGAGAACTTACTTGGTGCATTTAAATGCTCAAACTTCTTTAAAGCTTCAAGCTGTTGCCGTAGTTGAATTATGATCGATTGTTCCATTGTATGATCCATAGTATTGTGTGTAAAGGTAATCCTAATCGCAGGCAAGGGCAACAGCAGTATATTTTTTTCAACATTTCGATCACAAATCGGACAAAATGCTTATATTTTTTTTGAAATAGTAAATCTAAGCAAATGATGAGGATTTGAATCGGCACAAAGGAGTGTCTGTTTCGGATTACGAGATCGAAGTCGTTTCTGCATCAAAACAAGCAACCTTGCGAAGGTTATTTTCAAATCTCATAAAGCCTTCGCAAGGTTTATACTGTTTAGAAGGCGAATAAATATATTCCCTACTCTATAAAAGAGAAAGGAAATATTGGGGAGGTAATTTATTTTTTTGTTGCTATTACATACTCATGGATTGCCGCAGCGGCTTTTTTTCCTGCGCCCATTGCTTTTATGACTGTTGCGGCGCCAATAACAATATCTCCGCCAGCCCACACACCTTCGCGTGATGTTTTTCCCGTTTCATCAGCGATGATATTTCCGTATTTGTTAGCAGTCAATCCCGGTGTTGTTTTGTTGATCAGCGGATTTGATCCGTTGCCTGTTGCAACAATTGCAGATTCCACAGTGAGCACAAATTCACTTCCTTTGATCGGAACAGGTTTGCGTCTTCCTGATGCATCGGGTTCGCCAAGTTCCATTTTCTGGCATTCCATTCCGGTGAGCCAGCCGTTCTCTCCAAGAAACCGAGTTGGATTTGTAAGAAGAAGAAATTCAATTCCTTCCTGCTCGCCGTGATGAATCTCTTCCTTGCGTGCCGGCATTTCAACAAGCGAACGACGATAGACAATGTACACTTTTTCCGTCCACTGCAATCGAAGTGCGGTTCGTGCGGCATCCATGGCCGTGTTTCCTCCGCCGATAACAGCAACATGTTTTGCCATAGGCACCGGTGTATCAGCGTTATTCGGAAATTCAAATCCCTTCATCAAATTCATCCGGGTCAGAAATTCGTTTGCAGAATAGACCCCATTTAAATTCTCGCCAGGAAGTCCCATGAAGTATGGAAGACCGGCTCCCGTTCCGATAAAGACCGCATCGTAACCATCTTCAGTCATCAGCTCATCGATGGTACGGGTCATTCCTACAACAAAGTTACACTGAATTTTAACGCCTAGTTTTTCCAGATACTGCACTTCCGCTTCAACAATTTGTTTCGGCAGACGAAACTCCGGAATTCCATACACAAGAACACCGCCGGCTTTGTGCAATGCTTCAAATACTGTAACCGAATGGCCGAGCTTGGCAAGATCTCCCGCACACGTTAATCCCGCCGGTCCGGCACCGATAATGGCAACTTTCTTTCCGGTCGATTGAGGAATGACAGGAAGTGAAACTTTTCCAGAAGCACGTTCCCAGTCTGCAACAAAGCGCTCAAGTCTGCCGATGGCGACCGGTTCAACTTTGCCTCCGATAACGCACACTGTTTCGCACTGCTCTTCCTGCGGACAAACTCTACCGCACACCGCCGGAAGCGCGTTTGTTTCTTTTAAGGTGTTTGCCGCAAGTTCAAAATTTCCCATGGCAACATGAAAAATAAATTGCGGGATTTTTACATTGACCGGACATCCTTGAATGCATTTTGGATCTTTGCATTGAAGACATCGGTCGGCCTCTTCCATTGCCATGTCCGCAGTGTAGCCGAGCGGCACTTCAAAGAAATTCTTTGCACGCACTAACGGGTCTTGTTCTGGCATCCCGTGTCGTGGAATTTTCATCCGATCTTTATTGGAAATTTTTTTTATGGTTGGCTGTATTGTTTCGTTCATAGTTATTCTATTGCGTTATAAATAATTTCATTAATTTTTTTTACCACAAAGGCACTAAGGCACAAAGAAAAAAACCGAAGATTTGCTGTTACCACGCAGCCGTTTCACGATGTTCCTGCGTCTTACATGTTTTTTCAAAAATTTCCATCGAAATTTTTTCTTGCGGCGAATACATCTTTTGCCGTGCCATCAGCAAATTAAAATCTACTGCATGACCGTCGAACTCCGGTCCATCAACACAGGCGAACTGCATTGTATCACCGACAATAACACGGCATGCACCGCACATTCCTGTTCCATCCATCATAATCGGATTAAGACTGACGAGCGTCTTCACACCATACTGCTTGGTGAGATCGGAAACAGCTTTCATCATAATCACCGGCCCGATGGCAAGCACAACATCCACCGGTTCTTTATTTTCTAACATTGATTTTAAAATGGTTGTGACAAAACCTTTTGTACCATAACTGCCGTCATCGGTAGCAATGCGCACTTCATCAGAAATGGAGCACATCTCATCTTCCATAATGATCATCTCTTTTGAACGAGCACCAATGATCGAAATCGTTTTATTGCCGATGAGTTTGTTTGCACGAACGATAGGGTGAATTGCGGCGATACCGAAACCTCCACCGACCGCAACAAATGTTTTTCCTTTTTCAACATGACTTGGAAGACCAAACGGACCGACAACATCCGTCAGGAAATCGCCAACCTTCAGCATGCTCATCATTGCTGTGGTTTTACCGATCGCCTGAACGTACAGTGTAACAGTTCCTTGCTGAATATCCCAGTCTGCAAGTGTAATCGGGATTCGTTCTCCTCCTTCATGCAACCGTAGAATAACAAACTGTCCGGCTTTTGCTTTTTTTACAATATCCGGAGCAGCTATAACGTAGCGATATACTTTGGAGGCAAGGTCGTTCTTTTCTAGAATTGGATACACGGTTAATAATATTATTGTGAAAAAATAGTTGGTGTAGCTTAATACGGCTCAACTAACGTGCCACAGAAATCAGAAGAAAAAAGGCTATTTTTGACAGTTATGTCTTCAAAATTAAGAAGGTGCTCTTCAGAGTTTCTAAAAATGGGAATAAATATTCAAAACTCTCCAAAGAATTCAACCTTGTGTGAAAACCATGAAATTGTCATGGGTACAAAAAATCTGCCAGGCGCATGAGGTGTAGAACAGGGAGGAGATAGCGATTGTTTTTTATCGGTAATTGATCGTCAACTTTACGGTGACGGTCAATTAATGAAGCAGAAGAAATCTTCCACTATTTTTTTCGTGTATACCGAATGGTCCACTGAGTGGTCCATGTCGCCCCGCTGTCGGTGGATTGCATCCAGTCCCATACAAATTTCTCTTCGGTAATATCGTGGAAGATCATTTTTCCCTTTTGCAATTTTCCATTGTTCATAAATTCCTGTTCAAAGAATCTGTTCTTTCCCTCTGCACCGCCCGTGAAGGGTAGATATGCACTTTGATTATCCACCCAGGTTTGCCTCCATACTCCGGTGCGATTATCAAGGATCGAAACACTTTGTCCTTTGTATCCTTTTGCCTGCCCAGTCAAACCGGTAAAGTATTCCATTATCACTTTTTCATCCAAGATCTTCGTGATAATATTTGTTCCGGTTGCAACAGAACCGTCAGGATCGTTCCACGTTAAATCCCACTCACCGATCCAAAAATCGAACAATGATGAATTTTGTCTGAAAGGTTGTTTTGAATGCTGAGAGAATGTGATTGAACCGAAAAATGAGATGAAGAGAAAAATATAACGCATGCTGCCTCCGTAGTTTTTATTTAACTACGGAAGATTGGAGATGAGAGTCAATGCACAATTGTAGAACTTATATTGTTACTCCAGATACTGCCCGTTGGTAAATTGCCGCCATATCATCGGGTGAATTCATTGTAATGTTCAGATCGCGGATAATGCCGTCGTTCAATCCGTAGATCCATCCGTGAACATCAAGAGAATCACCGCGCGCCCAAGCATCCTGAACTATCGTCGTTTCGCAGACATTCAGTGTCTGCTCGATCACATTCAATTCACAGAGTCGATCAACTTGTTTATCAACACTTCCGGCAGATTCTATAATGGATTGATACCGTTGATGAATATCCTGAATATGTCTAAGCCAGTTATCAATTAATCCGTAACGCTGTTTCAGTAGAGCGGCTCGGACACCTCCGCAGTCGTAGTGTCCAACAACCATGATATGTTTAACGTGCAGTACTTCCACAGCATATTGTATCACCGAAAGACAATTGAGATCGGTATGAACCACCACATTGGCAACATTACGGTGAACAAACAGTTCGCCCGGATCAAGCGCGACAATTTCGTTTGCGGGGACCCGGCTGTCGGAACATCCGATCCATAAATACTGCGGCGATTGAATACTCTTCAGTCGTTTAAAAAAATCTTCCTGCTGTTCTAACTTGTTAGAAGCCCATTGGCGATTATTTTTAAGAAGGTGTGAAAGATCAACCATATTAAATTTGTCCAGTCCAGTTTTGATCATTGTTTTTGAATGTCGTACGAATTCTTTTCACAAGGTCGTCTGGAAGCGGACCTTTGTTTACAATTTCAATATTCCTTTTAATGTGATCAAGATTTGTTGTTCCAACAATTGAAGTGCTGATACCGGGCGTGAATGCGGTGAATCGAAGCGCAACATCGAGCCACTCACCGCCGAAATCGAGTTCCATTGCTTTCATCCGTTTCCAATATTCCTCGGAATAATTTCCGTACGGCTGTTCGGCATGAAGCCATGGTGCGTTTCCGATCGGTCGTTTAGCAATGTAACCGGTACCGCGTTTCACTGCAGGAGTGACGATAGAATCAATTGAGCGCTGATCGAACACATTGATCGAACTCATCAATCCGCCAAATTGCTTTGATTCCAGAGCAAATTCCAATGCATCATTTTCACCGGAATAAGCGGCAAAGCGGATCTTTCCTTCTTCCTTCATTTTTAGTAATGCTGAAATAACCTCACCGCGTTCAAGCATTTCTTTTGGACAAGAATGAAGATGAACAATGTCAAGAACATCGGTCCGCATCAATTGTAACGAACGGTGAACTCCGGCAACGATACAATCATACGTCCAATCCTGATGACCCGGAATATTGTAGCCAACCTTGGTTGATAGAATGAAATCCTTTCGCCGCCAGGATAAATGTCTGCTGATTCGTTCTTCGGAAAGACCGTACCCGCGCGCAGTATCAATGAATGTTATTCCAAGATCGACAATTTGATTGATGAAATATCCGACGTAGTCTTCATCCATGCGTTCATCGCCGATTAAACCGGCACCAAATCCGAGAATGGGAAGAGAGAGGTTTGTATTGCCATAATTTCGTTTTTCCATGATTATTATTTACCTCCTCTTGGATATTGCCCGTTCATACAATTGAACATATTTTCGTGCAGATGCTTCCCACGAATTATCGCTGTTCATTCCATTCAACTGGATCTTTTTCCATTCTTCGGGAATATTGAACGAATCAATGGCACGTTTCACTGTTGCGTGCAATGCTGGTCCGGTTGCTTCGATGAATGAAAATCCATTCCCGGTATCTTGTCCCAGGGCTTGAAATTCGTGCCAATCCTGTACGGTATCTGCCAGACCTCCTGTTTTACGAACAATGGGCACCGTTCCATACCGTAACGAGTACATTTGATTCAAACCACAAGGTTCATAATGCGACGGCATTAAAAACATATCCGCGCCTGCTTCGATCAAGTGGGCAAGTTCGTTATTGAATCCGAGATATGTCCAGCATTTATTTGGCAAAACACGATTCATTATTTTAAATAATTGTTCAAAACTTTCTTTGCCGCTTCCCAAGATCACCCATTGTGCATTCAATGTCATCAGGTCGTAGATCTCTTCAGCGATCAGATCGAATCCTTTTTGTTCAACAAGTCGTGAAATGATCCCGATGACAGGGACATTCTCGTCGAACTTCAATGATGTTTTATCGAGCAGGAATTGTTTATTCTTTTTCTTGTTTGAAAGATCGTTCTTTGAAAAATGGAACGGGATAAGTTTATCGGTTTCAGGATTCCATTCATCCGTATCAATTCCATTCAACACGCCATAAAAATCTGATAAACGCGAACGTAAAATATCTTGCAATCCCGCACCGTATTCAGGAGTAAGCACTTCGCGGGCATATGTATCACTAACCGTGCTGATCACTTCAGAATTGAGAATTCCCCCTTTCATCATTGAGAAAGAATCCTCAAATTCCAACACACCGCCGAATTCTATATGCTCTTGTTTTAATTCTGTCTTTGCCAATGTCTCTTTCGAAAATCTTCCCTGATAGCCGATGTTGTGAATTGAATAGAGGAATGCAGAACGATCGAACAATCTATCCCAACTGTAACTCTCTTTAATAAAGAACGGCATCAATCCTGTTTGCCAATCGTTACAGTGAAAAACATCGGGCGCCCATTGTAATCGCTGACAGATCTCAATCACTGCTTTGTTAAGAAGTATGAATCGTTCATCTTCATCCCATTGTTCGGTATAGATCTTTCCACGATGAAAATATTCAGCACAGTCAATAAAATAGACATCAACATTGGAGTTTGGAAGTTTTGCATTATAAAGATAGACCGATCGAGGAATTCCGGCTACACGAACTTTGATCTCACCAATTTCATTTATGTAGCGGATATTGAATTTCTTTTCATCAATGGAATCGTATTTCGGAATGAAAACCTTAACATCAATGCCAAGATCGGCAAGATATTTCGGTAACGCACCGACAACATCAGCGAGTCCGCCCGTTTTTGCGAACGGCGCACATTCGGAAGCAACGATAGCTATTTTCATAGAGTCCAGTAGTTTGAAATATTGAACAAATTAAACAGGATTCTCTGTTCTTATTCCCCCTTGAAAAGGGGGTTAGGGGGATTCGGTATTCGACTTATTATGGTCAATCCAATATTCAATTTGCAATAGTACATTACGAATATTTTTCTTTACCTCTAAATCTGAAAAATGTAAAATATGCAAGCCTAGTTTTTGCAGTTCAACATCACGATGATTATCGTATTGTTCTTTCCCTTCGTGACTTGCACCATCAATTTCTATTACCAAATTAAGCTTTTTACAATAAAAATCAGCAATAAATTTACCCAATGGCTTTTGTCTATTAAATTGAAATCCCAGCATTTGTTTTGCACGAAGATGATTCCATAACAACACTTCTGATAAAGTTGAATCATTACGCAAATTTTTCGAGCGTTGTTTGAGCTTGATGTTATAACCAATATATCCTGTGGGTTTCACAAATCCCCCTGTCCCTTCGGGACATCCCCCTTACAAGGGGGGAATTAGAAATTTCGAAAAAATATTGTATTATCCAAAACAAAAGCAACATACAGTTGATTTCATTCGTTTTTAATCACAGCCAATGCTGCACAGGTTTTTTTATTTATGCCAATCAGCGGTTATTTCCATCAAGCAAATCAATCCACGCCAAGAGCCGTATCGATTATAATGTTCTTCAATTGAAGCATCGGAAACTGTGCGTCCACTCTTATGTAGTTGGGAAAATCTTTTTCGTACCCACGAATCGATCCCGAGATAATCGTACCTGCCGAGCAGTTTTAGTATATTACCGGCGGCATAATGCCCGATACCTTTGATAGAACGCAACTCCCAATACAATTCTTCGGTAGGAAGTTCGGAATTACGGAATGATTCAACATCGATCTTTTTATTAGAAATATCTTTGCATAATTTTAACAGATACGGTGCCCGATAACCGCAGGAGATTTCTTTCCGCAGCCATTTCTCAGATTTTTTGGCAATCGTCTCAGCTGCCGGAAACGAAAATAATCCATCCGAAGTTTTTGCTCCAAGTTTGCGTGTGAGATGCTCCGTCATGATCTTTGTAAGTGTCCAACTGCAATTGGTGGTAAACATCATTTTTACAATATCTTCAAACGTTGTTGCCGATCGAAGGATCCTGCCCGCACTCCGTTTAGGAACCCATCGCAAATGTTTTTCTTTTTTGCACAACCGATAAAATTCATCAAGCTGTTCATCAATTCTCAGCATTGAGCGGACGATATTCTTGATCTTTTCTTTTTCGGTTTTCGAAAGACGGATCGTTTTATTCATCGGAACGATGTCGATGACAGCATTCAATTTTCGAATGCAGATATGCACATGTTTTTGTTTTGACAGTGAAATGATTGTTCGTAATTCATCCTTCTGTTCATTTGTTTGAAAGGGCGGAAGATCATACCATCCATGCGAGTTGATGGTGGAATGAAGATCAAAATCTGAAGGAGGATTAATTGTCATGTTTAAAATATCCCATACCAAATATCATCACGTGAAATGAAATTATCGCGGATATATCTCATTGCTTCGATCGTTGTCCGTTCGAAGATCAATGGATTCTTTCTTCCTTCAACGATTGTTCGTTGCAGTAATACTTTTGCCTCTTCACGGTTTCCTTCCATTTCAACAATGTTTGCATATCGGATCAAACTCCATAATTTGTACGCTTCAGTTTCGCGTGTTCCGGAAAGTGGCATTGCTTTAAGGAAATACTCTTTGGCTTTTTCAAGATCGTTCTTCAGCACAGCGATCTTTCCCAACGTGTAGTAAGCAAACGGTATACTTCCTGTAGAATTATTCGGATCGAGTTGAACAGTATACAGTGCCTCACGTTCTGCAGTTATAATGTCCCGATTGATTGAAAGAAATAATTGAGCTGAGCGTGCGTGCGCGAGAATACGAATCTCCAATAACCATCGCAACACATTATATTTTGGATCCAATTCAACACGGATTGGTGGTGTTTGAAATACGAATGAGAATTCCTGTTTTTGCTGGGCACTAACAACACGTTTTTGAATGATACGGTTTCCGATCTGAAATGCGATGTTTATGGGAGTAGAGAAAATATCGCCGCGTTGTTCTATTGTTACTCGAACAATGGTCATTCCGCGGATTGTTTTTTCATTTTGCCACTGCATCACAAACTCAGGTGCAGAAGTTCTATAAAGCCATTGATTAAAGAACCAACCGAGTGATGAGCCGTATTCTTCCTCGCACAACTGCATAAATCCTGAAAATGTGATCGCGGCAGAAGAATATTGATTATTCATTTTTATTATTATGCTATCAAAAGATTCTTGTCCTAGAATATATTCAAGCATTAAAAAAATATAACGGCCCTTGGAAGGGAAAACACCGGTAGAATTTGCTTTCGATGTTAGACCTTCCGTAATTGTTCCATATGGAAAAAACGTGAGCGACGATGCAATGGAGTTGAATCGTTCTTGTCTGTCCAATTCAGGATACCGCGAAATGAGATATCGAGTGGCGAGGTATAACGAAAAACCGTTATTAAATACAGCAGTGGAATCATTTGTCATTGGGCAAAAATATTTTGCTATGTTTAAAAGCCATTTATTTTCCACCGATGAAGTCAATGCTGTTGAATCAAAAAGAATATGCGCCGGAGAATTATGATGAATGATAAACAATTTTGTATCGATGGTATTAGTATTATATTGATCGTTGCCGATGATGGCATAGGTGCGATGATATCCCTCATGCGTTCTGCCTGTTAATGATGCAAAATAGTTCAATGCATCATTCATTTGTTGTGAAATTGCTTCGGCATATTGTTGATTGAAGCGCTCCGGGGAAGAAATAAATGAAATGGTATTTGCAGAGTCGCTGCTGTACCATATCTGCTCCGATGCATTGGCGATACCGCAGAACGTGAATGCAGAAAAGAGTGAGATCGGCTGCGATGAACTGCGTTTCCATATTCGAACAGCGCCCGATACAGTCGTGTCGAATTTTGAATCTGCTATAAGTGTGTAATATGAAGGGAGAGTAGCCTCAAAAGAAAATTGAAGAGTAGAATCTGTCCCAAAGTTTGGGATCCACGAGATCGAATCAGTGCACTGAAGCAAAAATTCTTTTTGATGTACAAATATGATCGCAGCATTTGAAGTATCAAACATGGACGTATATGAAAAGGAGAATGCCAGAGAATCATTTTTATATTCGAACTCCGGCAGCAGTATCGTCACTGCATACTTAGAATAAGTGGTTTGGTCGCGTTCAAAGTCTAACGATTCATTCTTGGAATCATTGATTGAAATGATCTGCATTTCTTTGGGAACAAGGAAAGTATATTGATCCAACGAATCAGCCTTGACCAACAATTGAACCGCGATAACTCCGTTGAGTTCAAGGGTCCGTTCATTCATTGCTACAGAAACAGAATAGGAAAGCATCTGAGTTCCGGGCTGTGCAGAAATAACGAACGGGAAAAAAATAAATAAAAAATAAATCCGCATCATAGTTCGAACGGGAGTTCGATATCCATTCCAAAGATCTGTGAAGTATTGGTATAAATTATTTGGGTGCTATTGGATGGCAGTGTGATGAGCCAATCCCCCTTGGCATTACGTATTACAGTACCGAACAATTTCCGCAAACGCAAATGGTAGAATTATTCCCAACCCTATGGTACAAGACAAATGAGTAGTGGATCGCTTTATCACCCGATTGAATTACCGATGTGTGTTGTATTGACCGCAAAAGTGAAAGAGCTATTGTTCATGGTAGAATTTATTGAATTACGGCGAATATTGATACTGCGAATAATTAATAATTGATCACAGATCATTAAAAAGACTCAAAGAAGGCTGCGTTACTTCTTATAATAATCTAATGATTGTTTACTTGCGGGAATGTGAGAAGAGAATTACATTGATAGTAGAAATAAAGACAAAACAGTCCGAATTGAGGTTAATATGGGTACATCGAAAATAGTAATGCTTTCCGGAGTTTACCTGATACTGGGGATGTATACGGTTGGTTTTACGGCAGCCGATAGAAACAATAGTTCTATCTCAGAATCCGTAGCAAACTCCATTCAAGCAGAACAAATTGCACGCACAGGTATTTCGTTGGCAATGACAAAAATGGGCGGAACATACTCATCATCCACTTATGCATATACAAATCAAAATACATCAGTAATGAACGGATCTGTTGTCTATTCAGCCTCACAAACAGGTTTGCCATCTTCGCAATCTCAAGTAACATCAACCGGTACATTCTCAGGAAAAACAGTCACGATTAAAGCGGTATTCAGTTACGACCGCAATCGCTGGAGAGTTATCCGAATGTATGTTCCTCCGGTAGCGTAATTTTCTCACCACTCATTTCAATTTACTTATTTAAAACTTCGCCGTTAATCCTACAATTGGCATAATACCAAAATCATATTTTGGATTCATTGTGATAGTGCCATTTGCTTCTGCTTTGTATGAATAGGACATAATGTTGTCGCGGTTGTACACATTCCATAGATCTAAGTAAGCAGTAAGCGCCCATCCGGCAAGAATAAATTGTTTATCAACTCTGATGTCGATCTTATGATAATCAGGATAGCGCGCAGAATTCACTGCACCATCTATTAGATAGAACACGCCCCCTTTTTTTACTACGCCGGCAACCGGTGTGTACGGATTCCCTGATGCGAATTGAAATTTTGCCCCGATCTGCCAGCCTTCGCCTATTTCCATTCCGGCAAGAAGATTGATGATATGCGGACGATCGTATTCAAAATAATATTCGGGAAGTGAAACATTGTCTTGCCTTTTTGAAACGGAATATGAATACGATGCGCTTCCGACAAATCCGTTAGAGAATTTTTTCTGTAATGACAATTCAACTCCGCGTGCATAGCCGGAGCCGGTGTTGAGAAGCAGATTTGAACTATCCGGATCGACAACAACATTGTTCAATTCTTTGTGATATGCTTCAACGGTTATTCGTGTATCATCTGCAAGACGGTGTTCAATTCCCGCAACAAAATGGATTGCATTACTGTACCGCAGATCGAGATTACGCAGATCGGGAGAGATCTGAAAACTTGCAGGTGACTGAATATATTTTCCCCACGCAAAATTGAGCGATGTTGATTCCAAAAAGCGATATGAGATTGCAACACGCGGACTGATGTTGCCCGCATTGATCATTGCAAAGTGATCGTATCGTAAACCGGTTGAAATTGTAATTGGTTCAATAATGCGGTATGAAGCTTGAAGATACAATGCTGTTTTATTTGTGATGTTGGGTTGAAAAGAAATTATTGTTGCAGGAATGATCGTTCCTGTGCGCGTGGTATCTTCAGGTGTCCACGAATTATTTTTTGAATCGATCGTTTTTCCCATAGCGCCGACCTTTACATCGAGAGAGGGAGAAAATTGATACGTCAATTCCGTTTTAAGGGTGATCTCATTTTCAACAATCTCCTCACCGCGCAGAGTGTGATTGGTTTGGGTTCCTTGATTGGTCGTCCATCCATTTCCGGTGCGGGAAAGTGTTGTCATCAAAAATGCCCGTTCTGAAAGAAGCGAACGCCAGTTCAATCCGAATGCTGAGCCGTAATCATCACGGACCATATAATCATATTTGCTCATTGCGGATGATTCTTTTGTTGTTCCAAGTTTATCGATCTGGTCGATATAATAGAATCCGACGAAACTCAACCGATTGTTTATATCAATATCATAGGTGATTTTTCCAACGGCATCATAATAACGCGGCGCAGCAGGTTTACCCATAAGAGAGGTGAGAACATCCAAGAATCCACGTCTCACAGAAAAGATCATCGAGCTATTTTCGATCAGCGGTCCATCGACCATCACTCCGAATCCGGCAATATTAAGATTCACATCACTATTATAGAGCTCTTTATTTCCATCTTGCAGCTTCATATCAAATACGGAAGACATTTTATCCCCGTACTTTGCAGGAAATCCTCCTGTTAGAAAATCAACTTTTTCAAGCAATGCGGGATTGACGATACTGATGATTCCCATTGATTCGCCGGTGCGAGCAAAATGGATTGGATTATAGATCTCGATATTATCCAACAGCGTAAGATTTTCATCCGGACTACCACCGCGAACGATCAACTGCGCACTTTTTCCGCCGGCAGTTGCAACACCGGGCATAGACTGCATCACGCGAAAAATGTCTTCTGCAGAGCCGGGCGAACGACGAATTTCCTCCGGCGATAATGTGCGCATACTGACAACATTTTCCGCCGGTCGTGCAAAATAATCGCTTTGAACATTTACTTCATTCATTTCAATGGTAGAAGTATTCAGCTCGAACGATATTTTTTTATTTCGAAGCGGACTGACCACGACATCGGGATTTGTAGAACTTTCATAGCCGATGATGGATGCTTTAACGCCATATTTTCCCGGCGCAACATTTTTGATGACATAATATCCTTTATCATCGCAGGCGGTACCAAACGATGTTCCGGGAATAATCACATTTGCGCCCGGCAGCGGTTGTTTTGTTATCGCATCGCGCACTTCGCCGGAGATTGAACCATTATTGTCTTGTGCAAAAACGATAATTTGAGAAAGAAGGAAAAAAAGAGAGAAAAGTCGTTTCATGATTGTGCCTTGTTTAGAGAATAAATGTGGTATTGCGTTGTTGATAAGATGCGATGAAACGATAAAGGGTTCCGAGATCGAGGTGTATAATTTACAATAGAAAACGAATTATTTACTTCATTTCTCGGTGTGGGGAATATGGAACACTAATTTACAGCCGTTCAAAATCAACTGATTATCGTTCTTTGTCAGGGGAGAAGTGATTCAAAGTCCGTGTACAAAAGTGTATACCATTTTGTATACCAAACCTCAATTTTTATACACTTTGTCTGTTGGCTTTAAAACACGAAACCACTCAATTTTCTCAAATTAAGTGGTTTCTTTGTACTCCCAACGGGAATTGAACCCGTATACCGAGCTTGAAAAGCTCGTGTCCTAACCGTTAGACGATGGGAGCATCTCAATTAACAATGAATAATTATCAATGTTACATCAAGAACAGTTGATTGTTAATTGAACTTGGGGTGACCAGTGGGATTTGAACCCACGACCTCCAGGGCCACATCCTGGCGTTCTAACCGACTGAACTATGGACACCATGAAAAAATCTATACTATGATCAATCAAAGAACCAGTAAACCGATCCCGCGTATCGCGGGATCCTCAAAACTTCAACCGCTCTCAAAAAACGTTTGCAGGAAGTTTTGGGATTGAACTATGTACACTATAGAATAAAAAACCATCCGAAATAGTCTAGATGGCTTTTTAAAGCATACAAATATAAAAAATATTAGCCAGCGAGGCAAGATGTTTTCATTAAACATTCTTAATTCCGTCGTTCCACCAATTATTGATTCGCTTTCCGCTCCAAATTGTAAACAGGAAGAACATAATGCCGGCCATAACATCAACAACATAATGATACCGCATATAGATCGTTGAAATGATAAGCAACGAACCCCCCGCAAATAACCACCATCGAATTTTTGTCTTCGTTGTAAATGCAACATACATTGCTGCCAGTGTCAATTGAGTATGTCCGCTCGGGAAAGCATCTCGATGAACAAAATCGATTGGATTGGGAACGCCTGCCGGAACTCCGCCGCCCGAGTTTACAATAATGCGTAGATAATCGGTAAGAAAAATTCCGGGTAGTTCTGTATCAGTAGAGAAAAAATTATGAAGTGTAAATCGCGGCCCTACAGCCGGAAGCAGCAAATAGCC
>CAYHFN010000067.1:0-3288 GCA_964355925.1 uncultured Chitinophagaceae bacterium
TATGAGGTCTATATGAAATTGTTCCTTTCTCTATTCGCACTTATTCTTGTTGTATCACTACCGGCCTGTGTATCACTCTCAACGTATGAAGAGATGCAGTCTCAGCGAGATTCACTTCAACATTCAGTCGATTCTTTGAAGAATGCAGTTGCTTCAATGCAAATCAGGATCGATAATTTAATTTCAGAAAATACTGAATTCAAAACTCAAACCGTTCATAAAGATAATCAGATCGCCGATCTCCAAAATCAGACCGACACGTTGAAAGATCGGATTCGCCTTCAGGAAAATGATCTACACATTTCCGGTCAAAATTATGAGCAATCGAAATCGAAAAATTCTGCTGAGATAAAAAAATTGCTCGCAAATCTTGAACTGCTGCAAAAAGATGTCGCTCAACGCGAATTGAAATTGAAGGGCTATGAAGTAGCGCTTGCCGTTCGTGATTCCACCCTTGCAGCAATTCAACGCGATCTTATCGGACGCGAACAACGAGTCGGCGATCTTGAACGTCGGCTGGCGGTGCGCGATTCTACGTTGAACGCATTAAAAGCTAAACTGAATGATGCACTTCTTGGTTTTACTACCAGCGGATTATCGATCAATATAATTAACGGGCGTGTGTATGTTTCTCTTTCCAATCAACTGCTCTTCACAACAGGAAAAGCAGATATTGATAAGCGCGGAAAAGAAGCATTACGAGAGCTCGCCCGCGTATTGAATACTCAGGATGATCTGGCAATTCTTGTGGAAGGACATACTGACAATCAAGCCGTATTCAATCTTGGAGCCATTAAAGATAATTGGGATCTCAGTGTTATTCGTGCAACAGAAGTGATCCGTTATCTTGTGAACGAAGGAAAAGTTGATCCTCGAAAGATCACTGCTTCCGGCAGAAGTGAATATTTTCCGATCGATCCCGCCAATACATCCGAGGCGCGTGCAAAGAACCGCCGCACAGAAATTATTTTGATCCCGAAACTATCGGAATTATTTGAGATCTTAGGGAAATAACCGGTTGATGAAAACACTTTTATATACAAAAAGCGTAACAGCTCTCTGTTGCGCTTTTTTATTTTCGATTTTCAATTCATGCAGTTCAACAAAAGATTTGCAAGAACATGAGATCAATACATTCTATTCTTTCAATCCGGATGTCCGTGTTCTTATCAATTCACCTCAAAATAATATTAATGCAAAACCGTTGCTGTTGATTTTGTACGCTCTCCCGAATGGCAATACCATTGAAACGACCGCCGGGAAAGAACTGAACGACGGTGATGATTGGCATTTTGATATCCAGCATATTGCTGCACAAACACGTTTTCTGCGAAACACAGTGCGTCATTATTCTATTGTTGTCGCATATCTTGAAAACTCATTGAAGAGCTGGCCATCGTGGCGAAGAAAATATGAGCATAATTCGGACGATATTGCGCGCATTATTCAATTTATTCGATTTGAAACGGGAGAACCTCAATCGATTGTTCTTACAGGACATAGTGGTGGCGGGAGTTTTATAACCGGATTCATTAATGCTTTCGATTCAATCCCAAATTATATTTCCCGCATCGCCTATCTCGATGCAAATTACAGCTACGATGATTCGTTACATCATGGCAGGAAATTACTTCAATGGTTGAACGCAGACACAACACATAAATTAAGTGTCATTGCGTATGATGATCGTGAAATAATATTGAACGGAAAAAAAGTTGTTTCCCCAACCGGTGGAACGTATCGCGCTACACAAAGAATGGTTCAACGATTTATGGAACAAACTGATGTCACACTAAAACAAGATTCAACCATCAAACAATATTCTGCAGTCAATAATCGCGCACGGTTCATTATTCACACAAATCCCGATACATTGATTCTGCACACTGTCCTTGTTGAAAAGAATGGTTTGATTCATTCTGTCCTTCTTCAAACCGAATTTGAAGAAAAAGATTACAAATTTTTTGGAGATCGGGCATATTCTAAATTTATTACAGATTAAATTATGGCTCAAGACACTCTTAAGAGAGAACTTTCATTTACACAAGCAGTAGCTCTCAATATGATCGATATGGTCGGTATCGGACCATTCGTCGTCCTTCCACTGGTGATAGGTATTATGGGAGGTCCACAGCACATCTCCGCATGGATCGCCGGCGCCATTCTTGCGTTGATCGATGGATTTATTTGGGCTGAATTTGGTGCCGCAATGCCAAGAGCCGGCGGCAGTTATGTTTTTTTGCGTGAATCATTTGGTGAACGATGGGGAAAGTTGATGTCATTTCTTTTCATCTGGCAGACCATGATTCAGGCTCCTCTAGTCATTGCATCCGGCTCGATCGGATTTGCACAATATCTTTCGTACATCCTGCCTCTCAATGAGGTCACTCGAAAATTTGCTTCAGGAACTCTTGTTATTGTTTTAACATTTATTCTCTACCGAAAAATATCAACCATCGGAAAAATCTCTGTCGCTCTTTGGATCGGTGTTCTTGGAACGATGGCGTGGTTTATCATCGGAGGACTTTCACACTTCGATCCAAAACTTGCATTTGATTATCCGGAAGGTGCATGGGATTTCAAATGGGCATTCTGGGTTGCGCTCGGACAAGGAACTGTGAAAACAATGTATTCGTACCTTGGATATTATAATGTAAATCATCTTGGCGGTGAGATCAAAGATCCTGAGAAAAATATTCCTCGCGCAATTTTTATTTCAATTATAGGAATAGCAGTTCTGTATCTTGCAATGCAATTTGCAGTGATCGGTGTAATTCCATGGCAGGAAGCGAAAGAGTCACCGTTCATCGTCAGCACATTAATTGAACGGCTGTATGGTACTATTGCTGCATCATTTGCAACAGTTCTTGTCTTATGGATCGCATTCGCATCACTCTTTGCGGTTATGGTCGGCTATTCCCGAATACCATACGCTGCCGCAATTGATGGAAATTTCTTTTCGGTTTTCGGAAAACTTCACCATACAAAAAAGTTTCCTCATGTTTCACTGTTATGGCTAGGAGGAACAGCATTTGTTTTCAGTCTCTTATTCAGGTTAAGCGATGTCATTAGCGCAATTCTTGCAATGAGAATTCTTGTTCAATTTATCGGCGGAGCAGTTGGTGTAATGATTTTAAGAAAGAGAATTGGTTCAAAAAATCTTCCGTTCAAAATGTGGCTCTACCCTCTGCCGGCAGTTACCGCAATTATTCTGTGGCTTTCTATTTTATTTTCTACCGGATGGAAATTTGCACTCTCAGGCGTTGGCATGACGATACTGGGAATTAT
>CAYHFN010000067.1:3388-8498 GCA_964355925.1 uncultured Chitinophagaceae bacterium
TCCTCTACTTGAAACTCTTTCTCTTTTGGCCTTCGTTCATCATACATTCTTGTTAACGCAGATAGCGCAGATTGATTTCCGCGTTGAGCAGATTTACGATAAAAATATATCGCTTGCGAAAGATTGATCGGAACCAGAATTCCTTTTTCATAACAATATCCAAGAGCAGTTTGAGCAAGTACTGATCCATTCTCAGCATAGTGTTGTAATTCGGTGAAAGATTTTTTGGCATGAACGATAGTACCATCAAACACTTCGGCAACCGCAACTCTGATTTTACCCTCACTGTTTCCAAGGTCGGCTGCGTATTTCCAAAATTCTACCGCTTTCTTTTTATCTCCCTTCACCCATTGTCCTTGTGAATAGCAATTTCCAAGATCAAGAATAGCTGGTAGATAAGATTTCGAAACCGCAATCTGCAAAAATTGCAATGCTTGTTCGTTTGTCAACGAACCGATCAATCCCAAAGCGTTCAATGAAGAAACGACATACAAAGCCTCAGTTACATTTTTCGATGCCTGTTGATTAAATGACGATTGAATATTCTTTTCATTGATCAATTTCCATAACAATCCCGGTGCGCGTCGTGAGTCCAACCGGATTGCGCGAATATAATGAACAGCAGCCTGCAGTTTATCTTTCTTCACTCCAATTCCACGTTCATAACATCGTGCAATAATTGTCATCGCTTCCGGATTTCCCAACTCTGATGCACGTTGGATCAACGAAAATCCGGTGGAATCAGTTTGAACACTATCGGCAAGAATTTTTGAGATACCAAGAGTATTTCGAAGTTCTTCATTCCCTTCGTTGAACAATTCTTTAAGGAGCGTCAAGTCATCCGTTTGAGCAGTTTTATCTTCTTCAAATTCCAACATCACCGGTTGTACAATTTGCGGCGTTGATTTTTGAGGTGCAACGGATTTTACTGCGCTGGAAACATTTAATGAATCTTTTTGAGCAGGCGTTATTCCATTATATCCTCGTTTCTCAAGTTCTGCCAGCACATCTTTTGCGGGATCGTATTTCTGATCAGCCGATTTTTTGATCCACTTATACGCTTTTGAATAATCTCTGCGCACAATCAAATTATCTGTATAAAAGAGTCCAAGAACATATTCCCCTTCTCGCATTTGCTTATCGGCTGAATATTGAATGTATCGAAACGCTTCAAAAGGATTCCAATCAACTCCCCAGCCATTATTTAGGAATATTCCATAGTTGAATTTTGCAAGAATATAATCCTGATCTGCTGCCTTCTTCATCCACTGTGCAGACTTAAGAGTATCAGATGAAAATCCTTTCCCGGTAAGATATCGCAGACTGAGTTCATGTTGAGACGGTGCATCACCCGCATTGGCATTCCTCATCAATTGAAATCCCTCCCACAATTGATATGTAACATCCGATTCTTTCACATCCAAAATTCGATAGGGAGAACTTTTTGTTCTGAATGCCTTGCTTTCTTTTTCCTGAAAAGAAAAAAGGAACGGCGGTAAACAATAAAAGATGATGATAATCGTTCTATAGACTGGCAAGGTTTTCATTATTGAATTGTAATTGAATCTTTCCTCAATTACAAACGTTCTTTCGCATTTTATCCATAGTTTTGTTACTTTCAAGCAAACAAAGGAATCATTATGAAACTGTTGTACACCTATCTTAAACAATATTGGACGTTGGTTTTGCTGGCATTGTTCCTGGCAACCATAAATCAGACGTTCTCATTGCTCGATCCACTTGTCTTTCGATATGTGATCGATAATTATGCTATGAAATTCAGCGAGTATACAACCGATCAATTTCTTCGCGGAGTTGTTGGCCTGTTGCTGTTGGCAATGGGAGTAGCGTTCGTTTCTCGCGTTGCAAAAAATTTTCAAGACTACTATATCAACGTCATCACTCAACGGCTTGGTGCACAGATCTATGCCGATGGTTTAAAGCATTCCTTGGAACTTCCCTATTCAGTGTTCGAAGATCAACGCAGCGGAGAGACTCTTGGCAAGTTACAAAAAGTACGCACTGATGTTGAACGGTTGATTTCTGCTTCCATCAATATTCTCTTTACTTCATTGGTTGGGATTGTGTTCGTAATGATCTACTCCTTATCTGTTCATTGGGTAATTGCTCCGCTCTATTTTTCAACGGTTCCAATCTTAGCATATTTAAGTTCAACGCTCAGCAAGAAAATTAAGATCATTCAAAAAAAGATCGTCGGTGAAACAAATGCACTTGCAGGTTCAACAACTGAATCATTACGCAATATTGAACTCGTTAAAAGCCTAGGACTTGCTAATCAAGAAATTAATCGGTTGAACAATACAACACAAAAAATTCTTGCGCTCGAACTAAAGAAAGTAAAATATATTCGTGGATTAAGTTTCATCCAAGGAACATCAGTGAACTTCCTTCGAACAGCAATTCTTTTCACCATGTTGTATTTGATTTTCAAACAGCAAATCTCATTCGGACAATTCTTTTCACTATGGATTTATTCATTCTTTATTTTTGGTCCATTGCAGCAGCTTGGCGATATTATTAATATTTACCGTGAAGCAGAAGTATCACTTAATAATTTTGAAGATATTCTTAATACTCCAATAGAATTAAAACCGGTTTCCCCTGTTACTGTTACACAAATTGAAACACTTACCTTCGACAAAGTATCGTTCCAACATCAATCTGCAAATAAACCTGCATTGAATGAAATCTCTTTTCGGACAAAGATCGGTGAGACGATAGCGTTCGTCGGACCTTCAGGCGCGGGAAAAACAACACTGGTGAAATTATTAGTCGGACTATATCGTCCTCAAACAGGGAAGATTCTTTATAATCAAAAAAATTTCGACGAGATCGATTTTGATGCATTACGAGAACGGATCGGATTCGTTACTCAAGACACACAATTATTTTCCGGTTCGATACGGGAGAATCTTCTTTTCGTCAATCCAAAAGCGACGGACGAAGACTGTTTAGACGTTTTAAACAAATCTGCCTGCCAATCTCTTTTAGCACGTGCTGACAAAGGCTTAGACACAATGATCGGCGAAGGAGGAGTAAAAGTTTCCGGAGGTGAGAAACAGCGCCTTTCGATCGCACGTGCATTATTACGCCATCCGCATCTTTTAGTGTTTGATGAAGCTACCTCATCACTTGATTCGTTGACAGAAGAAGAGATCAGTGAAACAATCCGTGATATTTCCAACGGAAAAGATCTGATGACAATTCTTATTGCCCACAGGCTTTCAACAGTGATGCACGCCGATACAATTTTTGTCTTAGAAAATGGTCGGATCGTGGAATCCGGTTCACATGCCAAACTCGTACGATCAAAAGGATTGTATTATGCAATGTGGCGTCAGCAGGTCGGCGAACAAACAAATGGGGTTGTAAAAACTGCCGTCAAAGCACGAAAACTTATTTCTAAAAATTAATTATATCAAGTTCGTCATGCCGAACTTGTTTCGGCATCCATAAATTAGAAGATAGATGCTGACATACGTCAGCATGACGTTACTCTTAAAAATAAAATTATTGTCCGCAAACAAAATTTGGAACAATCATGGCAAAGAAAACATTTCTTACCTCAAAAAATATTATACCTAAAAATGCTATTGACTGGAATAAAGAATTAAAACCTTTATTCAAAAAGTATAAAGGGAGAAAACATCCCTTGAATTATGAAAATCCATATCAGTTGATTGTGATGATCGTACTCTCTGCGCGTGCCTCCGATGCAATGGTCAATAAGCTAGCACCTGCTTTTTTTAAACAGTATCCAACATTCAAACATTTAGCGAAAGCAAAGCCGGTAGAATTATATCCTTTGTTGCGTGTTCCGGGGTTTAAGAAAAAAGCAGAGTGGATAATTGATATTGCTCAGATGATTGAAAAATTACCGGAAATTCCGACGACAATAGGTGATCTAACGAAACTTAAAGGGTTTGGAAGAAAATCCGCAAATGTTTATATGAGTCAGATAGGATTAACAGCAGAAGGAGTTATAGTTGATTTACATACCCTCAGGGTCACTCCTCGTATAGGAATTGCAGTAGGAACAGATCCAAAAAAAATTGAACTACAATTAATGGAAAAAGTACCCCAAAAGAACTGGCACATTCTCGGTATGTCACTAACCTATCTCGGTCGCGAAACATGCCGACCGACAGATCCAAAATGTCATGAATGTGTTGTTAATACGATCTGTACGTTTTACAAAGATCAAAAATAAGAACAGTGGTAAAAATACTACTTCCGTTGTGTCAGCCACACTCCGGCAATTGTAATGGCTCCCCCAACAATAAACGTCATCGTTATCGGCTGATGTAAGAAAATTACCGCCATAATCGTTGTAAAGATCGGCTGCGCATTTGCAAAAACGGCAACTTTTGTTGTATCGAGTTTCCCAAGTGCGTAGAACCAAAGAATATACGCAACAACTGAAGTTCCCAGACTCAAATACAAGATACTCATCCAGTTGCCAAACGTAATTGTTGGTAATCCGTGCCACGCAAACTCAATTATTCCTACAGGTAGAAACATTGCCGCTCCGCCGATCATCGAAAGTGCCGTGATATGAAACGCACCGTATTTTATTACCAGTTTCTTCCCTTGTATTGCAAATAACGTCCACGCAATCACTGCAAGAAAGATCATTACATTACCGTAGAAATAATCTGATTTGAAATCTATTCCCCGCTCAAACATAACAATAGCAACACCAATAAACGCAACAAAAACACCTAGAATTTTTTTCTTTGTCAACGCTTCAGAGAGCATGAAATATGATAAAATTAAAATTAGTGCAGGAGTAGTGGCATACAATAGTGCACCGTTCGATGCAAGAGTGAATTTAATTCCATACAGATATAAGAATTGATTCACAGGAACTGCAAGGAATGAAAGCCAGATCAATTGTTTCATATCTTTCTTCTCTACTTTGATCCGTTTTTCTCTTGCAAAAAATAGAATGAGCAAAGCAAGAAGTGAGATACAATTACGCAGAAACGTCAAAACAACCGGATTCACTTCTTGTGTCACTGTTTTTGCAACAAGATGTGTTCCTCCTGCAATCATTTGCTGGATGATAATGATGATGTAAATATTCATA
>CAYHFN010000067.1:8598-15556 GCA_964355925.1 uncultured Chitinophagaceae bacterium
ATTTTTTCGTTCACCAACTTTTGGTATATTCATTCATACAAAAATTCGTCATAATATACTTTAACTTTTCGTCACTATGAAACGCAAAGAAACACTTTACCTTATCGATTCAATGGGAATCGCGTATCGCTCTTATTTTGCATTTGCTCAAAATCCGCTCATCAATTCCAAAGGCGAAACAACCAGCGCCATCTATGGTTTTGTCAATTATCTCAACAAGATCCTGGATGAACAAAAACCGGATTATATCGCCGCAGTATTCGATACGGATCATCCCACGTTCCGTCATGTAGCATACAAGGATTACAAAGCAACACGTAATAAAATGCCGGACGAACTGGCATCATCTCTCAAATATCTAAAAGAAGTCGTGAAGGCATTTAATGTTCCTGTTCTGGAACTTAACGGATATGAAGCTGATGATATTATGGGAACACTGGCTCGACGCGCAGAGAAAGAAAAGATCGATACATTCCTTGTCACTTCAGACAAAGATTTTATGCAGCTCGTCTCTAACAGGATTAAGATTTATCGTCCCGGAAAATTCGGCAGTGACGATGAAATTGTCGGCGAAGAAGGTGTGATGGCAAAATTCGGCGTCGCTCCCGATCAAGTTATCGAAATGCTCGGTCTTATCGGCGATACGGCAGACAATATTCCGGGCGTTCCCGGCATCGGACCGAAAACAGCACTTCCTCTTGTTCTAAAATATAAAACGATAGAAAATATTCTTGACAATATCGATTCCATACCGCAAAAAGGTCTTCAAGAAAAACTTCGCAATAACAGAGAACTTGCAATCCTTTCTAAACATTTGGTGACGATCGACATCAATGTTCCGATCGATGTTGACCTTCATCATCTAAGAGCAAAAGATAAAGATATAGTTGGACTAATTAAATTGTATGAACATCTTGAATTCAAAACTTTTGCGCGACGGTTGAAAGAAAAAGATAACATTGAAACTTTCACTGAGAAAATAAGTGAGTCGGCAGAGAAAGAGACAGCAGTCTTACAAGATATCAATTCGACGACACACAATTACATCGTCGTAAAAAATGATGTTGAATATCTGAATGTATTGACTGAACTTAAAAATGCAAAATCATTTGTGTTCGATACCGAAACAACTTCCACCAATGCGCTTCGTGCTGAATTGGTCGGTATCGCATTTGCACTTCAGAAGCAAAAGGCATACTACATACCCGTTATTGATGATACGGTTCAGGAAAATAGTGATGATCTTTTTAGCGCTTCCATTGAACGCAAACGTGAAGGTTTTCCCGTCAAACAAATTGTAAAAGATCTCAAGCCGATATTTGAGAATGAAAAAATAAAAAAATATGGACAGAATATAAAATATGATTCTCTCGTTCTCTCTGCAAAAGGAATTATTGTCACAGGAATCGGATTCGATACGATGATCGCAGCGTATGTTCTCCGCTCGGATAAACAGCATTCCCTAGATTCGCTTGCTTCAGAATTATTGAACTACAAAATGGTTTCGTTTGATGAATTGACCAACGACGGCAAGAGAGATATTCGCGATATCCCAATAGATGAAGTCGGTAATTACTCAGCGGAAGATGCCGATGTTACACTGCAAATTGTTGATGTTCTGTACGATAAGATATCATCCAACGGAATGAAGAAACTTTGTACCGAACTCGAATTCCCGCTGATTGAAGTACTTACTGCAATGGAGATCTCCGGTGTTACGATCGATATTCCGTTTCTTGCAACAATGTCGGGAGAGATCGGCATAACTCTTGACGGTTTGATAAAAATAATCTACCAACTTGCTGATGAGATATTTAATATTAATTCTACACAGCAATTGGCTAAAATTCTTTTCGATAAATTGAAACTCCGATCAGTTAAAAAAACCAAAACCGGATTTTCAACTGATGTTGCAGTTCTTGAAGCATTACGAAGAGAACATCCAATTGTGGAACATTTGTTGGAATATCGCCAATTACAGAAATTAAAATCAACCTATGTTGATGCTCTTCCGAAATTGATCCATTTGCAGACTGGAAAAGTCCATACTTCATTTAATCAAACTGTTGCTGCAACCGGACGGCTTTCAAGTAGTGATCCAAATCTTCAAAATATTCCCATTCGTACTGAATTAGGAAGAAAAATGCGTAAAGCATTCATCCCCTCCGACAATAATTCTCTGATCCTTTCTGCTGATTATTCACAGATCGAATTGAGAATTATGGCGCATATTTCCGGCGATCAAGGACTTGTCGACGCTTTCAATAATCACGAAGATATTCACTCATCTACCGCTGCAAAAGTTTTTGGAGTGAACCAAAAAGATATTACACGAGACATGCGTCGGAAAGCAAAGGAAGTGAATTTTGGAATTATGTATGGCATTGGTCCGTTTGGATTAGCGTCACGTTTAGATATTACACAATCCGAAGCAAAAGAGATCATACAAAAATACTTCGAACGTTTTCCAAAGGTAAATCAGTATATTTCAGAAACGATCGCATCTGCACACACGAATGGATATGTTGAAACATTAGTCGGCCGTCGAAGATATTTAGCAGATATCAATAACAAAAATCAGAATATTCGAGGTAATGCTGAACGACAGGCTATTAATATGCCGATTCAAGGAACTGCTGCTGATATGATAAAGTTGGCAATGATCGGAATTCACAAAGAACTTATTTCAAAAAAGCTCAAAAGTAAAATGATCCTGCAAGTCCATGATGAGTTGGTATTTGATGTTGTGAAAAACGAAGAAACTTTAATGAAAAAATTAGTGGAAAAACAAATGCAAACAGCAATGACATTGAACGTCCCATTAGAAGTTGAGATTGGAGTTGGTAAAAACTGGCTCGATGCTCATTAACAACGGTTACCTGTTCCTAAATATTAGATTTTTTTTCTTTTCTTGAAAACAGCATCAACACGCCAAACAAAATAATCGCGACGGGCCAATAAGTACGGATTGCTTCTTTAATATCACTTGGATAGAAGAATCCAATTTCGGTCATCATAAATGCAGAACCAAGACCGATAAAGATAAATGATGGTACAAGGAGATGAAACTCAGTGAACGTAAAGATGAATAACATCAAAAACGATAACCCAAATGCAATCAAAAATCCCGGAACGTACGTAAACGGCGTGGTTTCAATAAAACCATATTTCCCAAGTAATAGAACAATCCCTGAATAAAAACATAGACTTCCGAAGAATAATGATTGCCGAACATTTGTAACAAATGAACGAATAATCATTGCGCAACCATACACGATCAACCCAAAGATCAACATTGATCCACCGTCTACATGAACAATATGTAACTGCCGCAACAATAATCCTACGCCAAGAATTACAAGAATAATGCCAAACACAGGGATCCGTTTAATTTTTTGATTATCCATTATTGCACCCGCGCATTGACAATATTTTCATACGGAACTACAAGTGCGATGATAACATATAATACAAATCCCGCACCGAATGATGCTAAGCAAAGAACTACATACAACATCCTGATCAGACTTGGATCGATTCCAAAATATTGCGCCAGACCGCCGCATACTCCAAATAATTTTTTATCTACAAGGGAGCGTCTGAAATCACGATATGAACGAGATTGGAATGAATACTCAGTTGAAGTTGGACCATCATTCTGCTTTTCGTTAATAGTATTGTTAGAATTGTTTTCGGTCTGTGTTTGTCGATAATAGATAACTGCCATTCCGGCAATAATCAACATTACCGGAAGAATATATTCTACCACTCCTTCGATAAAATTAAAGATGTGAAATACATCTAGATTTGCCAACAAGAGCATAACACCTGCAGCAACTAGCGCTATCCCAAACCAGTTTCTGACATTAGCACTTTGTTGATACATCGGTTTGCCTTCCGATGATTGAACTTGATCTGAAAATATAAATGGTTTTTTTGGAACAATAATAATTGCGGCAATATAAAGAACGATCCCTGTACCGCCAAACAACACCATCAAAACAAATAGTAAACGAATAACAACTGGATCGACATCAAAATATTCTGCCAATCCACCGCATACACCGGCAAATACTTTATTGGTTTGTGAACGAAATAATCGTTGATTGTCCATATTCACTCCTTCAAGGTTGTTACGCTATTACGACAGTATGAAAAATTAGTTGCGACAACGAATGATTTCATTTTCAGTGACAATAAATGAGACGGGAACGTCCGTTGATTCCTGCGGAACGACCGGAACCACCTGGAATTCGTATACAAGAGAAATAACCGGTAATTGAACATCGTGGAGGAAACGATCATAAAAACCTGCACCAAAACCAAGTCTATTACCTTTTCGATCAACCGCAAGTGCCGGAACAATGATAACCTGAATATCCGCAACGGGAACCGGTCGGTACATTCTCGGTTCTAAAATTCCGTACGCTCCTCCAACAAGTTCACTCAGTGAGAATAGTTCAGAATGTTTCATTTGTTTTGTTGCTTTGTCTCCAATCGGAACAACAACACGCTTCTTTTGCTTCAAAAGCATTCGAATAAGTTCGTGCGTATCAACTTCATTTTTTTTTGACGAAATATATGTATGGATAACTTCCGCTCGGAAAAAATCAGGCATGGTAACTAAATTCTCAAGTATCGACGAGGAACGTTTACGACAATCGTTTTTGGAAAGTTCCTCTCGTTGAGATTTTAATTTTTCTCTTAGATTTGTTTTAGAGTTCATTCTAGTATCGGACAATTAGTATCTTTAAACCGAAAAGTCCCGCAGAAGCGGGACTTTTTTCGTGTAAAATTTTATTTAAACTTCCATTATTTCTTTTTCTTTAATAGCTAATAGATTGTCAATCTCTTTGATATACTTGTCAGTATATTTTTGAACTTCTTGCTCCCCGCGTTTTCGGTCATCTTCTGAGAAATGTTCTTCTTTCTCAGATTTTTTCAGCAATTCATTCTCATCACGTCGTACATTTCGAATTGCAACTTTACCTTCTTCTCCAAATTTTTTTACAAGTTTAACAAGCTCCCTGCGTCGTTCTTCATTTAACATTGGAATCGGAACTCTTACTATTTTCCCGTCAATGCTCGGATTAAGTCCGAGATTTGCAATAGTAATCCCCTTCTCAATTGGTTGAAGCATACCGCTATCCCAAGGAGTAACAGCAAGCATGTGTACGTCCACAACACTTATTGAACCAACTTGATTGAGTGGCATCAATGTTCCGTATGCATCAACTTTAACCGTATCTAATAAAGCAGTTGTTGCTTTACCGGTCCGTACTTTCACTAGTTCATGTCGAACACTTTCGATTGCTTTCTGCATTCGTGTTTCACAGCTTTTTAGAATATCTTTTAGTTGCATACTGTTACCTCCAATATTGTTATACCGATGGAGCAGATTGAGTGACTGTCGTTCCAATATTTTCACCAAGCACAAGACGAAGCAAATTATTCTTTATGTTCATATTAAAAACACCAATCGGAAGTTTGTTCTCTTTACACAATGTTATCGCCGTCATATCCATCACTTTTAGATTTTTTTTAAAAACATCATCATAGTTGATCAATGAATATTGTTTTGCATTCGGATTTTTTTCCGGGTCAGAATCATAGATCCCGTCTACACGGGTACCTTTGATAATGATTCCAGCTTCAATTTCAATTCCTCGAAGCACGGCTGCTGTATCAGTTGTAAAGTACGGATTTCCTGTTCCAGCTGCAAAAATAACAATTCGATTTTTTTCCAAGTGTCTTACTGCACGACGGCGAATATATGGTTCTGCAATCCGTTCCATATTAATTGCAGATTGACATCGAGTATGCATTCCGTGGTGTTCCAGCGAACTTTGTAGAGCTAATCCATTGATAACAGTTGCAAGCATCCCCATATGGTCCCCCGTGACCTTATCGACTCCATCAGATGAGTTTTCAATGCCACGGTAAATATTACCCCCGCCAATAACAATTCCAATTTGAATGCCAAGATCATGAACCAATTTAATCTCTTCTGCATAACGGCCTAATACCTTAGGATCAATTCCAAAATCTTGATCTCCCATCAATGCTTCACCGCTTAATTTTAGCAGAATGCGTTTATACTTTGGCGTTGCCATCGTTTGCTCCTAATAAAAAGAAAGGTCTCAAATGAGACCTTTTTGGAAGTTAATTTGTTGATTCACCAAGTTGAAATCTCTTGAACTGTTTTACAGTTACATTCGGAGAAAGAAGATCTTTGACCGCCTTCCCGGCATCCTTGATGAAACTTTGTTCGAGAAGAACAACTTCTTGAAAATATTTTTCAAGACGACCAGTAGCAATTTTTTCAGCAATTTGTTCCGGCTTTCCTTCGTTCTTTGCTTGCTGCCGATAGATTTCAACTTCTTTATCAAGTAAATCTTTACTTACTTTATCTCTCGATACGACGATCGGATTCATAGCAGCAACTTGCATTGCAATATCCCGAGCGATAACTTTATTTGCAGGAGTATATTCGGCGGCAAATTCTATAAGAACACCTAATTTACTTCCCATATGAACATATGATTCCAGAAAAGCACCGTCGGCGTTAAGAATAAATATCCTTCGAATCTCAGTTTTTTCACCGACTTTTCCAACTAAATCAGAAAGAGCGTCTGCAACAGTTTTTCCATTTGGATGAGAAATCGTCAATAATTCATCAACTGTTTTCGGCGATTTATCAAAAACGATCTGAGCAACCGAATTTGCAAAGGTTACAAAATCTTCGCCTCGTGCTACAAAATCCGTTTCGCAATTGATCTCAACCAGAATACCATGTTTAGCGTCATCAGAAATTTTCGATACAACTATTCCTTCGTTTGCTGCTTTGTCTGCACGTTTTGCAGCGGTGGCAGCACCTTTTTTACGAAGAATTTCGATTGCTTTTTCTAGATCACCATTTGATTCGTCAAGTGCTTTTTTGCAATCCATCATTCCTGCG
>CAYHFN010000068.1:0-15125 GCA_964355925.1 uncultured Chitinophagaceae bacterium
TTCTCTTCGGCTGCAAAGAAACGATCATCGAAGAACGGATCCCGAAAGAATATACCAACGATCTTCTTCATGCCGATCTCTTGGGCAAAGTCTTTCCTGTTACAAGCAAAGCGAAAGTCTATGTCAGCCAGATTACTGTGGTCGATTCACAGGAAATAAATTCTGCCGATGGATCGTTCACTTTCCGCGATCTGCGCAGCGGAAACTATGATGTGATTATTCGAACAAATAATTACCGCACGTATAAAAAAAGTAACCTTCAATTGAACGGCGGAAATATCGTCTATCTTGGTGAGATCACGCTCTCAACAATTCCGGATGAGATCGATGGTCATTATCCGATTGATCAGGAAGAAATCGTGTACGATTGGCGGTATGGAAGGATAACGATATCGATATTATTCAATCAACCGATGGACAGAGAAAGCGTGGAAAAATCGTTCTCCACTGTTCCGGCAAGCGAAGGTGTCTTTACGTGGGGTTATTATACAACTTCACCCTACGGTGGATTATACACCGATTCAAAATCTTCCACCGGAGCATCCGGTTTCGATCCTGGTGCTACGATCACAACATTCAGTAAGATAAAATCGATGACGTATACTCTCTCTCAAAAAGATGCCTATGTCGATTCAACGTATGCCATCACTATTGGAACCGGCGCTAAAGATTCATCAGGGAAATTTTTGCGTTTCCCATTGAAATTCAAATTTAAAACTGTGCAATCGTACACGTCACAATCAGGAATTCAAACTACTCCTATTCACGGTGATATCAATGTGCAGCCTCTTGACTATCGCGGAATTTCATTGAAGTTCCCTCGCAGAATGGAAAAACAATCAACAGAAGTGGCGATCAGTATTAGTCCAAATGTCAATAAGATATTTTTATGGGTAGAGGATAATTATATTTCGATCTACACTGG
This sequence comes from uncultured Chitinophagaceae bacterium, assembly GCA_964355925.1. Classification (GTDB taxonomy): domain Bacteria; phylum Bacteroidota; class Ignavibacteria; order UBA10030; family UBA8401; genus UBA8401. The sequence goes on from CAYHFN010000068.1 coordinate 926, forward strand.
AGGACCGTTCCTATCCGATACATTGATCACTGTTGCGGTGGACAGCACTGCGAAAGACAAAGACGGAATAAAACTTGGTCACCGGTTTACATTCTCATTCAGAACTGCACCTGTTACTCTTACCAATTCCTATCCGAGTAATGGGGAAATCTATGTCTCTACAGGTAAAACTATTCAAATGAACTTTAATACGTATATTGATCTGACAAGCATTAAAAATGGATTCTCTATTTCTCCCGCACTCACAGGAACATTTAGCTATTACAACAGCGGTTCTTATGATTCTCCAAGTCAGATCATTTTTACGCCGACCGCAGCAATGCTGCCAAATACCAAATACACGGTAACATTGTCTAATTTGGTGAAAGATATTTACGGCATAAAAATGAAAACGCCGCAAAGTTTTTCGTTCATCACTCGACCAAATTAAAACAACAAAGCCCGCGTAAGCGGGCTTTGTTGTTTATGAAAAGATCTTCTTCATTAATGTAACCATCAGTGAGCAATTCAACATCTCTTGATGTATTAGAGCATTTCGTTTTGAACAACAACTAAATGTCTATTCTCTTGTTTCTGTACTAATAAATAAAATTCACATTTCTGACAATGTTCAAACCGTTCAAAAAAATTTCCCACAACTTCTATTTCGCACGTTGTTTTTTCAATGAACCAACAGAAACGTCCACCGTTTTTACCGTTATTAACTGCATCGAACTTATCCAGAGATGCAGCAGGACAGATTCCGAGAGAATCAATATTTTTACCATTGATTTCTCGACCGCATTGCTTGTGTTCCCAGCAATTAATATTATTTTTTATCATGAACCATTTTACTTAATCGTGGATTGAATTCGTTTCGATAAAGTATTCTTTATTGCTATTATCGATTTTATTAAAAAATCTATATCCTGATTTAGATCTAAAAACTTTCGAATTATTCACAGCTGAAGTATAATTCAAATAAATTGAATTTCAAAGAACAGTTAGACTATTCTAATGCAAAATTCTTGAGTTTTTGCCTAGTCTTATTACTAACTTGATTTGCAAGAAAGTCATTCCAAATAAGTAAAACCCTTTGGCAGGGTTTTAATCCACAAGGTTCCTTTTATATTTTGAACCACTCAGTATTATTAAATTTTCTTGAGTGCCTGTTCAAAATCTGCAATAAGATCGTCAATGCCTTCCGCGCCGACGGAGATGCGTATCATTCCGGGAGTGACACCGTGCTGTTTCAATTCTGCATCGCTCATATTCACATGCGATGAATAGATCGGAATGCTTACCAATGTTTCCACTCCGCCGAGCGACATTGCATTCACCGCAACATTCAGCGAATCACACACCTTCGCGGCTCCTTTCACTCCACCCTTCACTTCAATAAGAATCATCGCACCAAATCCACTCATCTGTTTTTTAGCAATGGCATGTTGCGGATGAGATTTCAATCCGGGATAAAAGACGCGAAGAACATTGGAATTCTTTTCAAATCTCTTCGCAAGTTTCATTGCGTTTTCCGTCTGGCGTTGAACGCGCAGCTCAAATGTCTTAAGACTACGCGATAATAAAAATGCTGCAAACGGATCGGCGCATCCGCCAAGATATTTTGCCACATTTCGGACTCGTTTAATACTTTCTTTATTTCCAATGACCGCACCGGCAAGGACATCGCTGTGTCCGCCAATATATTTTGTGGCACTTTCAACGATCAGATCAAATCCGATATCGAACGGAGATTGATGCAGGCATGAAGCGAATGTATTGTCGATCATCGTCACGATCTTGCCACCCGATTTCTTCTCTGCTTTCATCACTTCCGCGATCGCTTTATAGAGATCGACGATTTCAACTGTAGGATTGGTTGGTGATTCACAGTAGAACAGTTTCGTGTTTTGTGTTGAAAGTTTTGTGATATCGGATAAAGAATTTGCATCAACATACTTCACGGAAATATTATACAGCGGAAGAATATCGCGAAAGAACCGGTACGTTCCGCCGTACAATGCCGGCGTGCTGATGATCTCATCACCCGCTTTTACGATTGATAATATTGCCGTCGAGATAGCCGCCATTCCCGAAGAGAACAATACGGATGCTTCCGCATCATTCATCTCGGCAAGTTTCTCTTCAACATCTTCAACGGAAGGATTATGATAGCGCGAATAGACATACACGCTCGAATCACCCTGTGAATATCGTACTGCGTCGTTCGAATTCTCAAAGCGATAAGTTGATGTTTGATAGATCGGGGTTGTTACTGCACCTTTGTACGGATAGAGTTTTTTTCCATGAATCGCACGCGTTGCTAAAGAAACTTTATTTCGTTTCATCAAAAATCACCTTCGTATTCTTTCTTATATCCTTTTAACGCATTAAGAATTGCCGCAGCAACCTTCTTTTGTCCTTCAGGACTTCGCAAAAAACGTTCGTCTTTTACATTGGAAAGATAACCCGATTCCACCAATACGTTCGGCATTGACGCACCAACAAGCACATAGAATCCTGCTTGTTTTACCGGTTGGCGTTGGCCTTCCATTTGTGCACTCATCGTCTCTTCAAGCATTTCTGCATAGCGTTCGCTCTGCTTCACGTAGGAACTTTGCGCCATTGTAAGTATGATGAAATTCTCTTCCGTCAATTCCTGGTAGCGGTCTTCATAATCTTTTTCCAATTTCACAACATCATTTTCCTTTTCAGCAATACGGATCGCATCTTCCGTCTTTCCGGGACGGAGAAGATAGATCTCAAATCCATTGGCAGACGATGGCTTTCGTTCAGTTGAATTGGCGTGAATACTAATGAAGAGTTTTCCCTCGTTCTCATTTGCAATTTGCCCGCGGCGATACAATTCAACAAACCGATCGGTCTTTCGTGTATAGACAACTTTTACATCCGGCATTTCTTTTTGGATCATCTCGCCAAGTTTCAACGCAATACCAAGTGTGATATCCTTTTCCCGGGTGCCGATAACGCCGATCGCTCCGGGATCGTGACCACCATGACCGGCATCTAACACAACAACATCCAGTTTCCATTTCTTTTTTTGTTTCTCAATGGAAACTTCAACCGCTTTCCGTTTTGCCTCAGCATGCTGCCGGCGGATCGCTGCTGTATCGATCACCGGCTCTTTTTTCTCAACAGTAACGTGCGGGATTAATGTCAGTAGAATATCATTGCTCGATTGGTCTTGAACAATCTCGGATTGTTCCACCGTTCCTCGAATCCGCAATGAAAGCTGAAGCGATGTTTCTGACACTACCGGACGCACGCGTTCAACAATGCCTGCAGCAAATGTTGTATCTACTGTAAGGGAATCACATTTCGCACCCATCAATGTTACATACAGCCATTCGCCGTTCTGCTTGGAGCCGCTGAAGTCTCGTACTTTTTCCGTTAAATGGATCCTGAATAACGTACCGTTCGACTTTTCGTCAATTGAAAATCCCATTACTGATGGAGTAGCTGCCGGTATTAGAGACGGTGAAGCATCTTCATCAATGGATAGCAAAGTATCGTCAAGAACTTTTATCAACCGAACAATCTCGTTTGCTGAGACATACAACATTCCTTGTTCAATAATTACAGGGCGCAGAAGTTGAAACACTTTATTTTTTTTTGTTTCCGGATTTGTTTGAACGATAAAAGTGTTATCTGCGGAAAGCTTCAATACTGCTGTCTGAAGTTTAAGTTCTGCTTTTTTTAATATTGTATTCTCAAGATATTGTAACCGAAGAAACTGTGCCAGATCTGAGACCGAAACATATTTGGTTTCATCTTCCTGAAACGAACGAACATCCGCAGTCTGCTTAGAGGAAGCGAAGCGAAGTGTTGTTAACTGTCGCTGTGCATATAGGTGACCAATGAACGAACCATATACTAATAACACAACCAAAAGATATTTTAGAACCATGAGGATTTTCATTATCGGAAATTGTTGAATTGAAGTGGTATGGGAAAATCAACGGTTTTCAATTTTGCAATAATTGTTTGAAGATCGTCTCTATCTTTTCCTGTAACGCGCACTTGGTCTTCATTGATCTGTGCTTGAACTTTTAATTTAGTATCCTTAATGATCTGAACAAGTTTTTTTGCATTCTCTTTATCGATCCCGACGATCATCGTGATCTTCTGACGAACCGTAGAACCTGCCGCAACTTCAACGGTGCCATATTTCAATGTTTTGATCGCGATACCGCGTTTGATAAATTTGTTTTGAAGAATATCAATGACTGCTTTCAGTCGAAAATCGTCATCGGTTGAAAGAGTGATCTCTTTTTCTTTCTCAGCAAAGTCCACCGTTGTTTTGGAGTCCTTGAAGTCGTATCGGGTAAGGATCTCTTTCCGTGTTTGATTGAGCGCATTATCAACCTCCTGCATGTTCACTTCGGAGACGATATCGAATGAATTTTGTTGTGCCATAGTTTTTCTCTTAATGTACGTTGATTTACCGTCTATTTCAAAATTTCTCCAGCTTCATTGCTCCAAAAGAGAAGATCAAGTTCATCAACTGAAATTCCGATTTGGTCTGCAAACTGCTGAAATTTCTTTTCTATTGTCAAATAATTCTTTTTCGTTAGTGTTTTCGGTATCGAAGACATAACTTTATAATAGAGTAGATTTTTCAAAATATGTCTGTCTAATATCGTCAATCCATCATTCATTCCAATATTCCGTAAAAAATGTGTCGCCTCTTTGTAGCTCAATCCCCGCACATTTTTTACAAACCATTCTCGTTTTTCTGTAGCCGAAAGTGCGGCAACGGCTGTGGAAAAGATCGACGAATAGTTAGTTTTCATTTCCAAAATCCATTTTGCTTTTGATTTGTGGAAACGAATGTAATAGTCCTTCTGATACAGCATCGGTTCAGGATCTATGCTTACAAATTGAAAATTATGGAGTTCAAAATTTTTTTGCGCCTTTGCTGCATTCACAGCACTTGACTGCGGTGTCATCAAACAATAGAGCAGTTCATAAAAATATTTCTCTTCCGGAACTTTACCATACTCCCGCAATCGACGACGGATCGCTCTACGTTTCGCTCTGAATCCTGAATATAATTCATCAAGATGTCGATAGTGTTTCATTGCACAATGGAATATTTATTTTTGACTACTGATAATAATCCATTTTTCACCATAGTATCCATCACATCGGAAAGCCACGCAATATCTTTTAAACCGTATTTTCTCCACAACAATCCGGCAATTACCTCAGCAGAAAGAGAATCAAAGTGAAGTAATTTTAAAATTTTCCCCCGATAGATCCTTCGCGGAATTCCTTTCCATGACGGCTCTTGATTTTTTTTTACGATAGGTTTTTGTAGAAACGCTTTGCTAAATGCAGATGCACAAGTAAAATTGATCGGGCATTCATTACAATTTGGGTTTCTCGCTGTGCAGATCATTCCGCCAATATCCATCAATGCCTGATTCCAGTCGGATGCATTTCTCTTGGGTAATGATTGTTCAGCAAATTTCCAGGCTGCGGCATCGTCCATCATATCCGATGAGGATGATATTTTTTTTGAATATCGAGAAAGAATTCGACGGATATTCACATCAACAACAGGAACGTGCGCATTGAATGCAAAACATGCAACGGCGTAAGCAGTATATTTCCCAATGCCGGGAAGCAATTGTAATTCATCCGGTGATTGTGGAAGTCGGGAATGAAACTGCGATGACACCTGCTGTGCTAAATTGTAAAATCGAAGCGCGCGGCTGTTATATCCAAGTCCGGACCATTCGCGTAACACATCGGACGGTGAAGCATCAGCTAGAATAGAAAATGTCGGGAATTTTTTTAACCAACGCCGATAATACTCAATAACTCTGCTCACCTGTGTTTGCTGAGCCATGATCTCAGATAGAAGAATACGATACGGAATGCGTGTCTCCCTCCATGGGAAACTGCGCTGATGAGATTTGTACCAACGGAAGATCTTTTTGTGATCGGCGGGAGTTATTATTGACACAACGTTAACTATATACTATTCTTCTTTCAACACAAAACCTTGTCCGTACACTGTCGTGATCAATTTTACCGGGAAATCCTTATCAACAGATTTTCGAAGATAATTGATATAGACATCGACAAAATTCGTACCTGCATCAAATTTATGACCCCATACATCTTCGGCGATCTGTTTGCGAGAAACGATCTTATTCTTGTTACGGATCAAATATTCCAACAATGAAAATTCACGCGGACTAAGAACTACTTCGGTTCCGGCACGAATTACTTTACGCGTAACAAGATCCATTTCAAGATCGCCGGCAGTAATTTTTACGACCTCCTGAGGGGATGGAACGCGGCGCAATAACGCATCAATACGAGCAACAAGTTCTTTTACATCGAATGGCTTTGCAAGATAATCATCTGCACCAAGTTTTAATCCTTTTACTTTATCTTCTACCGCATTCATTCCGGAGAGAATCAACACCGGAGGATATGAAGATTTTTTTCGCATATCCTTTAACACATCAAAACCAGATTTTTTCGGAAGAGAAAGATCCAATACGATCAGATCGTAAGGATTAGCATTGATCACATTGGAAGCATCCTCTCCATTCACGGCAACATCAACATTGAATTGTTTTGAAAGGCGTTTTTGTACCAACAACGCAATATCCTTGTTGTCTTCAACAACAAGAACACGTTTCATTTCTTGTTCATCTTTTTGGGAAGTCATCAATGTAAGATTTTAATGATAAAATGATGTCGAATCTTCAATCTTCGCTTCAACGAGAATACCTATTAATGGAATCTCGAATCCTCCCACTATTACCATTGCTACATATAATGAACTAAAGTAAAGTATTTTATGAACGAAAGCAAATAGCGGAATGAATTTTATTCTTTGCAATTTAGTTATTATCACCCTGAAATGCTCGAAAAAAATGGATTGTACGGTTGGTGATAACAATACGATAAAGTGTGTTAGCTCACAGCATGGGTGCCCTTTTGATTATTATGTTATTACAAATTATGGAGATAGGCTCTGATGGGTCAGCAACAGTTATTATTAATCATTTTGGGAGTAATCATCGTCGGAATTGCCATAGCAGTTGGAATTACGGTGTACAATGATTCTTTGATCAGTAATAGTAGAGATGCAATTCAAAATGATCTAGCAAGTCTATCGGTTTATGCCAGAGAATACTACAACAAGCCAATAAATATTGGAGGGGGCGGTCATTCCTTTGTCGGACTTACAGCCGATGTGGCTGGACAGGAAAAAATTGCCCCTATCAATTCTTGGAGTAACGAGAACGGCAGGTATACAATATCGACAGCCGTTGATGCATCACTTGTTATCCTGACCGGAGTCGGGAAATTACAACTTTCTGATGGTTTTTATCCCACATATAACTGTCGGGTACGGGCGCGAAAAATTCTTACACAATTAGTTCACTAAAAACTAATTTTCTATTCTTTATTCGTAAATGACAATTGCAGGATTTTATTTTCTACAGAATACAACCAGTTAACTATTGATCGACGGTAAACGGATGATTTTTACCCGATAATATTATTGTGCGATAGCTTTTCTTTTAACATTTTCACTTCGTTCAAATCAGCAATGTCTTGGTGTATAATGGCTGAAGAATGATAGTAGGATGTTTTCACTTTCTCTTTGAGAGTTTCAATGTTTGAAGAGCGGATCCCTCCGCCCGGCATAATATCAATTCTACCATTTGCATTTTTTACGATTGTGCTTAATTGTTGTATCCCATCATTAGCAGAGGTTGATTGTCCGGAAGTCAGAATAGTTTGAAATTTGCAATCGATAACATCTTCCAACGCTATTGTTGCTTCACTACAAACATCGAAAGCACGATGGAATGTACAGAGAAGCGGTTTCGCTAATTCCACCAATTGTTTATTTTGTTCTTTATTGATCCTTCCGTCCGCGTGCAATATACCAAACACAACACCATTCACATTCAATTGTTTGAAATGAAGAAGATCATTGGTCATCGTCTTAACTTCTTCGTCTGTATAGAAAAAATTTCCACCACGAGGCCGTATCATCACAAACAGATCGATGGTGATCAATTTTCTTACTTCTTCAACTGTTTCATAGTGCGGGGTGATACCTCCTGCGGAGAGATCGGCGCACAACTCTATTCTGTCGGCACCTCCTTCTTGTGCGATCAATGCTGATTGAATATTAAAACAGGCTATTTCAAGTTTATGAATATTCATCAAACTTATTTCGTATAGTAATCTGCGTCAATCAATCGGTTACCGGTCGCATCATACACTGCAAAGTTGAATCCGCTCTGCAAACAATACGCACCAAAATCTCCTCTTTTATTTAAAGCGATGAAACCTACTTGGATTTCTTTTAAGTTTTTTTTCCGTTTTGCAGTTAATGTTACCACTCTCTCAACAGCCTCTTTGCATGCCTGAACCGGCGTTCTTCCTTGACGCATTAATTCCACGACTAAATGACACCCTGCGATACGAATGACCTCTTCACCGTGACCCGTTGCAGTTGCAGCACCGATCTCATTATCAACATACAATCCTGCTCCAATGATCGGAGAATCACCAACTCGTCCATGCATTTTATAAGCCATTCCGCTGGTTGAGCATGCGCCGGAAAGATCGCCATTCGTATCCATCGCAATCATACCAATAGTATCATGATTTTCAGCATTGACTACCGGTTTATATTTACTCTCCTTCAGCCACTCTTTCCATTCTTGTTCAGATTCTGCGACCAAAAGATTTTCTTTTGTAAATCCTTGTGTCAACGCAAATTGTAGCGCACCGTCACCCACCAGCATTACATGAGGGCTATTTTCCATAACAGCCCTCGCAACAGAAATGGGATGTTTAATATATTCCAAACAGGCAACGGAACCGATGTTTGCATGTTCATCCATAATACATGCATCTAGAGTTACCATACCATCTCTGTCAGGACGGCCGCCATAACCAACACTTCGTTCCTTCGGATCGCCTTCGGGAACTTTGACACCGGCTTCTACTGCGTCCAATGCTTTCCCTTTTTTACTCAACACATTCCACGCAGCAGCATTTGCTTGAATTCCAAAACTCCACGTAGAGATCACAATTGGTGCAACCGCGGCGGTGCTGCTTGTTCTTTGTATCTCTGCAGTAAGAGATTTTGGTGAATTTCCAAAGAGAGCTGCTGAAACAAAAGCCGTTTTTTTAATGAATGTTCGTCTGGTCGTCATGGGTATCCAAAGATTGTGAATTTTTCATTTCTTGCGGTTGTGTTTCCGATTGTTACATTGCAAAAATTTCTATAGAGTTCTCGAACAACTTCGGATAGACATTTTTACTTCATTCACCGTTCATCACCATTTTCTCTCTGTGTGTAAATAATTGATCATCTTTTCCGAGACAGTTCATTTTTTTTGCATAGTATCGAATGATATTTTTTGTTGAAGTATCAGAATTGAAAATCGAGTGCATGCCTTGATGCTCATGCGGAGGATCGCCGGTAAAAGGATCTCCCACCCTCCACAAATAATCCGGATTTAGAGTTCTTCCTTCACCTCCCCATGCCCAAAAATTGGAACCTGCAATGGGTGCTCCTGCTTTTGCAGAATCGTATATCAAAGAAAATATTTCGGAATAAAAGTGATCGCGTACTCTGATCGGAATTTCATGAGCATATCCACCATTGTCGCGCACCATTCCAAATTCTTCCAAAACCAACGGCTTACCAGATAGTTGTGCAACACGAAGATGCTGATTAATATATTCCTTCGAGCTATCCATTGCTAATGGCAATGTTTTTTCTTGCTCTTGTGGATCGAACCATTTCCATATAGAAGGCCAGAGATGCATCGTCATATAATCAATATGTTTCGACATGTGTGCGGAACGATAAACGTCTTCATTCCGTAAACTTCCAATGATACCTTCACTCCCAGTAGATACAAGATGATTTGTGTCGAGTGATTTTATGTATCCCGCTGTTTCATTAATCCACCGAAGGAAGTGTGGAATGTTATTCAATCCTTCCTGACTTATTGTACCGGGACGAGGTTCATTGGCAAGCTGCCACGACATTATGGTGGGATCTTGGTTATAGATTCTTCCATTGCGCGTATTTTTTCTAGTGATGATCGATCGAATAAACGATCGATAAAGAACGTTGGCTTTCTCATTTTTATAGAATGATGACGAAAAATTCATAAATCCATCCCATCCATCCACCTCCGGATCGAATGTCGGCACATTGTCAGACCAAACAATATATTGAGCCATTCCGCCTGACCATTCCCAAAAATTTGTAAGAAACAAAACCGCTTTCATTTTTCGTTTTGCCATTTCAGCAATCGTAAAATCCAAACCGAGTAGAAGTGAATCATCGAATCTCCCCGGTGCAACCGTAATAGAAGGAGACAACGTTCTTTTCATTATTGTCTTTTCAGATCCTGCCAATAATCGAATATTCGTGATGCCAAGTGATTGTAATGAATCAAGCTCCCGTAACAATCTGGTACGATCACCGGACATTCCTGGTGAGCCAAGATAACATGCATACCATAAATTTGTCCCGACAAAATAGTAGGGTTCATCATTGTGGAAAAATTGTAAATCGCTGACTGTTACAAAATTATCGCGTTCACCGAATGGCCAAAATCCGGAGCAGCCATTCAATGCAAGGAGGAGAAGTATACTGTATTTGAATCTCATAGTGTAATACTTAGGGGCATCTCTAATAACCATTTGATCGTTTCTTAAAAGTTTTAAAACCTTACGAAGGTTCGGCAAAATTCTTTTATAACCTTCGCAAGTCCCAAGGGGACACCGTTGGTGGTTGCTTGCACAGATTACATTTTGATGTTTTTAGAGATACCCTTAGTGTTTGGATTGTGTCAACATACGAAGTCTCGGCATTTTTTCATAGTCATTCTTTCTTTAAGGAACACGTTTACTTCCAAACTCGTAACAACGATGAATAACTTAGATTGCATTCAACAAAATTGTTTACTGTTGGTATTGTGTCCGAAAATATTCTGAAACGGGTTGTAATATTATTTAATTGTTTCGAAGTATATAAAAATAGAGCTACGTGCGTTTTTTATCACAATTTTAGTCAAAAAACCAATTTTTATTTGGTAAACAAGCCTTCGTTGATTATCTTTGTAGTGTTCTTTTGAGGCTTCCAGTAATCAACAATAATTTTAATCCGTAAGGATTGCCCTCAGTGTTTAGTGGTCGGAAGCCTCTCGCTGAGGGATTTTTATTATTGGCAGATACACGTTAGTATACTCGTTAGTAAGCAATTGGTCTTTTTGAATTAAAAAAGATACCAAAAGTAAAAGCGGCGAAATTTGCGAAAATAACTGATCCCGTAGCTCAACTGGATAGAGCAACAGCCTTCTAAGCTGCCGTACATCCTTGAATCAGATTAAATTTCCGCAGTTTCACTTCTACTTCTTAGGTTACTTCTTAGTTATTCCTCCTGCCCTTCTCGAAAGGGGCTTCCGATGTTTCTCTCTAAATCCACTTATGGTGTTTGGTACGTGTATTATGTTGGCAGTGATGGTAAGACCAAAAGTAAAACCACACGATGCACTATCAAGTCCGACGCACTAAAATTCCTACAAACATTCAAAACCGATGAACACAAAAAGCGAACTGAAATAAAAATAGTTTTACTTCAATCGTTCACAACGGATTTCCAAACATTTGCTGATGGAACCTTTTCAAAAGGAACGGCAAATATCTACCGTGCTTCTCTCAATAAACTTCTTTCCATTATCGGTGATGTACCTATTGTTTCAATAACTCCGCAGCATTTTGATAAATACAAATTGGAACGATCAAAGTCTCCTCACGAAAGAGATTCGAAAAAAAATGTATCTCCAGTAACCGTTAACATTGAACTTCGCACTCTTAGAGCTGCGTTCAATACTGCCTTGCGTTGGGGTTTGTTGAAAAGCAATCCCTTCTCCAAACAGAAACTCGTTCCTGTGCCGGAATCATCACCAATATTCTTTAGCAAAGATGATTTTCAAAAACTATTAAAAAAGATCACAGAAGGCTGGCTGAAGGAAATAATTATATTTGCCACACTCACAGGATTAAGACGAGGTGAGATATTAAATCTTCATTGGAGTGATATTGATCTTCAACGTAAGACAATTACAATACAATCTTCTCCTACATTTAAGACCAAAAATGGCAAGAAACGGATTGTTCCATTAAATGAAACTGCGTTGTATATTCTGCAATCCAAAGTCAATAAATCCCTATCGGAATTTGTGTTCACATTAAATGACAAGCCGATATTTGCTGATTGGCTTTCACATAAATTCAAATGGTATGTTTATGAATGTAAATTTCGTGATGATAGATTGCATTTTCATTCGCTTCGTCATACTTTTGCATCGTGGTTAGTGCAAGATGGTGTTTCAATTTATGCCGTAAAGGAATTACTTGGACACTCGGACGTAAAAACTACCCAAGTTTATAGTCATTTACGATCTGAACAATTACATAAAGAGGTTAACATATTGCAAATTTCAATGAATTGAAGGGAAAACATGCCTTTGTAACAGCTATTGCATCATATCAGTTTTAATTATATACTATAATCGATATATCGTAATTATTCATTTTTTCTAATATATGGTATCTCTTATGTCATTTTCACCAACACATCCTTTCCAACTGCCAGATCTGCCGCCAAACGTCTCATTCAACGACGAACAAACAATCTCGTTATTGTTAAAAGCGCGCACTGAGTTGGGAGAATTAAAAGGCTATACCTATTCAATTCCGAATCCGATGCTGTTATTGTCTCCAGCAATATTAAAGGAAGCTATTGCAAGCTCGCAAATCGAGAACATCAATACGACAATGGAAAATGTCTTGCAGTTATCTCTTTTCCCTGAGAATGAACGGCGACAACCGGACAAAGAAGTTCAGCACTACCATGATGCAATTCTTTGGGGATTCAAAAATCTACAATCGATGCAACTTTCTTCACGAATGACAACTGGCATCCATGGTATATTGTTGCCGGAAGGTGATAAAAAGTTTCGCAGAACGCCTAATAAAATTGAAAATACACTGACAAAAGAAACTCTTTACACACCGCCGAACGCAAACGAAATTCCTCATTTAATGAGCAATTGGGAAAACTTTGTTCACGCAGAAGATGAAAAAATTGATGTCTTAGTACGATGCGCTCTTGCACATTACCAATTTGAAGCAATTCATCCCTTTGGTGATGGGAACGGAAGAACAGGACGCATTACAGCAGTGTTATATCTTGTTCAAAAAGAATTGCTTTCGCTGCCAATACTTTTTATTAGCGGATACATCAATAAAAATAGATCTGAGTATTACAAATTGTTGCTGAATGTTTCGGTAAAAGATGAATGGAATGAATTTGTTCTTTTTATGCTTAGAGCAATTTACTATCAGGCAAAAGAAACAAAAGAAATGCTATTGAATATTAAAGACCTGCACGAAAAATATAAAGAGCTTGTAAGAACAAAACATAAGAAAATTTACTCGGCCGATTTAGTAGACATTCTCTTTGCTCATCCGATAATTACACCGGTTGCATTTGGGAAAAAATTGGATATTCACTATACAACGGCAAGCAAATACCTTGCTGAGCTTGTGAAATTGAAAATATTAAAAGATGAATATGTGGGAAAGTATCATTTGTTCATCAATCATAAATTGATGAATGTTCTCAATGGATAACTTTATTCCATAACACGATAAATGAATTTAGTATAGCCGAATTGAATGAGCTATCATTGCGAAACTTGGCTACATTGGCGGTAAGAAATCTAAACGTAATATTATACCGGAACACAGAATGCAAAGGAGAATAACAATGATAAAAATTAAGGCAACATTTGGTGCACAATCGCAGATTGATGGTGTTTTAACTAAAATGATGAAAAGTCTGAAGATAATTCCGAGAATTGGCGAGACGTTCCACTTCAGCGATCATCCTGTCCTCATCAAATACATAAAAGAATTTATGCCGGAATTAGGTGGAACATTTCCACCATTATTCGTCAATGATGTAATATATGTTTTTGAAAAAGGAGTCTTCAATCACGTTTGGATTGATTTCGACGACAAAAAGTGAAAACCTTTTAAATTTGCCCCACGATCGATGATAATTTATTTAGTGTAAATTCTTACAGTAATAATAAGATACACCCTTTAAAATACAAATTTA
>CAYHFN010000069.1:0-14992 GCA_964355925.1 uncultured Chitinophagaceae bacterium
GGACCGCAGGAACAGGATATTCGTAAGCAGACCGTTTCAAGTGTTAATGTCAACCGATCTCGGATCAAGCTGGAATGATATTTCCAACGGGACGACACAAACGATCACTTCATTCGGAGACGATGCGTTCGGGAATATTTATGGCGTTGGATACGAGAAGGCTTTCCGTCTTTCCAACGGTACACCGCCCTGGACATCAATAAGCGATTCCATCAATGCGCAGGCATATCTTCCATCGAATGCAAAGATCATAAACTCGATACGGGGAGATACAATCCTCTTTGCGGCGACGCTGTATGGAATGTTCCACAGCACAAATTATGGAGCCACCTGGAAACATTCACCTGCGGCAATTCAGTTGCCTTCATATAACATTTATGCCCCTGTTGTGAAGACGAAGGATTATTATTTTGTCTCCAATAATCTCGGAATATTTCGAGTTACTGCCGGAGATTCTGTATGGAAAAAAGTATTTCCAAAGCAGGGTTTTATCTATGGTGTGAACGTGATAACTTCCGACTCCGCAGGAAATGTTTATGGGAATCTTCCAATCAAGACCGGTCCAACTACACACCTATTTTATACAGTCAAATCAACTGACCATGGCGATACATGGATCCCCGATACAGCCGGATTTAAAGCGTTGGGGATCAATGTGGGAACACAGACCTATGATTTTTGGGTAGACAGACAGAGCACACAGTATCTGGGAGGTAACGGCAGATTCTTAACAAAAAAGCCCGGACAATCATGGAAAATCGACACTTTAGGACTGGGCATGCAAGCTAATCAATATATTAAAGCCGTCACCTTGAATAATAAGAAAGGAATTATTTATTTAAGCAGAGTAGTTTTTTCGGGAGTTCTTAAGCTGTTCATCTATAGCAAGACAATCAATGATTCCGCCTGGAAGATTGTAAATACGAGCATCCTTGCCGCCGGCGATGGTATATTGTCGAGCGATCAAGACGGAAATATTATGGTAAAAGCTTTTTCTAGTCCTGAAAAAATCTGGCGATACAACGGGAGTACATGGACTGAGACACCGCTTCCTACAACGATCGGATCTTCGCCCTCGGCGTACCCTTTAACGATAGATAGAAACGGTGTTATTTGGGCGGTGTTCTTCGCGGGCGGTTCCAATAAGGGAGTATACTTTACCACAAACAATGGTTCGACCTGGAAGTATGTTGGGTTAAGTGGTGTCGGCATCAAATTCCTGAATGCGGTCGATGATTCATCCACGACATTGATGAAAAGTTCCGGAGTTACAACGTCTACTACTTATGCTGTTACTATCATTGACGGTATCTATGGTTTCACAACGGCAACAATTCCAACTTCTGTCGGTAATGATCATACACAGATAGTAAAATCATACGAACTATTTCAAAACTATCCAAATCCATTCAATCCGATTACAAACATAATGTTTGCCATACCGAAGCAATCGATGGTAACAATAAAAATATTCGATATTCTTGGTCGTGAGGTTGCAACACTATTGAATGAAGAAAGGAAAGAAGGAATCTATTCTGTTCCGTTTAACGGATCAAAAATATCGAGCGGAGTATATTTTTACCGGATGCAGGCGGGTGAATTTATGAAGACAAAAAAATTATTGTTGCAAAAATAATATGCAAAACCTTGCGAAGGTTCTAATGATATTCTGAAAACCTTCGCAAGGTTAGTTTGCCAATGAAATCAACGGCAGCAACGCATAACTCAACAAAAAGGCATCAAGAACCTCCACTGCCAACGGAATGAAGATGCCGTTTGGATATACATCAGTATCGGTATTCCTTACGATGAAAAATCCGGCAATAACGATCGTTAACAATACATGAATCATTTCCGGAAACGGAATCATTCCGGTTAACGTGGAAGCGCCTGCACACAGTACACAAGTCATCAATCGTGCATCAAGTTTGCGTAGCTTAAGGGCAACATAATACAATATTGTTTTTACGATAAAATCGATCAGTGGAATAAATGCAGTAATTTTCATTTTTTCCGTTGATACTCCGTTTCAACAGTCATCGCAATCCCGCCACGCACAGCATACGCCGCCGTTACTTTGCAATGACGGGGTTTGAGCACTGCCACAAGATCATCAAGAATAACATTAACGACATGTTCATAGAACGTTTCCTCGTTGCGAAATGTCTGCAAATATAATTTCAACGATTTTGATTCGATGATGAACTTGTTCGGAACATATTCTATTTTCAGCGTCGCAAAATCTGGCTGACGGTTGACCGGACCGAGCGTTGTAAATTCATCAGTCATAAGTGTGATAGTGTAGTTGCGATCGGAATGATGATTCGGGAAAACTTCGAGCTTCTTTTGCGGAACAGAATCTTTTCCAAGAAGTGAAAGAGATCGCAAATCTTTTTTAGAAGTAAATCTTTTTGGCATTGAAACATCCCCCTCTTCCCCTACACATAAACTACTCTGCAAAGGGGATTTATATTTTTGTGTTTAATGATTTCTTTCTTCTATTTTGCTTGTAGAAAGGAACGAGCGGAATTGATTATTCAGTCCGATTACTTCATTATGAGTCAATTCCGAATGAATAAAAATGATACGGTTCTTAATTAGATCATTGTTGTTTATATCTTTTTCTTCTTTGCTAAGGTATGGAATCTTCCACCCATCAAGATCGGACATTAAACTTTCAGATTCATTCTTTGTGCCGCCGCTGTCTGTATAGATATTGATAAAGCGTCCTTTATAATGGTCGAGCCAATACGAATACTTTTCCGTCTCGCCGTAAAGAGCGTCAAAAAGAATTACATCAGAAATATTCTTCGTTAGTCCGCCTCTCATCAAACAAAACGAAATGATTCGATACGCACCACTGTGTCCCGCAAGAATGATGTTTCCAACATTTTCTATTTTTATCTTTTGTTGTTGTTTTAGAAACTTTACAACATCGGTAACGAGATTCTTTAATCCATCCTTTCCTTCCATTCGCCCGCCGAATGAATCGGGAGAATTTTTCGGACCTTCCGGAAAGACAAAGACCGCGTTCTTCTTGCTTTCCGTAAACTGCTCAATCAATTTGAATTGCGCGCACGCACTGTCGATATTGTTGTTCCAACCATGGAAATAGACGACAATATTTATTTTTGCTGCCGGTTTGAATCCTTTTGGAACAAAAATTGCAATACTGCTATCGCTATAATGTTCTTGCGCGGAGAATATTTGTTTGTTATAGAACCGTCCGTTTGCTCGTTCAGCATGAGGAAATGGTGCCGATGAAAATTGTGGAGCAAACAATTCGCCAAGATGAGAATATCGGTTTGTTAAGGATTGTGAAAATATATTTCCTGATAGTACTACTAATACTAACAGCGTCAAATTGATCTTCTTCATAATTTTCTTTCTCTCACCACTTGCTCAATCACTTCCATCGTTTTCTCTGCACCGGTCTGCCAGTCAAATTCTTTAGAGCGTTCCAATGCTTTTACCGTTAATCGATCTCGCAGATTGCTGTCGCGCAGCAGCAGGATTATTTTTTCTGCAAGCTTTTCTCGATTTCCATATTCATACAATAAACCAGTCCATTCATCGAGCACAGCGTCGCGCAGACCCTGCACATTGCTTGAAACTGTCGTTGTTCCGCAGGCATTTGCTTCGATCGCCGTCAATCCCCATCCTTCTTTAGCCGATGTATTGACGGCAACGTGCATCTTATTGAGCCATTTAACTTTTTCTTCTTCGCTGACAAATCCGGTAAATGTTACACTGTTATTCAATCCAAGCGAGTTCGTCAATTCCATCAATCTTGGTTTATCGTCTCCATCACCAACAATCACCAGCTTAGCATTCGAAATTATTTGTTTCACAATAACAAACGCTTCAATAAGATGATCGAACGATTTGTATTTTTTTAACCGGCCGAGTGCGCCTATCAACGGAACCGATGATTTTAGAATGCCTGTTTGGCGAAAGAGAAGGTGATTCATTCCATACGGAACATAGTGAATACGCTCGGCGGAAAACCTATTTTCCTTCACTTCAAGCTGTGTGCTGGGAGAATGGATCATAAAGTGAATATTTCTGTACATGGGAAGAGAAGCACGTTCTGCCAGATAGACGTATGATGCCAATGGAAATATTGTCTCTTTGAATACACTTGTGCCAAGCAGATGATGAAGTTCACCAAGGATTGGTTCTTTTACGTACGCAGGAGTGTAGAAAGGAATCTTATTTACATCATCAACGATCAGATCGAAGTTTTGATCTTTGAATGTTGTGAAATATTTCTTCATCACTACAAAATTAAAAAGGAAGCGTCCTCCTTCTCTGATGATATTGATTCCGTTATTCTCTTCTGCAGGTTTTGCTCCATCGTACGATGAGCAAAAGAGCGTTACATCGTGACCCATCTTGGCAATGCGGGAGTATGTTTCGTGGAGATGCACTTCTGCCCCACCCGCGAGCGGATGCGAAAGATCTTGCCAGTTAAAGATAAGAATCTTCATAAAGATGAAGGATGAATTATGAAGGATGAATTACACCGATTCCAACAATCAGTTTGCAGATTCATTGTTTCATGAAGAATGAAATTTGAGTCCAAATATTTTTTCATATTTCATCCTTCATACTTCTTACTTTTTACCAATCACTCCCATCGACAATGCTGTATATGTTGTCAGCGTGGTGTCTTTAAGTAAGTCTCGAAGCGATTTTCGAATGTTATAGAGAATCGGAATCTTTGGATTGAGTGGAATCTTTACACCAACAACACGCAGCGCTTCTCGCGTCATTCGATAGAACAGACTGGGATACATCCATTCACCGTACGTGTGAACTGTTTGCAAACCAAGTTTTTCCATTTCATTCTTCAGTTCAGGAACTGAGAACGATCGTTCCCATCCTGCAAACCATTTATCAATTGCGATCAGAAATGTTTTGATCAATGTATAGATATGGTAGCGTTGAGGAACATCCACACAAAGCAATCCTCCTTTTTTAAGAACACGGATATTCTCTGTCAGTAACGCGATCGCTTTCTCATGACGGAAATGTTCAAGCAATCCCTGATGAAAAATAATATCGAATGTTCCATCTTTGAACGGAAGTTGGAATGTGTCACCGCCGATGATCGTAACATCCATCTTCTCTTCTTCCGCGATCTGTTTCATGATCTTCAGTGAGTTCATCGAATAATCTAGCTGATACACTTCAGCGCCTCGTTCCACCAGAGGAAAACTGTCGCGTCCGGTTCCTGCACCGATCTCAAGTATCTTTTTTCCTTTTACATCGGTCACTTTTATTAGATTTCGAACAACACGATCCGAATTGGAATAGACTTCTTTGAATTCTTTTTTTTCTTCCCAAAAATTGTCCCAATGTTCTAAACGAGATTCTTTCATACAAATCCTTTACCGCAATAATTATTCATACTATTCAAAAAGAAAAAGGATGAAGAATATTCTTCACCCTTTATTCTCTATTCTGCGTTATCGTATGCACGATTTATTTTTTAGCTATTGAATCTTTTTTGCCTGCACCGCTCAAGGCTAACTGAGCCTGCATCTGACCTTTTTGCATCTCCACCCACTGCGGTAAACCTTGTGTGGTAGGATACGCAGCACCAATACGGTCAAGTATCTCGATCGCTTTATCAATACGTCCGCGATTTTGATACATGGTGTATAACATATAAAACGGATGATACTGATTGGTAAACGGTTCTAGTACCGGTTTTGAAACGATATCAAGCAGACGAGTTTCAAGATTTTTTGTCATTGTTTCATAGCGTTCTTTCGCCCCGGCAAAATGGTAGAAATTGGTTATATCAAATTCTACACGATAATCCATCGGAAGAACACCGATCGGTAATTTCACCATCATCGAATCGAGCGTTGCTACGGCATTTACATTATCATGAGCCGTATTGATATAATACAGTGCAAGACGCATGAATGCATTACGATAATTCATTGCTAAACGAGTAACATTCTCATCATAATGCACGGTCGTATCTTTCAGCCCACGATAACGATACCCACGCTGAAAATTCAAGTTTGGCACAGAAGGTTCATTCATCAAATTTGCCCAAAGAATTTTCGGATCGATGACGCCTTCATCAGAAGGTGTTGCGTATGGTATCAATTTCATCGCCAACCCATCCATACGGAAAAATCGATCGAGTCCGATCTTTGAATCCGGTGTAGATGTGACCGCCATATAAATTGGACGCATCCAATTATTTGAACGAATAATATCATACGCCATAATATCCTGAGCGCGAATTGCCTTTATCACTTGTCCACCTGCCTGAGGGAATGACATAGTGTTTGGCAGAACAAATTTGATCTCTCCGGCTTTTGCCGCAGTATCATTTTTCATCTGCGGTTGTATTGGTTTGTCGGAGAATTGTGCGTATTCCTTCATCACTTCAGCGGGAACAGGAATCGTCATTTCCCTCGGTTCCCATTGCATCGGACCGATCTGTTCTATCTCCTGATCTGTTAAACTGATCGCAACTTTCTTTGCACCGTACGGTTCTTGGTGTTTCAATTGACTTATATACCACGATGTATTCACCAAGCTAAGATTGACAATTCGAATATCACGGCGAACACCTTCAACATCCTGTAAATACCATAACGGAAATGTATCGTTGTCGCCATTGGTGAAAAGAATTGCATCCGGTTCGCACGATTGCAGCAGATTGTATGAATAATCCCACGCAACATAATCACCACTGCGATCAGCGGATTTGTAATTTGTCCGTGCCATATTCACAGGAACAAATACTAAACAAAATACGAGTGCACCGTATGTTAAATATTTTTGTAGTTGTTCATTTTTTACTGCTTCCCGAATAGAATCGATGATACCGATTGTACCGATTCCAATCCAAAGAGAGAAAACAAAAAATGCACCCACAAAGAAATAATCACGTTCACGCGGCTGCGGATTCTGCATATTAAAATAAAACGCCATGATAAGACCCATCAACAGAAAAAAATTGAAAAAGACCCACCACATCACCTTATCTTTTTTGAAATGATAATACATTCCAAACAATCCAATGAACAATGGAATACCCCATAACTGTTTCCAGTTCACGCCTGCACCTTGAAAATCTCCTTCACTTCCGGCATATTGCCACAAGAAATATCGCATGAACATTTCATCCAACTGATACCGCAGTAAATAATCCGAATCACTTTTATAATTTGTGTAAATGCCCTGATGCTGCGGTTCTTGACTGTAGCGACGTTTAAAGAGCGGAGCATCACCATACTGTTCACGATTGAGATATGAAACAAGTTTTTTCAAAGTGCTGGGATCGTTCTCATTCATCGGTGTATTTGCGTTCGCACGAATGATCACCATTGCATATGTCGAATACCCAAGAATGATCAAGAGAAACGATAACGATGCGATATTGAGAATCTCGCGTTTATGTTGGATTGAATACCAAACACCATAGATCGCTGCAATAATTACGGCGATAGGAATCATTGTCCATATAATATTTTTCGATTCAGAACCCCCTCCGATCGCATATTCTCCATCAAGCATATTCGGTAAAATTTTTACAATACCAGGGTAGACAACTGCAAAAATACCGATTGCAATAACACCAAAGATGATATAGTTACGCACAGAAAATTCATACCGTCGGAAAAACACTACGATAAGGAAAGGAAAAATTACCATCAACGCCAATAAATGAACTCCAAGTGAAAGTCCAATCATATACGCGATGAGAAAAATATATTTTTGATGCGAAGGAGTATCAGCACGTTCATTCCATCGTAACGTAAGCCAGATCAGCAAACCGATAAAGAACATTGCAGCACCATACACCTCAGCTTCTACAGCATTAAACCAAAATGTCGGGCTAAAGGAAAGGGATAAAGCACCGATCGCTGACGCACCATACAATGTTATTTTATTCCACCAATCTTCTTTACGCGGACGCCATATTGTAACCAGCTTTACAATTGATAAATATAAAAACAACGATGTGAATGCACTGCAGAGGGCGGAAAGAATATGTATTCTTACAGCAGGATCACTATATGTCGGAATCATCCCGAATATTTTTCCCACCAATAAAAATAGGGGCGAACCGGGAGGATGGGGCACTTGCATTAAATATGCTGCTGAAATAAATTCCCCAACATCCCAAAAAACAACGGTATCAGCCAGTGTCAAAATATATGCGATTAAGGTTGTGAGAAAAACAAATCCCGCAACAAATTTATTCAATTTAGTATGTTCCATTAATTCCTCTTTAAGTGGGGAAAACAACGTGTGAAAACATTAAAACGTCTATAAATATACTTTGAAAGTGCCGATTTTCAAAAGAAAATCACAATATCAATTTAGCCGCTACTTCATCACATACAGCGTAACCTTTAGAAGTAAGCGAAATAATATTGTTTTGACGGGTAAGCAAACCCTCGTGTTCCATCTCATCCACCATCACTTTTTTAGCAGAAAAAACATCTTCTCCATACAGCGGATATAATTTTTTAAGATCTAAGCCGGTGCTGCGTAAGCCCAAAAATATTTCTTCATTGAAAAATTTTTTATGATCGATCTCTTCCCCGCCAACGACAGGATATTCTCCGCGTCCTGTCATTTCGCAATAACTTTGAATACTCCTAACATTCCACCACCGTTTTCCCGTTGTCGGAGAGTCTTTCCAGAACGAATGTGCGGACGGACCAAGGCCGATATAATTTGCATGATTCCAATAATTAAAATTATGCCGGGAAAGAAATCCCGGTTTAGCAAAATTTGAAACTTCATATTGCTCATATCCATTTGAGCGGAGTGTATCGATTGTAAGTTCATACAATTCAGCATCTTCTTCATCCGGCATCGGTGTAACCAATTTATTCTTCACCATTGTTGCTAACGGTGTTTGATCTTCCACGATCAGTGCATAGGCAGAAATATGTTTTGGCTGCAATGCAATCGCGCGGCGAAGATTCTCTTTCCATCGCGATGGAGTTTGGTTCGGTAATGCAAAGATCAGATCGCAGCTTACATTATCGAATCCTGCACGATATGCACTTTCAACAGCTCTCTCTGCTTCTGCGGCCGAATGAATTCGTGTTAAGAATTTTAGATCATCATCATGAAATGATTGAATGCCAAAACTAATGCGATTGAATCCGACAGAACGAAATTCGTTCAATTTATTCAGTTCAACCGTTCCGGGATTTGACTCACAGGTGATCTCCGCATTTTCTTGAACGCGAAAGTGTTTATGAATGAGAAAAAATATTTTTTCGAATTGTTGAGCCGAAAGAAGTGACGGAGTCCCACCCCCAAAAAAGATCGTCTCAATCGTTTCTTGTGATGAGAACATCTCTGCTCGGCGAACAATTTCAAGTTCGAGCGCGGCTATAAATTGATCCATTGAACTCATATTCTCAATAGAATAGAAGTCGCAATAGATACATTTGTGTTCACAAAAAGGAATATGTAAGTACAGACTTGCCATATTAATTGACTAAAGATCTACATCGTATTTTTGTTCGGAAAGAATAATTCACTGTCAATCTATCAGTATTATTATTTTTCATCGTTAATATAATTGAATTATAGAGATAAATTCTGAACTCATTTGCAAGGCCGTCATATTCTCGAGCCTCTTTCTGTTTATCAAATATTACTGAATCAATGGAAAACGTAAGTGTCGGATAGCGTTCGGGGATTAATACGGTCTTTGGATCACCTATTTACAAAATATATTTGGATGTGTAATGCTGCAGTGTATCAAGAAATCCTTCATTGAAATATTTTGCATTTTCATTGTTCTCCTATAAAGAAAAATGACAAGCGAATATACCAAAGAAAAAATTTCATCTAGCGAAGATCATTATTCGGGTTTCGGTGAAATTGCCGGCGGTCAATTTATAAAAATATATTCCACTTGAAAACTGTGACGCGGTAAATTTGACAAAATATTTTCCTGCAGGTTTTTGCTCATTTACCAATGTAGTAATCTCTCTCCCTAAAACATCAAAGATTTTCAAACTAACAAAACTGAGCGCTGGTAATTGATAACTGATAACAGTTGCTGGATTGAATGGATTAGGATAGTTTTGCGACAAAGAATAGTGTGAAGGAATGTTGTTTTCTGGTGACACAACATCCGTTACTGTACTAAATCCTGCTTTTTGTAAACCGTCAATAATGATTTTTTCTTTCATGAACAGTTTCCACACATTTCCGGTGCGGTAGTTTTCTGCCATGATAATGATTGGGCCTTGATCAATTCCAAGCACATCACGTCCCCACCAATTAACGGTTTCGTTGAATGCATCCGTAAATCCATATCCGGTCCATATTTTTGTTCGATGTGTATCATACATATTTCGGAGTGCCGGAATACTGAATTCCGGAGTAAACGGAAGTGATCCACCGGGTGCAGTAGGATTTAATGTTCCATCGTCATTCATATCAGTCCCGCGTGCATTGTATCCGGTTGGAACATCACTTGCAGTAATTCCCCACATATTTGGGTTGTATCCAACGAAACGTTTTATATTTTCGATACAATACAGGCGTTGGTCGAGAGTTGCGCGGCGCGAATTTTCAAAATAGGTAATCCCTTTCCCTTTCATAAAAGTATCGGCAACATTTCTAAAATCAACCCAGCAATGAGAATATTGATGTCCAAAGAGCGGAGGAAAGTTCACAAACGAATCACCGAGTCGCGAACTGTACGTCCATTGATATCCTGTCGTCCATTCATTCCACGAAGAAGAAGAAAGAGGGTTTACTGTTGCACCGATTCCAATGATATATAAAATCATTGCCTCGTTATATCCTATCCATCTGCTTCCAATAAATCCTGTTCCAGGATACCAGCCCATTGTGAGCGAAAGGCCTGAATTTCTCATCCAATTCCAATCCACACGAGCAATAATTGAATCGGTTAATGCACGGATTTGAGTTTCAGAAGAATCGATGCCATTAAAATATTGTTTTGAATACAACATACCGGCAAGCAGTAGACCAGTATCGATGGAAGAAAGTTCTGTATTTCCATCCCGCGTTGCAGAATTCATATCCAGAAAATGATAGAACCATCCTTTATAGCCAATAATGCCAGTCGGGTCAGGTCCTTGTGTTCCATTCCAAAATGTTTTGATAGTTGTCAGAGTTCTGTCCCGCCCTTCTGCCCGGGTAATAAAACCACGATCAACTCCTATGCCAATTGCTGTTAATCCAAATCCAACGGATGCAACACTTGCCGGTGAAGCTTTCGTGCTTCGATCTTTTATTAAACCATTCGTCGGGTTCGCTTCATACCAAAAATAATCAAATGAGGTCTGTTGTATATATTCCAAGAAATCAGCATTTGAAGCAAATATTTTTGCAGTAATAGTGATTGTATCCGAACCGATACTCTCTTGCTGAATGAGATTGACCGCTCTCACAAAAAAATAATATGATTGGTCATTCACAATATTCACATCGAAATAACTTTGTGTCGACAACACGGATGTATTCATTTTGGAATATGATCCATTCTTTGACGTTGATCGGTATACATTATATCCGGAAAGGTTCGGCTCGGTATTTCTATTCCAATGCAATGTCATCGTCTTATCACCAACGCGTGCCGTAATTTTTTGGGGAGCTCGTGGTTTGGTGGTGTCGTCAACGGGTCTCTCTTTTGAAATAACGCGAATATTATCGACCCACATTGTATGCTGTACGTTATCTGTTACAGCCTGATGAAAATTCACATCCTTAAAATACGCTGAATCAAAACCGTTATAGGGTTGGAATGCTTTGATGGGGATAGAGAGGCGCTGCCATGATGTTGAGTCAGCATCGATACCGGCATTCAAGTAGGTTCCCATATTAACCAGCGATGAAAGTTTGTTACCAACATTGCTTTCACTTTCAAGACCAATGTTTGGCAAATGTATCGCATTAATCGCCGCACGCGCATTGACGAACAACACAACACTATCGTAACCATTAATATTTTTTTTCGCCCAGCCCGGATTCGGTATGTAGATATGCCAATTCCCTGTGGGAACTGATTTCCATTCAATTAAGGCACTTGCTATACCGGTATATGATTGTGTCTGAACAACAAGGACTTTATCCTTTAATCCGCCGACTGTTAACACG
The DNA here is from genome assembly GCA_964355925.1 of uncultured Chitinophagaceae bacterium. GTDB lineage: Bacteria > Bacteroidota > Ignavibacteria > UBA10030 > UBA8401 > UBA8401. The sequence goes on from CAYHFN010000069.1 coordinate 12,139, forward strand.
CTTGGCAAAACTACATTGGCAAATGATTCATTAAGAATCCCTGCATCGGCTTCATCAAATACGACGATATCCGGTTTGGATTGAGAAAAAAGAAATGAAGACAAAAGAATTACAAAAAGGAATTTAATTTTCATTATCGTTTACCAAGAATAATTTCATGTGTAAAAATGTTCGTCCCGTGACGAGGAGTTTTAAAATCGGTTAAGAAAAATTCCTTCTTAATGTGCATAACCTGACCAACCAACACCGTCAATTTAACTATCTTTTAGACTTATGGCAACATACATACTATCACCATTAACTAATTATTTTACTATGCAATAATAGTTAAATCTGTGGTTTTTTTTCCCATCCATCTGTATTTTAACCGGAACCTGGCAAACCATTCTCTTTGCCAAACGAAATATAAAGTGACTTTACTTTCCGGATATTCGTCTTTTATACAATAAAATAATCGCAATCCATAAATCATTCAATTTATTAGGATTTTTAAGATATCACGATTTGCGGTTTTACGATTAGGAAGATTTGAGAGGCATTATTTCTTTGAAAATGTTTCAGAAAAAAACATGGTTACAAAATGGTGACAAATGGAATTTGCGGCAGACGTAAAACAAACAAAGGCTCGCGAAGAGCCTGGGTTTATTGGAAATAATTGTGCACCGGACAAGAGTCGAACTTGTAACCCCCAGCTTCGTAGGCTGGTGCTCTATCCAGTTGAGCTACCGGTGCATTTATCTTGGCAGCGAAATCCCTTTGGGATTGAGCTACCGGTGCATTTTTAAAACCACTTACCATGCAAAAAATTATAGTTTCTACAATTCATTAAGGTTTCTTGAAAAATTAAAAACCATTCCTTGATCAATAAGCAACTACTTTGGTAACCACTTGCCAATAATAACTACCAATGCTTGTTTTTTGCATGTTTTAGATTTATGAATATACAAAATATCAGTTTTTTTTCCAATGGATATTTTCTTACCGGCAATAATCTTTGTAATACGATTTCTAAAAACATTCAATATTATTAAAAAACAAAATCAGTATATGCACAATTCCGTTATTTTTCTTTTGTTTGCTCAACTGTCAGTTTTACACCCTCCTGATATGTTGTCGTTCTAAAAGAAAATCTTTTATCAAATTTTCCGGAATCAAAAAAATAATCTCTGTCATATTGATACATCATTTCTGGCATTTCTTTCATAATGGGAATGAACAATCCGAGGATCTTCAATAACCACATTGGCAATACCGAGAACGTGTTCTTTGCATTCATTTCTTTGGTGAACAATCCAATTATTTCTTTTCCGGTTAGTGTGTTCTTGTCTGTGGGTAAATGCCACACCTGGTTGTACGCATCATCGGTATTTCCCAATAATGCGGTTGCTTTTGCTGCATCGGGCGTGTAGGTAAATGAATGTTTTTTATTGGCATCAATCAACCAGTTTGGTTTCTTCGCTTTTTTAATGTTGTTGTGTACAATTTCTATTAAAAAACTTTTTTCATTGTTCGGACCATAAAAGTCTGCGGAACGGGCAATGAGTGCGGTCAATTTTCCGGATTTCACTTCATTCAAAATCATATCGGCAATTTCACTTCTCACCGCACCTTTTTTACTTGGTGGATTTATGACTGAACTTTCAGTCATATGCGGAATCGCATGAATATCGTACATATACACATTATCAAAAAATACTAATTTTGCTTTATGCTTAATACATGCATCAATTGTTGCACGCATTAGTTTTGGCCATTGATTTTTCCACACATTAATATTGTAATCAAATCCAACTAACAGATAAACAACCTTGGATCCTTCAATTGCTTTTTCTACTTGAATTGGATCGGATAAGTCTGCCGGATATAATTCATCGGTCTCATTTACTTTTTTTGGATTACGACTAACCAATCGTATCTGTTTGGTGTAATCGTTTAATTCCTTTGCAAGAACAGAACCGATGGTTCCGTTGGCACCCAAAATTGTTTGCATAGTACCATCCCTTCCGATAGTTAATGTTAATAAATTGACGCTATCACACTCACGATTCCAAATGTCCGTTGGATATAATAAATACGAAGAATCTTACTGAAAATGTATGTGGTTGACTGAAATAGTTTGGAGTAGTTCATTCCAATGGTGTTTAAGATAGAGGAAGACCATTGGAAAGGCAAGAAGCAAACGACATATTTTCACAATACTGGTAACAGAAATTTTCTGTAAAGAATTTTAATCGTATATTGAATAATCAAATAACAAAGGAAACAATGAAATCAGTCTGTATTTTCTGCGGCTCAAAGAATGGAATCCGAAAAGAATATGCCGAACGCTCTCGTGAACTTGCTGAGTTGTTCGTGCACCACAATATTGCGATGATCTACGGCGGCGCAACCAACGGTATTATGGGGATCGTTGCCGATACAATGATTCAAAAAGGTGGAACAGTTATCGGCGTAATTCCTACAGTCATCGCCGAACGAGAACTTGCTCATAAAAATATCTCAGCACTGCACATTGTCGAATCGATGAGTGAGCGAAAGACAAAAATGATCGAACTTGCTGATGCATTCATTACGCTTCCGGGTGGCGTCGGCACAATGGATGAATTGTTTGAAGTCCTCGCATTCACCCATCTTGGCATTAACGAAAAACTTGCAGGAATCTTAAATGTGAATGGATACTATGATTCACTCTTACAATATATCGATCACGCCGTAGCGGAAGAATTTGTTCCATCAAGTGTCCAATCTCATATTATTGTGGATGACCAACCAGAATCGTTGTTGAGAAAAATGAATTTGATATGACGAAACGAATCAATATTTCTTCCGGTGCGAAATGGGAAAACATCGTCGG
>CAYHFN010000070.1:0-14669 GCA_964355925.1 uncultured Chitinophagaceae bacterium
TTGAGGTTTTCCACCGCAGATTTGATACACTTCTTGTTGAATATCTTCAATCGTACGGATTGGCAATTTACTTTTTGATAATTTTCTTATCAAATCTTGCCGCAATGGATTTATCGCTATCCCTCGTTCGGTAATAATAACATCAATCATTTCACCGGGACCGCATAGCGTTGTTACATCGTCTACAATAATTGGAATACGATCACGAAACGAAGGAATCGCAAGAATAACACACTTACCAAATAAGCAATCCATCCATCCGCCAATGCCATGCAGTAGGTACCCATCTGAATGGGTAACGACATTGGCGTTAAAATTCACATCCACTTCAGTTGCTCCAAGCACAACAACATCAAGCATTGATGCAAAATTTCCTTTTCCATGGAAATTATAGCTTGTAAACGGGCTTGTATTTACATGATTTGGATTTTCACGTAATGAACGAACTCCTTCTGTATCGAATGCTTGTCCATCAAGAATGTAATCAGTCAAACCTTCTTCGAGCATTTCAGTAAGATATTGTGTACTGCCGCCACGAATGAATCGAGCTTTGACACCTTTGGTTTTCATTCTATCTTTTAGCAATAACAAGAAAGCAAGATTAATTCCGCCTGCCCCTGCCTGGAATGAAAAACCATTTTTCATTATTCCAGATTCTTCAACAAATTGTACAATGTATTCCGCGATCAATATTCTGTCAGGACTTTTCGTCACTTGAGTCGTACCGGAAACGATTTTTGTCGGATCACCAAGTGATTTCACTTCAACAACATAGTCAACATTATTTCCTTGGATATGCCATGGAACGCAAGGAAAATCCACCAATGAATCTGTTACAACAATAACTCTATCAGCATATTCAGAATCTCCTAACGCAAAGCCAAGAGATCCGCATGCAGATTTACCCGAAACACCATTGGCATTTCCAAATGCGTCCGCGCTGGGAGCCGCAATCACAGCAATATCGATGTGAACATCACCATCTTGAATTGCTTTGTACCGTCCGCCGTGTGAGCGAAGGACTCCTGTTCCCTTCATTTTACCTTCGGAGGCAAAACGTCCCAACGGTCCGTTCATACTCCCTTCTATATGGTGGATCGTTCCATCTTCTAAATATTTGATCAGATATTCGTGACATGGAAAAGAAGCACTTGGATACCAACGAATATTTTTAATTCCCATTTCTTTGATGGTGTCAAACAGAACATTTGTCAAGCCATCACCATTGCGAAGATGGTGATGTGTTGATATCGTCATTCCATTTTTCAGACCGGACTTCTTTAACGCTTCTTTAAGATTCTTTACAAGTTTATTTCCATCGGAAGGAAAATCAGCACAACTTCGTACAGGAGGTGCAAACATAGAATGCACAAGACGATATTTATTTACTCCTTTATAGGGAATTGTGGCAACTCCATTGACGACAGTCGGTACATACCGTCCTGCAGCATTTTTTACCAGTCTTGATTTCAATTCTTTGGCCATAATCGTATTTTTTATCTGATTTTTACTTCACAAGCGCTAATATATGTTGTGCTCTTTTTACGACCGGAGCATCGATCATTTTAGAACCTAATGCAATCACTCCTGAACCAGTTTGCTGAGCTTCATTATAAGCATCTATAACTTGTTGAGCATACTCAATTTCTTTTTGCGTCGGTGTGAATGCTTCATGAATCACTTTTATTTGCCGCGGATGAATACATCCCTTCCCTTCGAAACCGATCGCTTTTGCTTCCAACACACTTTGACGCAAACCCTCTTCATCGTTAACATCAGAGAACACGGAATCGAGCGCTTGTATTCCTGCTGCTTTCGCCGAATTTATCACAGCACTTCGAGCAAAAAAACTTTCCGTTCCAATTTTTGTTCGTTCAACACCGATATCAGCAGTATAATCTTCTAATCCAATTGCTAATCCGCAATTCCATTTACTCGCATTTGCTATATCAAACGCATTCACAACACCCAATGCACTTTCAATGATTGGGATGAGGAAAATATTTCTTTTGATGTTTTGACTTTTTAGAATTATATCTATTTCATTATCAACTTCTTCGACCTGAGCAGCTGATTCACATTTTGGGATGAGAATTGTTTGAACATTGTGAGGAACGATCTGTCGCAAATCTTCCAGACCTAATGGGAAAGGATTGATCCTTACCATTCGCTCAGCATCTCCGAAATCTATTGTCGTAAGAGCATTTCTAACAAGAATTCTTGCATTATCTTTTTCTAACGGAGCAACTGAATCTTCAATATCGAGAATGATACAATCAGGCTTATGCAGAGCGGCGTTAAAAAAGAAATGAGGCTCGTTTCCCGGCAAATAGAGTCGTGTACGTCGTACACGATCTCGTACATTCTTTTTTATGGATTTTGCATCACCAATCAGATAATTATTGTTCAATTGAGAGTTAGCTCTTTTTAGAGCAGCTTCTACCCTTGCAGCAATTACGAACGGAACTGCGCCTTGATCAACAACTTCAATTGTAGCATTCTTTACATTAAAATATTTGAGAATGTCGATAATTTGAGATCGGATAGCGTCCCCGTATAGCGATTCGACTTTGCTCTTGAGATCTATCTTAATTCCACCAGACGATGTAATTGAAACTTGAACGTGACAATCTGATTTGACAGTTGGTCCAATTCTTCCAGCAGATCCTATTTTTTGTTTTTGAGTAATCATTGTTATTCCATTTTACCAAGCATACGCTTCCGGTGCTTCGCCACCGGGACCTGGCCAGATAGTTTCAATTGTTTTGATCTCTTCATCTGTTAATATCACTTGTAGCGCATCAACCATACCGTGCAATTGCTCGAGTGTACGTGGACCGATGATCACAGAACTAATTACCGGATTTTTAAGAAGCCAAGCAATAGCAACTGATTCCGGTTTTTTATTGATCGAAATGCAGAATTTTTCATATTCTTCAACTTGTTTACGATGTTGTGTTAATTTTTTCCGGACTGCTTCCGTTTTCTTTCGAACTCCATTTTCACTATTAAGAATTCCGGCAAGCAATCCTTCTGCTAAAGGACTCCATGGGATAATTCCTACACCATATTTTCGGCACGCAGGAATTACTTCCAATTCAATCATTCGATTAGTCAAATTATACAGACTTTGTTCTGAAATAAGACCGGGATGATTTCTTTGATGTGCAGTAAATTGTGCTTCTATAATATTCCACGCTGCAAAATTACTGCTACCATTATATATGATTTTACCGGAATGTATTAAATGATCCATTGCTTGCCAAATTTCATCCCAAGGCGTTGAGCGGTCGATATGATGCATTTGATAGAGATCGATATGATCGGTTTTTAAACGATGTAAACTTGCTTCACAAGCAGACCGAATATGATATGATGAAAGTCCTCGATCATTTACACCATCAGCCATCTTACCATAAACTTTGGTTGCCAATACAATTTTCTCGCGTCGACCGCCACCTTGAGAGATCCATTTCCCGATGATTTCTTCTGTTCTCCCTTTGTGACCAATACCTCCATACACATCGGCAGTGTCGATAAAATTTATGCCTGCATCAAGTGCAGCATCGAGTATAGTGAAACTTGATTGTTCATCAACCAATTTGCCTAGATTCATTGTGCCAAGACACAATTTGCTGACCTGTAGTCCTGATCGACCGAGTGATGAATATTCCATTGCTTATTTAACCAATTCTGATAATTGAGCGGCAACATCAAAAAGATCCATTCCTTTTGTAAAAGGAAGACAAACACCTGTAGTGAAGCGGACCTTATCGACCCATTTCGTCGGAATCGCGCCCATGCCGTTCATCGCTCCGCTAATGGCTCCAACGATTGCAGAAATGGTATCTGCATCTCTTCCAAAGTTACCACTGTAAATAATACCTCGCCTAAAATCGCCATTTGTTAATTTTAATATTGCAAGTGCAGAAGCAACCGCTTCCGGTGAAACTGATTTATATTCAGTCCACAGAGCATCGTGAAGAGGCTTCCAACATTCTTCAAGTGTCTTTTTTTCTTCAATTATTTTTAACGCTTTTTCAAATGTGAATCTCATCCATGAATCTTTTGGGGTCACATCGATCGCAGTTTGATAAATTTCGTCGACATTTGCACCTACCATCGCTACGGCAACGGAAACAGCAACTGCTTGTGCGCTCCACAATCCATCGCGGGAATGACTAATGCGGGCATCAATATCCGCTAAATACGCGGCGCGTTCAGGATCACCGGCACATGCAATACCAATCGGTGTTACACGCATTGCCGCACCATCGCTCATATAGTGCGAATTATAAATACCGGAAAGCGGCGGCAACACATTTCGGCGGATATTTGCTGCAGCTTCTCTCTCACTTGCTCCACCTCGCTTCAGTTCTGAAAGTGGGAGAACATGCATTTTCCAACTTTCCAAAACATCAGCATCGGTTAAATTTCCTTTTGCTTTGATGAGAGTTTGCGCAGTTAAAAGTGCGAATTCAGTATCATCAGTTCCCGGAGCGGGCTTTTCAGAAAAGTCCATCGTGATGCCATATTGCAAATGATAATCAGGCGAACGGGCAATATCACCGAATGAATCACCAATAGCGTGACCTACAAGACTTGCGCGTGCACGATCTTGTAATAATATTTTATTTTTTATAAGCTCATTTTTTGTCAGCATAGTATTCTTTCAAAAACGAAATGATGTTATACTCAGTTGAAAAGCTTTGCCACAAAGACACTAAGACACAAAGACGTTTCATAAAAAAACCTTCCACTTGATAGTTTCATAAATACAAAGATGATTATTCTTAGTGCCTTTGTGACTTCGTGGCGTTATTTTTGCATCTTACGTAACGTGTGTAATTAATATTTTGCAATCTTTGCTGTTCGTTTTGCAAGATCGCTCAGTAAAGAATTATCGAAACCTTTCAGACTGGTTCTGATCTTATTGTTCAATGGAGAAATCCATTTCACCGGAAGTTTTTTTGCACCAAGCATAGTACCCATGATAGAACCAACAGTTGCTCCATTACTATCGGTGTCCCATCCTCCCATCACAACATTACAAATCGCATGTTCATAATCTCCTTTTGCTGAGATCAGTGACGCAACAACAAGTGCGGCATTGTTTATTGTATGAACCCAGTGAAATGCGCCAAACTTTTGATAAAGAGAATCGACCGTTTCATCCCACAATTGTTCTTGTATAGGAAGGGACAAGACAAAACGAATTGCCTCTGCAAACCGGGATTGCGGAGGGATAAAAGTTAATGCTTCGTTGATCACTGCAATCACATTATCGTGCTTAAAGGATGCTGCAATTGCGGCGGCAAAAAATATTTCTCCATACAATCCATTGCGAACATGACTCAATTGAGCATCACGCCAAGCAAATTCAGCGGCACGGGTTGGTTGACCGGGAGAAGTCCATCCCCATAAATCTGCTCGTATCTGCGCACCAATCCATTCTCTGTAAGGGTTTCTGATTAGTGCGGTCTGTGGTGGCTCAATTCCTGTTAATCTATTGACATAGGCGACACGCTCTGCTGTGAACGTTGTAAGTACAGGCGCCAAAGACATCCATGTTTGAATGACATGCTCCGTCGTAAATTCTTCTCCGTACTTTTCAAACACTGACAAATTAAGCATCGGATAATTCATATCATCATCTTCCGGCATACATACGATATTCTCTCTGAGACTTTCCTTACCGTAATGTTTGTTCCAGGGGTATTTTTGCAACAATGAATCAGATATTCCTTTCCCTGTCAGATAATCAGAAATTGGCCATGTGTTATTGGAAGAGAGTAATTCAATAGCATCGGTGCGGTGGATCTTTTCAATCGGTTTCCCGAGCATACATCCGGCGCTTCTTCCAAGCCAGCCACCGAGAATTCTATCTTCAATAAATGCTGTAGAAAATGAAGGGGTTAAATCTGATTTTATCTTACATTGTACGATTATATCTCGCCATTCCGACGGTTCATTTGATCCGTTCAATACTTGAGATGGAATTTTTTCAATTTTACTGTAAAAGACTTCTGCATTAATTTTAAATATTTCTACAGTCAAATTAAGATTTTGTATTTGACTCCATTCACTGCGAAGTTCAGAAACATCATTTCCCTCTTCTTCGCGCTGCTGTAATTCGTATTTGATCCGTTCCGATATATCTAACCAGGAAATTCTCATAGTGATATTTTTTGCCCTGACAAAATTGAAAGCTGATCCACAATGGCGATATAGTTTGTTCCTGCAAAGGGTGGAATACAAATTCCTTTCAATGTCCCAATCGAGTTCATCCAGCTTTCACTTGCAAATGATGTTGATTGCATTGCTCCTACTAACGCACCTACCATTGCAGGAAGTGTTTCACCACTTTTAGCAAAGGATGATGCTGTTGTTACCGCACTCTCAAAATTATTTCCGTGTAACTGAGCGATAACAAATGTTAACGCTAAAGTTTCGGGTGCGACGTTTCCATAACTGTATTCACGATTAACAATGGTATTATGAAGTTTCGGAAGAATTGAAAAAATTGAATCGCTCTTTTGAGCTATGGTCATTGCTTCATCAACTGTCCGTCTGATCCACGATGATTCCGGAAGATAGTGATGCGCAGTGTTGATTGCATCCGTGATATTTTCTCCGGAACAAACTTCGCTGATTGCAACCGCCATTGCTTGAGCCGCCCAAATACCATCTTCACTATTTGTAACAGAAGCATCAATTTCAGCCAAACGCGCCGCTTTGTCCGGTTGACCGGCATAGAGAATTCCAATCGGTACCGCACGAGCCATCGCACCATCGTCAAAGTAATGAGGATTTTCTTTTCCACTTTGAGGCGGCAGGATTCCATTTCGCAAATTATGAAGGGCAGCCTGCGTGCTAACACCTCCACGAATAGGATCTTTTGAATTGGAAAGTTTAATCCATTCATTCAAAACTGATTGATTGTAAGAATTAAATTCGTTGTGCAATAAATTTTGAGCAGAGAATGCTGCCCACTCAGTTTTATCTGTTGAAGAGATATTAAATTGCTGCGCAGGTTGATTAAGAGAGAATGGCATCGGTGTTACAATGATATTTGTTGTTTCCGACGATGCATCCATTTCACGGCGCTTTCTCCGTGTCCAGAAAGGAAGAAGAACGCTTCGATGAAATAGTGATGTCCAACTCAGCGCATCACCAATGGCGAGTCCAATCATTGCATTACGCGCACGTTGCTTCATTTCGTTCATGGTCTTTCACTCCACGATTTTGCTAACAAAGCAAGATCATCTGCCACTTCAATAATATTCATATTTTTTACGGCGTTGATACAAATTCCACGCGAAACAGAAATACGTTTTATCCATCGTTCGGGAATTACTTGCTTACCTCCTGAAGCACCGCAAATAGCACCGGCAATAGCTGCGATAGTATCTGTATCTCGGCCGATGTTAACTGCTCCGAGAACTGCATCTTCAAATTTACCACGCGCTGCAGCGATAAGTCCAAATGCAAGACCAATCGCTTCCGGTGCAACATCTGTCCAAATATAATACGAACACGCAATGGATGAATGTAATGGTCTTAGTGAACTCCAAACATCCGGTGAGTCAAAACCGATCTTTACTCCGCGAGTGATCGAAGCAAAAGTCCATGAATCTTTTGGAATAACATCCAAACCTGCCTGAATGATTTTATCAAGTGGCGCATCGGTCATTGCAACTGAAACTGCTGCAGCAACCGCTTGACCCGCAAAAATTCCCTCACCTGAATGACTCACTACACCATCAATTTGTGCTAGATGTGCAGCAAATTGAGGATCACCAGCTGCAGCAATACCAAATGGAGCAGCACGCATTGCAAGTCCGTCACTCCAACTGTGTAGATGTTGTCCCGAGTGCGGAGGTTGCAAGCCATTCAAAAGATTGTGTATCGCTATAATCTCACTAAATCCGGCTCCCTTATACGCATTGTTTGATTTAATAATATCTTTTCGCCAAGCAGAAGAAACATCAACAGATGTAAGTTCTCTTTTCTTTTGCAGTAACAATTTTGCACTGAACAATGCGTATTCCGTATCGTCGCTTCCACCTTGCTCCTCAGAAAGAAAATCAGTTACTCTTCCCCATTGCGAAGAAATCTGATCCGGTGTTTTCCCTTCAGTCGGACTTCCCAACGCATCACCAACAGCAAGTCCGAGAAATGAACCACGTGCTCTGTCTTGAAAAGTGATCACCAAACATCTCCGCGTTTCTTATACCGAGAAAGAACAATATTACTTTCATGTTCAATACGATGAGCAGCTTCATCTACAGATAATCTTCCCGCAAACAATTCCTGCATTACAGGATTTGCTACGCGGCTTTTCCACTCAACATACCCCGGTGCACCAACCCACGAGCCAACACCAAGCGTAGAAACTGCAGAACATGTTATATCCCAACCACCCAGCGTATCTTTAAATTCAGGCATAGCTAAGCACGATTTCCTTGCAGGAATCATCCAATCATTTAATGCAAGACGGGCAATATTTTTTGAACTCAACATAAAATCTATGAACATCATTGCTTCTTTTGCACGTTTCGATTTTTTTGGAACACTTAATGTTTGGGTGCTTGCACCGTACGTTTGCGTCAGTGCTTTTAGTGGTGGCATTACGCCCCAACGAAATTCTTTTGGCGCATTCTCAACAAGTTGCTGCCTTCCCCATGAGCCAATGCCAACCAGCATCGCATATCGTCCGCTAAAAAATCCGGGGATCATTCCAGCGCCGGTTTCACCAACACTCGCTGGAGAAACAGATTTATCTTTATATATCATATTAACAATGGTCTGTAATAATTTTTTTTCTTCAACATTAACTTTAACCACAAAATGATCATTCTCTTTCTTAAAGAACGAACCTCCAAAACTAATTGAAGTATTCATGATGATGTTTGCAGAATTCCGCAATCCAAAGCCTGCACCGTACTGATCGACCGCTCCGTCTCCATTTGTATCTTTAGTCAATTTTCGACCTGCTGCTTGCAGATCATCCCACGTCCACGGATGTTCGAGTGTTGGGGGAATAATTCCTTCTTTTTCAAGAAGCGATTTATTATAGAGCACGACAAGTGATTCAATCAAAAACGGTATACCGCCAATCTCTCCGTTTGGTCGGGTTACAGTAGCCCATGCTACATCAAGAACATCACTTTTCATTTCGGCAGAAATATACGGTGAAAGATCCGTTAAATACCCTCGCATTGCGTAATCTATGATGACTGATGATTCGTAATGGAAAATATCGGGAACATCTCCCGTTTCAAACGCCGTTACCAAATAATCATGGGCAGAATTCCATGTCCCCTGGATGTATTCAACTTTCATATCCGGATGAAGCGTATTCCATTCATTCACAATGGATATGTTTGTTGCAATTGCCCGCTCCTGCCATGCCAGACTTACAAAACGAAGCGATTGATTTTGCTGAACACTTTTTTTCTGCAAAGCCCAATAAGCAAGAGCAGATCCTATCAAAAAAAATAATAGTATAAAAATAATTTGTTTCATTATCCTTTAAGCGCTCCTGAAACCAATCCTGTTGTAAACCATTTACGCATAAAAACAAATAATACAATTGATGGTAATGTTGCAATAACGCTTGCCGCTGCGAGCGGACCGGTTCTTGCCTGACCTTCCATTCCAGTATATCGAGCCAATTCCACTTGTAACGTAGCAAGTGTCGGGCTTTTCATTAATACAAGTGCAAAGAAAAATTCATTCCATGCAGAGATAAATGCAAACAACGCTGATGCACCAATTGCCGGAAGCAATAACGGCATCAAGACATTAAAGATCACTTGAGTTCTACTTGCTCCATCGATCACCGCGGCTTCTTCTAATTCAAGTGGAATACTTTTTACATACCCATGCATCATCCATAAAACAAATGGCAATGACCATACGACATAAATTAACGTAAGTCCTGTCAGAGAATCAGTCAATCCTATATATCGCAGCATTACATAAAGCGGAATCATGACCAGTATAACGGGAAATATTTGCGAAACGAGAATCCAACCTAAAATTGCATTGTTGATAATTGATTTATATCGAACCATCGCATACGCAGACGGAACAGCAAGAAGCACAACAAGGATTGTCGAGATCGTACCAACAATAACACTGTTCCACATACTTCGAAATATTTGCTGACCATTGATCACTGAATTATAATGATCGAACGTAATTTGCTGCGGTAGAATTGTCGGAGAACCGGAATAAATTTCCTGCGTTGGTTTTAGCGAACTTGCAACAACCCAAAATAATGGAAATAATAGAAAGATTATATATAAAATGATCAATCCATGAATTGCCACTTTCGAAAACAGGCTCTTTCTTTTCATGATTCATTCCTCTCTCGTAACTGAACACGAATATACATAAACAACATTACTGAAAGAATAATGACCATGACATTTCCAATTGCAGCAGCATAACCGATATACCCGTACCGAAAACCTTCTTCATACGCCGCCAACATTGGCAATCGTGTCATTCCACCCGGTCCTCCTTGTGTTAACACCCAAATAATTCCGAATGTATTGAAATTCCACATAAATGTGAGTGAAACAATTGCTGCAAGCACCGGTTTTAATACCGGCAGTGTGATACTCCAAAATTGGTCCCACACTCCTGCGCCATCAATCTTACCGGCTTCATAAAGATCGTTTGGTATAGTCTGCAATCCGGCTAAAAGAAAAATTGCCGCTTTGGATATTTCTCCCCATATACCCGCAACAATAACAGCAGGAATAACATATTCAAAACTTGACAACCAATTGATTGGTGCTAAAATCAATCCTGCATCAGACAGAAGAATATTTACTGCACCGGTATTCGGCTCATACATTTGGCGCCACAATATGCCACGAATGATCGGCGGAGTAGCCCAAGGAATTAAAATGAGAATGGTGTAGAATGACGCAAACCGAATTTTCGTATTGAGCAGAAGTGCAAGTCCGAGTCCGAGAATTACCTGAAGAGCAGTTACAATGAATGTCCACACCATTCCTATTTTGAACGAGTTCCAAAAATATTCATCGTTGAACAACTGAATGTAGTTCTCAATTCCGTTGAATGATATAGGATCACCGAGACGATAATCTGTAAATCCGAGGTAGATTCCTCGCACCAATGGAGCAAGGGAAAATACAGTTACCAGTAAAATTACCGGGAATAATAATTGTATCTGTCCAAGTTCTTTTTTAGAATATAGCGTGTGAATTTTTTTATCGATTTTCTTCACCATTGCTTAATGATTTTTAATTAGAGCTGAACAATTCTCAATCAATGATTTTTCAAACTCTCGATATGATTTTCCTTCACTATTACGTGCCGAAATAATTATCAATTCGTTCTTCGGATCAATGCGGAATATAGACCCTGATGCGGCTGCATGTCCAAAAGATTCATCACTCAATCCATTTCCTCCCATTGCAGAAGTTCCGACTCCCCATTTTCGGTTTCCTTGCGCAAGTTGGATTGGAAGCATTTTTGAGAATGTTTCGTCCGAAAATAATTTGACTCCATTGTATGTACCTTTGTTCAATAGCATTTGGCCAAGCCGTGCAAGATCAATTGCTGAACAATATAAACCGCCGTATGTATTATCCGCGTATGCACTTCTCATTCCAATCGGAATAAAAATGTTCTCTTGGAATAGATATGGAACGGCACGACCGGAAACTCGTTCCATGATTTTTCCAGCAAGTGCATATCCTGCCCGATGATACGAAAACGTTTCGCCAATGTTAATTGATGGAAGCATATGCGTGATTTGATTTTCAAGAGCAACGTTCCAATCCGAAGCCCATTCGCCGGAATTATGTAATCCATTGGTGTGATTCAAAAGACGACGCACAGTTAGTTTTTCATTTCCTTCTACTAATAATTCCGGCAAATACTTTGCAACCGGAGCATCAAGATCAATAATTCCTTGATCAACAAACTGCATCATAAGCGAACCGGTGAGAAGTTTTGTAATAGAAGCCATCCACATTCGTGTATCGTTAGTAATAGGTTTACCATTTTCATCATTACCGAATGCTTCATGAAAAATAATTTTCCCTTTATGAATAACTAACGTAACTTGTGGAATTCCAGTATTTTCACTCCATGTTCGACAAATGGTCTTAATTTTTTCAATTTGAATCGGATCATATTGGGATGATTCAACAATTGTTTCATCTATATAAATAGATTTATTATTTGCATTGAATTTCGAAATCAATAATGGATTCTTTGAAGTTGCTTGGCCTTCAAGTTTTGATTTCAATGTAACCCACCATTGTCTGTCTCGCAATCGCGGAGAATCATACCAAAGCGATGAAGTATCCATTTCTGAAAGACCTGCAAGAAAAATTGCTGCGTCAGGATCTCGCTGCGGAAAATATTTTAAACTGCCGAATGAAAACCGTTCTTCACTATTTTTATAGCGATCCCAATTTTCTTTAGGAATTCCGTATCCATTTAAATAATTTAGATGAATTGGAACATTTTTACTGTAGTCATCAAACTCAACATCGGCACAATACAATGTAACAAAACGTTTTATTGTGAATCCATTCGCAGTTGTTCCTTTAATTACAGCACCATATCTTCCCTGAAATTCTGCTCGAGTTACTTGATCCCCTTTTGAATTAAAATACAAAGTCTGCAGTGAGAATTTCCCAACTTTATTTTCAACCTTTGTTTCATTTTGCCACCAGAATTGAGGGAATCTTCCTGTTGAAAAAACGTACTTTTCACATTCCAACTGTTCATTCATAAAGGAAGCGATCTTTTGATAATCCACCTTGATGGATTCATTCTTTTGTCCGAAGACGACAACAGTAAAAAATATTATAGATATAATATGAAAATAAATTTTACAGAAATTAATTCTTATATTTTTCATCATCACTTTATTTTTGTTGTCAGAGTCCAATCGTAAATAGCAGGATATCATTGTTAAAATAAATCCAGCTCAATATTACTTTTGCAACATCATTTTTTTCGATTGAGTAAAGTTCTGTTGTTTATTTCCATTGGACGAGGCTGCAGTAATCCGATAGATATACATACCGCTCGACAAACCAGATGCATTCCAGCTGTAATTATAGTATCCCGCAGCAAGCATACTGTTGATCACTGTTGCAACTTCTCTTCCAAGCACATCATAGATCTTTAACGATACTTCACTTGCTTCCGGTAATCCAAATTTGATCGTTGTTGTTGGATTAAACGGATTTGGAAAGTTTTGCTTTATCGAAAATTCTTGTGGAATGGACTCCCTTGAATTATCTTCCTGAGTTGATACTATAACCTTCTTTTTTCTCAGCATCCAATCATAAACATCGGGATTATTGTAGGTCACTCCCCATGTTGATGCATCATGGCTACCATTTGGGTACATGTCAAATCTGATACTACCCCCCACTGCTTTAAATTGATCCACAAGTTCTTGAGCCTTCGTCGGTGGAATTACCCCATCCTTAGCACCGTGAAATGCCCAAACCGGAATATCCTTTGCCGGGGCGGACGACCAACCATCACCTCTAAATGAGACTGGAACCAAGGCAGCAAATCGTTCTGGAATTTTGATTGCAAAGTACCATGAACCGATCCCACCCATGCTTAGACCAGTGATATAGAGCCGACTTGAATCTATTGGAAATCGTGAGAGAATATCGTCAAGAAAATTCCGCATCGCCGTAATATTATCTGCATTTGTATAATACCATTCCGTGCTTGAAGGACACTGCGGCATAATAAAAATAAATGGGAATTGTTGATCTCCTTCCAGTACTCTCGGAAAACCATTTTGCTTAAGGCGGTTTAGATCATTACCGCTTTCGCCGATCCCATGTAAAAAAAGAATTGCAGGAAACTTTCCGTTGATTGTCTCTCCTGTATTGGATGGTACAAGCACAAGCGCTTTATAACCTCTGACGTCGGTAACTTCAACAAACGATGGTAACCCAATCGGTTTAGAATACAAAGTGTTACTTGCTGTGAGAGTAGACCCTGCATTCTGCGAAATATTTTTTTGAGAATAGACCGAAGAATGAAATGCAATAATTGTGAATATGAAAACAAATTGGATTCTATATAATTGCATAAAACTTTTAGGAGATAAACTCCAATTCAAAATTAGATAAAAGCAATTCATTAAAAATATTTTTGTCACTAAAACACAATTGCAGTAAGAAAACAAGTAAAAATTATCTTCGAAAATAAAACCCCTGAAAGGTTTCAAGGAGGCAACATTCTTTGAACAAATCTCCTTTTTTTGAAACGACCTTTCAAGGGTTTATGGAATTACCTCAATATTACTTTTGCAACAACATTTTCCTCGATTGAGTAAAGTTCTGTTGTTTATTTCCATTGGACGAGGCTGCAGTAATCCGATAGATATACATACCGCTCGACAAACCAGATGCATTCCAGCTGTAATTATAGTATCCCGCAGCAAGCATACTGTTGATCACTGTTGCAACTTCTCTTCCAAGCACATCATAGATCTTTAACGATACTTCACTTGCTTCCGGCAATCCGAATTTGATCGTTGTTGTTGGATTAAACGGATTTGGATAATTATTCAGTAATTCAAACGACTGCGGAATATCTGCCAGTTGTACGTTCACACCTGTCGGTACTCCGGTCGTCCA
>CAYHFN010000071.1:0-13039 GCA_964355925.1 uncultured Chitinophagaceae bacterium
AATTGATCGTTACAGGTGATGTTGAGAAAGAAGAAGCAAAGAAAGAACTATTCCAACTTCTTGCTGCCGAAAAGAAAGAACTTGTTGATAGTGTAGTTATTCTCCCTGAAGAAAAACTTGGAAATAAAACGTACGGAATCATTACAGTGAGTGTTGCGAATATGAGAAGCGAACCGGGTGAGAATGAAGAACTAAGCTCACAAGTGTTGATGGGAAATATCGTCCGTATTTTAAAAAGGAAAGGTGGCTGGGTGTATATCCAATCTCCTGATAAATATCTTGGATGGGCTGATCCGGACCAAATGATTCGTGTTTCCAAAAAAGAAGCAGAAGATTGGAACATTGCAAAAAAGGTTTTCGTTATAAATTATTTCGGATTTGTTCAACAGCAGCCATCTCTTCAATCGTTTCCTGTGTGTGATATCACCGGCGGAGCTCTTTTAAAAGATCTGGGAACAACATCATCGTGGACAAAAGTTGAATTAGCAGATGGTAGAATCGGATTCATTCAAAAATCCAATGTCATTGACTATGAAAAGTGGGGAACAAAACTTGCTCCGGTTGCCGATAATATTGAACGGACAGGAAAATATTTAATGGGTGTTCCTTATCTTTGGGGTGGCACATCGCCTAAGGGTGTTGATTGTTCAGGATTTACAAAAACAGTGTATTTGCTCAATGGTCAGTTGTTAAACCGAGATGCTAATCAACAAGCAGAGCAAGGTGAACCAATCGAGCCGGGTGCTGAATTTGAGAATTTGAAAAAAGGTGACCTTTTATTTTTCGGGCGAAAAGCTGAGAATGCCATGCCTGACGGCAGGCAGGGTAAACCTGAAAAGATCGTTCACGTCGGCATTTATCTAAGTAATCGGGAATATATTCATTCATCAGGTAAAGTCCGCATAAATAGTTTCGATCCAAATTCTCCTATCTTTGAAGAATATAATCTAAAACGGTTCGTGCGTGCGAGAAGGGTCATCACTTCGATACCGCAGGTTGCTGAAGTGAAAACACATTAACAACTGATGTTGCATAACAAAGAAAATAATTGCCACGAAGACACTAAGGCACAAAGGATTTTTATAGGTAAAAAAAATTCGTGAAACTTTTGTGTCTTGGTGCCTTCGTGGCTAAGTTTTTTATATAACTGCGTAACTTGAGTTAATGATAGATATTTTCGTTTATTGGCTTAATCCTCAGACTTATGTCTCTCCGATTTCTTTTTATAGATTTCAACTCTTTCTTTGCATCAGTTGAGCAACAGGAGAATCCTTCTCTTCGAGGGAAACCTGTCGCTGTTGTTCCTGTCTTGTCAGAAAATACTTCGTGCATTGCTGCGAGTTATGAAGCCAAAAAATTCGGAATTAAAACAGGAACAACGGCAAGGGAAGCAAAAGAGCGTTGTCCGGAAATAACTATTCTTGGTGCACGTCCGTCACTATATGTTCAATATCATCACAAACTTATTGATGTTGTTGAGTCGTGTATTCCTGTGCATACCGTAAAATCGATCGATGAAATGGCGTGCGAACTGAGCGGGAGTCAGAAGAGTAAAGAGAATGCAATTACGCTGGCAAAGAAGATCAAATCGGAAATAAGCGCAAATGTTGGTGAACAGATTAGATCATCTATTGGTATTGCACCAAATATATTCCTCGCAAAAACTGCTTCGGATATGCAAAAACCAAACGGTCTTGTTGTTATAGAACAGAAAGACCTTCCTGGAATTCTATTCCCATTGGATTTAAACGATCTTACCGGTATCGGCAGGAATATGACGAAGAGATTGTATCGAAACGGTATCTACACCGTTGAGCAACTTTGGAATGCTGAAAGAAAAATATTGCACAACGTGTGGGGAGGAATTGAAGGAGATAGAATGTTTGAACGACTTCGAGGAATTGAAGTCGAAACTCCTCAAACTCATCATACCACGATCGGTCATTCACACGTTTTATCTCCGGCTGAGCGAACTATGGAAAATGCTGTGGCGGTGATGCATCGGATTTTACAGAAAGCAGCAATGAGACTGAGAAAACTGGGTTATAGAACTTCAATGATCGCAGCGAATATTAGATTCTACGACAAAAAAGATTGGGACGACACCATTACGATCAGCGAAACGTCCGATACCTTACAATTGACCAATGCGTTGAAAGTACTTCTGGAACGGAAACCAACAATTAAAGAAAAACCATTACAAGTTGGTGTTACGTTATTACATTTGACACCGGAAAAAGAACACACCCAATCTATGTTTGAAGATGAAGATCGTTCTTCTGCTTTGTTTAATGCTGTTGATGAATTGAATCTACGATTTGGAAAAGCCGCATTATACTTTGGTGGAGCGCATACAGCATTAGAGTCATCACCCGCGAAAATTGCATTCAATCATATTCCCGATATTGAAGTAGAAGATGGGAAGGGTGGGAGAGAGAAGAAAAAAAAGAAGAAGTTAAAAAGTGAACGGGAAGAGTTTAATGATGAAAGTGAAATGTGAAAATAATCCCAAATTGGTTGATTTGGGATTATTAGTTTTAAATAATCCGTGTTCGTTCTGTTTCAATTTATTAAAAATTAAACACCTTAATTTGGATATTGACTTTTGTGTGATGATACAGCAAATTAAATAAATGAAATTGAAGTGAAACATATTACAGAATATAATAAGACAGTAATTATGAGAAAATATTTGATGTTACTTCTGATTACTTTTGATTGTGCGCCTTTATATACGCAATCAATAACTTGGTCGGACAAATCTGATCTAATGTGTGGTTCCTTCCGTACGCTTTTCAAAGATTCTTCCGGAAGTTTATTTTCAATAACTAACCAAAATTTACTTCGATCAACAGACAATGGTGACACATGGAATATATTTGTTTCCTCTAATCAAGAAAAAGGAGTATTAAACGCTTCAATTCTATCAAGTGGAACCTTATTGCTTGATCTAATACAATATGCTCCCACACCATTCCCACCGATACGATCTATAATTTATCGTTCTACAAACTTGGGAGTTACATGGGAGGTAACAGGTTATTTTGCCGCTTATACGACTACTGCCATTTACGAAACTCCGGGAAAAACGATTGTGTTTTCAGATAGGTACAAAATTTACCGATCGACTGATGATGGAAAAACATGGATTGAAAGTCAAGATTCAGTAAAAAGATCCTCTGTAAATTGCTTTACATCAACATCAAATGGGTTTTTATATGCTGGAACAACTTTAGGAGTAATCTACCGATCAACCAATGATGGAATTATTTGGGATGAGGTATCAACTATTGATAAAGAAATTAATTGTCTTGAAAGTGATGGAGATTCTACGATTTATATTGGAAGAAACTGGTATTATCCATATTTATATAACAGTTTTGGAGATTTGTATCAATCGACTAGTTATGGGGAATCGTGGACAAAATTAAATGTTCCTTTTCGTCCGTTATCGATATACAACGATAGGCAGGGGAATATTTATGTTGGTGCAATAGAAGGTTTGTATTTTACAACAAATAATGGAGGTAGTTGGAATAGATTTGATACACTTTCACTTCCTATAATTTCAATTTTCAAAAGATCAGATTGTTTTATAGTAGGGACGGAAGGTTTTGGTATGTATAAAATCAAAGATAATGAAACAAAGTGGGAAAAAATTCATTCAGGGTTTTCAAGGGCTATTGTACAAACCATCGATAAATTGCCCAATGGTAACTTAGTTGCAGGAACCGAAAATTATGGTATTTATATTTCTACAGATGTGGGTGAGTCGTGGAATTATTCAGCTGCAACAGGTAGCATATATAGTTTTAGTGTTGATCCGTCGGGTATTATTTATGCAGGAACAAGCAGAAGTGAAATATACCGCTCAACTGATAATGGATATATCTGGGAAAGTAAAAGCAAAGGGTTAAATAAGAATGATGTTAATTTCTATTTAGCAACAGATTCATTAGGAGTTGTCTATACTTCAAGTACATTTGGATCTGCAGCACGTTCCTATGATAAGGCAAATAGTTGGGAACATTTTACGACTCCTGATCATATTTATTCTTTTTCAATAAGAAGAAAAGATAATATGTTATTCATGGGGTCGAATAATGTAGTATTTCGCTCATCAAATCAAGGAGGTATTTGGGAAGGAAGTGATACTTTACCAGTTTATCGTATAAAATGCTTTGCATTCTTTAATGATAAAATTTTTGCAGGGACGCTTGAAAAAGGAATGTTTCAATCAACAGATAACGGAAAATCTTGGATTGAATCCAATGAAGGTATAAAAGATTATTCTGTACAAACACTTTTAGTAACTCCAGATGGTCAAATATTTTGTGGAACATATAAAAGCATATACAAATCTTTGGATACAGGAAAAACGTGGATTCAGATTGCTGAACTTGGATACAATGGTATTTTTGATAATTTTGTATTGACAAACGACGGAAAATTGTTATTTAGATTAGGTGCAAGAATCTATCGTAGTAATAATCCTGTAACGTCCATTAATAAATATCCTTTGCTCATTCCAAGTATGTTTGAGTTATTTCAGAATTATCCGAATCCGTTTAATCCATCAACGACCATTTCATTCTCACTTCCGGAAGTAAATAATGTCCAACTTAGAGTCTATGATTATCTTGGAAGAGAAGTATCCACATTACTTAATGGTTTCATTTCTGCCGGTATACACAAAATACAATTTGATGCGAAAGGATTAGCCAGTGGTGTATACTTCTATCGTATAAAAGCTGGAAGTAATACAGAAATTAAAAAGATGGTAGTAATGAAATGATCACGTGCTGATTAAGAAACACAACCCCTGCTTGGGCAGGGTTTTCTGTATTAGTCTCATATCTATTATCAAATCATCTGCTTTTATTTCTCTCTATCCATTACAAAATCAACAAACATTTCAAGTGATTGTTTTGCATCGGTCTCAGGGAATGGTTTTAAGCATTCTCGGGCGGCATTGCCAAAATCGTGAGCCCGTTTTTCAGCGTATTGAATTCCACTATTCTGTTTTACATAATCAACAATAAACTCAACATCCTTATTCGATGCACCGCTCTTGATCAACTTCAATACTTTTCGCGATTCCTGCTTCGTTGATTGCTGTAATGCGTGGATGAGAGGCAACGTGATCTTTTTTTCTTTCATATCGCCGCCGATCGGCTTGCCGAGAATGCTTTTTCTGGAAGTGAAATCAAGAATATCATCTCTGATCTGGAACGCCATCCCAACATTCTCGCCGAAATCTTTCATCAATTTTCGTTGTGTGCTATCTTCGGTTGTACTCGCTGCACCGATCTCGGAACAGGTAGAAAGTAATGAAGCCGTTTTATTGGAAATGATCTTTAAGTATGTGGCTTCGTCCATATTCAACTCTCGGCTCTTTTGTATCTGCAGTATTTCCCCTTCGCTCATTCTTCGAACTGAATCTGAGGTCACCTTAAGGAAATAAACATCCCCATGATTCAATGAGATCATTAATCCGGTTGAAAGAAGATAGTCTCCCATCAAGACAGCGATCTTATTCTTCCATACTGCATTGATGGAGGCAAGACCGCGACGCGTATCTGCATCATCAACAACATCATCATGGACAAGCGTTGCTGTGTGCAGGATCTCTACAAGTGTTGCGCCGCGATAGGTACTTTGATTGACCGTACCGCACGCTTTTGCGCATAAAAATACAAGCACCGGACGAATGCGTTTCCCTTTTTGTTTTACAATATATCGTGCTATCGTATCTACTAGGGTTACATTGGAACGCATGGCATTCTTAAAGAAACCGGCAAACTCTTTGATCTCGGTGTCTACCGGTTTTTTAATCGAGTCTAAATTTTTTACAGCTGACAGACTCATTTATTCCTTTTCAGGTTTGGATTTTTTCTGAGCAAATTTTGAAATGAAAATACTGACTTCGTATAGGAGAATCATTGGAGCAGCGAACAGACTTTGTGTCAATATATCAGGTGTTGGTGTTACGATTGCAGCAATGATCAAAATGCCGACAATTGCGTGCCGGCGGTATTTTCTCATAATCTCCGGTGTCAGGATTCCAATTTTTGTAAGAAAATAAGCGATCATCGGAAGTTCGAATACTAATCCGGAACCAAGGATAAGACTCAATAGAAAACTGATATACTCATCGATTGCAATATTTAATTGAAAGACATCTGTGCCAAACGTTGAGAAAAATTTCAATGCAGTAGGAATAATGATAAAGTATGCAAATGCTACACCCGATAAAAAACAAATTGATGTAAAGAAAACAATACTGGAAGCATAGCGGCGTTCATTCGGCATCAAACCCGGTGCAACAAATTTCCATAATTGGTATAAGATGAATGGCATCGCCGCGATGATCCCAACAACGATAACAGTTTCCATATACGTCATCATAATACCGTAGGGAGTGAGCACTTGGGCTTTTAATCCAACAGCAAGAAGCGGAGCGAGCAATACTTGTTTGACAAGAAAATCTGCGAAATATGCCGCAATGGCCGAGAAAAAAACAACGGCAAGTGCAGCACGGAAAAATCTCATCCGTAATTCCTCTAAATGATCGAGGAATCCCATTTCTTTCTCTTCGGTATGTGTTTGATCGTTTGGCATTGAAAATATTCTTATTTCAAATCACTGTATAATGGAAAACCTAAACATAGATCGGCAACTTTTTTCTTTACGGATTCATACACTTCGGTCTTACCGATATTTTTTAATACTTCATCGATAAGGTCTCCCACGATCTTCATTTCATTTTCTTTCATTCCGCGTGTGGTCAATGCTGGCGTACCGATTCTGATTCCGCTTGTAATGAGAGGAGATTTATCGTCGAACGGAACTCCGTTCTTGTTCACCGTGATTCCGGCTTCATCGAGGGCTTCTTGCGCATCTTTACCTGTGATATTTTTATTTCGAAGATCAAGAAGCATCAAGTGGTTATCTGTTCCATTAGAACAGATCATATATCCTTTTGACATTAAATGTGAAGATAGTGCCTGAGCATTCTTAATGATCTGTTGAGCGTAGATTTTGAAATCGGGTTGTAATGCTTCTTTGAATGCAATTGCTTTTGCAGCAATAATGTGCATCAACGGTCCGCCCTGAATTCCAGGAATCACCATTGAATCCAACAGTTCAGAGATCATTTTCGTTCTGCCTGATTTTGGGGCAACAATTCCGAATGGATTTTCATAATCTTTTCCAACAAGAATAATTCCGCCTCGTGGTCCGCGCAATGTTTTGTGTGTAGTAGATGTTACCACGTGGCAGTGGGGAATAGGATCATTCAAAAGATCAGCGGCGATCAGTCCCGCGGGGTGAGCAATATCGGCAAACAGAAAAGCACCGATCTTGTCGGCAATTTCACGAAATTTTTTATAATCAATGTTCCGCGAATATGCGCTGGCACCGACCGTGATCAATTTCGGCCGTTCGCGTTTTGCAACGTCTTCAACTTCGTTATAGTCGATAAATCCGGTTTCTTTTGAAACACCATAAGCAGAGAAATTATAGAGTTGTCCCGAAAAATTTACTAATGAACCGTGAGTTAGATGACCGCCATGGGAAAGATTCATTCCCAATACTTTGTCGCCCGGCTTAATAAATGTGAAATAGACCGCAGTATTTGCCTGCGAACCGGAATGAGGCTGCACGTTGGCATATTCGGTGCCGAATAATTTTTTTACACGGTCACGGGCGATATTCTCAACAACATCAACATATTCGCATCCGCCGTAATATCGTTTTCCGGGATACCCTTCAGCATATTTGTTTGTAAGAACTGTGCCTGCCGCTTCAAGAACTGCTTCCGATACAAAGTTCTCGGATGCGATCAATTCCAATTTTGTATTTTGACGATTCTGTTCGCTCTTAATTGCAGAATATATTTCGGGATCGAATTGCTGTATATGACTCATAGATTTTTTTTATGGTAATTAATAATGTATCGAAAAAGAGATTGAAAGAATGCAAAACAGATTATCTTCCGGTGAGGGAATGGATCTTTTCAACTCTTCGTGTATGCCTTCCGGCTTCAAAATTAGTGTTCAGGAAAACCTTGATCATATCTTCTGCAACACCCCATCCGACAAGACGTTCGCCAAAACACAGGACATTTGCGTTATTATGTTTCCTCGAAAGCTCTGCCGCAGTCACTGACTCACATGCTGCTGCTCGGACACCTTTATGCTTGTTGGCAACAATTGAAACACCGATTCCTGTGCCGCAAACAAAAATGCCATTCTCGCAATCTCCGTTAGAGATCGCTACGGAAGCTGCATGGGCAAAATCAGGGTAATCGACTGAATCGGGAGAATGTGTTCCAAAATCTTTGAATTCAAGATTCAATTGTTTCAGAAATGATTTTACTCTCTCTTTGAAATGAAATCCTGCATGGTCGCTGGCAAGTGCTATCATACTTTGCTCACAATGTTGTGTGAAACGATAATTATTCTATTTCGGGTTGAATAAACATTAACTCAGAGGCAGAAACCGAAACGGTGAACCGCAACAATGTATCTTTTATCAACGAAGATGCAGTCGTTCCTCTGATCCCGTATTCAAGAGCAAGATGCATACGAGTCTCTGCGCTCATGGGAAGACTCATTCCTATTGAACCAAATATTTCGCTAATGGAGTTGCCTTTTAATTTCAAATTTGTCATTCGGTAATACGCGCCGAACCGATAGGAAAGCCGTTTGAAGTATTCATCCCCCACGAAATCCGATTGGGGCAGGAATTCTACTCCGGCACCAAGACGTATACTATTTTGTATTTCGACGGGGTGAATGCCATCAATTGTAAAATTATCCCAATTTTGAAAATGAACATCTGCAGCATAAATCATTTTATTTTTCAGATATGCAAGTCCGAACGAAAATCCCGCCGGAAGATTGATCGCTTTATTGACCGATGAGATCGTGTCCTGGTTTGTCGAAAAATTCCGTAATATCTGGTCGTCGTAATTAAGCGTTGATCCACTGAACAACGTAAATCCCAGATTCATTTCTTTTGATTCGGAAAATCCTAATGCTTTATCAATGCCGGAATAAATTCCGCCAAGCGTTATTCCAAATCCACTGAGTGATTTTGTTTGTCTGTATGACCCGCCAAAAAATTCTGCCGAAGTGAAATCAATTTTTTGATCCTTGTAAATTGAGCCAAATAAATAATGTGTTGTCACACCGATCGAGAGATCTGTATTAACGGCATATGAAAGGCTCAACTGTGCCGATGAGATTCCGCCCCCTCCATCAAACGATTGAGTGGCACCATTCAACGTATTGGTTATCTGTTGTTCGTATGCAACGGAAGAGAATGGAACGAAGCCGAGAGTAAACACCATTCTTTTTAGCGAATAGACCGGAAACGCAAGTGCAAAAGAACTAATATTTCCTGTGCCAAAAATGGAAGCGCCGGACGCGTCTGCTAAATTATAATTTTTATATTGATAAGAGACGGAAAGGATCGTGTGGGCAATGTTCATTGTTGAGGCAGGATTTGCAAGATTGATGTGTGTTTCGCCAAATGTTGCGATACCGGTGTTACCCATTCCAATATTTTTACCGCTTACGAACGTATTGATTTCGCCGAGCCCAAATCTGGAATACATGGAACCTTTTCCGGCAAAAGCGAATGATGTCATTAAAATAAAAAGAAAGAATTTTTTCATGTTGTTTATTTCTGTGAATAGGTAATTTTAATTTTTGGACGCTTTGTACTATCAGCAGCAGTTGATGAAAAGAATACAGCTTTTTCTGCACTACTATACTCTGCTGCCCACCGCAGTGTTAATCCATAATTTGGTCTAAGGCCGTTTATCCATCGCTGAACGATATTTGAGACAACAAATGAATACACCGGTGATTGGTTCGGGATGATTTCCTTCCGATAGCCAAATACGTAAACTGTTGAATCAGATCGGTCAACAATAGAACTATCCATTCCCAATAAAGCGATAACAGTATCTGGAGAATAACCGCTGAATGAACTAGCCGTTGAGTCGAGAGTTAACTCTAAAATTGCTCTGTTTATTGTCGGTTTATTTGCCAACGCACTGAAGTTGAAATTTATTTTCGACCGAATACCGAATGCTGCACGAACGGTGAGCGGAGAGAGAATGGGTGCAACAGCAAATTTTGAAACAAATGTATCTTCACCGGAAATTAATACGACCGAATCACGCAGACCATTTTTTGTATATTTTATTAATAATCGCGGATAAATTCCTGATAATGAATTGAATGTTGAAAATCCGATCAAACCGGTGGGAATTGTGCGCGCTTGGACTGTGAAGCCAAAATACCGGTTATGATTTCCTGAATCGATATACGTATCTGCCCAGCGACGAATATAATCTTTTTTTAATTGTGCGGTCACGGTAGAACCGTAATTCATTGAGTCCTTGAATGTTCCCAAAATACTGTCTGCAGAAACAACTAATAACGGGAGCGAATCGTAGGTGAATGTACTTTGTGACCAAGAGGTTTCGACTTTTTTGATATCAAATTCGATCTTCGGTGCTGATGGGAGAAATCGGTAAGTGACATACAAACCGAGTTCGACTGTGTCTATCTGTGCGCCTTTGAGTGAATCAATAGATCCATCCGGAATGAAATTGTATAACGAAAATGATTCATCATTATTTGTCAACCGTCCGGTAAGATTGATGTTACCGAATCCGGGGGCATACGCAACGCGATAGGTTGCATCCGACGTTGATGTGACCACTGTATCAACGATCGTAAAAACATCATTCGGATCTATTAATCCTCCACCGACATTTTTTGGTTTTTCTGCGCAGCCAAGAAGAAGAAGTAAAGAGAGAAGAACAAACAAGATTTTTTTCATTGTTTCAGTTTCGATTTAATAAATTGAACCGCGTCAAAAAGATCGACAGCATAATAATCCCGAATATCCGCAGTGAGGTTTTTTTCTTTTACGCCATATCCGGTAGAAACTTGTATTGCAACAGCGCCGACAGATTTTCCGGCTTGGACATCAACTAATTTATCGCCAACAATGAATGAACGCTTCAAATTAAAGCCAAATTTCTTTTTTGCTCTGAGCAGCATTCCTGGTTTTGGTTTACGACATTCACAATCTTTTAGGTACGGTGCAATTCCATCTGTAGGGTGATGTGGGCAGTAGTAGTATGCTAAGACCGTTGCACCATGCTTTTTTAACATTACATCCATAGCAGAATGCACACGATGCAGATCATCTTCCGAATACAATCCTCGCGCGATCCCTGATTGATTTGTAATAACAACAACCGGAATACCAAGGTCGTTCAATTCTTTGATTGCTTCTGCACTGCGGGGAATAAGTTGAAGTTGACCGGCAGAAGAAAGGAAATCAACATCCACATTGATAGTTCCATCACGGTCAACGAACACGGCAAAATCGTTCTGCTCTGTCATCACCTATTTTAAGAGACTGCGATAGAGGTTGATATATTTTTTTGCCGACGATTCCCACGAAAAATCTTTCGCCATCCCGTTACGCATGATCTTTTGCCATGTTTTTTGGTCACCGTAAATTTTTACTGCCCGCTGGATCGTCTTAAGCAATTCTTTTGAATCATATTTTTGAAACTTGAATCCGGTACCATTACCGCCCGAGGTAACATCTTGGATTGTATCATCAAGTCCACCCGTTGCGCGAACGATCGGTACGGTTCCATATTTTAGGCTGTACAACTGATTTAAACCGCACGGTTCGTATCGTGACGGCATCAGATACATATCACTTCCGGCTTCGATCAAATGTGCAATCTCTTCATTCATTCCAAAAGTAATTCCGGCCTTTTTAGGAAATTTTTTCTTCAATGATTCAAAATATTCGTGATATCGTTTTTCACCAAGACCGATCATAATAAACTGAACATCTAATTTCAACATGTCGTCTGCAATTTCTTTGATCAGATCGATCCCTTTTTGATCAACAAGACGTGTGATACAGCCAATGACAGGGACTCCTTTTTTATATTGTAGTCCAAACTTCTGAACCAATGCCATTTTGTTCTGTTCTTTTCCTTCAAGAGATTGGATATCATATCGTTGATCGATGACAGGGTCAGTTTCAGGATTCCAGACTGAATAATCGATGCCGTTAATAATTCCGCAGAGATCTTTTTTTCGTTTCTTTAGAATTCCCTCTAATCCTGCTCCAAATTCTTCTGAAGTTGTTATTTCCTGAGCATATTTTTCACTAACCGTAGTGATCATATCTGAATAGACGAGTCCGGCTTTCATAAAGTTCAATTTTCCGTGAAACTCTACTCCTTCAGGATTGAATTCAGATTCCGGTAATCCTGTTTTAGCAAAAGATTTATCCGGGAAAACACCTTGATACCCAAGGTTGTGTACTGTGAAAACAGTTTTAATATTTTTAAATGTCGGTTCGTCTTTGAAGACCGTCTTCAAGTAGGCAGGGATTAAACCTGTTTGCCAGTCATTACAATGGATAATATCAGGCTGCCATCCAAGTTTTTTTAATGTTTCAAGAACTCCTCGACAAAAAAAGATGAACCGTGAATCATTGTCAGGATAATCTTTATTGGTAACGGGATCGGTATAAAGACCTGCTCGATTATACATTTCCTTATTTGCAAGAAAATAGACCTGTACTTTTGCTTTTAGACTGGAAATGAAGGATGAATTTACACTTGCAACATTTGTCTCATCACCTACAGTTATCGGAATTTCCCGCAATCGAATAACGTCATGAAGCTTGAATTTTCGCTCGCTTATTGTACCATACCGGGGGGTCATAATTCGAATATCATGACCTAATTCCCGAATCATTTTGGGAAGTGCGCTTGATACATCTGCTAATCCGCCGGTTTTTGAAAATGGTTCTGCTTCGCTGGTGATAAAGAGGATATTAAGAGGTTTCGACATACGTCCTTTATATTGTTAAGAACTTCTCTAACTACACAAAGATACGTAAAATTTGGGAAATTTACAAGAATATGGTCAATAGAATGAATCTCCGTGTTATATGTGAAAATAAGCAGATGATTATT
>CAYHFN010000072.1:0-12252 GCA_964355925.1 uncultured Chitinophagaceae bacterium
GAGAGCGCTTGCATGGCATGCAAGAGGTCAGCGGTTCGATCCCGCTACGGTCCACACATTGAAACGCTCACTATAACGAGAGTGTCCCGATGCGAAGTATCGGGAAGGTCAGCGGTTCGATCCCGCTACGGTCCACCATTGAGTCAAATCTCCGAATTCATAGAGTACCCCCTTAATTTTCTATGAACACCTCAAATAACTCACACTTAAAGAATACCACTCCTATGAAAACTATTTTGGTACTCATTATTGTTCTTGTTAGCCAAGCATTTTCCTTATCAGACACGGTTTCAACTGCAATCGTTGCACCCGGAGTAGTTCACACTCAGTATACATTGCCCGGACCATTCACGCTGGATGTACTTGAAGTTGACATCACTAACCCTCTCTTAACATTTGAGACCTACAAACCTGCAGGCGGATTAACAAAAACAACAGTTCAGTCAGCAGCGAATGATAAAGTCGGCCATCGGGTTATCGGTGCGATCAACGGTGGTTTTTTTAGTTTTGAAACCGGCTGGCCTGTTCACAATCAGGTTGCAAACGGAAAACCGGTTCTTGGCATCTCTCAATCAAAATCTAGTTTTGTCTTTACAGAGAACCGAAAAGTATATTTAGATCGATTTGGTTTTTCGGGAAAGATCTTTGCAAAAAATGGTGCGACGCTCGTCATCAACGAAAGCAATACTACTCAAGCTGCAGCAAAAACTATTCTCTATAGCTCATTCAAAGGGTCTGCAACCGGAACTGATGCAAGTTTTTCAGAAGCAGTTTTGGAAGTACTAACAAAGCCGTTAGCAGCAAATGATACACTTCATGTTGTCATCAAACAAAAATCGTTGGGTAACAGCGCCATTCCTGCTGAAGGATTTGTAATTTCAGGCGGCAGCGGAGCACCGGCAACTTTTATCACAAACAATTTTTCTATCGGAGATACCGTAAAATTATTTCTGACATTCAATCCAACCACACCGGCAGCAGTGAAACACCTTACTCAATTAATTTCAGGAAACGGTCACTTGATTAAAGACGGTGTAGCATTTCCTACACTGGGTGACTATGATCAATCTGGTGCAAGTTTTAATAATGCTCGACACCCACGAACATTTGTCGGACTAAGCGATGACAGTATGAAAGTATATTTGTGTACTGTTGATGGAAGACAGTCAAGTAGTTTGGGAATGAATTTTACGGAGATGGCGAATTTTCTTCTCACGTTAGGAATCAAAGATGCATTCAATCTTGATGGCGGCGGATCGACAACAATGGTCGTTCGCGGAGCAGTCGTTAATTCACCTTCAGATCCCGGAGGCGAACGTTCGGTAGCAAATACGTTACAGATTATTAGCACTGCACCTGTTGGCACGCTGCATTATCTGAATTTACTCGAAAACAAAGCCGACGTGTTTCAGGGAAATTCATTTCAATTTCATGCTGAAGGAAAAGACGAATATTATAATCCTCTTTCACTTCCGATTGCTACCGTATGGAGTTGTGATACAACTATTGGAACAATAGATGCTGCTGGACTTTTTGCTGCAAAAAACAGCAATGACAGCGGATGGGTTAGGATTTCATTTAACGGGATTTTTGATTCTGCAAGAGTTTTTGTTCGAGTATTTAAAGAAATTCGTGTCTATCCTTCATCCCTTGTCATGACACCCGGAGAACAAGCGACACTGACGATAAAAGGAATCGATTCCGGAAATAATGGAGTTACGATTCTAGGAACTCAAGTTGTTCCGGCAATTACGGGTCAAGGAATTAATTTTTCTCCAAACGACAATGTTGTAACTGCAACCGGATTCAATAAAGGATCATTTCAATTATCATTGGATACCGTAAAATTAAAACTCAATTATGACTTTAACGGCACTGATACAGCAATTATTGCGGAAAAGTTCAGCAATCTATTTCTATGGAATCAAGATGTTATTGGGACAGATCCTGACAATGTATTTTTTGGATTAAGCTCTGATACTGTATTTTCGGCACCAAATGCATATCGTGTGTTCTATAGTTTTCCAACAGTCGATGCAGTCACAACACAATTAAAAACAAATCTTCCAATTGCCAGTCGACCGGACAGCATCTATATAAAAGTATATGGGAATGGCGGCGGACATTCTCTAAAACTATTGTTCACAGACAAAACCGGAGAACAATTTTATATCACTTCACCGACAATTGTCAATTGGACGGGAGCATGGCAAAATGTTGGTTTCAAAATGGTGAGTGCAAAACCTGTAACATCGGGAACATTAGATTTTCCTATCGCACTGAATGAAATTCAAATTCTTTTGGGTGAGAACAATCCTGTTGGCAGTAAAGCAGTCGGTACAATTTTTATTGATGACATCAATATTCATTATCCAAACAGAACGGTTGCCCCTTCTCTCTTGTATGATTTTAATTCGGGAATTGCAGGATGGTTACAACCCTATGGTGTTGGTAGCGGACAAACAGTCGGAATCACAACAGCATCTAAGTTAGAGTATTCTACTGAACACCCGTATGAAGGAAGTGGTTCAGGTAAATGGACATTTATTGATGATCAAGCAATTTCAACCAACTGGAATATCCGAATTTCACGCACAACAAGTGCAGAACTTGCCGATATGTTACGCGGAAGTTATATCGGAGCATGGGTGTGGGCGGATGGCAAATTAGGGATAACAATGCGAACTGTAATTCGCGGCGGTGCAACCGGATTATGCCAAGGACCTGCCTTTCCGGTAAATCACATCGGCTGGAAACTAATCGGTGTACGCTTGGACGAAAATCAATTCACAACATACATAACATCGGGAAAAATTATCGATTCAGGAAATAAATTCAATGGTTTCCATGTTGAGGCAAACAATGCCGATGTTAATGGAAAAACCGTAATTCTTTTTGTCGACAAAATGGTAACAAGCGCTCTCACAGTGCCGTCAGGATTTTTGGATTTTGGAGCTGCTTGGGATTCAATTGGAAATCAAGTGAAAGTATCGTGGGGTGTAAATTCAGAGATCAGTATCAACCGATATGGCATTGAACGAAGTAACGATGGAACTTCCTACACTGAGATAGGAACAGTAACTGCAAAAGGTAATTCCGATACAACTGTTCGGTATACGTATTACGATAATATTGAGAATCTAACATCCGCTAAATATCGGATTCGACAGATCACCAACGACGGTGGTCAGGGAACGACTCCAATCATCAATTTCAATCTAACAAACGTGAATGGAGAATATTTTTCTCCGCTCACGTTTGATCTAGAACAAAATTATCCAAACCCTTTTAATCCAACGACAACAATTCAATTTCAAATTGCCAATGACGCACTGACGCAGTTGAAAGTATATGATATTTTGGGAAGAGAAATCTCAACAGTAATAAATCAGGAACTCAAGGCAGGTATTCATACAATCAACTGGGATTCGTCAAAAGTAGCAAGCGGAGTTTATTTTTACCGATTGTCATCGGGTAATTTTGTTGACACAAAAAAAATGATCGTTGCTAAATAGAAACATTTTTAAAAACTAAAAAGAATAACATTTGTTATCCTTTTTAGTTTTGTCGGGGTGAGAGGATTCGAACCTCCGGCCTCTTGGTCCCGAACCAAGCACTCTAACCGGGCTGAGCTACACCCCGAACACTTACATTTTGTAAAAATCTTTTTATACCACGTTTCTTGATTTTGTTCTCAAGAATTATTGCTTTACTTCTCGTATTACTTTCATAAAACCATTTTAATTCCCAGGGAATTCCTTTTTTTGTAAATTTACCCTCCCCTGCATTATGTCTTTTGAATCTATCGTCAATATTTTCGGTGTGACCAACATAATATTTATTAAGTGAAAAACTAAATAAAATGTAGGTGAAAAACATTTCTCACAACTCCGACCTTGGCGCCTACGGCGCCACACTCTAACCGGGCTGAGCTACACCCCGAACACTTACATTTTGTAAAAATCTTTTTATACCACGTTTCTTGATTTTGTTCTCAAGAATTATTGCTTTACTTCTCGTATTACTTTCATAAAACCATTTTAATTCCCAGGGAATTCCTTTTTTTGTAAATTTACCCTCCCCTGCATTATGTCTTTTGAATCTATCGTCAATATTTTCGGTGTGACCAACATAATATTTATTAAGTGAAAAACTAAATAAAATGTAGGTGAAAAACATTTCTCACAACTCCGACCTTGGCGCCTACGGCGCCACACTCTAACCGGGCTGAGCTACACCCCGAACATATTATTACAAATATAAGGCATTTTTGAATAACTTCCAAAGTAACTTTTCCTTAGAATTGAATTTTTAGTCATTTTACTCTATACCTAATCTTATCAAAGAACACATGTTGCGTTTGACATTTTACAACTATTTTTTACTTCTCTTGAAGATACAAATCTATGATTGTGTTTGTTTGCTGGATACTATTTTAGACAATACTAATTTGTTATTGTCACCACTATCCGGATGTTTTGAATGAATGATTGTACTACGGTTCATTTATCTTATCATTACTATTATTTTTCTCTAAAAATCGTAAAGAGAATAAGATAAATATCGCTGTTGCAAAAAAGAATTCATACGAAAATAATATTATGGAAATAATAAATAGCATCATTAATCCGCAACAGCAACATGTTGTTGTGATGGCATTTACTTTTTGACCAATATTATTCGGAAGCATACTATCATCCATTCGTTTGATGAGTATCTTAGTAATCGGGCATTTTCGTTTCTACACAAATATTCATTCAGAGTTATTCCTTTTTCGGCAATCCAGTTTCCGGATCGAATTCTATTTTTATTGGCAGACCGGTCGAAGGATCAATCTTGTTTTGCGGGGAATTTCGGGTTGGCTCATTTTTGTCTATATAACGGAAAATATCCCCTTGAATATTATAGGTTCGCATTCCAACGATTTGAGATGCAATAAATGACACAATCACATCAATAAAAGTATCTTGACCTTGTATTTTAAGATTAATGATTCCATCACCATTGTTTATCTTCAACTCTTCGTTAATAATCTTATCAAGTGATAAATCTTTTGCGGTGATAAGATTATATAATAGAAAGAATGCTTTTTCATCTCTGCTAAAATGTTTTACAAATACATATTGTCTATTATTGTTGCTGTTAAATGATACTGATTTAGAATTATCATGGATGGAAAGATCAACTGTTTTACAACCACACACGATCAATAAAACTAGAACGGTACTTATTTTAATCTTCTCAATTGTTTTCACTCTGAGTTTACTCCGGTATGGCAGGTTACAAATAGTATCAGAGACAAAAAAACGATATCTATATTTTCAAGTGTTGTTTATTCCGGTAAATTATCTCCGGATACAATTTCGGATAACAAATACTCAATAATCCTTTTTGTCTTTTCTATAACGATTTCAATGCAATAGGCAGTGGTATTTATAATTCTATATGTTTATTTACAAAGCAATTTCAATCCTATTTCGGCAATCCCGTTTCCGGATCGAATTCTATTTTTTTATCTTCTTTTTTATTTGGCAGTCCGGTGGAAGGATCAATCTTATTTTGCTGTGAGTTTTTGGATGGTTCTTCTTTATCAATATATCGTACAATATCACCTTCTATTGTATATGTTCGTAATCCAATCATGTATGCGGCAAATACTCCGATTGGAGTATTCGGCATGATGATAATACCAAACATTCCTACTGCGACAGGTATTATTTGATCAATAAATGTATCTTGACCTTTTATTTTAAGATTAATTATTCCGTCACCATTATTAGCGTTCAATTCCTCTTGGATAATTTTATCAAATTCTACATTTTTTGCAGTGATAAGATTAAACATTGTGAAGTATGCTTTTGCATCTCTACTAAAGTGTCTGACAAATACATCCTGTCTATTGCTTGTTCTGTTAAATGATACTGGTTTTGAATTGTCATAAACTGAAAGATCAACAGTTCTACATCCGCACAGGGTGAATAAAATTATAAATACAATTGTTCTTTCCTTCATAAATGTCTCTACCATAGTTCCTCCGCAATTCGTAGTTATGTTACAAATGCACTCCCATAATAAATCCAACACACGCATTTCCTGAAAGTGTTTGTTCGGGCAAGTTTGATAGAGGATCGGATGGAATTATTAGCGGAGGGAAATAAACATAATCCGCAGCGATCCCAAGTGTGAGATATTCTTTTAAATATATGTTGAACTCACCGAATACAACCGCACTTAACTCGCTCATATTCAGTTCTTTTTGATATTGTCCGGATTGTTGATAGTAGTACTGATAAATATTTACTCCGCGTTTGTATTCAATGTTTGCAATTCCAATTCCACACCCTATGGCAATATCCACCATACGGGGTAATTCTTTGAAGAATGGTTTATACTTGCCAATACCATAATACCCTGTAACATGAAATGTTTGTTCGTAGTACTTTGTATTTGAGTTATAGATAGATTGACCGTAACTATCATACGTATAAAAATAATTATAGGTATATGCTGAGACACTCGGCTCACTGCTCCATTGAACTGCAGCGCCAATTTCAATATCCGGTTCTGTTGAATAGGTCATTTGTATTCTCCGCAATAAATTGAAATCACTTTCATCACCGCCGTAATATCCATCGCTACTACCTCCGATGAGAGATAGAAATTTATTCTTCACTCGAGCATACACATGTCCGCCTTGAAGACTGAAATGTATCTTGCGAACCATTGATTCTTCTGAAATCAAATCGTACAGTTTCATCCGCGCATTTCTTTTCTCACTTTCAATTTGATTAAAATCAAGAATAAGATCGGTATCCGTTCCGGAATTAACTAATAAACCAACAGTGCCCCAGACCCCCACACCAAGAGCTGTGGTAAGTATTACTGCACCGACACTCGAAAAATTTTCAGTCAAAAAACCTGATGATTGCTGATCGGATCGACCGAGTAACAAATTGGCGGCATACGTACCCGCAAGAGCTCCGGCAAGGAATAAATTCCCCTGCTTATTGCGGGGTAGAACAATGATTTTTGAAAGATCGCCTACAAGAATTTTTTCATTTTGTTTAGCGGAAGATAATACAAGGGTATCATCCTCTAAACCTATTACGATCTCAGATAAATAGCCGCTGAAACCATAGCCGGACTTTGTGAAGACCATGGCACGATCCATTTTCCTTTCCTGAGAAATAAGGATTTGAAAACAATAAATAAAACTCCACAGCGCTATAAGGAAGATTTTCTTTTTTATAGTCATAAGTTTTATTTGCCAATTAAAAACGTGGCGGAGAGACAAGAAATCCAATTAAAATCACTACAATGATAATTGAGGGAATCCCTACGAATATGAGCAGCGTGGTTCGACCCACGTCTGTTTCCGTTCTTTCAATTTTTGCAGCAAGGACATTTTCAAGATCTATTTCAACAATTTTTTTATCCCATGTATAACCGATTATATACGTTCTGGTTGTTCCACTCGTTATTTTCTGATTGAGATGTCCGCCAACTTCATCAAAGCGTAAGATCGTTCCTGTGTCGAGCGTTACCTCAGAGATCTTGTCATTTGTCCCTGCTGAGAGTTCGTCTCGAATAACAGATTCGCGTATGGTCGACATACATCCCGTAACCCAAAGGCAATATGCCAATAAGGTTGTTACAGCAATTATTCGACGGAACATAGATAAACCTTTCACATCAAAAACGTATGCTACGGTAAACAATTAGTGAATGTAAGTTTCGATTTGCTTATAAAATTGAAAATCGAACAACTTCAGTTCCTTTTGTTTACACAATCGCGTTACGGTAATTCAACCTCTACATCCTGGAAAAAACTTTCGTATCCAAGCCATCCACCCACAATTCCGAATACAACTCCTATACCATACAACGAGGTTGAAGACATTCCATTGAACGAAAGTGCTGCTGCACCCACTCCAAATCCGGCAACAAATCCGCCGGAGAGGAACACTAATATTCCTTGTCCAAATCCGGCTTTTAGAGTGTATGAATGAATTGTTTCCGTTAGGAATATTTCTTCTTCACCATTTATTTCTAGAATGAATTCTATTCCATTAGCACGAACCAACGTTCCGGCTTTTGGTTCGTTCGCCTTAAAATTCAGCGTTATTTTTTTACCAAGAACGTCGTGGACAAGTTTTTGTATTCTCAGGTTCTTCCCCATCAACGTAGCAGTGTGTTCTTGTGCATTCACTATGCCGGATACAGAAAAGATAACACAGAGGGCAAACAAATATAATGTTCTCATAGTACACCGTAATCATTAAAAGCTATTTTATTAAAATTCAATAATTCTCCAGAAAAGCGCAACATACGGATGTTGGAAATGAATTCCGATACGCAAACTTTCGTTCATTGCGTATAAAAGACCAAAATCAAAATCGACTGTACGTGGTTCTCCATCAAGTCCGTCCAAAATAAACGGAGTCTCTTGCAGATAATCTTTCAACACTTGATTTAAAGTGCGATATCGATAACCATTGTCAGCCCAAATATTGGCGGCAAGTTTTAAATCTTTCATTAGATCATATTCAAACGCAGCCCAAAATCGAAACGGAACTTTACCGAGAGCATCATTTGACCACTTGTAACCTTTTGCCAAAACCTCATCTCTATATATTGGCAGTGTGTTTGTTCTGAATCCAAGATGATAGCCCATTTCGCCTCGTCCCGATTCAAGCGTCCAACGATGTGAAAGAACAACATAGAGTTCAGCATAGAAATTATTTTTATATGATTTAGCAAGTGCATCGCCAATTACAAATGGTAGCGGTTTATTTAAACCGATTGGAAGGTCTATGTAATCATTTAAAGGGAGTTTGGTCTTATCTTCAATGATATATCGAGAATATTTAGAGATCACTGAAGTCATGTCGTGGTGACTATACATGTCTATTCCAACAGCAGCGGCAATTCTATTGGTTGCTGTTCGTTGACTGTAAAATTGGATGATCGGTTGAAGATTTAGATCGCCGGTAAAATTATTCCCGAACGATGTACGGACCATAAAATTATCGGTGAAGCCGTATCCAATCGAAAGTGCGCTGATATACAGAGAATTCGGTTCAAGTGGAAATGCTGTCGGGTCGAAAAAAATGTCTGTCAGCACAACGTTGCCGCGATAGAATGTCTTTTTTTCCTCAGCCCATTGCACAAGTTTCCCTCCATGATATCGATTCATATTCTGGATGTCTCTCTTGTCAACAATAACATCACCATACTTGGAACGAAGTGTGATATCCTCAATCGATTCTTTCAATACTGGACCAACATAACGACTTCCATCCCGTTTCGTGATCTCAGCGGTTTCTTCCAAAATGTCTTTCGTGGGAATTTTAAGAACACCGTCCGCAGTTTCAATGCTGCATATACTGCTATCGAGGCTTGCTATCGTTCCTTGAATGATATTTCCATCAATAAGATGAAATCTTTTTGACATTCCTTTTTCGAGAAATTGAGCAATAATTAATGATGATTGCTTTTCTTGAATTGCACTCTGTTGTAGAACAAAACTGCTTTGTGGTGGCGTTTGTAATGGTGTTTGAACAGAAGAATTTATCGGCACCATTGTATTTTGTTGTTGTGTTTGAGGCGCTGTCTGAACAACAGGATTATTCGGTGCCGGCGTTTGGGTAATGTCCGACGGTAACGGAGGAGTATTGCTCTGAAACATTGCGATGAGCGAAGATGCATTCTTTTTTGTAATATTGTTCAATGATGCGCCCCATTTTTGCACCAGGTAATCGTTCAACGTTGTCATTGTGAATCCTTTATCAACCGCCAGCGAACGAATTGCCTCTGCTTGTGCCGGTAATATCCTTTCATCTTGTGAAAAAGCAAGATTACATACCATCACCAAAACTACCAGACATAACGAAACTATTACTTTCATACATTCCTCCTTAATTAATTACTCGAAAATTTGCTTTCATTTAATAACTTTTCAGCGCATTATTTAGTGATTGATGTTTCGCAAAATAAGAAAAACAGTCATGTCCCAAATGAATGGCTTCACCAGTAAGCCCCTACTGCACCAATACTGTTCATTGGGAACCGGACGAGCTTGAAAAGCGCAGGTTACGACAGATACAAAAAAAAACCTCGTTCTTCGCTGTTGGCGAATCCAGAGGTTTTTTTGAAATATTTAACGTAAATCGAAAACTCTAGAATCGATTACAATATTTGTAAGAAATTAGAAATGTTGTTGATAAATTGCAACACAAAATATTAGTAGATTCAAGACTTTATTGTCTTGATACGATTTTTTACAATGGCTATAGGCGCGCCATTGTCGTTTTACGAAGAAAAGAGTTTTTAATTAATTGTGGGGAGGAAATCTGGAAATGAAATAAAAAAAAAGAGCCATTGCAGGCTCTTTTAGTTGTTGGCGGAGAAGCCGAGATTCGAACTCGGGGTACACTATTACGCGTACGGCGGTTTAGCAAACCGCTGGTTTAAGCCACTCACCCACCTCTCCTTGATTATTTCAGAAAATCAGCACCTATTTTTCATAACTATACCAAGTAGTGCCGTAATTGGTATTTCTATTTCCAGATTTATTTCCGGCTTTTGCTCGTCTTAAAAATATAAAACTTCTTTTGTGTTTTTCAGGCACTTCCCATACCATACAATTTACAAAAGATAGTTGTTACGATTATTTTATTTACGGAAGTTTTGAAATTGCTCAATTGCGTTGATAATAATACAAAAATATCATTGCCAAATCAATATAAATTTAAGACGCACCTGAATATTTTATTGGCGTTCTTTGATTTTCCGAATTGCTTCATTCAGAATCTTTAGTTCGGTAATTTCAGACGTATTTTTTGGAGTGGGAATGGATAATGCCTGACACACGCCGTCTACCAATAACCGATAATGCATCTCACTCAAACGTAATGCTTCTTCTGCACGCTTACTTGTCTGCTCGGCAGAAAGGCGTTCCGTAATGTCTCGAAAAATACTTAAAAGAAATTGCTGTCCGGTACCTAATTTGATGATTGAGTTGGATATTTCAAACCAAACTATATGATCATTCCACAGAGTAAGCTGCATTTCAAAATGCGGCGAAAATGTTTTGGCGCGAAAACCCTCTATAGTCTCTGTCAATATTCTTTTCCCGTCAACGGAAGCATAGAGCACATCAATACGCTGATCTTCAAGTTCGTCGCGCGTTTTACCAAACTGATTGCAGAATGCATTGTTCACCATTACAATAGTTCCATTCTTATCCATCAGGCGCATTCCGTCAAAAGATTCATCCCAGATCGCGCGAAATCGCTCTTCCGACAATCGAAGCTGGTCTTCTGCCATCCGTCGATTTTCTTT
The DNA here is from genome assembly GCA_964355925.1 of uncultured Chitinophagaceae bacterium. Taxonomy (GTDB): domain Bacteria; phylum Bacteroidota; class Ignavibacteria; order UBA10030; family UBA8401; genus UBA8401. The sequence goes on from CAYHFN010000072.1 coordinate 11,344, forward strand.
TTCTTTCGCTTCAATAATTGCATGCTTTATTGCAAATGGAAGTCGTTCTAGTCTGTCTTTAATTACATAATCATTTGCACCCGACTTCAAAAGTTTTATCGCTGTTTCTTCGCCAATAGCTCCGGATACGCAGATAAACGGAACGTCCGGACAGATCTCATTCCGTATTTGCAAAGCGCCAAATGCATCGAAACCGGGCAATTTAAAATCTGCCAAAATAATATCGTATGGATTGCTCCGCAGTGATGATGTAAATTCACTTTCTATCTCAACGCGCGAGATATGTATTGTATATCCTGCATCGATTAGTTGTGCGCGAATTATCTCGAAGTCTTGAACTGAGTCTTCAAGAGACAAAATATTCAAGAGAATTTTTATTGAGATATTTTTGTCCATTTCATCCATGGTTACTCTCTCCTATCAGTTGGTACTTAATTTTTTCTGCGGTTTAGAGAAAAAAAACGCTGAAACATCGTAAATGTTCGATTATAAATCTCTTTGGGACAGTGATATTGTTTATCAACTCCGTATCCAAGTCATCCTGCCTACTGCTCGTAGAGAGCGAGCGGTTTTTGCGAGCGCGTCTCCCGCCTCTTTTTTATTTCGGTAGCGGGATGCCTCCTTGGATTTAATTCTTTAAGCGGCAGAAGGACGCTCACTCTTCGGCTCTCCCTCGACTCGTTACGATCAGTTACCTATGGACTCGCTCGGGATCGCTCAGAGTGACTATAAATTCTCCTGTAAGTTACTAATATTGTTATTTCATTTTCAACACTTCGCTGATCTTTGATAATAACGCCAACGGTGTATGCGGCTTTCCTATGCTCGCGGTTGGGATAACATTACCCATTAATCGAGCAAGCTCTTCATCAGAATATCCGGATGACAAGATTGCTTTTACTTCCGGAT
>CAYHFN010000073.1:0-12099 GCA_964355925.1 uncultured Chitinophagaceae bacterium
GATCACCATTTGATTCGTCAAGTGCTTTTTTGCAATCCATCATTCCTGCGCCTGTCTTGTCGCGCAGTTTTTTTACCAATTCACTAGATACTGCCATAATTATACTTTACCCGTTTCTTGTTGTGGTCTTCGTGGTCTTCGTTCTCTTCGGTCGTATTTATCTGACCGTTCTTGTTTTTCTGCTTCTTCAGATTCCGGAGCAGTTTCTACTTTTCGTGCATTTCCTTCTACGATTGCATCGGTGAACACACGAGCAATCAATTGAATTGATTTTAATGCATCATCATTTGCAGGAATAATATAATCGATTCCATCAGTATCACAGTTTGTATCAACAAGAGCAAACACCGGAATGCCAAGACGATTTGCTTCTTGTACTGCGATTGCTTCTTTCTTTACGTCAATAATAAAAAGTGCGCCAGGAAGACGTGTCATCTCTACGATGCCAGAAAGTGATTTTTGAAGTTTTTCTTTTTCACGTGAAAGGAACAGCGTTTCTTTTTTCGTGATCTTTTCGAAGGTTCCATCAGTTTCCATCTTTTCAATATTCGTCAAACGTTTTACGCTTTTACGAATTGTCGCAAAATTGGTCAACATTCCACCGAGCCATCGATCGGTTGCATAATATTGGTGTCCCCGTTTTGCTTCTGCCTGGATCACTTCTTTTGCTTGTTTTTTTGTACCGACAAAAAGTACTTTCTTACCTTCAGCGACAACATTTGAAATAGCATTTGCCGCTTCTTCAAGAAGTGTTTGTGTTTTTTTAAGATCAAAGATATGGATTCCATTTCGTTCCATAAAAATATATGGACGCATTTTTGGATTCCAACGGCGGGTAAGGTGACCGAAGTGGGCACCGGAAGCAAGTAACTCTGCGAGTTCTACGCGAGGCATAGTGTTCCTTTATGTTTGGTTAAGTGTTCTTCTACTTTCTTCATCTTAATGCAGAGTCCAGTTATGCCGGACACCGCTGCATCAATCCAAAAGTATGTTTGATTAATAAAACTATATCTTGCAACGCATTTTGAACATTGCAAGATAGAAAAAATATTTTAACGTTTGGAGAACTGGAATTTTTTACGCGCTTTTTTCTGTCCGTATTTTTTACGCTCTACCATACGCGGATCACGTGTCATCATTCCATTTTTTCGAAGGACCGGACGATTCTCTTCACTAATTTCCACTAATGCACGGGCTACGCCTAGAATAACTGCCCCGGCTTGTCCTGAAACTCCTCCGCCATCTACATTCACCTTCACATCATATTTACCAAGCGTGTCCGTTACAGAAAATACTTTGGTGATAGAATTGCGATGTGTTTCAAGAGGAAAATATGTTTCAAAATCACGCTCGTTGACTGTGATTTTTCCTGAACCATTTTTTAAGAACACACGGGCGACCGAAGTTTTACGGCGACCGACTGCGTTAATCATTTGCTGCATGTACGTCCTTCTACGTTAATTGAATTCGATGACTTCCGGTTTTTGAGCTGAGTGTGGATGCTCTGTTCCGGGATATACTTTTAATTTTTTAATGATCTGACGACCGAGTTTTGTATGAGGAATCATCCCCTTTACAGCATGTTCAATTACTCGTTCAGGATGATTTTTTATCACATCCTTAATTTGCTGAAAAACTGCTCCACCGGGATAACCGGTATAGTGAAAATATTCTTTTTGTTCCAACCGCTTGCCGGTAACTTTTACTTTCTCTGCGTTCACAACAATAACAAAATCACCCATATCTGAGTTTGGTGTGAATTGCGGTTTATGTTTCCCTCGAAGAATTCGTGCGACCTGTGATGCAATGCGACCAAGTGTTTTTCCGTTTGCATCAACAACATACCACTTTTGAGCGATATCGCTTTCTCTAAAAAATGTAGTGCTTTTATCTACCATTGCCACGTTTGTATCTCCTGATAAATTGTTCCTGAATTATAGGGAATAAATATATGCCTTTTCCATCAAAAAATCAATAGTTGATGGTTACATTTTTTAATAAACAGAATTACTTGCTTTTAATATTCAGCATAGTTACTTTTTTGAAAATAATGACTTAGAAGAATTCAATTAATTAAGGGGTTTATATGAATGCCAATACTTTGAGCAATTATATCGGTGGCGTTTGGACAAAAGCCAATGTATCTCAAACACTTCCTGTCGAGAATCCCTCAACAGGTGAAACAATTTCTTCTGTCCCTCTTTCAGGGGTTAAAGAAGTTGATGATGCTGTTCAATCCGCAACAACGGCATTTCCAAAATGGTCTGCCCTGCCAATCAAAGAACGAGTTCAAGTTTTTTTTCGATACAAAACATTACTAGAAAAATATTCCCAAGAACTTGCCGACCTTATTCATAAAGAAAATGGAAAAATTATTAGTGAGGCGATGGCGGAAATTGATAAGAGTATCGAACTTACAGAATTTGCCTGTTCCATGCCGCAACTTGTGTCCGGAGAAATTCTGGAAGTAAGCCGTGGAGTGGAATGCAGAATTGATCGTCATCCTGTTGGAGTTGTTGCGTCGATTACACCTTTCAATTTCCCTGCGATGGTTCCAAACTGGACAATTCCAAATGCCTTGGTTCTTGGAAATACAATGGTGTTGAAACCTTCCGAAGTTGTTCCTTTAAGTGCATGCCGTATTGCAGACCTATTAAAAGAAGCAGGTTTACCGGATGGAGTTTTTAATATTGTTCATGGCGGACAAACGACAGTCGAAGCACTGTGCGATCATCCTGGAATTCATGCAATAACATTTGTCGGTTCAACAAAAGTAGCAAAGATCGTTTATCAACGAGCAACTTCTCATTTTAAAAGAGCATTGTGTTTAGGTGGAGCAAAAAATCATCTCATCGTTCTTCCGGATGCAAATGAAGAAATGGCTGCGTCGAATATTGCAGCATCGATGAGCGGTTGTGCTGGTCAACGATGTATGGCAGCTTCCGCTATGATTGCTGTAGGTTCGGTAGATCATATCATAAATAAACTATTACTTGAATCTAAGAAAATTATTCCCGGGATAAATTTGGGATCAGTGATTTCCAAACAAGCTAAAGAACGGATTGAACGATATATCACTGAAGCTGAACAACAAGGAGCAAAAATTCTTCTTGATGGACGTAATGCAAAAGTTGACGGAAAAGAAAATGGATATTATGTAGGACCGACTGTGATTGATTTTGTAAAGCCTTCAATGAAAATTGCTCAGGAAGAAGTGTTTGGTCCGGTGCTTGCAATTTTGCGGACAGATACAATTGATGAAGCATTAAAAATTGAGAACGCTAATCCATATGGAAATGCGGCTTCCGTTTTTACACAAAATGGTGGTGCTGCTCGATACGTTGTTGAACATGCAAGCGCTGGAATGGTCGGGGTAAATATTGGCGTTCCGGTTCCACGCGAACCATTCTCATTTGGAGGATGGAACGAATCAAAATTCGGTGCGGGTGATATAACGGGGAAAAGTTCAATTGAGTTTTTCACTAAACCGAAAAAAACGACGATAAAATGGAGCGCTGAAGGTAAAGTGAATTGGATGTCGTAAGGTTTTAGGTTTTAGAAGAAAGGTGTTAGGGTTTAGATCGAAGAAGTGCTTGTTGTAAACCTCGAAGCATTTTTGCACTTTCATCGTAACGTACAATTATGTTTTCATGAACATCTTTTGAGATGTATTGTTTTTTGAAAGCAACGGAGAGATGGTGGCGTGTTTCCTGTAATTCTCCAAAAGCTCTATTAATTCCTTCAAGATAAATGTTGATGTGTTTATTATTCCAACCCTCAGCGATATTTGCAGGAATAGAATTTGATGATCTTCTGAGTTGTGAACCTAATTCATACATTTCAAACTTTGGGAAAGTTAGAGTAAGTTCATTCACTTCTAAATGCAACTGCAAAAGTTTCTGATAGACATTTAGATCTTCAAAACTATTAATTTTTTTCTTTTCTTCCACCCTTCACCTATCACCAATTGAATTCTTCATTAGCATAAGATAGACTACAAAAGCAATTCCAAATCCAACAAACCAAGCGTAATTATAGAGATGCATAAAAAACAATCCGACCGAAGAAGGTTCAATCACTTTGATCGTTCCTAGAAATCCAGGTATGTTTGGTAAAACACCGGCAAGAAGTGCTACAATGGCGGCTTTATTAAAGCCATTACTATATTTATACTCACCATTCGAATTATACAAATCAATAGTTTTGAGTTCTGCTTTTCGTATTAAAAAATAATCACAAATTAAAATCCCACCGATTGGTCCAAGTAATGCGGAATATCCGACAAGCCACGTAAAAATATATCCACTTGGATCAGAGACCAGTTTCCACGGCTGAATGAGTATTCCGATAATTCCAGTAATCAGCCCTCCGATTCGAAATGTGATCTTTGAGGGCCAAAGATTTGCAAAATCATTTGCAGGGCTAACGACATTCGCAGCAAGATTTGTAGCAAGCGTTGCAAGACAGAGTGCAAACAATGAAATTGCCAGCACGATAGGATTTGTGAATTTTGTAATCAACACTACCGGATCCCAAATTGGCAAGCCACCAAAAATCACAATTGTTGCAGATGTAACTGCAACACCTATGAATGCATATAATCCCATTGTGACCGGAAGTCCAATTGCTTGTCCCAACATTTGATCTCGTTGTGATTTTGAATAACGAGTAAAATCCGGAATATTAAGAGAAAGCGTTGCCCAGAAACCAATCATCCCAGTAAGAGAAGGAAAGAAAACTGACCAGAACTGCCCCTCTTTAATTCCGCCAGAAACAAATTGAGAAGGCTGAGAAAGCATTGGACCGAATCCACCAGCTTCATTATATGCCCACGCTAGCAATGCAAGTCCAAGAATAATTAACAACGGTGCTTTGATATCAAGAAGAAACCGAATAGAATCAATTCCTTTGTAAATCACCAGCATATTAATTCCCCAGAAGAACATAAAACATCCAAATTGTGCTATGTTAATTCCTGAAAAAAATATTGGGAGTAAATCCCATGATGGAACATAGATCGTAATAATTTTATAAATCGCCCACCCACCAATCCACGTTTGAATCCCAAACCAACCACATGCAACAAACGCTCGAAGCAACGCAGGAATATTTGCGCCAAAGACTCCAAACGATGCACGGCAATAAACAGGAAAAGGAATCCCATATTTTGTTCCGGCATGCGCATTGAGGATCATGGGAACGAGAACGATCATATTTCCGAGAAACACAGTGATAACAGCTTGGTACCAATTCATTCCTTCGGCAATCAATCCAGATGCGAGCATATAGGTAGGAATACATGCAGACATAGAAATCCACAATGCAGCAATATTGTAGATTCCCCATTTGCGCTGTGCTTTTGTTGTGGGTGCAAGATCATTGTTAAGAAGTGAACTGTGTTGGACGGAAAAAACATCAGTTTCAATAATTTCTGAAGAGAGAAATTTGAACATAGAGGATTGGGATTTGAGTTTTGGGATTTGAGTTTCAGGTTTCAAGGTTAAGCTCATAAGATGTAGGACACCTCAGAGATGTCTTACATCTTTAAGACGTTAATCTCGAAGCTTAAATTATTCCACTGACTTTATTGCGCTTCACAAACTTTCCGTATCCTGGCTTCACGTTCATCTGATTGCTCTCGATCGCAACTTGTCCACGCATTATCACAGATTTTACTTTCCCTTTCACCTTCCATCCTTCGTAAGCAGAATAATCAATATTCATGTGATGAGTTTTGGCAGAAAGTATATGTTCTTCATTCGGATCGAAAATAATAATATCTGCATCAGATCCAACTGCTATACATCCTTTTTTGGGAAACATTCCGAATATCTTTGCAGCGTTTGTTGAAGTGACTTCAACATATTTGTTCTGAGAAATTTTCCCACTATTGACTCCTTCAGAAAAAAGTAATTCCATTCGTGTCTCAATTCCCGGATGTCCATTTGGAATTTTTGAAAAATCATCTTTCCCCATCTGTTTCTGTTCCCAGGTAAATGGACAATGATCGGTCGCAACAACTTGAACACTTCCCTGATTGATCCCACCCCACAGTGCTGCTTGATCTTTTTTCTCTCGCAATGGCGGAGACATAACCCATTTTGCTCCTTCAAAATTCTGTTCATATAGTGAAGCATCAAGAATCAAATATTGGACACAGGTTTCCGAATATACTTTTTGATTTCTTCTGGCGGCTGTGCGGATCTGATTGAGTGCACCCTCACATGTTGTATGCACAATATATGCTGGAACTCCTGTATAATACGCCATATCAGCAAATCTTCCTGACGCTTCGGATTCTGTAATTTCAGGTTGAGAAAGATAATGATAAATAGGGGCAAGTTTTCCTTCTGCGCGATGTTTTGCAACAAGGAAATCAATAACATCACCATTCGTTGCGTGAACGGTTACCATGCCTCCCTGTTTCTTTACTTCATGCATCAAACCGATCATCTGACGGTCGTCAATCATCAACGCACCCTTGTATGCCATAAATGTTTTGAATGAAGTGATTCCTTCAACATTCACCATTTTTGAAATTTCAGCTTTTGTGTTGTCATTGAAATCTGTCACTGCCATATGAAATGAATAATCACACAATGCTTTTCCATTGGAACGACCTTGCCATGCTTCAAGCGCATTGTAGAGTGACTTACCTTGAGTTTGCAAAACAAAATCAATAACCATTGTTGTCCCGCCAAATAATGCCGCACTAGTGCCAGTTTCGTAATTATCACTGGAATATGTTCCCATGAACGGCATATCAAGGTGTACGTGCGGATCAATTCCACCAGGCATCACTAGCTTTCCTGTTGCATCAATTGTCTTATCGGCTTTTACAGAAAGATTCTTTCCGATCATTGAGACAATTTCACCTTCAATAAACACATCAGCGATATAATCTTCATCAGATGTAATAATGTGGCCGTTCTTAATTAATATTGACATAACTACTCCGTTGGTTTTAATGAATCTCAATTCCATGTTTATGTTGAAACGCGCGTAAATCTTCCAGCATCATTGGTTGTGGAAGTTCTTTTGTCAACTCGTTCCACGTTTTGGATTCGTTGCCGTTATCTTTATGAACCATTGTGATACAATCTTGCACAGGACAAACAATATAACAAAGTCTGCATCCGACACAATCAGATTCGCGCACAGTAGGTTGCTTTTTGTCTTTCTTTGAAAGCAGGTCGATACATTGATGTGCCGTATCTTCGCACGCAATATAGCAAAGGTTGCATTGAATACATTTTTTTTCATCAATTCTAGCAACATCTCTATATAATAAATTCATTTCACCAAACGTTGAAATGTTTGGCAATGCTTTTCCGCGAACTTGATCAAGCGAAGTAAATCCTTTTTCTTCCATCCAATTACTGAGACCTTCATTCATATCTTCAACAATACGAAAACCGTAATGCATCGCAGCAGTACACACCTGAACACTTGATGCACCAAGCAAAATAAATTCCAATGCATCGCGCCAATTTGAAATTCCGCCAATTCCTGAAATTGGAAGATTGATCTCCGGATCTCTCGCGATTTCTGAAACCATATGCAGCGCAATTGGTTTTACAGCAGGACCGGCATAACCACCATGCCCACCCTTTCCACCACGTGAAGGCTCGATTTCAAATGTATCGAGATTCACTCCCATGATTGTATTGATCGTATTAATGAGAGCAATTCCATGCGCTCCACCTTTTTTTGCAGCGCGTCCAGGAAAACGAATGTCTGTAATATTTGGTGTGAGTTTCACAAGGACTGGAATGGTTGAAACTTCAGTGACCCATTCGGTTATCATCGCACAATATTCTGGGACTTGTCCAACTGCGGAACCCATTCCACGTTCACTCATACCGTGTGGGCATCCATAATTCAGTTCTATTCCATCTGCACCGGCATCAATTGTTCGCTTCACTATGTCGTGCCATATTTGGCGATCCGATTCAACCATTAACGAAGCAACAACTGCGCGGTCAGGCCACAATCGTTTTGTTTCTGCAATCTCTTTCAAGTTGATCTCAATCGAACGGTCGCTGATGAGTTCGATGTTGTTTAAACCGATGATCTTTTGCCCATTATAGTCAATTGCACCATATCGGTTAACGACATTCATCACTGGTGCACCAATTGTTTTCCACACTGCTCCGCCCCAACCTGCTTCAAATGCTTTGCAGATTTGATAACCGGAATTCGTCGGAGGCGCACTTGCTAACCAAAATGGGTTTGGAGATTTAATGCCGCCGCAATTTATTGAAAGATCGACCATACCATCCTCTTTATTTTGTATTCTTGGCAAATATCCATTGATCTATTCCGTGCGCTGCTTGTTTACCATCATAGGCTGCATTCACAACTTCCTTGCCTCCGTTAATACAATCGCCGCCTGCAAAATATTTCGGATTTGTCGTTTGATATGTTTTCTGATTGACAACAACTGTCCCATCCATTAATTTTAGTTTTGGAATCTTTGACAGGAATAATTCATCAATATTTTGCCCGACTGCTTTTATAATCATATCAATAGGGATCTTAAATTCTGATTTCGGGATCGGTTTCAATTTTCCATTGATAATTTTTGTCTTTAAACATTCCAACGCTTCAACTTTTTTCTTTCCAATGATCCGTTTCGGTTGTGAATGAAAATAGAATTGGATACCATCGCTCTTTGCAAGTTCAAATTCAAAATTATAAGCAGACATTTGTTCTCGTCCACGGCGATAGATCATAAATACTTCTTCTGCTCCAAGCCGTTTTGCTTCCGTAGCGGCATCGATCGCAGTATTACCAGCACCAATAACTGCAACACGTTTGCCGACATTTACATTTCCCCATTTACGAGCAGTTACGTCTTTAACAAATTCCAAAGCATCGTAAACTCCAGTAAACCCTTTTTCTGGGATCATCAATTCTGTGGGTCTTGGAAGCCCTGTACCAATAAATATTGCATCATGCATTTCTTCTAGTTCTTCTATTGAGAGATCTTTTCCAACAAGGACATTCGATTTTATATTCACTCCAAGCTTTTGAATCATCTTTACTTCGTTCAAACTATCCTGTTGTTTCATTTTATACGGTGCAATTCCGTGTGTATCAAGTCCGCCCGGTTTTTTATTCGCATCATAAATCGTTACATCATAACCCATCAACGATAGTTCTGCTGCGCAGGCAAGTCCAGAAGGACCTGCACCGATAATTCCTATGGACTTTCCATTTTTTGGAGCTGGGGTAAACAAAGCCGGCATCCCTTTTTCAACATACCAATCCATCACGTAGCGTTGCAGTTTCCCAATTTGAATTGGTTTTTCTCCTTTGTCATTATAGACACAAGCACCTTCACAGAGAACATCAACCGGACAGGCTTTTGCACATGTAAGTGCAATCCAATTTGAAGAAAGAATGGTCTTTGCAGACCCTTTCATATTTCCCGACGTTATTTTTTTGATAAAAGTCGAAATATCAATATGTGTTGGGCAGGCTGTCATACATGGAGAGTCAAAACAATAAAGACATCGATTTGCTTCGGTCATTGCTGCAACAGGAGTCAGTGCAGGTTTTAGTTCAGCAAAATTCTTTTCGTACTCTTTTGCAGAAAGTTTTGGTGCAATGTTGTTCATAAAGGTTGAGGGTTTATGGTTCAGGGTTCAAGTAATATACTCTTCTGAAGGTTCTTTTAGAAACGAGGGTTTTTCAAATTTCTTTTCAACAAATTGAATATATCGAAATAATTTTGCGTTCAATTCTAAATATCTTTTAACTAACTCCTCATAAGTATCTTTTTCTTTTATTGATTCGCATTCAAAAAGAAACCGAAGATGCTCAACAGTTTCTTCACTTGATCCATATGCACGATACAAATAATGGAGAAATTCATTTTTATATTTTCTCAGTGCATAACCTTCAACAATATTATTGGAAATAGATTTCGCGCTTCTCCGAATTTGACTTGCTTCTTCATACATCTCAAACTTCGGAAGATCCAAGCTCATTTTATGAACTCTGACCGCTAATTCATGTGAGAGGTTGTAAATTTCCAATTTTTTATATCCAAATTCTCTTTCCATACTCAACGAATCTTTAATTTTAATAATTTACCCTTGAAACTTGAACCATGAACCATCACCCTTTTATCACTTCACTTCCTTATCTGCAATAACAAGTGCTTCATCAAGGGCTGTAATCCCGATATCGATCTCTTCTTTCGAAATAATCAGCGGTGGAGCGATTACAAAATGACTGATCCAAGCCTGTAAATAGACACCATTCTTCATCATTTCAGCAGCAACTTTCTCAACAAGGGTTTGGATACCATTTACTTTATCGTGTTTGGTGTTGAATGGTTCTCGCGTCGATTGATTCTTCACAAGATCGACAGCCCAGAACAATCCTTTTCCTCGAACATCACCAATGGATGGATGTTTTGGTTTTAAAGCATTCAGTTTTTCTCTAAGATATCCTTCAAGCTCTTTTGCGCGATTAACAAGATCCAGTCGTCTTATCTCTGCAATTGCGGCAATTGCAGGAGCAAGTGTTATTGGATGTGCTTCATATGTATGTCCATGGGAGAAGAAATTTTCATCAAAGAATGAAGCGATCTTCATATTGGTCGCACAGAGTCCGAGCGGAACATACGCCGCCGTAATTCCTTTTGCCGTAACAAGAATATCCGGTTTTACATTCCAATGATCAACAGCAAACCAAGCACCAGTTCGTCCCCATCCGGTCATTACTTCATCAGCAATCATTAAAACATTATGTTTGTCGCAGATCTCTCTTAATCGAGGTAAATACTCATCTGGAGGAATAAGAATACCGTTGGTGCCGACGATCGGTTCAATAATAATTGCGGCAACATCTCCTTCATTCTCAATCATGTGATTGATATATTCAACACAGGCAATTCCACATCCCGGATAAGTATGGAGTAACGGACATTTATAGCAATTCACCTCAGGCGCAAAAATTACACCTGGAATTTTTCCTGCCGGCTCCATTGCCCATCGGCGTGGATCACCGGTGGCAGCTATTGCTCCCATTGTTGAACCGTGATATGAACGATACCGTGAAATGATTTTTGTTTTACCGGTGTACATTCGAGCAATTTTAAATGCCGCTTCATTGGCTTCAGTTCCGGATGTTGTAAAAAAGAATTTTTCTAATCCGGCAGGAAGAACTTCCAGAAGAAGTTTACTGAGCTCAACACGCACATCGGTGGCAAATCCGGGGGCGACGTAAGCAAGTTTCTGTGCCTGATCTCCAATAGATTTGATCACAGCCTGATTCTTATGACCAAGTGTGCTGCACATAAGTTGCGATGAAAAATCTAGGTATCGCTTTCCAGAGCCATCGGTAAAGTAACAACCTTCCGCATCAACAATGTGAAGCGGTTTCCATCCTTTTTGTTTGCGCCATGTTCCGTAGGTATATTTTGCGGTAAGCTCAACTATTTCTTGGGAGGATAATTTTTCAGACATGATTTTTTTGTTAGTATTAGAGTTTATAATTTACTTTTTTTGTTTCGTGATTCGAGTTTTGGGTTTTGAGTATGTTTGATTTGACTCATATTTTGCTTCAGGTTCTTTGATAAAGTTTGGAGTATCAAATTCTTTGTCAACATACTGGATAAAACGCATTATTTTTCCGCAAAGAAAATTATACTCTTGCAAGAGCTCTTCAAATATTGCTTTCTCCGTCAACGATTTGGTTTCAAATAATAATTCAAGATGCTCTATCGTTTCTTCTGCTGAACCGTATGAACGGAACAAATAATGAAGAAATTCATTTTTATATCTACGTAGAGCAAAACCTTCAACAATATTTGAAGAAATTGATTTTGATGATCTTCGAATTTGGCTTCCTTCCTCAAATCGTTCAAATGAAGGAAGTTTTAATGACATTTCGTGAACTCTTACTGCCTGCCGATGAGACATCTGATAAATTTCTAACTTCTTATGTCCTTTCTCCATTTCTCACCTACAACATTAGAATCATAAGGTCAAAACTCGAAACACCAAACTCAAAACTCTTTCAATCTTTCAACTCCGTTATCTTTCCATACGTCTCGGGTCTTCTATCTCTATAGAATTGCCAAGT
>CAYHFN010000074.1:0-11178 GCA_964355925.1 uncultured Chitinophagaceae bacterium
CGCTGAAGATGACAATGTTCATACAATAAAAAAGGACAGACATTTCTGTCTGTCCTTTATGAAAAAAATAAATCTCTGACTAAAAATCTATTGAGAGTTTAAATCGTACTATGCGATTATTTCCCGTGTCGGCGATGTATAGAATTTTATCAAAAAATGCAACACCGTGAGCATTATTGAATTTTTCTTTTCCGATTCCGGATCCGCCGAATGAATACTTCTCTATCCCTCGCGTTGTAAATCGAAAGAGACTATCTTTGCCGGCATCTATGACGAAAAGATTACCTGATGGATCAATGACAACACCTTCAGGATTAGTGAAATGACTCAATCTAAATATATCAAGGTCTGGATCGGTTTGTGGACTAAATTTTGATTCCCAATTAGTTGTTTGCCCGACACTAACAAGCCTTATCCATTGCACTTTGAACTGAGCTTTATCACCAGTTTGACAAATAACAAATTCCACAGATTTGCCAATCGGCATCGTTGCAATCCCTGTAAGTGTGTGCAGCGATTTTATACCGGTTCCTTCAGGAATCAGATCGGGAATTGTTGATAGGAATATATCGTCCTTTGAAAATTGCAAGACGGCAATATCCTTGTCTATCCGTTCCGGTTCGTTTTTTGTACCAACCCGAGTAACATAGAATTGATTATCATATAAGGTTGCCACTGCGGTAAAGCGACGGACAGAATCACCCGGTTCAAAATATATCCGCCGAACATCTGCATTAGAGATATTGTTACCAGCAGCAAAAAGATCAATCTTGTAAACAGCTCCGAATGTAGTCGGCGCAGAATGACCTGCGATAAGTGTATCAAATTCAGCACAGACTATTAGCTGTAAACGATTATCTTGTGCCATTCCAATCGGTCTCTTAATATATTTCGAATATCCGATCACGTTCCCGCCAATATCCATCATGACAACTCTATTGTTGTCGGTATCAGCAACATACACAAGCGGTTCTTTTCCTATGATAATTGCCTGGGGGTGACTAAAACCAGTCCACTCAGGATTTTGCTGAATATAAGCTGTGTCACCAATATTTTTGGTAGATTCTGCAACGGGCAAAGAACTCAATGGAAATTTTGATTCTTTACAAGCACCAAAGAATAATGCAAAAATAATAAAAAAAACAAATAAATATTTTCTCATAATCGTACAAGCAAAGAGATTCTTTGAACGTTTCCTAAACGGTTGAACGCCGTATATCCATAATCGACCGACAGGTTGACAGTACTAATCGGCACGGCAATACCTGCCCCAAAGGAAAATGTTTGTTCATCCACATTAAATTTATATCCTCCACGGACAGAAAATATTTTCATCCAGTTGTATTCAGTCCCCAATGAAAGATTTTCTGAATTATCATTCGGATGGTTTAGTTGAATTGATGTAGTCATCACATTCGACTCATCATTGATCGGTTCGAATGCAAATCCAAATTTAAATATTGTTGGAGGAGAATATTTTTCGAACGCGGAAACCTGCTTCCCGCTATACAGCAGTACCGTACCGTTCGGTTCAATCTGATTTCCGAAATTAGTAACAACAGCGGAGAACCGGGATGTTCCTAATCCCGTTTTGTAATACGTTCCTACATCAACTGTAACACCGCGCATCTTCAAAACATCCATTGTTTCTTCGATATATCGTATTGTTGCACCAAAGCTAAATTGATTTGTTAACATTCTACCGTACGACAGTCCGACAGCAAGATCGGCGAACCGAAAATATTCTCCAGTTCCGAACGGCTGCACTTCTGTCGTAACCGGCATGTCATCCATATGTAAAATAATAACCGAAAATCCAATGGCATCTTCCGAAGATATGTGATACACACCACCCAAAAATTGATGACGAATGTCGACCAGCCAGTTGGTATGCGAAACGATTACCTGATCGTCGGTGAATTGTGTGATTCCGGCAGGATTCCAAAATAATGCGGAGGCATCATTTGCAACAGCAACGAATGTTTCTCCCATTGCCGAAGCACGCGCACCTACTCCAATTTTTAGAAATTGCGCACTGGATGTACCGGATCGTTGTGCACCCAGCACCGGAATGAATTGTGCCTGCAAGTTAATCGCTATCAAAAATAGTATCAAAAATATTTTTTTCATTATGTCGTTATCAGAATTTCAGAGAAAATCCAACTTGTAAATTACGACCAGCCAAATAGCGCGCAGCATTATAAGGATATGCTGAAACGGGTGCTTGCAAATCAGGATACAGTGGATCATTCCATGATGATGGAGTAGGATCGCCGTAATCATACGCTTTTCCGGTTACCGGATTGATGATCGCTGAATTTTTGTTATCAAGAATATTCCTGATTTTAACAGAGAAAGTAAATTCCAATCTGTTCCATTTAAAATATTTTTCAACATTCATATCAATCCAGAACCAGTATTCTCCAAGGGTTCCATAAAGATTTTTGGTATCCGATACATAATTCGGTCGCCCGTTAGCGAGTAACCCATCTTGGATCGATGGAGTATATCGCTTTCCAGATTGATAGAATGCATTAAAATACACTGAATAGTTGTCAAGAATTCCTTGTCCAAACCCAAATAGCGGTTCATCTTTTAGAACATTAAATGTAGTGGCAAGGTTAAATTGAAACGGACGATCCCAAGGCATATAATTTTCTTTTACTGTTTCATCCTGAATACCGCGTGCAACAAGTAATCCCTGATCTGCCGAAGAACTTTTTCCTGTAGTGATCGAATAGGAGCCGGAGATTGATCCACGGAACCAGCGTTCAATGCGTTTGCGGAATTCCATCTCAATGCCGCGTGAACTTGCATAGTCCTGATTAACATAGGTCACGAAACTGCCGCTGGAAATTCTGCTGGAGGTAATCCGTGCCGGTTTAGTTGAAATGTAATCAAAAATATCCTTATAGTAAGCAGTCACCGTCAACACATCGTTGCTAGTGAATTGTGTTTGCAATCCGAGTTGATATTCCACCGTTGTTTCAGGATCCAAGTCGGGATTCCCAAATTTTTGGAATGATGATTTCGATGTTGTGGGATCGAGCTTTGCATAAACAAATTGCGGTTTCGGTTGTTTTGAAAAATGTCCGTACGAGAAGAATAACATTTGATTGTCGGATACCGGATGAGAAATGCCTATTCGTGGACTAATTCTTCCCTTCCACCGATGTCCGAAAAAATTGTAGGTTTTAGAGTGGTAATCATCCCGAATTTTTTGCGGGATGGTAGCCACATTCGTATCGTTAACCGCGTTGTCAACATAATCTCCAGGGAACCAATAATCAAACCGAAGACCAATATTCAAAATCATTCCGCTGAACAAAATGTTATCCTGTGCATACAATGCACCCGACGTTGTTTTTACAAAATAAATATCATTGTTCAAACCACGTGATCCACTCCAAGGCTGATAGATATCGATATTCTGCATTTCCTTCAAACTTAGATCGAATCCGGTTTTCATTTTGTTTGTTTCAGAAATTTGATATGTGAGATCAAATTTTGCTGAATTTTCACTGACATAGTGATCGTGCCAGGTGGAGGCGTTACCATAATCCCACAGTCCGTCTCCGGGAACAACACCGATTGTGTCGTGCGTTGTATTATAATAACTGATCGGAAATGTTACGATATCTTTTGGTTCAGTATATAAAAATTCAATCTTGTTTGTCAGAGGGTTTAGACGATACCCTTGTCCGTTTGCATCTGCACGGAGATGCGTAAAATAATGTGACAGTTTCAATTCATAAAATAACTGATTTGATAAAGTATGCGTCCATCCAATGCTGTGAAATTGATTGTCATGGGTGTATACGTTGGCATCATTTAGTATGTTCTGAAATTCATATTGATACCCAGGACTTGCTTCAACATATTCCAGATTCGTTTGTAGCGATTGTGAATTCTGATTAATCGACACCGAATGATTATACGAATATGTAAGACGCATGAGAGCAGAAATGTGCCATGTGAGCTTACCTAACAAAAACCAGTTATTGTCTGTCCGTGGTGCGAAACGAGTCTCGCCGAAGATAGATGAGTTTAATTGTCCGGCGGTAATGCTACGAAACCTACCGGTTGGTTTGCCGTCTTGAATAATTTCAACACGACGCGTATAGCCATCCGCTATAGATCCTGAAAAATTGGAAAAAAACGTGAGTGAACCCGGCATGGAAATACCAAAACTCGGTAATAACAAAGAGGTAATCGGTTCTGGACCACTAAGCGAACCATCATATGCGTCCGTATTAAAATTTCTAAAAATACTTTCGTCGAAACCAATATGATCTCTTCTATACCCAATGCTCCCAGTATATCTTTCCGATCCCGTTTTGGTAGTGACGTTCACAACTCCGGAAGTTGCTTGACCATACTCAGCATTAAATCCACCGGTAATAACCTGAACTTCTTCCACAGCATCTGCACTAAGTTGAAGACCAAACCCAGTCCCGGCCAAAGGATCTTGGATTGAGACACCATCCAAAAGATAGGCATTTTCATTGGTGCGTCCGCCTCGAATATGAATCTCCTTATCAGTCTGTACAACACCAACTTGTTGTGAAACAACATCCGTAACATTTTCAATAAGAGTAACCTTCAGATCTTCCGAACTTACACTTCTCACGCTGGATGTTTGTTCCGGATTAAACATAGGCTTTTCGCCGATTATCAATACTTCCTGTGAGATTGAAAGAACCGTTTCATCCATTTTTTGATCGATCACAAGCGTAGAACCTGCTATAATACGAATATCGGTGTGTTGCACAGTCGTGTATCCAAGCAGTGCAAACTCTACAGTATAACTACCAGGGTTGATATTCGGAATTGAATAATTACCTTCAATATCCGCTGCGGCTCCATAATATGTCCCTTTTATTTTAACATTAACTGATGGCAGTCCTTCTTTGCTCTTTGAATCAATAATTCTTCCTTTAATTGTTCCTCTCGTTTGACTAAACGCAATGTTGGTTCCAAAAAAAATTGTGCAGATCAGAAGCAGATATACTTTTTTCATTCTCATGGCTGCACTCCAAACTCGCCAACAAAAACTTTACGAAACAAAGCAGCAAGATTATTTGGCGGCGTCCCGAAACGGTGAAGCAATACCGCAATGAGAACAAAATTCGTTTTACCGGAAAGATCTTTCCCTCTTACACCCATTAATGGTTCCCCCCACGATGGCCAATTGGGCGAAGCGTGCATCTTATAAATTACTTCACTATTAAGCTTTGGAATGATAGCTCGAGGAAATGCATAGATACTGCCAAAGGGATCGCGGATCAAAATAGGATAGGTTGAATCACTTACTGGTAATAATGAATCTTTATTTGCAGGGAATAATTTTGTTGCAAAAGTAGCACTTGCAACATTTTGAATTGGCGCAAAATCAACAAGACTTCCTTGCCCGCTTGCAATTTCCGGAAAGCCACTACAAAAAAATATTTTCCCGCCAGACTTTAAATATTCCGGCACACTTATTTGTGCAGCTTCAAGGTTCGGCGCATTATCGGAAAACCAAAAAACATATTTAAAAAGTTTTAAAGTTTCTGTAAAAGTTGGATTGATGAGAGCCGGAAGAAATTTTGCACGAGTAAATTGAGTGGAACCAACTTTAATGTTGAGAATATCTTTCGAACCAAGCCGTCCGTTGAGCAATGTATCAAGAATTTGTTTATAGATATCTTCTGCAGGTACTTGCGGATCGATTAACTGAATATCATTGATAATCAGAAAATCACCTTTGGGTTCGCGCACATACCACAACTTTGTTGTGTCTGGCATCCGTATAGTTTTACTGAAGGAACCGGCAACATCTTTTGCGCGAAGGTAAAAAATGTGCTTCCCTTCGGTTAGATTATCCTTCTTAAATAATGTTACCTTTGTTGCAGATCCTGGCAAAATTTTCCATGAAGTTGGATTCACTGTATCATCTATAGCATAAAAATAATTTGCAATCGTTTCGTTGCCATCGATATCGGTCCCATTCCATTGGAATGTTGCTACAGTGTAGGTCGTCTCAGGAACATCAGACTTCAACACAAAAGAAACGGAGGGTGGAGTATTGCTGATTGGCAATTTTAAAGTTGCCGGAGTCGGATCAACATCACCAATATCAACATATGGTTCACCCTTATCCCATAATCCATTCCCATTAAGGTCGGTGAATGGTTCTGGTCCCCAGTATGATTGTTGATCATACTTTTCGTTACCGTAATTATTTACTGCTGAAACAAAAAATGTATACGTTGTATCGATAGTATTTAACCGAAGAGAAAATACACTATCGTTTTGCGTTGTGAATACCCATCGAAGACTATCTACCGAAATATAATATCCAATCACCAATCCGTCCGGTGCAACACCCCACCAATGAATATTTTGTTGACTTGTGGTACGACGAAGCGTAGAGTCGGGACGTAACGATAAATAGGTTTCCGGTTTACCGTGCGGTTTTGGTTGACTTGTAAACTCTTTAGAACAGCTTCCAATAAGTAGTAGTGTAAAAAGGAGAAAGCCTAATATGATATATTGTTTCATTTCATTTCAAACAAAAAAATTAATGCAAGCGAAGCACCTTGCCTCGCCTGCATCAAAATTACCTTAGACTATTTCAGCAATACCATTTTCTTCACAGAGACGAATTGATCGGCTCGTAATTCGTAAAAATAAATTCCTGATGAGAGTCTTGACGCATCAAAATTCACAACATATGATCCGGAATTTTGAACGGTATTTACCAACGTTTGGACTTGTTGACCAAGAATGTTGAAAATTTTCAAGGTTACTTGTCCATTAACAGGAATCGAATATTGAATAGATGTTGTCGGATTGAATGGGTTAGGATAATTCTGGCTTAGTTCATATTTACCAGGAAGTGCATCCCCTTCTCTGCGCACACCGACTGTGATCGCTCCAAAATCACTATCTTTTCTCGGTTCAAGTTTATAATTGCTGAACGAATAGTCTAATATTCCAACCAGAGATGAAATTTTTGCACCGTAAGGAATTAATTTAGTTCTCGCCGGAATAAAACTCAGACGATTATAACCGCTTGTCCCCGTTACCCAGGTAGAAGTGTCAGCATAGTATGTGTTTCTGCCGTTATCATCAACACGAATACCAAATCGTGAGGTCATTGCAGACGTAACAAAATATTCACCGAAACTGCTCGACGCAGTTCCTGCAGCATTATCGGCATTAAGCTGATATAGATAAGAATTATTAATTTGAACAAGAACAGCTTCCCATTGCTCAAAAACCGGTGCGCCGTCTACAGGAGCATTGCTGAGTTCATAACTGACTGAACCAGATCCGGTGATATTGACTACGGTAGGTGCGGGAGGTGTTTTTCCTGACACTCGCGATAGACGATTCAGAACTTCGATAACAGTGCGTGAGTTTGTTTCACGTGCGATACCGGTGATTGTAATACTATCGCCTCTCACAAGTGTATCAATACCAACAGCTGCCGTTGAGCCGTAAATCGGTATTCCATACCAAGCTCCAGATTTTTCAGCAATGAAAAGACGCGGTCTGTTATTAGCAACATCTTTTATATCATTCGTATCTGCTACAACAACACCACTAACAGTTACGGTATCATTAAAATATCCGGTCGAACCGTTAACATACGGAGTATATTGAATATCAAAAATTGAGATTGCACCGTCGCGAACACGGTAAAAACGAGGAGTTGTCGGATTAGGAAAGTATCCTACCAAACCCAAACTGCTATAGGCTCCAACATAATAGCTGACGATACTATCTTTTGCTGCCGGTGGAATAGTGAATGTAAACGAGGTATCTCCTGAAACCATAGTTCCTTTACTTTGCAACCATGTTCCCTTCAAACCTACCTGATAAAACACCACAGTACTGTCAATTTTTGCACCCGCATTCAGTTCTTTTGCTTTATAGGTAACCACAACTGCATCGGTAGATTTTGGAGCTTTACCAAGTGTTCTATTGAGACTTGAAATGGATGGCGCAAATTGTCCAACCTTAATATCACCGGCATACTTTGATCCTTTTAACTCAGATGGTCCGGGGTACAACGGCATAATTTCGTAATCTCCACCGGTACCAGATTTTGTTTGAACAATCATAATACCGCGAACATAAGAAAGTTTAGTTCCAACCGGAGGTGGAGTATAGGTGGATCCGGTGATCTTATGACCTCTGTTCGTGAAATATCCCGAACCATCATACATCGTTACCTGATTGTTTTTTGCATCGGCAAATGTAAATCGTCCTGTGGAAGCATCGACAGTGACAACAGTGACATCCCTGAAGATAACATACATACTCTCGTATTTTTCTCCACTTGAAAATTTTGGATTTGTGCCAACTGCAAACGAATCGCAGGTGACTTCTATCGGTGCAGGGCGCGGAACACTGTTTGTCACCGAAATAGGTGGCGGGGTTACAAAAAATCCGGGATTATAAAGAAATATTTCTGTCAACGAATTGTTCTGCGATCCAAACTCTGTTACACGGCCAACCATTGTAATCACATCACCCGAATCTAACGCGGTGATACCGGTAGCCTGCGCCTGTGCCGATGTATCATTTGTAAGAACATTAGTCCCTGCCCACACTTTTCCATTCTGGTCTTGAACAAATATATTATACCGTGCTAATGTATATGTTAGAATACGCGGCTTTACCATAACAACACCGGTAATACGAACAGTATCAGCTTTAAGATCTGATCCATTCCAAGAAGGCGACTTGTCTTTCAATTTTCCTTTAGCATCAGCCTGTAAAATATCAAGGCTAAGCAAAGAATCAAGCGATACTTGTTGAATCTGCTGGATAGTAACATCTTTTATTTGTGCAAAAGCACTATTCGTAAATCCAGTCAAACCGACCAAAAAAATACCAAATAGTAATAGACTGTTTCGTTTCATACAACCTCCGAAAAATGAAAGTGAGTTGGTTAATTATGTTCAATAAATATTACTTTACAATTAAAAATTTGCCGCGTTGAATATCTCCATTGCTCCTATCTTTAACAGTATAGAGATACAAACCGGAAGCAATGGCTTGATCGCCTTTCGAAATGATATCCCACGCATGTTCCCCACCGGTAAGTTTTTGTGAACCATCGGCATATTTTTGGAACCAGTTAATATTGCTTGCATTGTATGTTGAAGCATCGTGATCAAAATTTGCCACAAGATCGCCTGCTAATGTAAAAATATGTATTTCACACTTAGCCGGTAAATTAAAAAAATAGAGTTTACGATCGCGCTCCCCTTTACCATCCCAGTATGCATGAGTGTAATACGGATTTGGATAAACGCCAACTAAAGCCTTTGTGGTATTTGGCATTGTTCCCGGAAAAACACGATTTAAGGTTTGAAGTTTACTGCTCTCTAAACTTTGAAGATCGGTCGCCGCATCACCAGAATCGTAAGCGGTAACTGCAAACGCATATTGCCATCCATTCAACAGTCCCGGGATGGAAAATTTATACGAATAGTGAGACGTATCATTTGGAAACTGAACCGCTGGAAATAATCGGATGACAGAAAATCCGGTATTGTATCCTATCGCATCATTCGGAGTATCAAAATCTCCGAGAAGTTTCAGATTGGCAAGAAAATTCTGTGATGTGGTAAGGTCGATACCGGCATTCGTGCCATAAATTCTATATCCCTCAAAATCTTTTTTATTTGTTATCGGATCAATCGATCGTTCGGACGAATTATCCCAATAAATGTCAACAGCATTACTGGACGGGACAACTTTTACGCGAGGAGCATTTGGAGGTGTAGGCAGAAAATATCGTTTCGGTTTACCATTGGCTGTCCATACTTCCGAAGAATCTTTGATTCCATTTCCGTTCCGGTCTTCACCATTATACGTACGCTGTGACCAATCCGATGCAATAATAAGATTTACTTTTTGAGCATAAGAATCATCAGTGGTCGGTGAAGACGATTTTTTCTTTGCTGCCATCAACGCAAAAACTACATTCAAAGAATCACCCGCTTCAATTTTTGTGAACGGACCGACAGACAACAGTGTCATAAAATTGCTCGGCTTGGCAATTCCATTAATCTGGGTTCTTGTCAAACCAACAGTCATCTTATCGTATTTTAGAATATCCGTATTCGGAGAAAAATATGTCGGATCCGCAGAGTTACGGAATTGCCATGCTTGATATGTGGAGTTCGTTCGAATCGGAGACGAACCGAGAAATTTAATTGCAGAATAACTGTCGGCTTCACCGCCATCGCCATCATAATCATAAGCGTAAGCTATATTTAACGAATCAAGAAATCCCAAGCCGCCGTGTGAATAAAAAGGGGCACCCACAGTCGGTGGGGTAATATTAGTATTCCGCACAACAAGATCAGCCCACAGACCAACATAAACGCTGTCAATTGATTTTCCAGAAACATTTTTTATCCAATAATTAAAAATAATAAAATTATCGGCGAACGAAAAATTCCAAGCATAGGTTTCCAAATGGACGTTAATTCCAATAGGATTATGATTTGGGATTGTTTCATTGTTTTGGTTGGGATTGGCTGTGTTCACATCGGTGAAGTCAGCAATAAAATCTTGATGACTGATCGATTTCGGATCATAAAAACGGTTGTCTGCTAACCCAGACCGTTCAACCACACGGCTGTCCGTTGTCGTAGTAAACTCAAATCCTTCAGAAGCACCACTAGTCCTCAGAGAGGAGACATCAACAGCTCCGGTCGTCACACGAGTTCCGCCAATTCCGCCTGTTGTTGTCGGTCCAACTCCAACCCATAGACCACCGACAAAGACATGCTCAATTCCGGAACCGCGAGGATACTGCATGGATGGTTGTTGCGGCCACAAACGAAATCCATGTCCGAACACTCCGTAATTTGAAACTGTAATAGCCAAATTGCCGATGTTGGTAAATTTTGAATTATCGTCGGAGGAAACTTTAGAAAGGAACTGAGCGTGCATCACACTGAGCAATACAAGTGTAAAAAATATAAATTTTGGAAAAAAGCGTAGACCAATCATTTGAGGAGAGTTCGGATTATCAATAAAAAAGATCGCTACATTATAGCATTGAACGAGTACTCTTCAACCGCTGTTATTATTTGTAAGAATATACTATCAACTGAATAGAAAAACAAGGTCAGTTTGAAAGGTAAAGATTTGTTAATAAGAGAGAAA
>CAYHFN010000075.1:0-11136 GCA_964355925.1 uncultured Chitinophagaceae bacterium
AAATAAGTATCGTAGATGAACATTACAAGAACAAGAAACTTTCTACTGCAGTACAACCAGAAATTGCTTAACTAGTGCTGTTTCACGATAATAAAGTAGTCTTAAATAATTTGTATTGAACCCTCGACGCAACCACGAAAGTAATCCTGAGCATGCGAAGCGCGTCGAAGGAGACTCTCGTGGTCTTGCTTGGAATGACTTACTTCAATTATAAATACAACTTTTATTTATTGAAACGGCACTAGTCATTATTAAAACACTCCAACATCGGATGTTCATTACAAATTCCTCCAAATTTCTTTACAAATTAGCAAAATCTATCTCAAGAGTAAGATTGAGACCAATTCTTAAATTACTTTCACGAATTTCAGGATCAGTACCTTGTCCAAAGAATCCCGGACCCCCACTAATATGTTTTGAGGTATTAATCATTCCAACTTCTGGGCGGAAATGGATTCCAGATTTCCACTCAATCATTGCACCAAAATAAATCAGTGTATAATTATCTGATCCTCCGAAAATACCTATCGTTCCTCCTCTGCAGAGCATCAAATATGGGGTTACGGGTAAAACTTGAGTAGGCATTCGAAGGATACCAAGGAACGCAATCGTTCCTTCTTGCGGATCACGTGACCATCCGTCGCCAATTCCGAACGACAAAGCAATCGCTAAGTGTACACCAACATTGTATCCAAGTTCGAACCGTGCTCCTTGTGGAATTCCGCCGCCACCTGCAACATATACTGAATTACTCCATGTGCTTATACTTTCCAGATACAGCATTGTTTTTCTAGATGAATCAATTTTCACCATTTTTAGAGAGTCTTCTAATTGTTCTTTGCGCCCCCAATGTTGCTCAGCAAGTTCTTTAGAAAACATCTCATAGACCGACTTCTGTCCTGATAATACTTCAAGACGAACTACTTTAAGAACCTTTGCAGTATCAAATGCGAAATACTTCCCGTCTCTTAAGATGTTGATTCGACCATTAGTCGTATCAATCACCTGGATATTACGAACAGCGAATCCAATTTTAAAATAGATGTCGTCAGCGTAGGAGACTGAAAAGAAAAGCAGGTATATTAACGCTAATCTGATATTCATTTTACCTTTAAGGCTGTTATTATTTGATAAAAATAATTTATTTTCTCTGTCTCACACCTACGATTTATTCCCGATAAATAACGGTTTCTAGTTTTTCCAAAATGATCGATGAGATTTTATCTTTGAATAAATTAGATCAAAGGTCAGCACAATTGTTCCTTAGAGAGTAAAACCAATAAACAATTGGAGAAACGAAAATGGTATTTCGATTGTTCGTGTTTCAGTAGGACCCAAGCCCTTATAGGTTGCACGATACTTCGGGTTACAAAAAGAATATCTTACCGTAATATTAACAACACTAATTTCCGTACCAACCCCAATTGTAAAAGCAATAAGTGATTGTAAATCTTTTATTTGTGAAAATGAAATGTTTGCGCTGATATTTGTTTGCGGAATAGAATACAAAAGATTTGTGTCAGAATGACTGGATATGATTGCACCAATTTGGCCAGTTCCGTATAATTTGACATTATCTGAAATAGCACCGCCATAATTAATTCCGGTTGTCAGTAATCCTTCATAATTATTGCCAGCCGTTACAGTATAACCATAACCATATTCTCTTTGAATTGAGATTTCGTCAGGCGAGTAACCCATTGCTGTAATAGATGAATTCCATGATATGAAATCACTTAATGTCTTTGACACTTCAGCCATTCCTGCAAAACCAATTTTGTTGTAGCCAATTATTTCACCTGATTTTATTCTTGCATCATTCATAGGCTGCACTGCCCCAACAAAAAGCTTCACGTTATAAGATTTTGTTTCACTGTCCTGAGTATAGATATTGGTGATTAATAAACTTGTTACAATAAATATTTTCATATAGATACATTTGATATAATATTTTCCCATGTAACTAGCACTTTTCGTATACAACCATTTATGTTACATAAAGCAAATTTAATGGAGTAATTTGAGAACAGTATCGATGAAAACTATTTTACACTATATCCGATCAATTCTACTGTCGATCCCTTTTGAAATTTTACATGATCTGTCGTTAAAAGAATTTCTTCTTTTATTTTCCCATAATTCGGTGCAACATATGTATTTTCATATTGCCAGATCAGCGTTTTGTAATACCTTTTTTGATATACAATGCATTTAAACGTGCCGGAAGGAACAACCACATCCTGTTGCGTTGCTATAATTTTTGTTGAATCACCGTTGACAATGGTGATCTCATTAACTGCAACAGGATATTTGTAGAGAAGTTGAGTTGTTTTCCCGCTATCCTGAGAATAATAAACACCATCACTCTTATTGATGTACTGCGATCGAAGAGTAATTATACTGTCAATTTTTTTATATATCGTATACCATTGTTGATTATTGACCATCATTTCATTGTCGACAGATTCCAGAAGCTCTCGAGTACTCATAACCGTACCGTTAGGTAAAAACGTTTGGTATTTATACTTCCAATAATTCCCGACTTTAAGCGGAAGCAATACTCCTGTTTCTGGGACAGAAACAGTTTCATCGCTGCAGGAACTTATGCAGATAACAAAACACACCACAACAATTATTTTGAAAATATTCATAGAGGTATTCCAGTCTATTGCATTGATTTAAAATAATTCTATTACTGATACAAGCTGAATCATTTCCTAATTGAATGGATATTCGCTTCTCCCGCTTGAACTCCGAGCCCCATGCCGAGACCAATCAATAGACCATCAAAAAAATTATCGCGAAACACTGTTGAAGGAATTTGGGTGGATACCTGCATCATTCCGACAATTAGTGTTAATAGAACAAAAACGGCTCCATAGACTATTCCAACCACAAGAAATTTTCCCCCATGAAGTGCTGAAAGTTTTCGTTCAAACAAAAATGCCAGCCAGATCACCGGAAGATTTACGCCAAAAGACCATAATCCGGCATTCAACATCGGCATCCAATTTGATGCAATGATGAATTGGATCACGCTTGTTGTAACAGCAGCGGTAATGGAATTGGATAGACCATGCACATGGTAAAAGGAAAAGATGAAAGCACCGCTGAGCCCAAACGCCACAAACCCAAAATTGATTCCGGAATAATTAAAGACATCGCTGCCGTGCAGCATTAATCCAAATGTGATGCTCCCTAAAGTCCCGGTGAAAGTGATGAGAGCAAGCTTCCAGAGTTGATTGAAGAAATTTTTCATACTGTCCTCCATTGTGTAATTGTACAGATTAATAAATGAAATTATATTCCATTTATTTTTTACCAACGATTATTTATGTTTAAAATAAAAAAACCTCATACCCGCAATTGCGAACCAGAGGTCATCTTTATTAAATATAGACAAACCACATCCTCTGGTTCGCTCAAATCTTTGATGAAAGGTAGATAATGATGGTCACAACAGCAATGTAAAATATTCCTATTATTTTCCACTTTTTTTGATGATTAAACTAATCAGATATATTTATCTTAATTCAATTTGAATATTTTAGACGATCATTTACGTTACCAGTTTTTTAAAATAATGTCTGTTTTTTTCTTTGTAAATGCATTTGTACGCTATTGTAAATATTTTTTGTTTAACGATAGAAATATTCGTCCTTGATTCATTATGTATTTCCCCGTACGTTATCTTTACGATATAAAACAACTTTTCAACTTAACAGCACATTTAATCCTAAAACCTTTCGTGGTGATGAAACCTGTATGGACAATAAAAGATTGGACGATTTTATTTCAAATATTGGGACAGGATCTTCGAAAGAGAGCATCATTTTTTATGATTTTTTTCATCACCCTTAGCACATTGGAATTTTTATGAAGAATAAATCAACTATAGTATTTCTACTGATCTGCGTTCTCAATAGCTCAGCACAACAACAAGGAAAAGAGATGAGCAATATCAATCCATTTATTAAGGATTTTGAAACCCCGTTTGGAACACCTCCATTCGATAAAATTAAGAATGAACATTTTATGCCGGCATTCAAACAAGGGATGGAAGTGCAGCAACAGGAAGTAAATGCGATCATCAATGATACGCTCCCCCCCACGTTTCAGAATACGATTGAATTATTGGACAGAACCGGCGATATGCTTGGAAGAGTAAGTGCAGTATTCTTTTCGCTTCAAGGAGCTAATACCAACGACAAGATCCAGAAGATCGCCAATGATGTGACTCCGCTGCTCACCAAACATCAAGATGATATCTACTTAAACGTGAAATTATTTCTCCGTATCAAAACTATTTATGACTCGCGCAGTACTTCAGGTTTGGATCCGGAGCAACTGAAACTTCTCGAAGATTATTACTCTAATTTCGTCCGTGGCGGCGCAAGCCTTCCATTGGAGAAGAAAGAACGCTTCCGCGCGATCAATGAAGAACTTTCGATACTCTCACTTACGTTTGACGAGAATGTTCTGAAAGAGACCAACAACTTCAAACTTGTGATCGACAAAAAGAGCGATCTTGACGGACTGCCGCAAACAGTGATTGATGCAGCTTCAGAAGCGGCGACAAAATCCGGATCGCAAGGAAAATGGATCTTCAGTGTAAAAAAACCGAGCATGATTCCATTCCTTCAATATGCAAAAAATCGGAAACTTCGCGAAAAATTATTGTCTGCATACATCATGCGCGGAGACAATAACAATAAGTATGATAACAAAGATATAGCAGCGAAGATCGGCGCACTTCGTGTTGAGCGGGCAAATCTTTTAGGATTCAAGACATACGCTGAGTTCTCGTTAGACCGAACAATGGCAAAGACTCCACAAAATGTGTACGATCTTTTGAACAAACTGTGGGAACCGGCACTCAAGAACGCTAAGATGGAACGGGATGAAATGCAGACAATGGTTAAAAAAGAAGGCGGAACATTTACGATTCAACCATGGGACTGGTGGTATTATGCAGAAAAAGTGCGCAAACAAAAATATGACCTGGATGAAAATGAGCTGAGACCATATTTCTTAATGGAAAATGTTCGAAAAGGTGTTTTTGATCTCGCAGCAAAATTATACGGGGTACAGTTCATCGAAAGAAAAGATATTACAACGTATTCCGAAGAAGTGACCGTCTTTGAAGTAAAAGAAAAAGACGGAACCTATATTGGATTGTTGTACACCGACTATTTCCCCCGTCCTGGGAAACAGGCAGGCGCTTGGTGCGGTGCTTTCCGTTCGCAGGAACGTCGTAACGGCAAAATGATCACACCATTAGTGACGAATGTGGGAAATTTTTCAAGACCGATCGGTGATAAACCGTCGTTATTAAGCATGGATGAAGTGGAAACATTGTTCCATGAATTCGGACATGCATTAAATGCACTATTCTCCAATGTCACATATAAAGGGTTATCCACACCCGGAGATATCATAGAACTTCCTTCACAGATCATGGAGAACTGGGCGTTCAATCCGGACGTGATGAAGACGTATGCATTCCATTATAAAACGGGAAAGATCATTCCCCAAACCTTGATCGATAAGATCGAAAAAAGCAGTAAGTTCAATCAGGGTTTCGCCACCGTTGAATATCTTGCAGCTAGTTATCTTGATATGAATTGGCACACATTGACATCCACTACACCGGTTAAAACAAACGCATTCGAAAATGAATCATTGAATAAGATCAGTCTGATGCCGGAAATTGTTTCGCGGTATCGCTCAACATATTTTCTGCATATCTTCAGCAGTTCATATTATGCAGCCGGGTATTACTATTATATATGGGCTGAAGTGCTCGATGCCGATGCATTTGATGCATTCAAAGAGAACGGATTGTTCGATCAGAAAACTGCACGATCATTTCGGGACAATATTCTTGCACGATTACAGGCAGACGATGCAATGACACAATACGAACGGTTCCGCGGGAAGAAACCTTCGATTGAACCGTTGCTGAAACGACGAGGGTTAAAATAAAATTAAAAGCAGATCGTAATTGCAGTCGACCATTTTATTTTTTATATTTATGAATATTCATTTGCTTACTCACAGTTTGTTGCTTTAGTGGTTGCCCTATAACTCTTCAAGTTGTGTTTAAGGAACCAAAAAACTGCCGAAATTTGATCAAATATCAAGGCGGGGTAGCTCCCCGATGAAAAGCATCGGGGCAAGCAGTCCCAAAGGGATTTCGCTTTAACTGTAAATGGAAAAAATAATTTGGCGGGGTAGCTCCCCGATGAAAAGCATCGGGGCAAACAGTCCCAAAGGGACTTCGCTTTATCTGTAAATGGAAAAAATAATTTGGCGGGGTAGCTCAGCTGGTTAGAGCGTCGGAATCATAATCCGTAGGTCGGCGGTTCAAGTCCGCCCCCCGCTACAAATTTCGAAGCTTTTTTCTCCTTTTTACCAAGTGGTGACTATAGTGGTGAACCCATGCCTCCTTCCCAGGAGGCATTTGTGTTTTTATCCAAACGCGGTTTGTTATACTACCTTTACTATTCAGATCCATCTACTGGCAAAAGAAATAAAATCTCAACAGGCTCAAAAACCAAAACAGAAGCATACCAATTCCTGCGTGCATTCGACGCAAAGAATAGAATTAACAAAAACAGTTCTCCTTCCTATCTCATTTCAGAATTCAAAGACGAATTCCTAACATACTCCCTTTCAGTGCATACAAAGAATACCCAACGTTGTGTTAAAACTTCGTTCGAACAATTGATTCGTGTTGTTGGTGATATTCAGGTTCGGGATATCACCGTGCGGCACATTGAGAGATTCGTTGCTGAGAAAATCAGGAATACTTCTGCATGGACAGCTAGAAAGCATTTTGCCCACCTCACTAGTGCTTTTGAACGGGCAATTATTTGGAAGCAAATTGATACGAATCCTTTTCGAGATGTTCCTGTGCCAAAAACTCCAAGAAGAATTCCAACTTATTTCACTCACGAACAGCTATCTACATTAATGCAAATAATTGATAATCCAGATTTTCTTGATCTTGTAATTACAGCTGTGACCACTGGGATGAGGATGGGGGAAATGATAAATCTGCATTGGTCAAGCGTTAGCATAGAGAGAAATACAATTATTGTAGAGAACACGAACGAGTTCACAACAAAATCGAAGCGGAATAGATTGGTGCCAATCAATCGACACTTGATACCAATACTTCAAAGAAGAAAAGAGAGTTCTATTTGTAATCTTGTTTTTCATCGCAATGGTATACCATATACCACTGATTATGTAACAAAGCGATTCAAAAAATATGTTAGAAAAGCAAAGCTTGACGATCGATTGCATTTCCATTCGCTTCGGCATTCCACTGCCAGCTATTTAGTTCAAGCTGGTGTACCGATCTACACAGTAATGGAATTGCTTGGACATTCGCAGATTTCAACTACACAGGTCTATAGTCATTTGTCTTCATCTCAACTTGTGGAGTCAGTGAATCAAATAAATTTGCCTAATAGGCCGTTGAGATTAAATTCATAAAACCCCAAACACGCACAACACAGCAACACATCAAGAGCATCCTTCGGATCTTCGATGTCAGCACGTGTAGCGAGTATGATTCAAACATTTAACTTCTGGAGGGTTAGCGAGTAGGGATCAAACTTTGAAAAGTGTCCGGTGTGTCCACGGTGTCCACCCTTTTTAGAAAAACTTTTCTGGGAATCTGTACTACTGCTACTATCCTCTTATTATTATCTATAAATTTAAAAATATATAAAATCAGTGGACACTATGGACAGTTCTTCATTTCAGTACCGTAAACATTGATTAAAACAGTGTCCAGTGCCACTAAAATCAGTGGACACTGGGTTGACACTGTGGACAGTTACGCTGGTGCTTTCACCTCATAGAATTTCAGCTGTGAATGAAGTTTGTCTGTCATCTTATATACCGTCTTGCGGATTCCATCGTGTTGCTTCTTAACTACATAATTCATTTCCAGATACTTCTGCTCTCGCATTTGTTTTACGAGACCATCGACCGACAATGAAGTTTGCCCTCTTAGGTCTTCAATTAATTGCCTTGGCAAGAACTTGTCCTTCAAGAACCCTTCATATATGCATTTAGGATCTGCTGCGTGATCGATGATCTTATCAATCAGTTTCTCTACATCTGATTCTTCTTCAGTGATGTTGCTTTCAAATAAGCCGGCTTCTTCAGGAGTGATCGGAACACGGATACTGTACCGTTTTCCAGAGAAGTCCAACTTATCAAAGATGTCCTTCAATTCAGTCCTAATATAATGGCCGATACGACGTTCTAACTTAATATCGATATCAGGATCTATCTGACCGGGAAACTGTTTGAAGTTGAACACAAAGAACTGGTTGTTCTCTTCCGAAGTCGGTTTCTCGTCCCGTGCGACATAGATCGGTATCTCAGAGTTGGACATAATGATGATGTTCATATTATTTGGAACTTCATATGGTCGAAGGTATTTCTGGTTCACCGTAGCAAATGCCTGACCAGAATACTGTTTCAGCATATTGTATTGTTTTGCTTCGTTGCACACTGTTTCATCTGCGATCAGCAGCTTCTTTTCCGCTTCCGGAGTGAAGTTCCCTTTGTTCGCTTCCCACATCTGTGAGATGGAAGGAAATATCTTATAGACCATCTCAGCGAACTTGCTTTTACCGCTTCCCCGTTCACCTTTCAAGATCAGTGTCGGGAGTTTTTTATAATTGGTATAGCAATAGACTGCCAGGTATTCTTTGATGAAAGTTTTTTGTGATCCATAAATAGATTCCAGATACCTTTCAATAAAGTCATTGTCCTGTAGATCAGGTTTTATTGCAGCATATTTTGCAGTTACAACTGCGTTATCGATATCAACACTGTATGAAGATTTATTGATCAGTGCTTCTCCGACGTGTTCTACTCTTTTGATATGGCGGATATGTTTATTATGGAGCAAATATTTTAACGCCTGTTCTTTCTCTTCTTTTTCAAATGTGTTGATAAAAACGTGGAACTTGTCTTTCGTAATCTTTTCCATATAGAACTTATCACCGGCAATACCGAACTCAAGATATTCCGTAGAATACGACCAGTAATCCTTGCACCTGTTCTCAAGAGATTCTTTCACTTTCCAGAATGTCTTGCCGCAAGCAGAACAATGGATATACTGTTCTCCGTTCGCATTCCGTTTAACAAAAGCCGATGCACTATTATCAATATGGTAAGGACAAAAGATCGCTGTCTTGTCATCCAAGAGATCGGCGTATACTTCTTTATGTTTTCCTGTTGTTACCTTGAGATGGTTCGCCCAAGCGTTTGATATTTGATTACCTGCGAGTTGGTCCGGATCATACTCTTTACCGTTCCATTTACTGGAATAGTATGCGTTGTCAGGAGAATAAAAGAAGAACCGTGCCCCATCCATTGCATTTGGATCGACTGATGGAAACAGTGCGTTCTTTAGATCTCTGACAACTGATTTATAATTTTCTACTGTGTAGATCTTTCTGGAAAGCGGAATAATAATGCGGAACCGGTGCGCTGCGTCTGTATGGCTCTTACTGCTGATGATTGCACGATTGAGATTATTCTGGTCGAGGATGCTTTCAGCTTCCTGTATGGTCATACCGGTATCGATATCCAGCATTGCGCACGTAGCATAATCGAAATGATCTTCATCGCGGTGACCGCGGAAGATGGTTGCGCTGTAGTTGTGAGTGGTAAATACTTTTTGAAGTTCTGTAACGTTGTAGGACGAAGTTGTAAACTTCGTGTTTTGACTCGGGTCGAGGTTTTTATCCTTAACGGATAAGCTGAGCTGATTCCTTAGATTGTTTGACATAAGTTAGTTTTGGTTTGGTTTGGTCTGTGTTCGAGTGAATAACACTCTTAAGATTGCGTATTGCATTACCGAATGCGACGGGGTTAATTAGTGCCGCCAGACTGTAATACTGCTGCATTTGATTTCGTACTTGATCGGTGCTTGAAAATTCAAACACTGTCCTGCCGTCCTGGGTTGATGAAGATATCATCTCATTCCCCATTGCGACAAGATACGCCGAGCAGTAGAAATCTTGGGTTTGTATTGTTTTTTCCATTATTGTTTTTTTAGGTGGTATTTAAAATGAATATCACACCTGGTAAAAAAGTGTGGTGTATCTATTATATGGGGGTGATTTGTTTCTCGCCTCTTCCAACGCCTGCAACTTCAGGTGTTCTCTATATCTTTATTCTACTAAAAATATTTGACATTAACCAAATACAAAATAATATATTTTTTGACCTGAGGTATCTGGTGATGGATAGGGAGTTGTGAGACAGTTGTACCGCGCTTGTATGGATTGCCAGTGAGTGAATCGTCATCAAAATATAGTACCTAGGTAGTGCTGTAGTGTCCAATTTGGTCTCCGAACAGTGCTGGAGAGTACCAAAACAGTCTCGAAGTAGTGTTTGTGCATCAATAAACAGTACTGAAACAGTGCTAAAGTAGTGAAAAACAGTGATGATTTACTGACAACATAGTGAAGAAAAACTGACAAAAGTGTAGTATACTTAACTTCTTTTTTTTCAATAACTTGACTAAAATTTGATCGCAAATTTGATTGCAAACCGAACAATTTACCTCGAAAACTGCTTGCAAACGTGAAAAAGATCCATCAAAGTGACTGCAAACCAGTTAAAAGTCCTCGAAATCTCTTGCAAAGTTGGAGTTTATGCCGTTGAACGGGTGAAATCTAGGTTAAAAGTCGATTGAAGGCTGTGAACTTCTACACTTTATCAATAAAAAAGATTGGAAGTTGATGCTTTGTGCCTCCCGCGGAGTGAATTTTATATGAATGACAAAATTTTTGGACAAAAAAATATTGAATATCTGCTTGATGAGAAAATCCAGAGGAGACCTTAAAAAAATTATAAAAAATTTATAGAAACTCGGTGTCATCCAGGATTCGTGTGATGGCTTCCCCGGCCTATATCGAAGTAGAAGCAACGTTGAGACTCCTGTAGGGGGATGTTACGGTTGAGGCTCAAAATCAAAAGAACGGTACCTTGAAATATAAAAGCCTGCTGTGTGAGAGCAGGCTTGAGGTAACTTTTTTAAGGTTATTTACTATTAGGACATTTGTCCGGTTACTGATTTTAGTGATTTTTTAATGT
>CAYHFN010000076.1:0-10580 GCA_964355925.1 uncultured Chitinophagaceae bacterium
AAGCCCCAAGCACAAATACCTGAAAGCCATCCTTCGGATATAACAGGTCATGAGCTAGGAAAAATAATGACCAATACTATCTGACTATGCATCACGAATTGCGGTGCGTGCGGTGATGAAATATGTCCACCGCATCCCTGCCGCATCAAAAAACACCGTCGGTATTGAGTGAAACTCATTTTGAGGCACTGAGGCACAGAAAATAGAAATACCTCTCAAAAACTCTGAGAGGTATTAATCCAACCTATCTTGTAATGCTATTGTATCCAAATATTATAAGACATTTATTTCTATTTCAGTACCGCAGTACCTCATTTTAAGCAGTTTCTTTTAAATCCACTCCAAATTCGTCACTTCTTGAATGCGGTGCAGCCTGCGGTACAGGTGCGGTAGTGACTTCACTCCCCTCCGGATCATACTTAAAGGTGTAACTGTTCTTATTGCCGGCAGCTTTTTGAACGCTAACATCTTTGATCCAATTGGAAGCCTTAATTGTTTTTAATCCATCTTTTATTCTACTAGCAAGCTGTTTTGCATCTTTCATTTCATATTGGAGACCTCTTTCTTTAGCAGCTTTAGAGAATGATGAATGAAACTGATTTGCAGTTCCATACAGAATCACTTTCTCTCCAGTAACACTATGTATCTGCACATCGTATTTCCATTCGTATTGCGTTGGTCCGGCCTGATATTTTATTGCATCCAGCCGTAAATTTTCGAGTCCTTGAACAATCGGATTTGATTCTGTTGAAGTAGAACTTGCGCTATCACGCTGATCATCGATCCAAGTTTTCACCATTGTCCAGATCTTTTCTTTCTTACCCAAAGCAAAGAACAATTCTTCAGCAATGATCGCCATTACTGCAATAAATGCATTCGTTCTTTCTTTGTCGTGCTTCGGATAATCCGTATCGATTTTTGTTTTATATGAATCCCAAACACCATTTGACATTTTCATCAATACATTGGATACCAGTTTAAACTCGGCACTAAGCATTTCATCCCTATGCATCTTAATTTCCTGAAAAACACTGTCGTTGAATTTGCTGAAGTATTTATCCTTATCGAAATCAACGATATACGTCCGGTTAATAATCTCATTCAACTTCATATTTTCAATTCCAGAAGTGCAAATAAGGCATTTTGTTCGCTCTTGGATAACGCCGTGAGCAGTTTCCATATCCCTTTTTTCATTTACAATGCCGGTTACCGCCGTAAGAATGAAATCGTTGAACGCTTGGTTCATATTCTTCGTTTCAACATTATCCAAGAACACATACGGATTCCTTGAACCATCCGCATAGTTGCTTGCTGTAGTTCCTTTCTTCTTTTGGTCAGAACCATACACCAAATAAGAAAGTAGTTGCATAGCAGTGGTCTTTCCACTTGAAGAATCTCCTTCTAAACGCAGATGCGGAGTTGTTTGTATGAGATCACAAAACATTCCGGCTAAGTGCCAAGAGTAACAGAGCAATCGATCACTCTCTTTGCAAGCCATATTATCTATTATTAATCGTTTTATCTTCAGCATCCCGTCCGTGTATTCTGTATCTGTTACTTGTCGATACTTTATTTCGCTGATCTTATTCGATGGCATCAAAAGAATATGGCCCGGATTCGATCCGTTTTCCAATACTGAGATTGAATCTGGCGCAATGCACAACACTTCATCGCTTTCATTGTTCAAATGGTAATAGAGTTTAAACGATTTATGATCTGTATAAAGCCACGTATCATTTTCAATTTTACGACCTTCTTTCTGGATCTTACTCTGAATTACATCGACAATTATCTTTGCTTCTTGTCTCTGCAATGATATTCCGGTCTTGTCATAAAAATATGATCTGAAAAGAGAGTTTTCAGAATGTACAAGCAACATTTGTTTATCGATGTGAAGGAAAACATTCTTCTCTTTGTCCTTAAAAGAATGTGCCCCATTTTGCATCAACCAACTATACATTGCCTCACCTTGTTTCTCTGCGCGTATGCTAGCTCTAATCATATTGGAAAGAATCTTTGAAAGTTCTTTTTCGTTTTTAACGATATGGGTAACATCAAATAAATCATATGTGTTAAATAAATCATCCGAAATCTTTAGTTCTTTCTTCAGCTTTGGTTTCCATAATTCCTTATCTACAATTGGTAATTTACCCCAATATGAAAGGAGCTTCTTCGTCGCAACTATCTGTTCATTTGAAGATGGAAGAGTTGGAATAGATTTTATTTCAGATTCAATATCAACATACGTTACCCGAGAAATCGGTGAAACAAAATGTTCCGGGCAATCACAGATCCCACCAAGTTCTTTTATCTTTCCGTGTGTCATCGGACCGGAAGCTTTTAGAGCGTGATTGATTTTTTTATCAGTCTTAACTTGGTTGTATTTAGGATAGAGTGAACTATACTGATGAATGTAATCTTTGCCACCGATACAATATGCGGCGTTTGTTATCCACGCATACCAAAGTGGTTCTGTGAGTGTTGCGGCATTGTCCTCACAGTATTTCATAAATTTGCACTCACGAACTTTGTCCAGTCCTTCTATTAATTGAGCTATCGTATTGTTTTGTTCGGGACTGCTTAAATCCAATTTATATTCATCAACAAGCTTATCGAGTTCTGTTTCAGTTGTTCGTTTTATTTTCAACAACAAACTGTGTTGATCTGAAATACGCTTTCCCTTTTCATCAATAAATATAGACCGGTTCTGATTAATACCATCTCCCAAAGTATCTTTTCCACTAAATAACGGGAGCCAAACGAAATTACCGAGAGAGTCCTTTTCATATCCTTTCGGAAATACTTCCGTTGTTACCTGCATTACATCTCTAAGAAATGTTATAAAGACACTCCTTACCTTCTTTGCTGGAATCGGCTTATCAAAAAATATCCAGAGATGATAACACTTGCCATTCGGATTTTTACTCAATTCACGGTAAACAGATACTCCAATTGATTTCATATGGTTAAGGAACTCAATCGATCTCTTTTCGGGATCTTTTGTATCTCCCGGCTTGCCGTGATCTTCAAATTCGATCATCGCCCAAGGACAAGTCAGATCAGGCAAAAGATTAAAGAAGCCAAGACGACGTTTACCAATGATATGATCTACAACAAACGGAGACAGATTTTTTTCAGATGAGACAGGAATTGCAAATTTATCTGAGACACCAACGGTGTCGATACGGCCTCTGAATAGACTGAAGAAATCTTCTTCAAGTTTATTGATTGGTAATTTGGTAGAAGAACGGCGACCCCAAAAACGGGTCGCCTCCTCTATGAATTTATGATTGCGTTTCATTATTTCACCTCTTCTTTTACAACTTCAGGTGAACTGACATTTTTATCTTCACTCTTTGATGCTTTATTCGTGCTTCCACCTGTTTCACTTTCTAGACCAACCTGCTTGAGAAAGTTATATGCAGCAGATATAACAACCGTCTTAACTTTACCGACTGTCGAAATTTGATTGAAAAGATTTTCATCAATTTTCGGCATATGCTTGTCGAAGCTGAAACGGAAATCTTTAAGCTTGTTTAAGCTTGTAAAAAGAATCAACTCTTCAACCGCCGCTGCTGATCCATTCTTAAGCGCCTTACTCAATGCTGCATTCACCTCCTGAATGAGTCGTGGTTGCATCAAAATGATTTGAGCTTCCGTTTTTGAAGTCTGTGTGTTTTGTTTGCGGATCTTTTTGTTACCAGTAACTGAATCTGTATATTCCCGTTTCTTCAGACTGTATTCAATTTTTGCATCTTGAAGATCAGATGACACTTTTGTAAACGATGCTCGCAACCCAATCATTTCAGCTTGGTTATAAGCTACAAATTGTCTGTTGCCTCCTTTCTCTTCCGGGTCTTTGTATTCCCCTTTTTCTTTAATTTGTTCACTTAATTCAATGCGTTTATCGCTTAATCTTTGCACTCGATCAAAAGCGGCAGTCATACAACGCTTCTGTAACCCTAATTCTACCGGTGGAATTAGTTTGATATTTAATAGACCATTGTTATTCAATGCGCCGTTTGAATTGTTTGTTTCCATTGTGTTACTCCTTTTATGTGGGTTTCGGATCTGGGCGATATTGCCCGTGTTTGTTTCTTTATTGTTACCGTTTTCTAGAACAGTATTTATATCCTCATTCGTTGCCATATCTTTTGTCCTTTCTGTGTGTTGCAAAAATTCTTTCACAACCATAAATAAAAAAACCGAAACCAGAGCCTGAGCACTCTTGTTTCGGTCACTGTGACCTTTTGCCCAGGTAGAGAAGATCAGCCCCTCTACATAGGTATTTGATATAGTCTTATTGCATAGTATTCATAATTGTTTTTGAAGATTATGGAACATTTTCAATAGTTTTCAATAAATGGCAATAGTTATTGGGCTTCTATTCCTTTGGTCTATTATTGATTTTGGAGACAGTTTGGAGTTGAAAACGTGTCTAAAAGCAGATTTTTCGGTGACTTCTTGAGTGAAAGATTTGTTGCAGACTAGTATTGTGTACTTGTGTTTATCATTTTTCGCTATGTCGACTAAATTTTTTTGAGAATTTTACTGTCCGAGTAGTATCTTCCTCAAATTCATCCATAATATCTGCATAAGGGTCTTTTTTGGGCGAGTTTTCCTTTTTGTCATACTTCGCTGTGGTCACATTGCTATGAGAGAGTGCATCTTTCCCATATTTTATCTTTTCTATCTTATCCAGTATATTTTGCAGAACGTCATTCCAAAATATGCGCGATTCTTCTGACTTAGAAAATTTATTACTCGTAGCTCTAAGTTTCACTTTCTTTGCAAGAGCAATTAAAAATGCCAAATCGTTTAAGTAGCTCTTCCAATAATTAATTGGAATTGTAGAACCGCTTTCTAGAATCATTAGTGTGGGAGATTTGATTTTGTCACGTCTTACAATTGTGATATATGCTTCAACACATTTATCAAAAGATATTTCTTCATGTTCAGGTAAATCTTTCCCCAATTCATTTTCTTCTTCGGTGAGTAATGAGGGGAGGCGATTATATTGTCTGCGATACAGCAAACTCATTATCCTATCTAAAATGAAATAATGGTTAAATGTATCACGAAACATATCAATACTGGTAATCGTCAGGATATGATTTTTTGAATTCACTTCCTTTGCGCCTATCGAAACGGACCCGGTATTTTCAAGTGCATCCGAAATAAACCTAAGAAACTCAGGAACCTTTTCTTCAAGCCACTCAATCGCTTCATTGTGATTCTTATTAATTTCATTGTAATACGTTGAATACTGTTGGCTGCTGAAGTCTCCCAATACATCGATGTACTTGACTGCTCGTGCATCCATTTTACTGTTCTCTATAAATATTCCATATCCTACATCATTTAAATTCGATTCGATATAATTTTTGATTGTCTGGAGATTGATGTATAATTTACTGGCTCGCGGGTAATATATTTTTTCTGTCATGATTTTATTTATTTGGAGTTTACTAGACTAGAAACATTGGTTGTAGTCGATAGGTGGCATAATGCTCTTATGGTTCTCATCACCATAAAATATATCACTCGGGATTCCTTTGGGGAACGCGACACATTTAGTTTCACCCGGCATATAAAAGACGCACGTTTTATAACTCTCCATCAAACTAATATTTTTGCGATTAATAAAAGTTACTCGGTACTTTTATCATTAATCTTGTTCTTTCGTGCACGAACTTCAGGACTATCCTCTGCTTCATAACGCATAAGCAAGGCAATTTTAATACGCTCCCATTCTTCAGCATCTACATCAACATTGACAATTACTGCATCAATTATGCTGCCGTGGTC
The DNA here is from genome assembly GCA_964355925.1 of uncultured Chitinophagaceae bacterium. Lineage (GTDB taxonomy): Bacteria > Bacteroidota > Ignavibacteria > UBA10030 > UBA8401 > UBA8401. The sequence goes on from CAYHFN010000076.1 coordinate 5,809, forward strand.
CAGCAGATATGCCGGTTCACGATTAAACTCACGGGGTAAATATCCAATCGTCTTCCCTGCCGCCGTTAAAACTAAAACCGCATTTTTATCATGGGTATTTTCCGCCTCCCGCCGAAGAACAATTTTTGTTCCATTATCAAGTTCCTTTTGGCGTTCAACAGCAGCATAGTCATGAAATTTCAAACCGGTAATGTACGTTTCAGCGACAATATTCGGGCCGTCAGTATCAATTTCAAATACACGAATATCATTCTTTCGGCTTTTTTCAACGATCTGCCGTAGCAGAAAGTGATACCCTCTATTATTACGTTTCGCAAGTTCTTCGGCTTCACGAAATATTCCCAGTTCACGGAGCGCTTCACATCGGAACAATAACTCATCGCTATTGTCCGGTTCGGCAAGGTTCAGCAAACGGACAAGATTGGCGGTGAACAATTTTTTGTTGGATTCGGAGAAATCTGCCAGCGGATTTTTTCTGGCTCTCTGATTTAACCGCCACCAGAGGCGAAAGCGAAGATACTTCTCTTCTTCTTCGGTGTGGGTTGTGAGGGTAAGAAATTTGCAGAGCTCTTTAATAGTTAAATGCTTTGCGTAATCAATTTCTACTTTCAGTGGCTCCCCGAAATATATTTCGTCGACAACTTTTCCTTGAGATAACCAGATAATGTTTTTACATCCCGTGCATTTTGTAACCTCAGGATAATCCGGAAGCATTGGGGCTTCCTGATAACCGTCAGACCAAGTTCGAGCGCTGAATGTATTACCGGAAGATAATGTTTCCTGCAGCACTGTTTTTCGACAGTTGGGACATTCAATAACAAGTGTTGGACCGGGCATCATTACTTGTTTTCGCCCTCCACAATCTTTATCTCTTCTTCCGTCAATCCGTACAATTCATACACTGCTTCATCTATTTTACGGTCGAGCGAGATACAGAGTGATTCGAGACGATTCACTTCTCCGTCGGTTTTGGCGATGGAGAGTTTTTGTTTTGCTTCAAGCATTTGCTCGACAAGTTTTATAATGTTGTCGTGTTTATTTTTATCTTCAGGGTTAGAGTAATTGATTCTTCTAACCGGCAGTTTTGCCAAGTCACTTACCAACACTTTGGGGAACAATCCTTTTTGTGCCTTTGGATTTTTTTTATGATGAACCCATGACATCAATTTAGAATTTATTAAACCTAAAATATATAATGGTCCAGGTTGCTCTGAAATTATTTTAATCGGAATAACGTCACGACTATGATATAATTCACCATCATAGTATGCAGCAATTATTCTTTTTTCTTTTCCCCCAGTGATTTCTTGAACCAATATTCTTTTCCCTAAAAAATTATTGGGATCTCTTGGAGCAGACAGCCAAGGGCCATATTTAACGAAACGTCTGCCAGTTAATTCAATATGGTATCGAGATAAATACCTACCTATTATTTCTTGTTTCCATTCGTTTCCATGTTTTTTGTCGGAATGATATGGTTTTGTTTTCACAGTTTCTAACGTTTGTGGTTTACCATTGGGCCCCAATCCACTTCCAACTTCATAAGGGTTATACCCTGATCGCGGTTGTGCTATTTCACTTAGAGATTGTGATACATTAAATATTTTTTTAAGAATAAAATCATCAACACCAGATTGGAATATACTTATGTAATAATCATCCTTAATAAATTTATTTTGATCAAATTGAAGCTCTTTAATTGGTGGTGGGTGAACCCCAAGCTTTCATAAATATTTACTTTTACATTATAGGCAATCGATTTTTTGATAATTGATATCATCGTGTTTACCTGGGCGTTCTTAAATACTAATTCAGGTAACCAACAGATCTGTGTTATAAAAAAATTATCAAGAATTAATTTACGTAATGATTTTGCACTTGGAATTGTTAACCAAGTGACTGGAACTATAAATCCGTGTAATCCATTATTTTTAAGAAGCATCAATGACTTATCATAAAAGAGAAAGTAATGTTCATAACTCCCTTGTGAAGAGGTAAAATGTCGCTTAAAGTAAACTTTCATTTCTTTAGTATGTATTTGGTGAAATCCATATGGCGGATTTCCAACCACTGCATCAAATCCGCCACGCTTCATTATCTTTGGGAAAACATCCTCGTAATTCATTGGCTTGAGTTTAGTTTCATCAATTGTGGTAAAAAGATCACCTTCAAGTATATCTCTGCCAATTAACGAATTGCCACAAATAATGTTCTGTCGTAGATCGGGCAATATCGTTTCTTTGAACAACCCAAACTGATGCGCTTCATTCATCGTGGCATTCTCAAGCATCTTCAAATAAAGCGACAACTGCGTTACTTCTGTTGCTTGAAAGTCGATATCAACACCATACACATTGTTTGTCAGGATCTCTTTTTTCTTTTTTAGCGTAAGATATTTTTTACCATCACGCTCAAACAGAACATCCTTACCAACTGCATCGGGATGATCTGAATAATATTTTAGATGGTAATCAAGAACCTGTGCATACACTTCAATAAGAAATGAACCGGAACCGCAGGCGATATCGGCAAAAGCCATCGGAGCGATTTCCTCCGGGGTTTTACCTTCAATCAGTTTGCCAACAGTTTCTTTTACGATATACCGGACAATGTATTCAGGAGTGTAATAAACGCCGCCGGCCTTCCTTACTTCCGGTTTTTCTTCTACTTTTACGCGCTTCTCGGTTGCATGAACTACTTTGCCAAGAAACCGTTCATATATACTTCCCAGAATCGAAATTGGTATATGGTTAAAGTCATATGGCGAAGAAGGATCGGCAAGCTTCTGGCAGATTCCGGCAAACGCTTGACCGTCTGGCGGCTGGAATTCACCGCTGTCTAAAATTCGGTGAGATTTAAAGACAAGACCATTATACTTCGGATCGAAACGCTTGCATAGCGTAACAAACGATTTCCATGCGCTCTTCGGATCGGTTATAGTAATAATCTGTTTATCTTCGATCCCTTTATCTTCAAGAAAGCGTATAAAGACAAGGCGGTCAATAGTTCGCTGTACTGCTTCGGTTAATTCGTCGCCTTGAAGACTTTCGTTTGTTTTCTTAAATGCTTTTGCAAGAATTTCGCGATAACCGTCCAATTCTTCCAAGAATGCATCATCAACCGGCTGTACAGGGCCGGCAAGTTTTGTTCCTTTCTTGGGAAGCGCAGCAGCGTATTTTTCCAGAGAACCGGTAGCGACAGCTTCCTTACCAAAAAGACGATAGATCTTATCAAATATCTCTTCGTTGGTGTAGTCGGTGAAACGGTATTCGCCAATCTTTCGTTCAAGCGCGGTCTTTACGTTCGGTTTATAGCGACAATCAAGGATGTGAAATTCTTCAAAGTCCGTCAGAACGGCAATCGGTATACGTGTGTTCCACGCATATCGAATCGTTTGGAAATAATCATCTGCGTTTGCCAAACTACGCGATGGCTTCTTTGCTTCGACAAAATACTTTACTTGATCAAAATTTGGTGCAACGGAAAACGCATAATCGGCTCTCCGTTGAGATCCTGCCATTGTCACTTTATTTTCAATCTTCACTTCCTGCTCATACGGATTTTTCTGAATGGTATGCGTTACGTCCCATCCTAAAGCTGTAAAGAATTTGTCGATAAAGTCCTGCCGCACCTGACTTTCCGAATACGACGGAAGCAGATATGCTTTATCATTTTCTTTGAAATCCGAAACGAGTTGTTGAATTTCCCGTAATGATTTTTCCATAAGCTCCAGTGGTTATAAAAAATCCGCAATCGACATAAAACTCACGCCCTGCGGATCCGTTTCGTGTGAAATGTAAGCAAAGAATCACTGATTTACACTGTTCAATTCCTATATCGACTGAAAAAAAAACTTCTTGGTGGTTTCATCCAACTTATGTTCAAAAAATCAAAAATTAGTTGCACTAAATGGGTTTTCTGTTCACTTCCGTCAGCGTTTAAAGGAAAATCATCGGAGAAAAGTGATGGCAAACAGAAACGCAGTGAATTTTCATAAAATTTTCATATCCCAAACGGAAAGTATGGCTCTCGGTAAAGTTTTTAAAGAGTTGAATGTAAATGTTCGAGGAATTTCGAGTTTCGGTTGAGTTTCGATGGCGTTTTGAAAATAATTTCAAAAATAAAATAGTCAACTCGTTGAATACTATGGGCTTAACCCACCTGCGATTTTGACATCATTCGTCGCTCTGCTGTCAGTAAATTTTGATAGTACATCGCAGTTTTTCAATAGTCAATCGCTCCGCCACGATATACTAGCGATAAAATTTCCTAAAAATTACTACAGGATCGCTATTCAAGAGCGGATTTTCAGTAGTCGATGTGTAAAAAAATATAAAAATTCTGTAGAAACTCGATGTCATCCAGGATTCGCGGGATTTGTTCCACGGTCTCCATCGAGAGGCTCACGCCGGTAAGGAGTTAGGTACCGGTTCAGATTGAGGCTCCGATTTGACACTCCTTATTTTAAAAAGAACAGTACCTTCTTTTTGTAGACTAATCGGTTTTACAGAAATATTTATTGATCAAACTTTCTGATTGTTGCACATCCATATCAGATAAAACGATAGACTTGGATTTACTTTTTGGATCACTGATCAAACCTTTTTCGTGAAGCCTATCGAGCACAGACCAATCGTATGATTTCCACGATCTCTTAATTTCCCGATCTTTAAAAGCAGTTAAGTGAAGTAATGCTAAAACGATCTCGTCGAGTTTTTCTTCGTCTATTTTCATTTTCTATTCCATCTTGTAATTTGTAAACTTTTGCGCGT
>CAYHFN010000077.1:0-8812 GCA_964355925.1 uncultured Chitinophagaceae bacterium
ATGGAATTGAAGGAATTACTGTAGCTGTAGCACATTCATCATTAGGTGCCTGTGCGTACATTAATGAAGAGAGAGCTGCAATAAAACTTGTGAGAAATAAAAAACGTCTCATGGTATATCTCCTATAAATGGTTTATTTGTTGAATTGCTTTTAGTAATATAGAAATGTCGGAATTAAATGCAAAGGTAAATTTTATATGAATTGTTACTTGAGAAGTATCATTTTTTTCGTGTCAACAAATTGGGGAGTCGATAATCGATAATAGTAGATACCGGATGCACAGTCGGACGCATTAAATGGTATTCGATACTCTCCTTTTGTCTGATAACTTTGAATTAAAGTTTGAATTTCTCTTCCAAGCATATCATACACCTTTAGAGTAACAAATGATGGTTGAGAGATTGAATATCGAATTTTTGTCAGAGGGTTGAAAGGATTTGGAAAGTTTTGTTCTAATGAGAACGCTATTGGTATTTGATTAGAATTCTTGCTACTTACATTCGTCATAACAATTTCCGGAGATAAGAATTTAACGATCCGCTCCATCACAATATTTCGTTTGACAGAGTCAGAAATTGATTCAAATCCGCCAAATCCAAAATGAACCAATTTATAATCTTTAGAATAACTAATTGCTCCGCCTCTTCCAATAAAAATTCCCCCGTTAAAGAGGAAACAATAATTCGATCCATTGACCGTATCAATCACATCCGGGAATTGTTCCGAAAATGTTCTTCCCGGTTGATATCGTGAAATCATCAAAGTATTACTTATATTATTACTGTAAATGCCTGAAAGAATATCGTTCTTTGCGTCATCCGAAATATATTTAGTTTTCAAGTACTTTTCGTAGAATACTTTTGACGCCCCGTTCGATAGTAAGAATTCGCTTCCAACTGAGTCTGCTAAATCCCATCCAATATCTTGTCCAGATAGGAATAGATTCCCGCCACTATTCAAATATGTTGTGAGAATATTTCGATCAGAAATATCTAACGAAGGGAAAGCCCATTCACAAGCCCAAACAACCGCTTTATATTTTTGCAGATAATCAAATGGTAATTCACCATTGGCGTTCCGATTCCATGAATCATATACAATTCCAAGATGATTAAATGAATTAATATAATATTGTTCTACATTATTCAATCCATCGTCATCATCAACAAAAAGAAGTTTCGCACTTATCGTTAATTCGAATGGCAATTGTGTGGCATATCCACCTTCTGACATTATTGTGACATTAAACGAGATCGATTGAGGCAAAGCGTTCGCATTGACAGCGATTTTAAATCCTTCGTCAGCACACCTTTTCTGAGAACTGTCAATATTTGAAATACCATATATTGTACCATACGACGAAATATTCTTTACAATTGAAACACTTGGGTTAGTGCAACGTAATTCAGCTGTTGCATTCAATGCATCTCCCCAATCATTTCGAACGATACAATTTATATTTGCAGTTTCACCCGGATCTAAGAGACCATTTCCATTTCCACTTTTACTATCGTCAACAACAACCGAAATAATATTTAATTTTGGTTTCGCAGATACAGTTTCCGTTAATGCTCGTAATGCATTGATTCTTCCTGAACCAAGTTTTTTTACAAATAAGGGATTTTTAGAATCAATATTATCTGCAGTTTCGACAATTTGAAACATGATCTTTGCAGGCGACCAGTTTCTGTGTTTTGATTTAATCAGTCCGGCAAGCGAAGCTACAAAAGGACTTGCCATTGAAGTTCCCTGAAATTGTGCATATTCTTGATTTCCGTAAAAAGACGATGGATGAATAATCGTGCTTAAGAACCCTTGAAAATTACCAGAACTAAAATCTCCACCGGGTGCAGAAACATCAACAGAACTATGGAATGTTGAATAAGAAGCTTTTTTATCATCGCTATTTGTCGCTGCAACAGAAAGAGCCCAACTTTGCGAACCGAGAACAGACGATTCATCACTGTTGCTATTTCCTGCAGAGTTAACAATCACTACACCATTTTTGAAAGCATATAATGCACCATCCAACACAGCTCCGGTAGTTCCAAAACTAAGATTACAGATTGATGCACAATTGTCTGCAGCGTAAACAAATGCTTTTGCCATATCTGCAGAATACCCAAATCCATTGCCATTCTTAGTATGCCATCCAATTCGGAGCGGCATAATTTTACATCCCCAACTTAAGGAAGCAATTCCAATTCCATTATTAGTGCATCCCGCTGCAATTCCAGCTACATGCGTTCCGTGTCCGTTAAAATCCATCGGATCATTATCCTGTGCCGCACTATCTTCTCCGAAAAATGCATCAAATCCGTTTTCTAAAAAATCCCAACCGCGCACATCATCGATAAATCCATTTCCATCATCATCGATATTGTTTCCTGGAATTTCATTTACATTTTTCCAAATTGATGCGGCCAAATCCGGATGATCCCAATCAACTCCCGTATCAATAATTCCAATAACAACCGTCGAATCTCCTTTTTGAATGCTCCAAGCAGTATCAGCCTGAACAATAGCAAGCGGATGGATCTGATTAAATAATGGATCGTTTGGAGTGGAGTGAGACGTAAGGATATAATTTGGTTCGGCATATTCCACCGAAGATTCTTGAGATAGTTCCCGAGCAAGCAATAAAATATTTGCTGATACAGAGGTTCTAAATATAAAAATTCGTTCAAGCACTTCTCTGCCGACCATCACATGTTTTGGAACAGATGTAATTAAACGATCAATGGATTGCACTGAGTATTTTGTTTTTAATGAAAGAAGCTCAGAAGCAATTTCAATTTTTGGGAAAATTGGAACCGTAGATTTCATTTTAACAATAAGAACGCCGGGTTGCCATTGTTTCTCTTGAATCATGGATAGAATATTTTTCTTAGCAGGAAGGAAAGTAATGCCAACGCAGAACAGTAAAAGAATTCCGAAAGCAGATCTCATCATAGATTGATTTACAATTCGTATACAGTTCGAAGCAATGTAGCAAAGTGAACTATTTTTGTCTTCACGTTGTGCTGAGAACAACCATATTCAATTTGAGTAAGGCAACCGGGATTGTTTGCAACAAGAAATTCCGCTTGAGTTTGTCGAACATTTTCCATTTTTCTATCGAGAATTTTCATTGAATCTTCATGTTGAGTAACATTGTAAATACCAGCACTTCCACAACACCATGAAGCTTCGTTCAGTTCAACAAAATCAATTCCGGGAATCGATTTGATAAGATCGCGCGGTTCTTGTGAAATTTTTTGAGAATGGATAAGGTGACAAGCGTCGTGATACGATACTCGATGAACAAATTCTTTAGATGGTTTTTTCATTCCTATTTCATAAAGAAATTCGGTAATGTCTTTTACTTTAGATGAAAGAAGCGCAGCTTTTTCAGAGTATTCGGCATCGTCGTGAAGATAGTGTCCGTATTCCTTCATTAATGCTCCGCACCCCGCAGAATCCATAACAATTGCATCAAGATCATATTTCAGGAAAGCATCAATATTTTTTTTTGCCAAATCTCGAGCAACGCCAAAATCTCCATAATGCGCCTGTAATGATCCGCAACAGACTTGTTTTTTTGGAATGACTACTTTACAGTCGTGATGCAATAATACTTTAACAGTGTCTTCATGCACATGTGCAAATGCAACATTCATGATGCAGCCTGAAAGAAAACCGACTGTATATTTTGGAGTGTTCTGTGGAGAAATTATCTCCGGATAAATATCATCAAAAAAACGACCGTCAATTCTTGGTGAAAGGAACTGTAGTTTGAATAATTTCGGAAATAGTTTTTTAATGACTAAAGAATTTTTGAATACCGTCTCTAGACCGCTGGATTGATAGATACCAATCAGTCTGCTCACAATATTTAAAAGGTATTTTTTTGAAAGCACATTCCGCAGAAATATCCATTTCATTGTCAAAGCAAACTCTGAATCTTTTCTTTGAACGCGAATTTGATTTCGTGCTGTTTCAACTAACGAACCATACTTTACTCCAGCAGGACATGCCGTTTCACACGCTTGACAATCTAAACAAAAGTTCATCTCATCGACAAATCCTTGAGTAATATCCAACGTTCCTTCTGCAACGGCTTTTATTAATCGTATTCTTCCTCGAGGTGATGATTTTTCTCTACCGGTCAAAGCAAATGTGGGACAAACAGGCAAACATAAACCGCAATGCATGCAATTTGTAAGAACATCATCGCTTGGGATATCAATTCCAATAAAATTCGAATTTTCTGTTTTCATTGGTTAGATGTCAAACACTTTTCCGGGATTTAGAATATTGTTTGGATCCAACGCTTTCTTAATAGTCCGCATCGTTTCAATAGCAGTAAATCCTGTGACAAGATGTAAGAATTTTTTCTTTGCAAGACCGGTGCCGTGTTCGCCGGTGATCGTCCCGCCAAGTTTTACGGCCTCTATAAATATTTCTTCATACGCTTTTTCTGCACGACTGATCTCATCGTGATTGCGTTCATCGGTTAAACATGTGGGGTGTAAATTTCCATCTCCCGCGTGACCGAATGTTCCTATCATTACATTATATTTTTTAGCAATTTCAGCAATCTTATCGAGCATTGTTGCAATCTCACTTCGCGGGACAGTGATATCTTCAAGAATTGTGGTAGGCCTTACACGCGCCAGAGCAGAAAATGCTGAACGTCGTGCTGTCTTTAACTTCATCGCCTCTTCAACTGTTTGTGCTGTTATAACCTCAGTGGCATTATTTTGTTTACAACATTCTACAACATTGGCGGCTTCTTCTTCTACAACCGCACTGTGTCCATCAACTTCAAGTAATAATAATGAATTAATGTCGGTCGGAAGACCGATGTGTGCAAATTCTTCAACACAACGGATAGTAGTATTATCAAGAAATTCTACAGTGCATGGGATTATTTTTTTTGCTATGATAGCTGAAACAGTTCTACCTGCATCGGCTTGTGTATTGAAATATGCAAGCATAGTTTTACTAGTTTCCGGTTTAGGAATTAGTTTGAGCAAAATCTTTGTGAATATTCCCAATGTACCCTCAGAGCCAATAAAAAGATCTTTAATATTGTAGCCGGCAACATCTTTTACTGCTTTCCCACCACACAAAATAATCTCTCCGTTAGGAATTACAACTTCTAATCCCATTACATAATTTTTTGTAACTCCGTATTTTAATCCCCGCAGTCCGCCGGAATTTTCTGCAACATTTCCTCCGATCGTACAAATATTCATACTGCCTGGATCTGGTGGGTAGAATAAACCTATTTGTTCAACAGCTTGATGAAGTTGTGATGTGATCACCCCAGGCTCAACCCACGCAGTTAAATTTTCTTGATCGATTTCCAATATCTTGTTCCACTGAGACAAATCAAGAATAATGCAGTTTGGAACAGGTATAGAACCACCGCTTAATCCTGTACCAGCGCCACGCGGAACGATAGAAAAATGTTTACTATTTGCAAGTTTAAGAAGTTCACCGATCTGCTCTTTAGTTGTTGGGCGAACTATTGCTTCAGGTAGTTGTGAATGCAATGGTGTTCCATCATACGAATAACTTATTGCATCTTCTTTTGATGTAAAAAGATTTTCTTTCCCCACAATTGAAGAAATTGTCAAAAGAATATTTTGAGAGATTAAAGAATTCATAAAATTATTGTGCGCGTTTATATCGCACTAAATAAAATTGATTTCCGGGAGTTGATACAAATGTTTTAGGACGATCTCCGTTTGAGATGTTATAACAAATAAAAAGGTATCCGCCTGAAGATTTATAGATCGCTTTAATAGTCTTTCCGTTGTTCAGTCCTTCGGTACCACAAATATCAATTGCCATTGGTACAGAATATGGAAAATATTTTAATGTTCCTTTTTCAATCTTTCCGCTAAAGATTAATTCATAGTTATCATTATTAACAGTCAATGTAATGGCAGCAATATATTGTTCATCAATATGTTGCCCGCCAAGTTGTGCTTCTACAGCATTCCAGGTTCCGTCAAGTTTCATATGCCCACTATTTAAAATTTATAAAATGAAATTGTTTCATCTGCACTTGTTCATTATATTTGTCTGTGCAATTCATAATAAAAGTAACGAAATCACCCCCTAAAATCAATGAATCAGGAGCAGCAATGAAGCAAATACAGCGACGCTCGTGGGCAGAACCATTTAAGATAAAATCGGTAGAGCCACTACGAATGACATCACGAGAAGAACGTGAACTAATGATTAAAGAAGCAGGTTATAATACATTTTTATTAAAATCACGTGAAGTGTATATCGATCTATTGACCGATAGCGGAACAAATGCGATGAGCGATTATCAATGGGCTGGAATGATGCTTGGCGATGAAGCATATGCAGGAAGTGAAAATTATTATAACCTTGAAAAAGCGGTTCGAGAATACTACGGGTATAAACATCTTGTTCCCACACATCAAGGTCGCGGTGCCGAGAATCTGATATCTCAGATTTTGATTAAAAAAGGTGATTACGTTCCTGGTAATATGTATTTCACAACCACCCGCCTTCACCAAGAACTTGCCGGTGGAAATTTCGTTGACGTTATTGTTGATGAAGCGCATGATCCTCAGAATACATTCCCTTTCAAAGGTAATGTTGATCTTCAAAAATATGAAAATCTTATCAAAAGAGTTGGCTCTGAAAAAATTGCATACATTACGATTGGTGCAACAGTAAATATGGCTGGTGGCCAACCGATCTCGATGGAAAATTTACGATCAGTATATCAACTTTCACAAAAGAATAAAATCAAAGTTGTTTTCGATGCAACACGAGCAATGGAAAATGCTTTCTTTATAAAGAAACGTGAAAAAGCTTATGAAAATAAAACCATCAAAGAAATTCTCCTTCAGATGTGTTCATATTCAGATGCAGCAACAATGAGCGGAAAAAAAGATCTTCTGGTGAACATTGGAGGATTTCTTGCACTGAACGATGATTCAATTTTTGAAGAAGCACGAAATATGGTTGTAATCTATGAAGGATTGCACACGTATGGCGGCCTTGCCGGGCGTGATATGGAAGCGATGGCGCGTGGAATTCAAGAAGCTTGTCAATTTGATCATCTGCAAGCAAGAATTGGACAAGTGGAATATGTTGGAAATCGATTATTGGAATTGGGCGTGCCAATCGTTACCCCAATCGGCGGTCACGCAATATTTCTCGATGCGAAAAAATTCTATCCTCAACTTGAACAACTAAAATTTCCAGCTCAAACACTTGCTGCAGAATTATATCTTGAATCAGGTATTCGAGCAATGGAACGAGGAATTGTTTCTGCTGGTAGAAACAAAGAAACAGGTGATCATTATTATCCTAAGTTAGAACTTGTGAGACTTACTTTCCCTCGAAGAGTTTACACACAAGCGCATTGCGACGTTACTGTTGAATCAGTATATGAGGTTTGGCAAAATCGTGAAAGAGTAAAAGGATTACAAATGATCTATGAACCAAAATACCTTCGTTTCTTCCAAGCTCGATTTGAAAAGCTTTAAACTAAACGATGGACTCCACCTCAAAGGTGGAGTCCATCGTAATTGGTACTAAAATAATTACCAGCCAAAAAATCCAAACATAATACCCGCGTTTATTGTATAACCGCTTGCTTTAATTTTTGAAGGAACATTGTTGATATCATATTTTTCATCAAGTTTCCAATCCGGCGAAAACATGATTGGATATCCGGCACCGATCCTCAATTGAAGCCACGTTAATAAAGAATATTCGATATTGATATGTGGATTAAAAACAACAAATGTTCCATTAAGTTTGCGTGTATAACTTGTTGCTTTTGTTAAAGGATTTCCAAATTCCGTCCATAATGAGTCCCACGTTTTAAATCCGCCGTCATCTCGACGCATTGTTAAATTTAATTCCCCGCCGCCAATGGATGCTCCAATTGCAATATCCAAACGATATGCTATTGGTTGCACATAATCAACTAAGAATCCACCATACGATACATTATATTCAACTTCTTTTCTTAAATTTCCTCCGGGAATTGTTTGAATGCTTGCAACTGTTTTTTTGCCGGAAGCACCAAACCCACCCATTCGAATATTTTTAAGAAACATTATGTATCCATATCCCTCACCGCCGATCAAATATATTGGTTCTGTTCCAAGTGCCGGTAAACCGGACGAAGTTAAAAATTTATCAATCTCTTTATTATCAAACATTCCAACAATTGGAGTAACTCCGCCCGCTCCCCCTATTTTTGTTCGGTTCCAATATGAAGTTGAGTGAGAAGAATTATTATTGTCATCATCTTTATCTTGAGCTATCAACGGAAAAGCAAGAAGTATTGTAGCTGCAATAAAAAAAGTATATTTTTTCATGAGAGACTCCAAAAGTTTAAGGTACTGTAAGCAAAGCATTAATTCTTACGCAGAACAAATGAAAGAGTTGCGATTTTTAAAGTCCTAAATTAACAGCGTTGTCTTTTAATGAATCTATGACAAATTGAATATGCTCATCCAAGTTTACACCTAATTCTGTTGCTCCATTTGTAATATCTTCCCGGCTGACATTCCTTGCAAAACCTTTATCTTTTAATTTCTTTTTTACGGAACTTACTTCAACTGATGCGATTTTTTTATCCGGTTTAACTAATGAACACGCAACGATAAATCCACACAATTCATCACAGGCAAACAATGCCTTCGCAAGAAGTGACTCCCGTGGTGTGTTAGTGTAACTTGCATGTCCTAAGATTGCGATTCGCATTTCATCCGGATAACCCAATTGTTTTAAAATTTCAGATCCTTTCATTGGATGATCTGG
>CAYHFN010000077.1:8912-10348 GCA_964355925.1 uncultured Chitinophagaceae bacterium
GCATCAAGTTGTTTTGTAAATCGTAAGAGATTGGATAATCGTATTACATGAGTATCGACAACAACACCTTCAATTTTTCCGAATGCTTCACCAAGTATTACATTTGCTGTTTTTCTGCCAACTCCGGGAAGTCGAAAAAGTTCTTCCATTGTTTCCGGAACAATTCCATTATGTTTTTCCAGTAACGTTTTTGCGCAGTCAATGATATTCTTTGCTTTGTTGTGATAGAAACCTGTAGAATGAATCAAAAATTCCAATTCCTTCACATCGGCATTAGCAAAATCAAATGGCGTAGAGAATCGTGAAAAAAGTTGTGGCGTCACAAGATTTACACGCACATCAGTACATTGTGCCGAAAGAATAACTGCAACAAGTAATTGAAATGGATTTCCGTAACGTAACGCAGTTTGATCAGAAGGATATTCTTTAAGAAGAATTTTAAATATCGCAGTTGCACGATTTTTTTTTTGATCAGCTGTTTCTTTCACAATTCACATCGATCACTTTAATAAATATAGTTATATCTTTTCAAGCACAAACATTGAACCATGAACGGTAACAGCATCTTCTAACTCTTCACTATCACCAACCAACGACATAATCACTGTTCCAAGAGGATACTTATCAATATTCATTCCAAATTGAATTTGATACTCACCACCCACCCCGCCATGAAGTGAATGTTTTGATAATACAAAATTCTTTACACCAAATTGGTCTAACATCACAGGTATTTTTTCGAGCAATTGAGAGATGATTGAATCATTTGCCAAATCAAAATCGATTTGGACAATGAATTTTTCATTTTCTTCGCCTACTTCAATAGCAGTTATCGTGTTTGATAATGTGCCGTTTACTGACGCAAGAGTTTGCTTTGAAGTAAATTGATCGACAATAGTCTTCAATGATTGTACGGTTCCAAAACCATCGAAGGAAAATTTTGAAATAATGGTCTCTCCAGAAGTTTTTCCGAATTGGCAGCCGGCATCAACAAGTATTGTTCGGCCATTTTTTAATAAGCGTTTAACAACACCGACTAATTGACGATGGAGTGGGACATTTTGTGGTTCAATGATTTTCCATAAGGAATGATCAACAGATGAAAGAAGTGGTGCAGCATTTAATTGTTGCACGGTATTCTCAATACTATCTTGAATAAGGAGAATAATTTCGTCTTTATCAGATTTTAATGGTGTTGAAAGAAAATGTGCTAATCCTCCACGAAGAATAGTTCCGTTTTTTTGAATCGTATCAGCTTTTATTTTTTCTAATTCTGTAAATGCAGTTTGAATACCAGTAGAAACAAACGTTCTATACGTTTCAAACGCGTCCAGTTCAGTTTTTGTTTGATTTCCATTTTGCTGCAGAATAACTGAATAAGAAAATTTCTTCATAATATAATTCTATGATAAACTGTATAGGTTGATTTCTATGAT
>CAYHFN010000078.1:0-10275 GCA_964355925.1 uncultured Chitinophagaceae bacterium
TGAATAGAAAAACAAGGTCAGTTTGAAAGGTAAAGATTTGTTAATAAGAGAGAAATGTCGTTAAAATCATCCACCAATTTTTAATTTTTGACCGATCGTGATCTTTGACGATTTAAGATCGTTCCATTTTTTCATTTCACCGATAGTGACGTTATATTTCTCAGCGATCTTTTCCAGCGTCTCACCTTGTCTTACAACGTACGTTATCGATCGTGTTTTTGTTTTTTCGGCGTGATTTTTCTTTGCAATGTTACTTCTTTTTATTACCTGTTCTTCTGCCGGTTCTTCCGTTTGATCCGGTGCGAATATCTCTAACATCTCTCCCGCATTAATCCTGCTGGTACGCAGCCGATTCCAAGATTTAATGTCAGCGATGGCAACATCGTAATTGGCGGCAATTTTTTCCAGCGACTCGCCTCGTTTTACTTTATGGCGAATCCATCCAACAGAAGTTTTTTCTGACTGATCTCTATTTTTGTTTTTTGCAACAGATGCTGAAGAGACATTTTTAATTTTTTGAGCTGAAGCGTGGCTTGCAATATTATTATAAAATTCAAACTTTTCTTCCGGGACCCATATTGTTAATTGCTGACCGGGAAAAATATGCTTGCCATAAGGAATATTGTTCCAGTTTCGAATATGACTTGCCCGAACATTAAATTGTTCAGCAATATAACCAAGCGTTTGACCGGAGCGCACTTTGTAAACGATCTTCTCACGTCCCTGAGGTTCATAGGTTGCTTTTTGGATTTTCGTTTTTTTCTTTTGAGTTGCAGAGGCAATACGACCAACGGGTTTTGCCGCGGATATTTTTCTTCCTTCCTCTTTCACTTTATTATAGCGAACAATATCTGCGATTTCTTTCTTGCGTTGCGCTTCTACCAATGCAAATGCGGAATTTGATTTTACAGGGATCACCAATGTTGCTCCGACTTTCAATCGTTTGGATCGAGAGAGTTTATTCACTTCCAACAGGATCGCAGTGGTAACATTGTACCGCTTTGCAATTTGACTGATCGTTTCTTTACGCTTAATAATATGTGTGGCAAAGTCCAATTTTTTTTCATCCGGGATATTTAAGTAATTTTCCGCAAATGTTGTTGCAGTTCCGAAAGGAATTCGAAGTTGATATCCCTTGTAATTCGGCGGCGTACACCATTGAGTCAATTCCGGATTAAGATCTTTGAGTGTTTCAAGATCAGTTCCGGCACATTCAGCCAATATCCCGAGATCGATACAATCATCTACTGTAGAATATTCAAACGACAAGGAATCTGCTTTTTCAATATCACCAAACCCAAACGCTTCTGGCCGCATGATGATGAGTGCAACTGCAATATATTGAGGGATATAATTGCGGGTTTCCCGAGGTAGTCGGTTTCGCATTTCCCAATAATCTGTTGAGCCGCTTCGTCTGATTCCTCGGCGGACCCATCCTCCTCCGGCATTGTAAGCAACAAACACTAAATGCCAATCGTTAAATTCTCTGTATAAATCTTTCATATGGCGAGCTGCAGCTCGAGTTGCTTTCTCAAAATCACGCCGTTCATCATACCAATAATTAGAACGGAGTCCATACATTCCTCCCGTACCCTTCATAAATTGCCATAGTCCCACAGCTTTTGCCCACGAACGTGCTACCGGATTTAATCCACTTTCAGGCAATGAAAGATACATCAACTCCGGTGGGAGCCCTTCTTCAGCAAATATTCTTGACATCATTGGAAAATATTTTCCGGAACGAAAGATCCAACTCTCCATATGTGAACGTCCCTTTCCCATAAAAAATGAGATCGTTCTCTTTGTGTATTCATTGATATGGAGGGGAACTTCAGTCTTTGGAACGAGGGATGGAGGAATTTGAATGTTGGTAATATCAATTTTTTCAATTTCAAGATTCATTTTTTCACGAAGAGCAAAGATAGAACTATTTGGTCCGATACTATCAATGGTTGCAATATATTTTTCATAGTCTTCAATGACACTTCGAGATAGTTCATTAAAATCCGAATTCGTTTCGATGTTCGGAAAATAACTGGCCTCGTTCAAATGCTTAATCGCTTCTTCAAATTCATCTGCCGATAGTATTGAATCACCTTCTGCCTGCGCTTGCATTGCAGAAAGATAATGACCGCGGGCCTGTTCAAGTATTTCTGCAATTTGCTTTTCATCAGCACCACCTAATGAATCAGCCCCTGTTGAATCCGCCCCAGGATCTACTGATTGAATTGGACGCTTGGGCACTGTGTCTTGAGCAAAAAAAGAGGAGGATGACGATGCCAATAATATTGATGAACTATACGATTTTTGGTACGAAGTTTTAAATGATTGCGTTTCGGATTTTTGAGGTGTTGTGCTCGTACAACCAACCAACAATACAAATAGTAAAGCTACTACAAAAACTTTTTTCAATTCTTGACCTTTTTTATTGATAAACGGTATATATAATATACACTTTGAAACAAAAAAAACAAGGAATTATTCAATTCATTTATTGATTAGCCAATAGTGACATTGCATACAGTTGGAATTTACGTGAAATAATATTTATCGGCATCTCTAAGAAGACAACCTTACGGTCATTGGGTAAGTCAATTGACGAAACAATAACAATACTGTTTTTAGATGTGATCATATGTAAATGAAGTATCGTCAATAAAAATAAAATAGCCCCGACTGTTATGATCAGTCAACGAATAAGAAGTGACCATTGGATTGCCAATAATACGATATGCATAAAATGAATTTAAAAATAAAAAACGTCACACGATCTCTCGAGTGACGTTTTTATAAAAAGTAAAAATCACAATACTAACGACAAAGGGTTTTCAATAATTCGTTTGAACGATTGCAAGAATTGTGCACCAATCGCACCATCAACAACACGATGGTCGCACGACATTGTTACTTTCATGGTATGACCGACAACGATCTGACCATTTTCAACGATCGGTTTTTCAACAATTGAACCGACAGCAAGAATTGCTCCTTCGGGTGGATTGATGATCGCAGCAAAATTCTCAACATCATACATTCCCAAATTGCTGACGGTGAATGTACCGTTCGTAAACTCTTCCGGTTTCAACTTTCCTTCACGGGCGCGTTTTGCAAGATCTTTTGTCTCGGAAGAAATTTCAGTTAATGTTTTTTGATCGGTATTGCGAATGACAGGTGTAATCAATCCTTCCTCAACCGAAACAGCAACGCTAACATCAATCCTGCCGTGTTGAATGATCTTATCACCCATAAACGAACTGTTTGCTTTCGGATTTTCACGAAGCGCCAAGGCAACAGCTTTCATCACAATATCATTGTAACTGATCTTGGTTCCGGTGATTTCATTCAAAGAAACACGGAAATCGATTGCCCTTTTCATATTCATTTCTATTGTCAGATAGAAATGAGGAATTGTTGTTTTACTTTCCAATAATCGTTTTGCAATCGTTTTGCGCATCATTGAAAGTGGAATTTCTTTTGTCTGCATCGGAGCGAGAACTTTGCGGCTCAATGAACTGCCACTTTTTGATTCAACATCTGCTTTCACTATCCTTCCAAATGGTCCGGTTCCGGAAATTGTGTGAAGGTCTATATTTTTTTCCTGGGCAATCTTTTTTGCAAGAGGTGATGCTTTCAATCGTGCATCCGTATTGATGACCGGAGAAGAAATCGGAGTTGAAACAGAGGCAGAAACCATCGGTGATGCTACAACAATAGGAGCCGATTCTTGTTTTAGTGCGACGGTTATAGGAGTATTTTCGGAAAGCAATGCAGAAATATCTTCCCCAGCTTTTCCAATAATAACCAAGGGAGAACCGACTTTAACTCCTTCGCCTTCTTTTGCAAATAATTTTAGAATCACACCAGAATCATAGGCTTCCTGTTCCATATCCGCTTTATCGGATTGGATGTCTGCAAGGATATCTCCCTGCTTAATTGATTCCCCTTCTTTTTTCCGCCATTTTAGAATGACACCTTCATCCATCGTATCACTCAGTTTCGGCATTAACATTTTTGTTGCCATAATTTTCTATTCCTAATTAAATCACGTTAGTCATCCTGAGCAAGCGAGCCTATTTTTTAGACGAGCGCGTCGAAGGATGTCCACCCTTCGACGCATCCCGAAAAACAGGATTCGCTCAGAGTGATTAATAAAAATTACCTGTATAAAACTTTCTTTACTGCAGCGATAACTTTTTCCGGATTCGGTAAAGCTTCATGTTCCAAATTTTCTGCATACGGCATTGGGATATCAGCGCTGTTAATTTTTTCAACCGGAGCATCCAAGTAATCGAATGCAATTGTATGAATACGATGTGCAATTTCAGTTCCGACACTGGCGAAAGGCCATGAATCTTCTACGATCACACAACGATTTGTTTTTTTCACTGATTCAATGATCAATTCTTCATCCAGCGGTCGAAGCGTTCGCGGATCGAGAATTTCCGCGCTGATTCCTTCTTTTTGTAATTCTTCGGCAGCCTTCAATGCAACAGCAACCATCTTCGTCCACGCAATGATCGTTACATCGGTTCCTTCCCGTTTAATATCTCCTTTGCCAATTGGAATGATGTACTCCCCTTCGGGAACTTCTCCTTTGTTTCCGTACATCATTTCACTTTCCATGAAGATAACAGGATTATCATCACGAATCGCTGCTTTCAACATTCCTTTTGCATCATACGGAGTTGATGGTGTCATCACGATCAATCCGGGAACATGAGCCATCATTGATTCAAGCGCCTGAGAATGTTGAGCACCCAACATATGAGCAGGACCATTCGGACCGCGAAAGACGATTGGGACTTTGAACTGTCCGGCTGACATATAGCTTGCTTTTGCCGCGTGATTGATAATCTGATCGAATGCAAGGATCGCAAAATTCCATGTCATCATTTCAACGATTGGGCGAACACCGATCCCAGTCATTGCAGCACCGATTCCAATTCCTGCAAATCCTGCTTCTGTAATCGGAGTATCGATCACGCGCTTATCGCCGTATTTTTTCCAGAGTCCTTGAGTTACTTTGTAGGCACCGTTGTATTGTGCAACTTCTTCTCCCATGATAAACACACCGGAGTCGCGTTCCATTTCTTCATCGATCGCTTGATTGATTGCTTCACGAATTTGTAAAACTGCCATTGTCGTATTTTCCTTTATTCGATTTATAAAGATGAATCCCACCTAAAGAGTGGACTACATCTGAATTTTATTATGCATAAACGTGATCATAGAGAACATCCAATGGAGGCTGGGGACTTGCATCAGCAAACTCTACAGCTTCTTGCACTTCGGCTTTGATCTCTTCTTCCAATTTTTCAATTGCTGATTCAGAAAGAATATTCCATTGTTTTAAAGCACTTCCAAAAGTCTCGATGGGATCTCTTTTTTTATATTCATCTATTTCATCTTTCGTTCGGTATTGACCAGGATCAGACATTGAATGACCACGAAAACGATATGTTCTCGCTTCAAGAAATGTTGGTAATGATTCTTTTCGTGCACGTTCAATGGCAACAGACATTTCACGATACATTTCAATCACATCCATTCCATTCACAGCTCCGCGAGCCATTTCATAACCTGCTGCTTTTTCAAATAAATGTTCACCAGCCATTGCACGCGAGATTGCTGTTCCCATTCCATAGCCATTGTTTTCGCAAATAAAAATAATAGGAAGTTTCCATAACATTGCCATATTCAAAATTTCATGGAAAACGCCTTGATTGGTTGATGCTTCGCCCATGAAACAGATCGTAACAGAATCACGTCCTTGATATTTTGTTGCAAATGCCGATCCGGCCGCCAGCGGAGGATGCCCTCCAACAATTCCCCACCCACCCATGAATCCTTTTGACAAATCGTAGAAATGCATGGATCCACCGATACCTTTTGAAACGCCGGTCACTTTTCCGAACAATTCTGCCATACAACCTTTCGCACTCATACCTCTCGCAATTGCCTGTCCGTGATCGCGATATGCTGTATAGATGAAATCGTCTTCGCGAAGAGGTGCAATTGCACCAACACCAGTCGCTTCCTGGCCAATATAAAGATGACAGAATCCGCCGATCTTTCCTTTTCCATATTCTTGCGCGGCTCGTTCTTCGAATCTTCGGATAAGAAGCATATCGCGATAGATCTTGATCAGTTTTTCATTGGAGAGATTTAAGTCTGCCCAAGGTGCTTGTGTGTTTTTCTTTTTTTCTTCTTTCATTGTTTTGATTTTTTCCTTTAGTGCATAAAAATATATTTAAATTTGATCGGCTGCATGATATGAACTTCTAACGAGCGGCCCGGATTCAACATGTCTGAATCCCATTTCCATTCCTTTAACTTTTAACATATTAAATTCATCAGGGTGAGCATATCGTTCTACCGGTAAATGATTTTTTGTTGGCTGTAAATATTGTCCGATAGTAAATATATCACAATCAACAGCACGCAGGTCAGCCATAACTTCAATCACTTCTTCTGCAGTTTCTCCGAGTCCAAGCATGATACCCGTCTTGGTGTTGAATCCGCGGCTCTTTGCTCGTTCAAGAAGTTCAAGTGAACGGTGATAATGCGCTTGCGGACGAACGTTTCGATATAATCTCGGAACTGTTTCAATATTATGATTAAGAATATCTGGCTGTGCATTTAGTACGATATTCAGCGCTTCTTCACTACCCATAAAATCAGGAATCAAAACTT
Organism: uncultured Chitinophagaceae bacterium; assembly: GCA_964355925.1. GTDB lineage: Bacteria > Bacteroidota > Ignavibacteria > UBA10030 > UBA8401 > UBA8401. Next base: position 6,694 of record CAYHFN010000078.1, read on the forward strand.
CAACTTTGCACAATGGAAGTCTGCTTCGAATTTCTGTCAACGTATTTGCAAAAACGTGCGCACCCCCATCAAACAATTCATCACGATTTACAGAAGTTATCACTGCATGTCTAAGATTCATCAAAGCTACAGCCTCGCCTACTCTTCTCGGTTCGTCTTCATCAATCAAATGCATCTTTCCAGTTTTCACATTGCAGAATCCGCAGCTTCGAGTGCAAGTATCGCCGAGAATCATGAAAGTTGCTGTTCCTGAATTCCAGCATTCTCCCATGTTCGGACATCGAGCTTCTTCACATACTGTATGGAGTTTGCGTTCGTCTATCAAATTGCGAAGACGAGCGTAACTTTCTCCGCCCGGCACACGAGCTTTAAGCCATTCCGGTTTGCGAACAACCGTTGGTTTTAGTTTAACGACTGCGGGTATTTCTTGAATTACAATTTCCATTATATCGCCTGATTCACATCAAAATTTTCTAAATACGAAACTACTTTCTGCATAAACATTCCGCCAAGCGCACCATCAATAATGCGATGGTCATACGACATTGAAATGTATACCATCGACCGAATTGCAATTGCATCATCGATCACCACTGGACGCTTTTTAATCGCCCCGACACCAAGGATTGCAACCTGAGGTTGATTGATGATCGGGAAGCCATACAGGTTTCCAAAACCGCCAGGATTTGTTACGGTGAATGTTCCTCCGGTCACTTCATCCGGAACCAATTTTTTATTTCGGGCTCGGGTTGCCAGATCATTTAATGACCGGGCAATACCAGCAAGATTTTTTTGTTCTGCATTTTTAATGACCGGTACTATCAATCCGTTTTCCAAAGCAACTGCAATTCCAAGATTGATATCTTTTCGGATGATGATTGTATCTCCGTCCACGGAAGCATTCATCAATGGAAAATCTTTTATTGCTTTCACCACCGCTTCCAGGAAGAATGGCGTAAATGTTAAATTGAATCCTTCTCGTTTTTCAAATGCCGATTTATTTTTCTCTCTGAATTTCACAATACTCGTCAGGTCAGCTTCTGAAACAGAACCGACGTGAGCTGACGTATGTTTGCTCCGCACCATATGCTCCGAGATCGCCTTACGCATAGTATCCATCTTGATGATTTCTACTCGACCTGCAGGGAACGTAATCGGCGCTGCTGGTTTTGGAGTCGAATATGATGGAACAGGAGCAGAAGGTTTGTATTGTGGAACCGGAACTGATTTTCCAGATTTCTTTCCTTCAACATAGGCAAGAATATCGTTCTTGCTAACGCGATTGTTTGAACCGGTTCCAGGAATTGCTTCAAGTTCAGACATTGTAACACCTTCTGTCCGCGCAATGTTCAAAACAAGCGGAGAAAAAAATCGGTCGGAAGACTGCTGTTGTGTCACGATTGGTTGTTGAACAGGGATTGGAGCAATAATAGAAGGTCGAACCATCGCTGCAGCAGGTTGGACTGGTGATGGAACTGATGAAGTGACTTTTGCATTTGCATCAGTTGTTAACCGAGCGATAACGGTATTCACCCCAACGGTAGTCTGTTCCGGGAATAATATCTCCGCAAGAATTCCGGCAGCAGGTGAAGGAATTTCAGAATCGACTTTGTCCGTGCTGATTTCAAGAAGAGTTTCGTCTTTGCCGATTTTATCGCCAACTTTTTTAAGCCATTTGGTGATTGTACCTTCGGCAATACTCTCTCCCATTTGCGGCATAATTACATCAACTAAATTCCCGGAATGTGAAACAGTCGTTGCTGCTGTAGAAACTGCAGCAGCAGGAATTGGTTTTGCTTCAACTTTAGGAACAACCGGTACGGGTGCAGATGGTGTTGCACTAACTGTTGCATTTGCATCGGTATTGATCCTTGCAATGATAGTATGAACACCTACCGTTGTCGTTTCCTGAAATAGTAACTCAGCAACAATTCCCGTAGCGGGCGACGGAATTTCAGAATCAACTTTGTCGGTGCTGATTTCAAGCAGCGTTTCATCTTTGGCAATTTTGTCGCCAACTTTTTTATGCCATTTGGAGATCGTTCCTTCGGCAATGCTTTCGCCCATTTGAGGCATGATAACATCAACTAAAGACATAGTTTCCTACTATTAGTTATTCTTAAATTAAAATGCTGCGATTTCTTTTAATGCAGCAACAACTTTTTTCGTATTTGGTAAAAAGAATTCTTCCAACGGTGGACTGTATGGAGTTGGCGTATCGATTGCGCCGATTCTTTTTATAGGTGCATCAAGATATTGAAAACAATTTTCAGTGATCAACGCAGAAATTTCTCCGCCTATTCCGCCAGTAATATTATCTTCGTGCGCAATCAACACTTTTCCTGTTTTCCGAACAGAAGAATAGATCAGTTGTGTATCAAGCGGCATCAAACTTCGCAAGTCAACGACTTCAACACTTATTCCGTTTTCATTCTGCAAAATTTCTGCAGCATCCAATGCCATATGAACCATTGAACCATATGTGATAACAGAAATATCGCTTCCTTCTCGTTTCACATCACCCTTTCCAATCTCAACGATATAGTCTGTTTCCGGAACTTCGCCTTTAATGTGTCGATATAATCGTTTGTGTTCAAGATATAAAACAGGATTATTGTCACGAATTGCAGCCTTGATCAAGCCTTTTGCATCATACGGAGTTGACGGTGCTACGATCTTAAATCCAGGTTGGTGAAAAAACCATGCTTCAGGATTTCGTGAATGGAATGGCCCGCCATGAATTCCAGCTCCGCTTGGTAAACGAACTACCATCGGACACGGAACGTGCCACCGATAATGAATAGAAGCTGTATTATTCACTAACTGACTGAATCCCGTTGTTACAAAATCAGCAAACTGAATTTCTGCAACCGGTCTCATACCAACGACAGCAGCTCCAGTTGCCGCACCAAGAATTGCTGTTTCTGCAAGAACAGTATCAACCACACGATCTTCACCGAAATGTTGGATGAATCCTTTCGTAACCTTAAATGCTCCGCCGAATGATCCGATATCTTCTCCGATGAGAAATACAGATTTATCCCGCTCCATTTCTTCCCAGAGACCTTTAGAGATTGCTTCTATGTAGGTTATGTTTGCCACAATATTTTTTTGTTTTAAATGTTTAAGAAAATTTATTTAATCAGCATACACACCAATTGCCGCTTCTTCACCTGAAGGGAATGGAGAGTCGACGGCAAATTGAGTTGCATCTTCAAGTTCTGCAAATAATTTTTTCTCGTATTCTTCTTTAATCTTTGGGGTCAATATTTTTTTGTCTATCAACAATTTTTCGATCCGTTGAACCGGATCTTTTTTCTTCCATTCAGCAAGTAATGTTTTCGGCACATATTCTGCTCCATCATGTGCAGAATGTCCATGCATTCTCATTGTCACGGATTCGATCAACGTCGGACCTTCACCTCGGCGTGCACGTTCTACTGCTTGTTTGCAGGTGGAATATACTTGGTCAATATCAGTCCCATCAATTGTGAATCCAGGAATTCCATATCCCATCGCACGGTCGGAATATTTTTCCATCGCTTTTTGTTTTGCAACCGGTGTTGAATATGCAAACTGGTT
>CAYHFN010000079.1:0-10017 GCA_964355925.1 uncultured Chitinophagaceae bacterium
AAAGCATTACTATTTTTGATGTGCCCATGATTGACTCTGTTGTTTAATTTCTACTGGTAATTTATAATATCAGTGCCATCGGCGCAAGTGGAATTGAATTAGATTATTCTAAGAAGTATGGTAACCACTGTTTGTCGCCTCTATATATATTATCGGTAGTTTTCAAAGCTTTGTATTATGATCTTAACTTCCTGACAGAATATAGTTGATGGTCTAACTCAATTACCAAACATTAAAATCAAATTCAGCATTCTCTTTTCTGGATGTAGGATGTTGTTTTCCATCGGTCAGAATACCTACTTTTTGGATAACATAATCGCGTAATTCCCAAACATTGATGTTCTGATCTTTATTCAAGTCCGCATTTTTCGATTTTATTCCTTCGAGGAAGCTATAAGTAAACACACCATTTTTCCACGCATCCGACTCGAAGGCAAATTCGGAACCACTTGCAGAAGAAATAACCATTGCACCGGAACCTTTGGTGAGGTCGGAAAATAAGTTTTGCATCAACTCGAACGAATTGGATAAGCCCAACCCCGATTTTGTTTTTACTGATTTAAAACCCCGTGCCGCCACCTTACCGCCATATACTTTTGAGTCAACATTGGCAAGCTCACTGTTTTCTTTATCTACCTCACCCGAATTACAGGCATCAATCAACACCAGTTTATGCCTCTGGGGAATACCGTCAACCAGATCGTCTAAGTTTTCGTAAGGAAGCCCAAGCTGTCCTGGATTATTAAAATCAACATTGGTGGTGGCAAAATAAAAATTCAGCTTCTCATCTAGCAAGCCGTGACCCGCAACGAATAGCACAACCTGATCTTCGACTTTACCTTTTAGCAAAAATGCTTTTGCCTGCATAATTTTATCTTTTGTGGCGTCTGCATCAAGAATCTTCAACACGTTAACCTTATTGAATTTCGTATTTTGTGTCGAAAATAGATCGGCTATATCGCTGGCATCTTTTGCCGCATAGCGCAGGTTAAATTCGCTATCATGGTATTTGGAAACGCCCACCACAATTACGTACAAATTGGGTCTTATCACTTCACCAGAGTATGTAATATCAATTTTTTCTTTTGTTGATTCCGCTCCTTTTTCGTTCATCACTGAATATTGGATGGTATTTTTGCCGCTCGTCAATTCGACCTTTATCTGTTTTTTTAATTCAGATGTTTTTTGATCTTTTATCGAAATCCCTTTTAAGCCATCAACTGGCACACCATTAACGCTTACATAAATACGGTCGAGCAAATATTTTGAATCGGTAACTTTAATGTTTACCGCTAGAAATTTTTGGTTGGTTATAAGCGGAATTTCTGCATCGGTCAGTTCGATTTCTGGAAGGTGGGCATCGAGGCTGATTTGACCTTCAGAGAATCCCATTTTCATTTGCCGTTTTTGGTAAGCATTTTTTAAAGCAGTAATGATTTCCGGTTTGGCAAAGCCGATCCGTTCCAACACAATATCAGGGCGATTGTACAATAGGTCGAAATTTTCGAATGTGAAGGTTTTGATTCCTTTCACAAAATGAACCTGCTTGCCCGCATTTTTTGATGCGGTGTAGAACCCATCAGGTGTGATGATAGCAAAATCTTTTTTATCAACGGGTATAAACTGTGCAACTTCTTCCATCGACCCTGATTTCCATAATTTGTTATTCCCATTGAAATCTTTTGAAAGCAACAGCCGTGAATCGGGACTGTAATCCAAAAACATAATAGTATTAGGTTGAATTGGTGAAACACCAACCGTTTTACCAGTTTCTGTATCGAAGCTATATATCTGATTGTTCTCCATACCCAGTGCTACAAATTTTCCGTCGTTACTCAAAACAGTTTCTGTTCTAATGCCGCAATTTTTACAAGCTATCTTTGTCTGGGAAACAATTTTTCCTTTTATATCCGCGATGACTACTTGAGAATTAATAATGACAAAAACCTTTTCTTCATTATCTACAAAATGAGTGGCTGCAGCAGTGATTTGATCAAAGAATTCGGTTCCATTCACATAGTAAATGGTTGAAATTTCACCTAGTAGCTCCAAGGAAGCAACATCCCAAATTTGGATTTTTTTAGGTTGATGTATTATGATATATTTTCCACTCGGGCTAAAGAGTAAACCATTTTTTTTGTATGTCTCAATGTAAGCAGCCTTATCGTACATATAATGTGGGTGTTCTTGCCATGCAGGGATATCAAAAAATTTGACGAGTTTGCCTGTGCTGTCGAACAAATGTACACCAGTTTCGTCATACGTGGCAGAATATGATAAATCTGATGTAAAAAAGGTAATAGAATTTTTTTGTACCGAATCAATAAAAACCCCTTTATAATCGTAACGATAATTGAAGTTAGTCGAGTTGTCTTTTTTTACAATTATTTCTTTGTCCGTAAATTTTACAAATGAAGAATTTTGAAATGTAGCAACCAATGTTCCATCTAATTTTAATAATGAAATATCATCGGATCTTATTGGGGTGCCCCACCTAGAGCTTATACCGGCCATATATTCGCCATTATTACTGAAATAATAGATATAATATTTTTCGGGCATGGAAATTCTTGTTCCTTCCAATGACCACAGTGATTTTCCAGAATAAAATAGTCCGCCTTTATTTAAGAACTTAGCTTCGTCTATATCGAATTTAGACTCTACGATGGAGTTGATAAGATTTCCGTTGGCATCAAAAATATTAATGGCTGAGTAATTTCCAGCAATAATATACTTGCCATCAGTACTATATTTGCTGCATACCATATTCCCTTGCAACCACTTTATTTTTAATCCTGTGGAATCATAAATGTTTATCCCGCTATAACCGCCAATCAAAAAATTATTGTTGTTGGGGCTGCACGAAATTTCTTTTGAATAGCTATCTGCCGAAAAGGATTTAACCAACACACCGTTTGTCCGCCAAATAAAAACTTTCCCATTTTCTTGAATGGCAATGATCCGCTTTCCGTCAGGGCTGAATTTTAAGGAAGCAATGTCAGTTTCGACTGGTAACTTTTGGAGGATTTGCCCATCAATACTCATTAGGATTACCTCTACGTTGGTGGGCTCTGTTCTTGTAGTTCCCGACCATAATGAAATTGGTTTTTCTGTTCCTGATACGATTGCTAGTAGTTGTCCATCAGGACTAAAATTCAAAGATGTTATGCTTCGTTCAATACCAGTAAGGTTTTTTAATTTTTTCCCCTTTGTGTCAAATAGTTGGATTTGATACTTATCCGTACTCAGATTGTCCATCGCTACTGCAATGACTTGACCATCATTACTCATTTTAAAAAGAGCTATTCGGTTTCCATTACTGAGAGAAAAAGGCAAAATAGGTTTTCCTTCTAAATCAAAAAAACCGTTTTTACCCACCAAATATTTTCCATCGGGGGTATACTCCATACTGGATTCGTATTTAAAAGGGATGGTTTTTATCAAATTGCCATCTCGGCTCCACAAGCGGGCAATATTATCGTTGCCAAAACTCAAAAATGTTTTCCCATCGGGGTGGAAGGAAACTGAGTGTACGGTGAGTGAGTGACCTTGTTGCACTATCGATTTAAGGGCATTATCGGTCTGGGCAATAACTTTTTGAGTAAAAGTTATTACAATAATATTTACGATTATTAGCAAAGTAATAATTGCAGACAATATTTTAGAAATAGAATAATGTAGCTGTTTCCAAAAAGGTAGAGAACGTGTTATCTTGGGTAGTTTCATGTCCAACTTCTTTCATTGTAGTATTGAATTTAATTTATGTTAAAATAAATATTGATGAAATTCTTCATTTTCTTGTGTACTCAAAATAGTACTTTTTTCGCTCTTCACCAAATTCTATTGATGTTTTTTACTTCTTAAGGCTCGACTCGTTAGTCATTTTGACAAAATGTACGGGGTTTTAGGTGTGGCAAAGTATCTAAGTTTGAATACATCAATTAAAATCGCGATGAACCTTTGAATAAAAAAACTTCAGTAACACTATGCCATACAGGATCGCGGGGTTTATTCCACCGTATAGAGAGGCTAAGGCGAGCAAGGAGTTAGGTACCGGTCAAACTTTGAGGCTCATCGAATTCAAAAAGAACGGTGCCTTGCTTTATCGATAAGACATAGATCAACCTCTTCACTCTTTCATCGTTGTAATAGTAATTCTCGTTTCTGACTGCATCGTTTTTGGTTTTGTCGCTTTCATACCACGAGTTTTTACAACAAATGATTGAAGATCTTCTTTCAAATACTCATATCCATCAACATTTTCTGTCGCCACTTGATCAAATTTATCAGTCCGAGAGAATATCTGTAATACTTCACTCCCAAACGGAGCAGAACATTCAAACTCTTGCGGAATCTCGTATGCCACATTAACCTTGGATGCATCGAGGAAATACTCATTGTATAACAACGCGCGTTTGCCATCGGCCAGATGATAAATGAAACGGATATAACATGGCATATTCACTCGAACGGTGACTTTCATCTTCTCCCCTTCGGTAAATAAATTTCCTTGCGTCTCTTTGTTTGTCCATCCTTCCACTGTTAATCCACCCCCAGCGGTTTCTCCTTCGGCAAATATTTTTTGATCAACAAGAGCACTCTTATAATTTTCCGGTTTTAAACTTCTATTGGCTGATGCAAGAACAGTAGAAAGAACAGTTGCCTCAGAACTCGCAATAATTTTTCCATCCTTTACATTTCGAACATTCACAATAAATTTTACATTGTTATTTTGTTCCCAATATGATCCTGAAACTACAAATGGTGCATTAGATTGTTGAATAGCATCCCACTGTGCTATTTCAGGAAGTTTTTGTTCTACCACTTGATTAAAATAGCGTGAAAATGAACTTCCCATTTTTGTATCTTGATATACCAACGGCGTAACAAGCATTTGAAATTTTCCTGATTCTTTTTGATCTGCCTGCTCCTTTAATTGATACACGAGAAACCACGCAAGATCATCAATCGTATTTAACGGACGTTGAACAAGTTTTGTCACTGCCTCACGGATCTGGCCGATGGTGATTTCATTTGTTGCTGCAGATTGCTGAAGTTCATTTAATGAATTTGAGATCTTAACAAATGTAAGAATGGATTGTGATTCTTCCAATTGGCGAACAAGCGGGTAACAGGAGAGGTATTCATTTAATGCTTGAGTAGATTTTTTCTGTTCTTCTAATGTCTTTGCTATCCGGACTTTACCTTCAATCTCCTTTTTTAGAGTGTTGGCTTTATTATCGTAAAGAGAAACAAGATTATCTCTCTTCACAAAGACAAAAGCGTGCATTACCTCTTCATCGTCATCGTAATATGTTTCTGATTCTAATCCTTGAATTTCAAGATTCGACGTTGATTGTGTTGCGCTGGAAAAGAACGAAGAGAATTTATCTCCTGTCTCTTCCGTTTTTGATGCAACCGTTGATTGGATACTTACCCGAATCTTTTCGATGAGATTTTTTCGTGCATTACCGACAGAGGTATTTTTTGATTCTTCTTTTTCTGCAGCATTCTTTACAGCAGATAGTCCATATCCGGTAAGAAATTGGGATTGAGGATGTTTGACACTCTTCCCTTGATTTTTTACCCAGTCTGGTGTTTGAGCAGACAAATGAACAAATAAGATACAGATAAAGCCACATGTATATTTCATAGTGTGCTCATTTCAATAATATCATTTTTTTCGTCTGCACAAAATCTTTTGAGGACAGTCGATAAATATATACTCCCGTTGAAAGATTCCGTGCATCCCACTTTGCTTCATAATAACCTGCCTGTAGATCACCATCAACAAGTGTGGCCATTTCTTGCCCTAAGATGTTAAATATCTTCAACGTTACTCTTGCATCTATTGATAATTGATATTCAATAGTTGTTACGGGATTAAATGGATTTGGATAGTTCTGGTTTAAAAGTATCGTCATTGGAATTGGTTTTAACTGCATTTTAACATCAGTGACGTTGAAAATTTCTGTCATAGATTTGCCTGAGGCATATGGAGTCGGAAATTGAAGAAGTGCACCAATACTTGGTGCAATATCGGGAATCGCTCGGCGAATAGAAGTGTGTTTCCCTTTCTTAAAGCCAGCACCAACACCAAGGAACATTATATGACGGCAGCCCCAGCAACCATCGCCATGACTCACAAATCCATTTTGTATACCTTCGAGATGTCGGCCATGATCATTTGTGACAATTAAACTGGTCGTGTTCCGATAAATAGAATCGCTTTGAAGATAGTCCCAAAGCATGCCAACGATACTGTCGGCGGTAACGATTGCTTGTGTGTATGCAGCCCAGCCTCTTCCGGGGGATGAATCAACATCTGGTAGATAGATTACTGCAAGTTCAGGATGATGCGACTGAAGTTTGGACTTGGCAATTTGCCATACGTCCAAATCTGTTGTACCCTGAAGGACATACCAAGGCCAATAGCTTGGACCATACTGGGGATAATAACTTTGAATCCAGGGAGTGGCCAACCACTTCATTATATAGAGTGCGTGTGTTGAATCGACATTTCGTGATTTACGAAAATATTCCCATACGGTTGGCACCGTTGCATACTGATTCAAGAATCCATTGACCATTGTATCTTTAGGAATCGACCACGACCCGGACCAGATCGCTGGTATTGCTCGTTTGGTAACCGTAATGCTGTCATTCAGCATTGTATCGATGACCACACCTTGTTGTGCAAGGTCGCGCATACGAGGAATATATCTGCCAAGCGAGTCACCCAATGTTTCGGAATATCGTGCGCCATCGATGATCACAAGAATCACGTGGTGGTCTGTTTGCGCATTGAGATTGAAGAGTTGACCAAGCACGAGACAACAACCAAGGAGGATTCTTTTAATCAATTGTTATCTTTTCTATTTGAAATTTTAATTTTTTTTCAAAACATAAATTAGCGCTGTATCAGTTAAGGATGCTATTGTATATATTTTTACCTCAACAGCATCATCTTCTTCACCTGCACAAATCGGTTATTCGGATTTGCAACATCGACTGCTTCGAGTCGGTAGAAATATAATCCGGTGGAAACATTTGCATTCCACGTAGTCTCATACCATCCTTCTTGTTGTTCTATGTTAACGAGGTCTGCAATTTGTTGACCGAGGATGTTATAAATCTTTAGCGAGACTATACTCGATGATGGCAATCCATATCTAATTATTGTTGCTGGATTAAACGGATTGGGGTAATTCTGTGCGAGTTCAAAACCTCGCGGAGTCGAGACATCGCCAATTCGTTTTACTGTTTCAATAATGCCGGGATCATTGAGCCACGTTGCCAAGTATTGTGAATTGTATCCATCAATATTAGTAAAATACCCTGACAAGAAAATATTTCCTTTACTATCCGATTCTGCCATGAACATATCTTGAGTAAAATTATTAATTCCTGTTCCAAGATATTCCCACTTTGAACCATTCCATCGAGCAACGTATTTAATCGCACTATTTCCATTTACGCTAGTGAATTTGCCGACAACATATAATCTTCCATTTTTATCTACTGCCATATCGGTAACACCATAGAAATCATTCTTTAGACCAAGGCTGACTGAATCCCATTGCGAGCCGTTCCATTTTGCCAAATGCCACATCGGTTTTGTTCCGATGGAATCAAATTTTCCGGCGATGTAAAGATCGGTGCCGACAAATGCCATAGTCGTAATAACTGCTTTTGATGGCGAACCTGCATATCGAATAACATCCCCATTCAATGCGCTCCATGCCGTCCCGTTCCATTTTGCGATCGAACTTGCAGTAACGGAGCCTGCGCTTGTGAAATTTCCGGCAACATACAAATCGCTATTTTTCACAGTAGCAGTATTGATGATTCCAGCTGAAGAACTTATTTTTACTCCGACATCAAGTGAATCCTATTTCGTTCCGTCCCATTTCAAAATGGAATTAACAGTTTTTGTATTAGGGAATGTTCCAAAGGATGCTTGAAAACTTCCCGCAACGATTATGGCACTGCCAAATCGAGTAAGCGTTCGCACGTCTGTGGCTAATATGCCAGATTGGCCTGTATTATTCATTGAAACAAACTTCTGACCGTTCCATTTAATGATACCGTAGGAATTTATACCATTGAATGATACGAATGGTCCACCGATATACAGTACGGTATCATCGCTTACCAATGTTTTTACATTGGAGCCATTCAGATAACTTCCTGTCCCGACGGAATCCCATTGATGTCCATTCCATTTCGCTAGTCGTCGCGCATTGGTTGCCCCGGCAAAATTGAATTCACCGCCGATATACACTTCACCTTTTGATGTTTCATGATACGCAAATGCAGCAGCATCCAATCCGTTTGTGTTTTTTCCAAGCAAAGGAACCCATTTAGAAGCTGCGATATCCCACTCAATAATTCCAGTCGACATAATTTCGGTGCGTTTTGAAAAATCACCGCAGAGATACAATTTACTTCCAACAATTTTCATGTCCCGAATATTGGGACCGTTATATTGCGCTTGAGTAATTCCAGCTCCTAATTTTTCCCACGTTTTCCCATTCCATCGGGAAATTCCTCCCCAACCAGAATTGCCATTCGCGGGTGCCCAATTACCGGCAGCATATACTCTACCAAGAGAATCAACTTCTACGTTTGTCAATGCTATGTTTGTTCCTATTCCAAGTGAATCCCAGCTCGTTCCATTCCATTTTGCAATACAGTTTGTGGTTTTATTTCCCGCAGTGGTGAAAACACCCACCACATAAATTGTATCACCATTAACAGCAATATCTGATACACGCGCATGGATAGTTCCCAAATTTCCTGTAAGACCTTTTGCAACAGTATCCCACTGCGCACCATTCCATTTAATGATAGAAATAGTTTCTGCATTAAACGCCGGATTAGAATATGTTGCCGCATATACTGCTCCCTTGGAATCAACAGTTATCCCTGTGTTTGAAGCACTGTTGTTTGAATTTGTATAGACCAAGCCGGTTCCCAAAGGACTCCAATTAGTACCGTTCCATCGTGCAATTCCATTTACTGATACTCCACCAACTTTTGTGAAAGAGCCTATAACATATAATAAATTCCCTGCGGTATATATTTTTGCTAACTGGCCATATCCTATAGAAAAAGCTCCGGGAACAGAGTCCCATTTCGTTCCATTCCATTTAACAATGCTATTCTTTGCGAGCGTTCCAACGCCATTAAATCCTCCGCCAACATAAAGATTGTTGTTTGCATCAAATGCCATCGACGATATTGGAAATGATGAGCCGTAAAATTGACCCGGAATAGAATCCCATCCGGTCTGCTGATTCCATTTTGCAAAATAACTTGTCTTCACCCCAAACGCATAATCGAATCCACCGCCGATATATACATTTCCACTTGCGTCCACTGCCAGACTTTGAGGAACATTGTTGTTTGTTCCAACCTGACCAAATTTTTGAGACCAGTATCCTTGTGCGAACATACTTGTTACCAATAGTATTGACACAAGAAAAAATCGTAGCATATATTTCATTTTGTTCCTCTTTCGTTATTTTTTCCCGAGGCCGAGCGATTCGGCTTCTCTCAAAACAAACTTGACCGTAAATTTATAGAGACACTTCGTCTAAGTAAATAATTGAATTTCATATTACCATTCATGATTATTTCAGCACGTAATTGTTAAAAACAAAAAACCTTTTTCACGCATCAGCGATCCAGTGGTCACATCCCAGAGTATCTTTTCTATCGGAGCTGTAACATAATTAAAGATAAATGCTTCGGCAACACATATTTCATACTTTTTTATGCTTTTATATTTCTATCGGATAATTTTGCCTGCAATCGATTTGTGAACTGAAACTATATCGGTATTATTTATTTTCGAGTCGAAGTTGTAACTCATAGGATCATAAAACGAGGAAATGTCAGATTTTCGACTGATGTCATTTTTTTTAAGAAGATTGAAAAACAAATATTGAAGAAAAGAATTTACGCTACCGGAGGAACATACATTCGGATAACTCTCCAGCGATTGCGGTCGTA
>CAYHFN010000080.1:0-9859 GCA_964355925.1 uncultured Chitinophagaceae bacterium
CTAACCTTAATTTTCATATGAACATAAAAGACACTACATCCGAAAAAGAGAAAATTCAACGCCCATAATACCGCCGTGCTGGCATCAAATAATCCAGTAGCGATATAGTAGGCACTTGGCGCACTCAACGTCAATCCTGCAACCGCAATCAGGTCACCAAGAATCGATTTTTGTATTTCCTTTGCTAAAAGATAATTTCCAAAAAACGATGAGCCACCCAGCAATGCAAACGTGATAAGATGATAATACCCTTGAAGAAAAAGAGGAATGATGAATGCCGTTCCTATGGTCACATAGATTATCGCCCAAATAATTGAAGCATAGATCTTTTCTTTACCTTGTGGAATTCCATTTAATTCACGTAGAATTGAATGGATTGGAACATAGCTTAAAAAAATTCCCAATGCAGAAAATGCAAACAGAATATTGTTTAGTGAAAAACTTCCCGCATAGACAACTCCAATAAGCATCGGCACAAACAGTACTGCCCATGATCCATGCTCACGCGTAATGATCGGTTTAGGGAAATTCATATGCTATTTCTGTTCGTTTAACCAAGTCTTACGGGATAACCACATTGCGAGCAATAACAACAACGGCATCGCCGCAATAAAAAACGATGCTGTCGATGGATACGTGTACACTTCGAAATTAGCCATTGTTTGATGACCAAACATCGGTGGTGTGAAAGGCGGAACTTTGATCGCTGCGGTCGGGTCGAGTTCGTGACCATAGATGTACATTTTATGATAAAAACTCCACAATGAAAAAATACCGAAATAAGAGAACATTGTAAACAGATCTACCAACTTCGACATTTTTCCCAGCACAACCACACGCAGTGCAAGAAGGATCGTTCCTCCGAAGACAAACGGGATCCATTTAAATTCTGTAAAATCATCATCAATCAATGGGCGCATACCAATATAATGATTCAATGAGTTGATCTCTTTCAGGTCATCCTGATTCGGAGTTATTCCCCCTTCAAGTTTATAGGAAAAAATATTCAATACCAATCCATCGGGAAATTGATTTGAATACATCGTCATTTTCCAGAGTGGAGTAAAAAAAGATGGGATCAGCATAGCGGCGGCGAGAATGATGATGAAACGACTCCGCATATCAATCGGTATTTCAAAAAACGATGTTGCTTTTTCTATGTATTGCTGCATGACAACTCCTTGATAATAATAAAGCGGGATGAAGCATGTTCACCCCGCTTTATTTGTAATTACTTCACAAGCATATATCCTTGCATTTCCTGATGGAGCGCTGAACAGAAGTTTGTGCAGTAATACGCATACACACCCTGCTTATCCGCAGTAAACTCAACCGTTTTTGTTTCGCCCGGATCAACAACAACATTGATATTGTATTCCAGAATTCCAAGCCCGTGTAACTCATCGGTTGTTTGTTCGATGTTCGTCATATGGATCGTCACTTTATCTCCTTTATTCACTTCAATCTTATACGGTTCAAAACTTGAACGAACTAAGACCATAAAGACTTCAACATTTTTTCCATTACGAACAACTTTTGCATCCTTCACATCCCATATTGCTTTTGGGTTTTTATTTTCTTCTTTCGGATAAACTTCGATCGGATGCAGTTTGTCTGCTTTGATCATTTGCGCATTGTGAGGTTCCGGTTCAGTGAAAGCATCATAGATTACAGACATTTTTTCACCGCCGATATCGATCAACTGCGATGCTTCCGGCTGCGATGGTCCTACGCTAAGATGTCGCCCGTGGGAAAGTTTATTCAATGCAACAAGATACTTTCCGTCCGGACTTTTTGTATCACCTTCCGCTGCACACAAATGACCGATATTGTATGCTACAGGAACTTTATCGACAACTTCCCAGGTTCCGAGTTTCCATTTTGCTACTGCGCTTTCAACAAAGAGTGATGTATAGGCAAAACCTTTATCATCAAACTGTGTATGTAGCGGTCCAAGACCGACATTTATTTCAGCATCTTTCACTGCGTCATAATTCAAGACTGGAATTCCATCTTCGGATCCGGTAAAATCTTTTTTCTCAACCGCCGTTTTGATCTTTTCAATATTAAACACGGTGGTAATGCTTTGCAGTTTACCGCTCCCAACAATGTATTTTCCGTCAGGACTCACATCAACACCGTGCGGAGATTTTGCAATTGGCAGTAAAAAAACAATTCCTTCTGCAGTTTTCGGATCGAGCATTTTTACACCGTCAACCATTTTTGCTTTACCGGCGGCAAGTGCTTCTTCAACTTTTTTCCAGTTTACTGCAACAATATAATCACGGTCTTTTTGCGTAGAGGTGACTTCTAATTTTCCGATTCCGCGTTCACTATTATAGCACGTCCAGAATGCCCATCCGTCGCTCGGACCTTTTCCTGCATCTCCAAGATCATAGTTAAACGGTGGCATTAAAATCTGCCAGCCAACAGACATTGTCCCTGATTTTGGGTCAACATTGATTGCACTGACGACTCCATTATATTTTGTTGCGTACTCTTCAAGTTTTTCAACTCGGCCTTTCGGAAGCGGAATTGAAAACCGTGAGGCAGAAAGAATATATTTGCTGTTTTCTGTTACAAATGTTGAGCCATGGTTTCCGGAGATATTGGGAATCGGTCCAAGAATTTGTTTCGTTTTAAAATCGCGAAGATCGATACGAGCAAGTCTGTTATTGGCATTATCATTCACAAACAACCATCGTCCATCGTAATCTCCATTGGTTTCACTCAGTGCGGGATGATGAACATCGCCCCAGGTAAATCCGCCAAGCATTTCTTTTGATTCTTTATCGAATCCGTACCCCGTTGCAGCATATGGTGCGAATACCGGAATTGTTGAAAGATGGCGCATTGACGGAATGCCATAAATGTACACTTGTCCTGAATGTCCGCCTGAAGCAAAGAAATAATATTCATCCAGATCACCCGGTGCTACATATGTTTTTTGTGCTGCTTCCTGCACATCAGAACGGGCACCGCTGCGTCCTTTTTTATCGCCCCCGCATCCAACAAATATTGCTGTTACTAATGCAGCAATCATTAGTAATGGTAGTCTATGCTTCATAAATATTTCTCCTTTTATTATGGGTTTGGTACATCTGTTAATTATTTTGTTGCAACTCCCTTTTTTTCTTTCTTCTTCAACTCATATGCCTGGCGTAATTTTCCAATTGCTTCCAACCGTTCTTCTTTCGTCAACGGAATCATTGTGGATAATACAACATCCATCGTTCCGGTCGGCTTCATTAAGAAATCATCAAGTGTTCTCCCAAATCGTGACTGAACATCTTCAACTGCGAGAGCAAGATCCGGTCCAATTTGCGCAGCCGCTTCTACGCCCAACGATGATACCGAATGACAAACGAAACATCGTTTCTGTACAAAAAATGCGCCGGGACCATTCTTCATCCGTTCTTCTTTTTCAATTTCTTCCTTAGAGGGAATATCTTTGAAATTATTTCCCGGAATATAATCAACAGGTAGTTTTGCTTTTTTCCAGCTCATAACAAGTAACGCCAACGATTGCGCATCGGAAGATGAAAATCCAAAGCTCGGCATCACCGTTTCCGGAACCAGATCTTTTGGATTTTTAAAATGCGTGATGTGCCACGTGAACATCGACGCAAATCCTTTGATCCGTTCATAGTTGAATTGTTCAGCAGATTTTTCGCCTTCATGCGTGAGATCGGGTCCGACTGTTCCGCCTCGCCCGTTAACCACATGACACGCTCGACAACCTTTGTCGTTAATAATTATTTTTGCTCTGTTAATAACTTCCATTCCCTTTGTCTCTCTATCGTAACGGTGGCATGTATTGCAGTTCATTTGCATCATTGCTTTTTTATCGCTGACGACATAGAATTCAGCAAGTTCTTTCCCTAACAATGGTTCCTCCCAGAACGGTGCAAACCCGTGAGCCGCCTGCATATCGGTTGCATATCCCTGACCGCCATGACATGGCGTACAGCCAAATTTATTGATCGGGTGATTTGCCAGAATCTCTTTAGGATGTGAACGAAATGGATTTTCAACATTTTCCATCCCTTTCCATTCCATTCCCATATGGCAAGTAATACATCGATCGATTACTCCAAGATCTTTTACATAAATTTGTTGAAGTCCTCTGCGAACCGTAGTTGCACGGTCAACGCCAAGTTTTTCTTCCACCACGGATGTAAAATCATTTTGGTACATCTTCCACTCGGGCGTTAGATAATTAAAAACAATGTACCCGGTAACAAATAAAAAGATGATGCTTGCGATGCTAACAAAGATTTTATCCTTGACGACAAATTCTAATTTCTGTTTTATTTTCTTGTGATCCATTGTTCATCTCGTTGTTGATCGTTTGATAAAAAAATTCAATTTAACCTTGTCAAGGTTCCCGCTTGACAAACTAACCATTGACAAGGATTTTCGGAATTAAAACTTCACCGGCATCGTCGGCCACGATTCCCACGGCCAATAGAAATTCCAATATGGCCCTCGTAAAAATGTTCCGATGATTGTAAAGATGATGATAACAATACAGATTCCGATGAACGTGTAATTTTGTTTTTTCCGTTCGGGAGAGAACCACACTCCAACGCTATTCAATCCGGATCGATCACGATACGGCCACCACATTGCCAGACCAATAAGAACTGTTGGCAATACAATGCCGCCGATAAAAGCACCGTTGATGGTGATGAATCCAAGTTTTAGAGTTGTGTCAGTGACAATTTCCTGCAGCCAGAGAAAATACCATGGGGCTTTTGCCGGATTGGGTGTGACCGAAGGATTTGCCGCTTCTTCGAGCGGTGCCGCAAAAAGAATAGCCAATAGAATTGTCACCGCAGTTGTTGCAAGGGTAACCAGCCAGAGACGACGAACTAAATGCGGTACTGATGAAACAGAATTTTCCTCTTCGTTCACCATTGTTGTCTTCACATGTACGCTTGTTCCGTTTGTAATTCCGAGCAACGAATAAGTTTTTGATTTTACCGGTACAATATTTTCCGGTTTTTGATTCAGCGATTCATTATCAGCAGCAGCCAATCCGCCATCTTTACGAATGCGCCACATGTGGTAGAAGAATAAAAACAGGACGAGCACCGGTAAGAAAAATACATGTAACACATAAAATCGAATGAGCGCGTTTTGATTAATGGTGTTACCGCCAAGAAGGAAAAATCGAATTTTTTCTCCAACGATCGGAGCAGAACTTGCAATGTTCGTCCCTACCGTAATTGCCCAATATGCCAATTGATCCCATGGCAACAGATAACCGGTGAACGAAAGTAACAATGTCGAAAGCAATAAGACGATACCAACGATCCAATTTGTCGGACGATTTGAACCGATCGATTTTCCGTTTTTATAAGCTCCAGTTAAGAAAACGCGAACCATATGAAGAAATACTACTGCAACCATCAAGTGGGCGGAAATTCTGTGCACCGAACGTAACAGCCATCCGAATGCAATAACAAACTCAATATCTTTTACGGAACTATATGCGCGTTCCACCGACGGCACATACAGAAACATTAATATCATTCCCGTGATTGTTAAAATTGCAAATAGAATAAATGAAATCGTGCCCAGATAGAATGAATAATTCCACGATAAACTTTTCTTGGAGATCTTATTCGGAAACCAATGGAGTAAAATATTTTTAACAATAGCATCTCCGGATTCTTTTTCGCTGCCCGGATTCCATGTCCACATCAGTTTGTTATAGATTATTTTTATCTTTTCTAAGAGTTGCATTGTCTGCTCCGTCTGTAAATATTATTTAAACCGTCAGTCGAAAGTTTTGCTCTACTTCTTCACCTAAATCCACAATCAATTGCCCATCATCAGGAGATTGTTCTAATTTATACCACCGCAGCGGTCGTGGCGCCGGTCCTGCAAAGTTGGTTCCATCTGCATAGAACTTTGACCCGTGACAAGGACAATGAAATTCGAAATCGATCTTTTTCTTTTGT
This sequence comes from uncultured Chitinophagaceae bacterium, assembly GCA_964355925.1. GTDB lineage: Bacteria > Bacteroidota > Ignavibacteria > UBA10030 > UBA8401 > UBA8401. The sequence continues at coordinate 5,970 of CAYHFN010000080.1, forward strand.
CCGTCTATTTCAACTTCTTTTGATTGATTCAATTTTGCGTATTTAACAGTACATCCAAGATGAGTACACGATCCTGAGATTGCGTAGAATGATTTTCCTTCTTTGAACACATACAATCGTCGGTCTTCCAAGAATGTCACACCTTCGGAAAGTTGTGTTGGAAGTCCGATTTTAAACCGTTCCGATGCTTCGTAGAGCACATCCGGAATAAGCGCACGCACGGTTTGAAATCCGGTTGCACCTGCCCCAAGCAAAATACTTCCTACGCCGACTTTTTGCAGGAAGTCCCGACGAGAGTTTTTTTCATTTTTTGTTTCATTATCGGTTTTTGCTGACTCTGATTCTTTCATTATTTTTTCCCTTTATGAAATGTCTTTTCATTTCATTGCTTGTATGTTATCGTTTTTCAAATTGTTCGTGTTCTTCGTAATAAAAAACTTCCATGGTCATCGCATCGGTCGGACAACGTATAGCGCACAAACCACAGCGGATGCACGTTTCATCATCTTTGATCATTGCGCTTGCCGATGAATATGGATCGATATTATAGTGTTCAACCAACTGTGCTTTTATTGATGCATCAATTTCCAATTCATTGAGCGGAACAAGTTTTAAGCAATATTCGGGGCAAACATCCACACATCGATTGCACATCACACATTTATCGGCGTCATAGATGGTTTGCACGTGGCAGGATAAACAACGTTCCGCTTGTCGTTTTGCTTGTTCTTCTGTATAGCCAATTTCTACTTCAGAGATTCCCGTGCGGCGATTCAGGTCGATTGTGGGGGGTGCTTCGCGGGCATATTGTTCAAAATCTTCCGGACGGGTGAATCTGGCGGTAGGAATTTTTTCAATAGATAGATCGAAATACGTTGTCGCAGTTTTACCGCTTAAAAATTCATCAATAGATAGAGCCGCTTTCTTTCCGTTGGCAACCGAATCAATAATGTTTCTGGGTCCGAATGCTGCGTCACCTCCCGCAAAAATTCCCGGGGCGGTTGTTTCAAGCGTTTCAGTATTAATTTTTAGGAAACCGGCCGGAGAAATTTCTACGTTATCTGAAGAGGTAATGAAAGAAAGATCAGTTTTTTGACCGATAGCAAGGATCACCGTATCGACATCAAAATGTTCAGTCAGTGATTCATCAAACAGAGGATTGAATTTTCCATTCTCATCGTATGTTTTTTTCACGCCGATGAACTCAACCCCTTTGAGTTTTCCATTTTCTCCGAAAAATTTCTTCGGTCCGCGCTGTGGATGGAACACAACTCCCTCGCGTTTGGCTTCTTCAAATTCTTCATATCCTTGAACAGAACGCAATACCGGCATTTCGGCAAACGATTCCAAACTTGCGATGTGCACTTCTTCGGCGCCGGATCGTCGTGCAACTCGTGCAGCATCAACCGCTTCGTGAATTGTCGTATCCGATTCCGTTGTTTCTCGTAATGCCGAACGCGCAGCATCGAACGCCACAAAACCGCCGCCGATAACCAACACTTTCTTTCCAAGATTGACACGATATCCGTTGTTAACGTTTAGCAGGTAATCAATCGCTTTTACGACACCGTCTAAATTCGATCCTTCAATATTTATGTCTCGTCCTTTTTGCGTACCAACTGAGATGAATACAGAATCGTATCCTTGTTTCTTTAACTCTTTGAGTCCAAATTTTTCGGTGAGCGGTGTGTTGTATTGTATCTCAACGCCTAAGGATTTTACTTTGTCTATTTCTTTATCAATTAACGTACGGGGAAGTCGATATTCCGGAATTCCGTGGCGAAGCATTCCTCCGCCAAACGATGTCGCTTCAAAAATTGTTACACTGTATCCCATTAATGCAAGATCGTGTGCGCATGAGACACCCGTTGGACCCGAGCCGATGACGGCAACCTTTCCCGTTGTATGGGATCCTTCGGACTTATCTTTTACGGTGCTTCTTCGTTTCTCATTTTGTATCGGAAGGTGTCCTCGCCATTTATTTCCGGCGTCAGATTCACCATTCAATAAAGCGTTGACCGTATCCGGCTCAAGAGATTCAATCCCAAATTTATCCGTAACAAAACGTTTCAACGCACGAATGGAAACAGGCGCATCGATCTTTCCGCGGCGACACCAATCTTCACATGGAGCAGCGCAAACACGTCCGCACACACTTGCAAATGGATTGGGAGAGCGAGCGGTGAGATATGCTTCCTTATACTTTCCTTCACCAATTTGCTGCACATACCGTCCGGCATCGGTATGAATGGGGCAACCAATTTGGCAGGGTACAAGATTCTTCCAAAATTCTATATCAGGGATTTTAAGAGAATATTTTTCAGTCATAATGTTTCGATATTGTTACAAAAAAAGTAGAGAGGGAATTCCACTCAATAGTCATTCTTTGAAAGTCTTCATTTGGACAACTTTGTCAAGGATTCTTACTTTTTTATAGTTCACCTAAATTATGATTTGCACATGACTCACAATTTTTTAATTCGGACTCTCCAAATAGCCGGATCGGATTCCAGATATTCCCAAGAATATTTACCTTCGCGCTCATGTAAAAAAGTGTAATAGAGCGGACGTGGTTCATGATCATTTACGAGCTCAAGTGATTCTCCAAGTGCAAGCGCATCGAACATCTCAAAGATCAATGCATGTCTTTGTGACGGGTGAATGTTTCGAACATCTACTAATTTTGATTGAAGAACATCCATGGTTGTACTTGTTTGTAATTTCAGATTTAATACTCTGAAATTAAATTAAAAAAATAGATCAAATCTGATCCATTTCTTTTGCCATTTCAAAAATGTTTTTACTTACGAGCATATCATGAATATTTTCTTTAATGAGCAGCCATTTATTATGAACCGCACAAACCTTCTTTCCGCCACATTCAGGAAATCCCATAACACATTTGGTTTTATAATCTTTACCATCAATTGCTTCAACAATTTCAAGGAACAGAATTTTTTTGGGAGATTTTGCAAGAGCAAATCCTCCGGTGGGACCCGTTTGTGAATACAAAATTTTCTTATACGAAAGATCTTGCAGAATTTTTGATATAAAATGATATGGAATATCTAATTTTAATGTTAATTCCTTAGCGGAAGTCATTTCTCCCTTTGGCTTAAGAGCTAAATATAATACCGCTTGCAGTGCATATTCACACGGACGACTAAAAAGGACGCTCATAGTTTCAGATGTTTTACTCTGAAATTAAATATTTTTTGCGTGAGTGTCAAGAAGATTTATAATAATAAATTGACGAATAAGAACAATAATGTCAGTTTAAGGAAACACTTCAACTCTTCTGCCTTTGGCGGACTCGGTCAGGTCCGAATGACTCAGTTTTTGTGAAAAGTAGATTCGTCATGCTGAACTGGATTCAGCATCTTCGAATCTGTTCTAAATTGGCTATGGTAGATTCCGAAACAAGCCTGCCCTGAAATGTTTTTATTCAGGGTTCGGAATGACGGTTTTCACACAGTCTGACTTCTTTAGAGGTGAGTATAATTTCTCAGACCATCGCTAATTCGCCATCCCGTAGGGATGGAATATTTATAGAGAAAATAGCAACAACATATTTTATTGTCCCATAGGGACAAAATATTGTTCTCTATTTTATAATGTCGTTAATCATCTTCTATTGCGTGCCTATCTACGATACCATCGGTAGGGCACGTTTTGTAAAAAAAATCATCGTTGTCTGAGAATGTTCAGTCCTGAGCGAGTTCACTATTTTTTCCAAAGACGAGACGAAGGATCGTTTGCTCACTCTTCGACTCCTCCGCCTCTGGCGGACTCGCTCAGAGTGACTATAATTTTTCCTCATTATTTTTTTGCAATTATCTCTCCAACCCGCTCTAAAAGTGCATCCGGCATATATGGCTTATGGAAAAATC
>CAYHFN010000081.1:0-8833 GCA_964355925.1 uncultured Chitinophagaceae bacterium
TGCTGACAGCAACTGATAGTGCTTTAGTAATTGTTTTAAATGCGGTTCCGGATGACGTTCCATTGTTGGTATTATTTCCCGTCGATGCATTTACGTAATATGTTGTAGCTTTGGAGATTGACAAGATGATTATTGCCAATGTAACGATCCAACTAAGACGATTGCTGATTCTCATACGATACTCCTTATTGTGTTGATAAATAAATCAAGTTACGCAGAAAGTCATTTTCGTAATAAAATGGTTCGACGCAAGATAAAATAACGAACATCTCCAAAGGAGTCCTTCGGACCTGAGCAAATGGCGCTTTAGCGCCATGCGCCGAAGGATGACTTAACTAATTTGATCTGCGTCTTGTTCACCATGACCGATTTTCTTGTTCTGCCTAACTTCAGTAAATAATTGATGTTTCAGTTCAGTTCTTATTATTTAATCATTTAAATGCAAGAGTGTTGAACGTTAGACAAAATACCATTTGAATTATTGGCGGATTGTTATACCGACAATTATGTCCGATTTAATAAAAACAGCATCTGTAATTGGAGAAAATAAAGAATGGCTCATTGAGCCTTTGTAGAGAATTGATCTTAAATCATCCTTCTAATTGTAGAAACATCTGAAAAATCTCACACCAATGCCCATTCTGAGGAGCGGAGTGACGAACCTGCCTGCCGTCAGGCAGGGGATCTTGCTTTTCCACTCAAAATCAAAAACGAGATTCTTCACTTCGTTCAGAATGACAATAGACAACAAATTTTTCAGATGTCTCTTGTAATAACATACCTAAATCGGACAAAATTGTCAATTATTGGTTGTGCGTTACAACACCTGTTTTATAAAAAAGCCCGATTCGATGAAAAATTGAAATCGGGCTTTTGGTATGAATTAGAAATTATTGCATTAGCGTTTTCAAAACCCACACACATATTACAAGTGCGTGGGATTTTACTTTTTATTTTATTAACGATAACTTTTTTATTTGTAAATTATCACTAGAGACGAGCCTCGCAAAATATATTCCGCTTGCTAAATTTGCAGCGTTGAACTGCACTTGATTGTATCTTCCCGCTTCTGCTTCTCCATTAAACAATATTGCTACTTCCTCTCCAAGCGTATTGAATACTTTGAGTGTTACTAGTCCATTTGATGGAACAGTAAACTCAATTGTTGTTGTTGGATTGAACGGGTTGGGATAATTCTGCTCCAACAAGAATAATCCCGGCGTGCTTGAATTCTCTTTCACTGCGGCAGGTTTTTTTGTGTCATATTGTATGATCGCGATACTCATTGGCGGAAGAAGATAATTTCCGGAATTATCTGCGGCAATAGTGTTATCTGAAAATACATCGGATGTCAACGCATTCGCAGAAAACAATCGCGCGGTTTTCACTGCATAATTTGAAATACCGTTGACATGAATGATGTGACTATCATTTTTGTCACGATTCACTGCGATCACGTTGATCAATGATGTATCGGATGAAATAAATGCTCCCGCTCGGACGGAATACGAATTTCCATCACTCCCTTTTGGTGATGTCGTCACCGTTGAAACAGATTTATCCAGCAGCAAAGGAAAAAGGTTTTTGTATATCGCTGCAGCGGGCATCAGTGTATAATTTCCGGGACCATTCATGCGGATCGGATGCCAGATGGCCGGCGTTAATCCATACGCCCAAAAATTGACCCGCTCAACATTTTTTTGCTGGCTCATCAACAGCAGAAAATCCACATTCAAATTCGCTCCCTGCCACTGCATGGCAAGATCAGGATCGCCTATTGGCACGCCGTTGAGCGTGGGAATGCCATGAGCATAATCTCCAACGATCACTTTTAAGCCCTTTGCCTTTGCTGAATCGCCAATCGCTTTGATACCGGTTTCGACTTTGGCAATGCCAAGTTGAACAAAACCATTCACAACAGTCTCGTCAGGGAAAAAATGCGGGGAGAGTCCATAGATTTTTCCTTTTAATGCCGCATGGTTCAACATTTTGGTATTCCATTGGGAAGTCGCAGGACCTGTTGCCGGAAGAGTGATCTTGATCGTGGGATCCCGGGCAAGCATGGAATCGATGATTGGTCGGACGGTATTGATGTAACCATTCGCACCAACGGAATCATTTCCAAATTCGCCGTCTGCCCACGGTTCATTTCCCAAATTCCAAATCTCAATGCCATACGGCCCAACATGTCCATTAGAATCCCTGATCGCAGCCCAATTAATGCCTCCGCCCCAATTCACACCATTGCTCGGTCCATTGGCATATTCCACCCAATCCGCTGCAGAGAGGGCAACACTATCAATAGCAGCTAGAGCTTGTGTCTGTTTTAATCCCGCCGTTGTCTTATCATAGATCGTCACCATGATTTGAATATCCTTCGGGAGCGCACCGTGTGCTTTAGCCATTGCCATAAATTCATCAAATCCGAATTTCAACGGCTGTGATGGAACATTTCCACCGATATTTTGCGAAGAACGTTTTGCCGAAGGACCGATTGATTTTTTCCAGTCAAATCCGAACATGACTGCGTTGGCAGGATATCGCAGCGTTGACATCGGAAAATCGCCGAAGATGGCTTGTATCTGCGGAAGCATCACTCCGTTCGTGTCATGATATCCAACCGGTCCGGAGTTCCCTCTCATGCTCGAGCGCGCATCGTACGTAATTCCCAGCAGCAGCGATGATCTGGGATTGATACTGTTTTGCGTATTCACCGTTGCTACTACATCGGCAGTTTGGGCTAAGGAAAAAACATTGAGAAATTGAGAAAAGAAAAAGATTAAAAATAAATTTTTCATAGTACTCTAGTAATTATCGTAGATAGATCATTCGTTTCACATCGCTGAAGCCATTTGAGCGCAGCTGATAAAAATAAAGACCGCTTGGAAGTGCCGGTGCGTTGAATGTTCTCTGATGGCGGATGTTGGCTTCAAGATGTTCGCTAACCAATGTTGTCACTTCTCTTCCGATGGCGTCAAATATTTTTACGGACGTGAATCCTGCTGTCGGAAGAGTGAAACTAATCGTTGTAGTCGGATTAAACGGATTAGGATAATTCTGATCCAGTTGGAATGATGCTATGGGTGACACTCGCTCTCGGATTCCTGAGAGAACAGCAATCGGACCGATATAGCTTTTCGCTACAACAATATGATCGTAATTGATACTATTAATTATTCCCGCACTGTCATTGTCTACGAAATGCGTGAGCCATATAAAATTCAGCTTTAATCGTTCATGACCCCTCCATGAAAATCCCTCGAACGGAGTTCCGGCACCGGGAAAGAAATTATTATCAACCCATGTTCCTGTTGTTCCCTTTTTAATTTCTGAAACAAGCTTTCCGTTGATCCACATTGAGATCTCGCCGGATGAATCGGGCGGTGTATTGAGTTTTATCCGCACTTCAATGCAATTCCATACGCTCATATCGACTGTCACTTGATTGGAATTGATGAAGCTATTGCCATAGTAAACAGAATCGGGGAAAAAACTGCTGTGCCGCTGATGCCTCCAATAATTATAGAAATCAAATGTCGAATTTTTCACTTTTGTTTTGTGAGCACCGCTTACCTCTGCTCCCGCGTAAAAGAATTGTTTTATCGAATCGTTTGGCAGCTTACCCGCAAAGTTATTCGGTGCGGGAGAAGCAGGATATGCTCCTCCGATTCGAACACCGGAATGATGAAATGTTCCATACGTGTTATACTTGATGTAAAACCGGAAAAAAAGAGAATCGTTGAAATCCGGATTAAGCAATTTAAACAGATCTGCGGATTGTACGGTGCCGGGATTGCCAAGCACTCCGGCCGTCGTAGTAAGACGGATCGATTGTTTTCCGGGACTCATCGAAGGAGACGTTGTTGTATCAAGTGAAATTGGCGAGCCGGTTTTTGTACTTGATGACCAACGCCCGAGCAATTCAACCATGGTCGATTCTTCAGCCATCTCGGTAAATATCACTTGGGATGATTGATGAATATTTTTATCGCCCGGATATTGAGACGCAATTCCTTGAGCTCTTCCGATTTGAATCAAGACAACCATGAAAATGATTGCTCTCCCGATTCGAACAGCATCCCGCACACCGAGTATCACCGATTGAAACTTTATCATTTTAACACTGCCATTCTTTTCGTTTCCGTGAAACGACCTGATTGCAAACGATACAGATATATTCCGGAGGGTAATGTTGAAGCATTGAATATGACAGAATATTCCCCCGAAACAACCTTGTCGTCAAGCAATGTTTTTATCTCCTGTCCAAGTATTGTATACACTTTTAATGTGACTACATTATCATTATTAACTCGGAACCTAATCTGAGTGGTCGGATTAAACGGATTGGGAAAATTCTGTTCCAAGATAAAAGATGCCGGTTTATTTGCACTGTGTGCCGCCGATGTAATTTGCTGCGGCATCAATTGAAGAACAGCATAGGGATTGATCTTCACTGTCGAAGCTGTTGATGATTTCATAAGGGTAAGACTCTGTTTTCCCGAAATCTTCTTAATGCTGTCTGATGAAAATTGTGTGACCGACGCTGAACTTCCAAAGACTGTTTGAAGATTGCAAGAGATCGTATCCGAAGAAAGATTGACGATGACTCCGCGATTCTCTTTTCCATCACTGAACTTCCATCCAATCAGCTTTGGAAAAGTTGTCGTCCCATATTGCTGCATCGGTAAGGAGGGAAATTGCAGCCGCGTTGCATTCGTCATTCCTTTGGACATTTCGCCGAACAGCTGCATTATGACGCCATTTGCGGTGATGTGGAAATCAAATGGGCTGATGGCGGCAAATTCCATATGGTTTGTGAGATTGTGATTCACGATCATAGTGATCTTTGGATTTTCAAGAAAAATATGCAGCATCGCGGCAACATACAGACCGTGCGTCCACGTCTCAGCATGCTGTTGAGGATTGCCTGCGAGATCTTCTCCTAAATTGAATTCCGTCACCCATACTTCTACATTCTGCGGAATGGTCGGAAATTTTGACTGAATGAATCGCTGATTCAATTGTGCGAACGGAATTGACAGTGCCCGTTTTGTGTTTAAAAGAGAATCCGTATTCCCTGCACCAAGATAGACATGGAATGCAAGTGCATCGATCTTCGGATTCTGTGCGAAGATGCTGTCGTGCCACGCCGGTGTTGCGGGAGGTGCTCCACCGACAAGACAGATCTTGGATAGAGGAAAATATTTTTTCAACGTATCAGTCCACATTTTTGCACCGCGTGCATAGACGCTCGGTGTGATGAATTGACTGGTGCTGGCGAGATTGTGTTCGTTACCAAGTTCGATATACTTCATGGCAAAGCCGAGGCTTTCGGCATGCTGCAGTCCCTGCAATTCATACGCAAGTGTTGAATATTGGAAATTGGTCACAAACAACGCTTCTGATGTTGCCGCATTGGTTCCAAGTTTAAATTCTTCTGCGCGGATGGTGTTTGGATTAATATTGGCATATTCCGGCGGAGTTGTTGGAGCATTCTGGAACCAGCCGCTTTTCCAATCCCAATAATTTGCCGTTGTTCCGCCGGGATACCGGAGAATGGACGGACGTAATACAACGGTTGAATCGCGGAATGCCGGAATTTTCCAGCTTGAAAGCGTATGATGGGCGTTCGTATTGAAACCGATCAGCGGCATCGGCCGGGAAAACGTATCAAGCTGCACTGTTACAATGGTTTGCGAAAAGAGAATCGAAGAAAAAAATACCAATAGTAAAAAATACATCATAATACTCCGTCTGTGAATTTCTCGTGTACCATTTATACATCAAACCTAATGCCAATTAGCGATTATGCCCTTTCTATGGCTATTTTCACATCTTGGAAAAAACAAAAATGCAAACTATGCATTACTGCGCATAGTTTGCATATGAACATTCTTATTTTAAAAGCATCAGCTTTTTTGTTTCCGTAAAATTTCCGGCGCGTAACGTATAAAAATATACGCCAGAGGCGTATCCGCCTTTGGAGGACAATCCCGAAGAAAGCGTCTGTGCATTGAATTCAACCGAATACCTGCCGGCATTCTTTATTTCGTTCACTAAAGATTTTACCTCTCTTCCGATCGCATCGTACACTTTCAGCGTCAATTTTCCCGTGGTAGGTACGGTGAACTGAATATTCGTTGTTGGATTGAATGGATTCGGAAAGTTCTGTGCGAGCGCAAATTCTTTTGGCGCAACACCTCTTGTTCCCTGCACTGCTAACACTTTTTGATTTAACTCCGCACTTGGCGCACCAATATTTCCATGTACATCAACAGCGGCAATGCGATAGTAATATGTTGATCCGTTCGTTGTTACTGTATCTACAAATGTATTATCTTCGGTTTGTTTGATCTTAGTTAATTGATTCAAAATAAATCCGCTTGTTGTACTACGATAGATACCATACCCCAATAGATCTTTATCCACACTGTTTTTATTCCATTGCAATTTGATACTGCCATTATTGAACGCCATGATTGCCGCGCCTCCGACTCCAACCGGAGGAACGTTGTCCACAGAATAGCCGCTGTCGATGTTGGAATACCACATTTGTGAGGAGTCACTATTCTTTGCGATCACCTGAAAATAATACATTGGTATTCCCTGCAAACCGGAATCGGCGTATGTTGAAACAACAGAACTATATCCTTCGGAAAAATCTGCGAGGATAATATCTGCTGTCTGCCAAAAAATTCCTGAGCCGGCTGCACCGGTCGTTTTTCCGATTATTCCTTTTGTCTTTGCTCCAAGTTTTAGAGTGTACGATTTTATTGCTTTGAATGCTTTAGCATCTAGATAGGAAGGATTCCAGATGAGGCGCAACTTGCCCCCTTGATCGTTCGCAATATCTTTGGCAGCGATTAATTTTGGAGCGGCTTCACCTAACATTCCATACATATCAATCTTTTGTGCGTAGATGTCAAAACTAGTTGCACGAGAATCATACCAAGTGATAATTGCCCCTTCCAATTCATCGCTCACAATTGTTGGATAAAATTGATTACTTAATGCAGTGCAAATTGCAACACCATCTAATTTCCATTGCACAGCTCCTGCACTGTTGATCTTTTGTGCATAGATATCACGATTCGAAATACCATTACGAATATCTTGCCAGGTTATGATCGCTCCACCAAATCCGTCGCTGACAATTTTTGGGTTTGTTTGATCACCAATTGTATTAGAAATACCAATACCATTTGCAGTCCACTGCACATCACCGGAGCCATTGATTTTTTGTGCCTTAATGTCTAACGTTAGTCCACTGCCATTATCTTCCCATGTTATAATTGCTCCGCCTGAACCATCGCCGATTATTCTTGGAACGGATTGAAGACCAGTCATAGCAGAAATGGTAACACCATTTGCAGTCCATACCACACTGCCGAATGAATTGATCCTCTGTGCAAAAATATTATTTACCGCACCACTTCGTAAATCTTGCCATGTAATAATTGCTCCACCGGTGCCGTCACTAACAATAGCAGGGAATAATTGTTCTCCTGTAGCAACACAAAGTGCAACACCATTTGCAGTCCATTGCACTGCTCCGGATGCGTTGATCCTTTGTGCATAGATATCAGCACTTGTTGTTGCAGAGTTTCGATAATCACACCAAGAAATGATCGCTCCTCCTGAGCCATCACTGACCATTGTTGGAGAGAGTTGATTATCTGCTGCAGTTGAAATAGCAACTCCATTAACCGTCCACTGCACATTTCCTGATGCGTTGATCTTCTGTGCATAAATGTCCGCATTCGACATTTCGAGAAAATGTTTCCATGCAATAATCGCTCCACCGGATCCATCGCTGATTATTACCGGATCGGTTTGAAAACCAAACGCAGTTGATATTTCAACTCCATCGGCTGTCCACTGAACAACTCCAGAACCGTTAATTCTCTGCGCATAGATATAATCATGTCCATTTCGTCCATCAAACCACGCAATAATCGCTCCTCCCAAACCATCACTGGCTATTGTTGCAATCATTTGATTACCATTCACAGTTGAAATGGGAACACCATCAGTTTTCCATTGTATAACTCCGGAAGCATTGATCTTCTGTGCATAAATATCATAACTCGTTCCACCTCGAGCATCCTGCCACACAATAATTGCTCCCCCAGAACCATCATTAGTAATTGATGGATACGTTTGATCAATAGCAGCAGTTGATATTGCATTATTTATTGCAGGTTTGGTAGACCATTGCGCAGAAAGATGTACGGTGATGATCAAAACAAACAAGATGCACATTGGGGGATAATTAAAAGAAAATCTCATTTGACCTCCATTGTATTATAGATTTGGACTGGTGGTTTTTATAATTATCAAACTTACTTAAATCGGACACGATTGTCAATTTTCATTCGTATCGCAGAGCACATTGTCTTCAAAAAGAAAAAAGTCCGATACAATGTGAAATTGAATTCGGACTTTTTGGTGTTAATTAGAAATCGTAGAATTACTTTTTTTATTTGATGACTTACATATATAGTGGTATGAAACCTTGCGAAGGTTATGAAAAAATTATGACAAACCTTCGCAATGTTTTCAAAACATTATTTCATCAACATCAACTTCTTTACTTGAGATTTTTCTCCAGAGACGAGCCGCGCAAAATATATTCCGCTTGCTAAATTTGATGCGTTAAAAGATACGGAGTAATATCCCGCCTCTTTCACCTCATTGACCAATATGGCAACTTCTCTTCCGATGGCATCATATACTCTCAGTGTTATGTGATTGCTCACCGGTATTTGATAACTAATTACCGTTGTTGGATTGAAAGGATTGGGATAGTTCTGCACCAATTCAAATTGATCGG
>CAYHFN010000082.1:0-8647 GCA_964355925.1 uncultured Chitinophagaceae bacterium
CTAAATACTCTCTCGTGACCGATAGTGAACCAGTACCGTGAGGGAAAGGTGAAAAGAACCCTTAAGAAGGGAGTGAAATAGTACCTGAAACCGCATGCTTACAAACGGTAGTAGGAAGTCTTGTATCTTCGGATACAAGAGGACTGACTGCGTGCCTTTTGCTTAATGAGCCTACGAGTTGCTCGTACGATGCAAGGATAAATTTCTAAGAAATGAATCCGTAGCGAAAGCAAGTCCTAATCGGGCGCTTTAGTATCGTGCGGCAGACGCGAACCCGTGTGATCTACCCTTGGTCAGGATGAAGTGACGGTAGAACGTCATGGAGGTCCGAACTGATGTGGGTTGAAAACCGCTCGGATGAACTGAGGGTAGGAGCGAAAGACCAATCAAACTCGGAGATAGCTCGTACTCCCCGAAATAGCTCTAGGGCTAGCCTCAAGTTATAGTATTGCGCAGGTAGAGCACTGATTGGGCTAGGGCCGTCACAACGGTACCAAACCCAGACAAACTCCGAATTGCGCTAATATGTTTCTTGGGAGTCAGGCGGCGAGGGATAAGCTTCGTCGCCAAAAGGGAAACAACCCAGACCACCAGCTAAGGTCCCAAAATCGACGTTAACAGAGAAAGGATGTTGAGTTGCTTAGACAACTAGGATGTTTGCTTAGAAGCAGCAATCATTTAAAGAGTGCGTAATAGCTCACTAGTCAAGCGACTTAGCGCCGACAATTATCGGGACTTAAACGTCGTACCGAAGCTGTGGACTTGGCTTTATTGCCAATGTGGTAGGGGAGCATTCCATGCTGCATCGAAGGTGACAGGTGACTGTTGCTGGAGCGCATGGAAACGCAGATGTAGGCATAAGTAACGATAAGAAATACGAAAAATATTTCCACCGAAAATCTAAGGTTTCCTGAGCAACGTTAATCGTCTCAGGGTTAGCCGGATCCTAAGATGAGGCCGAGAGGCGTAGTCGATGGTAAACAGGTAAATATTCCTGTGCTTGTTTGTAATCGTTTGATCGTAAGGAGTGACACAGAAGTGAACTTCAGCCACCTAATGGATGGTGGTTTAACCGCGTAGGGTGAGCGTGTTGGTAAATCCGCATGCTCTTTAAACCGAGACGGGAATAGGGTGCCCGCAAGGGCCGCAACTGAAGCTAATCAGGCTGTCAAGAAAAACTTCGTACGAGAGATTGCAAACAAACCGTACCGCAAACCGACACAGGTAGATGAGTTGAATATACTAAGGTGCTCGAGTGAGCCGTGGTTAAGGAACTCGGCAAACTGACTGCGTAACTTCGGGATAAGCAGTGCCCATTGTACGTTGCTGTGTACAACAGCTGCGGAAATGGGTCGCAGTGAAACGGGCCAAGCGACTGTTTAACAAAAACACATGTCTCTGCTAAGACTTTATGTCGACGTATAGGGACTGACACCTGCCCGGTGCTGGAAGGTTAAGGAAGGGGGTTAGCGCAAGCGAAGCTTTCGACCGAAGCCCCAGTAAACGGCGGCCGTAACTATAACGGTCCTAAGGTAGCGAAATTCCTTGTCGGGTAAGTTCCGACCTGCACGAATGGTGTAACGACTTGGTCACTGTCTCAACCACGGGCTCGGTGAACTTGTGGTACCGGTGAAGACGCCGGTTACCCGCATATGGACGGAAAGACCCTATGCACCTTTACTGCACCCTATTATTGGGTTCGGACAAAGCATGTGTAGCATAGGTGGGAGACTGTGAAGCCGGGGCGCTAGCCTCGGTGGAGTCAACAGTGAAATACCACCCTTGCTTTGTTGGAATTCTAACCTAGTACCGTAAGCCGGTACAGGAACAGTGATAGGCGGGTAGTTTGACTGGGGCGGTCGCCTCCTAAATTGTAACGGAGGCTCTCAATGGTTCCCTCAGCACGGTTGGTAATCGTGCGGCGAGTGTAAAAGCACAAGGGAGCTTGACTGCGAGACGGACAAGTCGAGCAGGTACGAAAGTAGGATTTAGTGATCCGTTGGTTCCAAGTGGAAGGGCCAACGCTCAAAGGATAAAAGGTACGCTAGGGATAACAGGCTGATCTTGCCCAAGAGTTCATATCGACGGCAAGGTTTGGCACCTCGATGTCGGTTCATCGCATCCTGGGGCTGGAGAAGGTCCCAAGGGTTTGGCTGTTCGCCAATTAAAGCGGTACGTGAACTGGGTTCAGAACGTCGTGAGACAGTTCGGTCCCTATCCTATGCGGGCGCAGGAAATTTGAGGAGTGTCGTTCTTAGTACGAGAGGACCGGAATGAACGGACCGACGGTGAATCTGTTGTCACGCCAGTGGCATTGCAGAGTAGCCACGTCCGGATGGGATAAGCACTGAAAGCATCTAAGTGCGAAACCCGCTCCAAGATTAGATTTCCCTGGGGTTTACCCCCTAAAGAATCCAAGGAGATGACTTGGTTGATAGGCTACAGATGTAAACACAGTAATGTGTGAGTCGAGTAGTACTAATAATTCGTGAGACTTGCCAATTCTTTTTTGAATACACATTTTTGTGCATCAATAAACTCAATAGATCATATATGCGCTTCTTTTCATTTTGAATTTTTAATTCAGGTGTTTTTGTCGCGGGTGTTACACCTCTTCCCATTCCGAACAGAGAAGTTAAGCCCCGCCGAGCCGATGGTACTGCATGGGTAACTGTGTGGAAGAGTAGGTCGATGCCTGATTTAATTTATAAATCCCGTCCGCGAAAGCGAAACGGGATTTTTTTTTATACACAAGCTGAAGTTATTCGCAAAAAAATTAGTATCTTTCGCTACGTTCTTCTATCAACAACAACTTGAAAATACTTTTATGAAAGTTCTTATCACAGGTGTAGGCGGTTTTGCAGGAAGTCATTTGGCTGACTACATTGCAGGAAATACAGATTCGGAAATTTTCGGGGTGCTTAGGGATTCGGAAAAAAGTGACAATCTCTCACAAATAGAAGAGAAAGTTACTCTTTCAACAGGGGAGATTACTGACTTCCAATCTATTTTTACTATCATTAAACAAGTCAAGCCGGATATCATTTTCCATGTTGCAGGTCAAGCTTTTGTACCGAGCTCGTTTGAGCATGCAGCCGATACATTCAAAACCAATGTGATCGGTACGATAAATGTTTTTGAAGCAGTAAAAGCTGCTGAGATCTCTCCTCGCATTATCGTTGTCACCTCAGGCGAAATTTACGGCGAGACATTCGGACTGCCTGGATTGCATACGGAACAATCGATCCCGCAGCCGGTGAATCCGTACGCTGCGAGTAAAACCAGTATGGATTACATCGCGCAGACCTATAAAAAGTATGAAGGTCTCAATATCGTCATTGCCCGGCCATTCAATCATACCGGCCCGAGGCAGCGTCCGAACTTTGTCTGTTCGTCGATCGCAAAGCAGATTGTCACTATTCAAAAAACAAAAGCGCCGAAAATCCTGAGAGTGGGGAACATCAAAGCACGTCGTGATTTTACGGACGTGCGCGACATAGCCAAAGGATATTGGATGCTGTCACAGATCGACAACAAGCATAATTACATTTTTAATTTGTGCTCCGGAAGAATCTTCGCTATTGAAGATATCATTCACCTTTTTGAAGAAATTGTGGGTGAGAAATTTGAACTGAACGTCGAACCAAAACGGCTGCGCGGATATGATATTCAGCTCCTTGCCGGCAGCGCCAACGCTATGAACCATAGCGTTGGATGGAAAGCGGAAATTCCGTTCAAAAAAACATTAACAGAACTCATAGAATATTGGAACCAACAAGGATAAACTAACCATGGCAAAAGTAGCATTACTCACAGGAATCACCGGACAAGACGGTTCTTATCTTGCAGAACTGCTCCTTGAAAAAGGATATGAAGTCCATGGCGTAATCCGCCGAAGCAGTTCGTTTAATACAGGCCGTATTGATCACATCTATAATGACCCAAAATTTGCCGGTTCAAAATTCTTTCTTCATTATGGAGATGTGACTGACACCAGCAACATCAATCGATTATTGGAAAAGATCGAACCGAATGAAGTCTATAATCTTGCCGCGCAAAGCCATGTAAAAGTTTCTTTTGAAGTTCCGGAATATACGGCTGAAGTTGATGCTGTTGGTACGCTGCGTTTTCTTGATGCAATCAGAGAAACAGGTATTAAAACAAAATTCTACCAAGCATCAACAAGTGAACTGTATGGAAAAGTTCAAGAGATTCCTCAGACAGAAAAAACGCCGTTCTATCCCCGCAGTCCATATGGTGTGGCTAAGTTATATGGCTATTGGATCATTGTAAACTATCGCGAAGCATACAATCTTTTTGCATGCAACGGGATCTTATTCAACCATGAATCCCCGAGGCGCGGAGAAACATTTGTTACGCGCAAAATAACAATGGCCGCGGCAAAGATCAAACTTGGTTTGCAGGACAAACTGACCCTCGGAAATTTGAATTCAAAACGTGACTGGGGATTTGCGAAAGAGTATGTTGAAGGAATGTGGCGTATGCTTCAACTCGATACACCGGAAGATTTCGTTCTTGCAACCGGCGAGACCCATGAAGTGCGAAAATTTGTTGATGCTGCATTTCATGAGCTCGGAATCGATCTGCGTTGGGAAGGTGCTGCAGAAAATGAAAAAGGAATTGATAAGCAAACAGGAAAAATACTGGTTGAAGTAGATCCAAAATATTATCGACCAACGGAGGTCGATCTTCTTATCGGCGACGCAACAAAAGCAAAGCAAAAACTCGGTTGGGAAGCAACGACAAAGTTTGCTGATCTTGCACGTCTTATGGCAAAAGCCGATTTTGAACTTGTGAAGAGAAGAGGCTATTAAGTTGGAAAAGAATGCAAAAATTTATGTGGCCGGTCATCGGGGCCTGGTTGGTTCTGCGATCGTTCGATTGTTGAGCGAACAAGGATTCACGAATTTGGTCGTTCGGACCCACGCGGAACTTGATCTTGCAGATCAATTGGGCGTCAAACGTTTTTTTGAATCAGAAAAACCCGATTACGTTTTTCTTGCCGCTGCAAAAGTGGGTGGTATCCACGCCAATAATACGTATCCAGCGGAATTCATCTACCAAAATCTTGCTGTTCAGAATAATGTCATTCACTTCTCCTATCAAAACGGAGTGAAGAAGTTATGTTTTTTAGGAAGTTCATGTATCTACCCAAAACTTGCACCTCAACCGATAAAGGAAGAATATCTTCTTGATGGAAAATTAGAACCGACCAATGAGCCGTATGCCATTGCAAAAATTGCCGGTATTGAGATGGCAAAATCTTACAATAGACAATATGGAACGAATTATATTTCCGTGATGCCGACAAATCTTTACGGACCGAATGATAATTTTGATCTGCAAAATTCACACGTTTTGCCGGCGTTGATCCGGAAATTTGTTGAAGCGAAACAAAATAATTCTCCATCAGTTGTTTTGTGGGGATCAGGAAAGCCACGCAGGGAATTTTTGTATGTTGATGATATGGCTGATGCTTGTATTTTTTTAATGAACAATTATGATGGAAAAGAATTTGTCAACATAGGAACCGGCGAGGATGTTACAATCCTTGAAGTGGCCAATTTGATCAAAGATATTGTCGGTTATAATGGTGCACTAGAATTCGACAGCACTAAACCAGACGGCTCCCCGAGGAAATTATTGGATGTGAGTAAAATTAATTTGTTGGGTTGGAAAGCGAAATATTCTCTCGAAGATGGGTTGAAAAAAGCAATTGAATGGTATCTTGCAAATAAATAGTTGTTTGAAAAGTAGAGTGTGAGGTGGTGTAAAAGACATTGAACTCATCCCCAAATTTTTGTATCTTTATTCAAGAGTTGGGGCTGTAGCTCAGTCCCGCTAAAAAACAGCGGGATTTCGTGGCGCAAAAAGTATTCGCCTCTCAATTTGGGATCGGTTCTATTAAATATTTTTTTGATACTGGGGCTGTAGCTCAGTTTGGGAGAGCGGTTCGTTCGCAACTTCAAAATTAAAAGTCCTCATTTTTTCCTCGAAGTATAATCATACAAGTAACTCCGCAGTAAAATAATTATTTACCGATAAAATTTTTCATTCACTTATCTATCCACCAGATAAATCACCAGATGGTGATGGGAGTGAATTATGTTTATCGGCGACCAGCGTGTATGGCTCTTCAAACGTTCAAGAGAAAATGTTTGGTACATCGAATATCTCACCGACGAAGGAAAACGTAAACAAGTTTCCACACGATGCACCGTCAAATCAGATGCTCTTGTTCATCTTTCGAACTTTAAAGAAATGATGATTGAGAGACAGAAAGGAATCCATCTCTCCGAATTTGAAAATAAATTCCTCGAGTTTGCTAAAAACAATTTCGCGCACTACACTAGAAATATCTACAAGCTTGTTGTACGGGAGATGATCAGGATTGTTGGTGATCTTCGAATAAATAAATATTCGATGAGACACATTGACCATTACAAATCTGTTCGGCAGGAAACATTATTGCCACGTTCAGTAAATCGAGAATTGCAGGCATTACGAAGTTTGATGTATCTTGCTGTTCGATGGGAATACCTAAAACAAAATCCATTCTGCAATGTTAAAATGTGCAGGGTTCCTGAATCCAAACCAAAATTTTTGACCAGCACTCAGGCAGGACATTTTATTAGTGTGATTTCCGAAGAGTGGTTGCGAGATCTCGTATTCTTTGCCATTAATACTGGACTGCGTAGAGCTGAAATTACTCATCTTACCTGGGACAAGGTAGATTTTGAGAATCGGATATTAATCATACAAAGTGATGCCAATTTTAAGACTAAGGCAGGGAAAAGCCGTATTGTTCCAATGAATGATGGGGTGTTCAACCTTCTTAGCGGATATAATGAAACTCGTAAATATGACTTGGTGTTTAATTTTGAAGGAAAGAAGATCAGAGAGGATCGACTGACCAAAGGATTTAAGAGATTCTTGAAGTTCGCTGAATTGGACGCGTCACTAACTTTTCATCATTTGAGGCATACATTCGCTAGTCTGTTAGTTCAAGATGGTGTTTCGATTTATGAGGTGCAGAAATTGTTAGGTCATTCGACAATCACCGTGACAGAAATCTATGCACATTTGCAACCAAATAGATTGCATGAAGCAGTGGGAAGAATATCCCTGAATATGGATGGTGCTAAAAAATCAAGTCTAAAACTTCTGCACTTTAAATAAGCGGCGTAACTCCACCGATCTAGGATGCAAAGTAAAAATATCTCTGTTCAAGGTCGTAAAGTCGAGGAGCATGAGGTGATGAATTTTACTACCGCATTCACTGCCGCACGATATTCACCAATGTTTAAAGGAGAAATATTAGATTTGCGGTACAGGGTGCTGAAGTGCCTAGAAAAGAGTCGCTAACTTAGAAGAATGTTTTTATTGGCAGGTCAGTGGTATTACTTCATTCTATGTTTTCTATATCTTTTTATTAATTCTGTACCGCAGTACCGCAAAATTCTCAAAACATGCGAATTTAAAACAGATTCGAGGATTTTAGGGTGCGGTACAGAATGCGGTACGGATGCGGCAGTGAACTCTGTACCGCATTTCGTTTTAAATATCCCCCACAAACCCCGATCAATAATGGACGATGAAACACCCGTCTCCGATTCTATCGTTCTTTAAATCGCATATTTAAAAGACTGTGTACCCTTTAAACTGTATCTGGTAACGACCACAGTGCTGGTTTCCAAGCATCAGGATGATTTTGACTATCGGCCTGCACTATTCTGGTAAACACGCCGATGTACGATATACGCTCACAACTAAAATACCGCCCCAAATACAATCGAACCAGGGTACCTCACCGAAAAACAATAATTGATATGTGGGCAAAATACTGTCTGCATACACATAAACCAGGTATAGACAACGAAACAGAATAATCCAAATCGGCATCACTAGCGCTCTAGTTACAGGTAAAAAGCTACCCCAGCGATTAAACTGGGGTATATTTCTATCACTGGCGGCTAATTACTATCTAACACCGATCTCCACCAAAACTTCGCGTTCATCAGTTTCTTCGCATAAGCCTCGTCTGACAACTTGGGAATCACCTTAATTGTTTCAGCCAATTGACGTAGCGATTGTTTTTTGTTTGCCAGAATTTCGTCTGTCACTTCTATCCCAAGAATCATTTCAATTATATGAACGGAACAAGTTAGGATGTTCTCCTCAATGTTTCTGATTTGCGTATCCGTATCAATGACAAGTGTATCACCGATGCCGTTGATGAAGAATAGAAGTGAGTATAGAACATTATTTTCAACGGGTGGAGTGTTGATGTATGTTTGAAAAACTGCTGACATAAAGACCTTTCGATTGATAGCTTCTTATACCGTTTTTAATCAGTCGATTTTCCCGGGTATAAGATTGGATGAACAACCTTTATTCATTCATTCACAGGAGGATCTATGACCCAAACTTTGTTTGACAATTTGTATCACTACACGGAGCAGTTCACGAGGGATCCACTTCAGAGATCTGAATTACTTACGATGGCGTGGAAAGAAGGAGTGAGACTTGGAGATCGTTGCACAACAGGATTGATGAAGTCACATATGCATTTCCGCTCGAAAGAAATAAATATTAGATCGGCATTCCCTGCAAAAGAAGTTGGCAA
>CAYHFN010000083.1:0-8366 GCA_964355925.1 uncultured Chitinophagaceae bacterium
ATGAAACGAAAAATAGCACTTATTGTAGAAGATGAAAAGGTCATTGCAATGGACCTTCACTCAATTCTTTCTTCATCCGGATTTTCAACTGTTCAAATAGTTGAATCCGGAAAGGATGCAATAGAAGCTGTTAAGAACTCACCATCCGACATCATTCTGATGGATATTGTCCTTGATGGATTGATGGACGGTATTGATGCCGCAAAAATAATCCTTGAACAATTCGATATCCCTATCATTTTCCTTACGGCATATTCCGATGAAAAAATGGTTCAACGCGCCAAGCAAATTGGCGCATACGGTTATATTCTAAAACCATTTGATGAACGGGATGTTCTCACTGCCATTGAGATGGGTCTGTATAAACATACAGTAGAAACATCCGTAAAAGAACAACAGCGCTGGCTTGAAACAACATTGCGTAGTATTGGCGATGCTGTGATCGCAACGGATAAAAAGGGAATTATAAAATTCATTAATATTATTGCCGAACAATTGACTGGGTGGAAACAAGAAAATGCAATAGGAAAAAAACTTGAAGAAGTACTAATTATTTTAGATGAACATACCGGAAAACTACTTCCAAATCTTGCGGCAAAAGATATGCACGATCGTATTGCACTTAACAAAACGAATCCTACAGTTCTAGTAGCAAAAAATGGGGATCAAACGTTTATAGAGGGTTCTGCTGCACCGATCTTTGATAGGTCAAAAAAGATTACAGGAATGGTATTCACTTTTAGGGATGTAACCGAACGCCGAAAAATACAGAATGAGCTAAGCAAAAATGAAGAACGATATCGAGCATTTGTCGAACAGAGTTCCGAAGGGATATATCGCACTGCTTTTAAAATACCAATTCCAACATCATTATTGCTTGACGAACAGATCCGTTTGATGTTTGAACGAAGTTACATTGCCGAGTGCAATGATGTTATGGCAAAGATGTATGGTTTTCATTCCACGCAGGAAGCGATCGGAAAAATGATCAGCAATCTGCTGATAGAATCCGATCCCTATAACATAGAGTATATGAAAACCTTCATCCGCAAAGGATATAAATTCTTTGATGAAGAATCTCATGAACAAGATAAAGGCGGAGTGATAAAATATTTTCTGAACAATGCTATTGGAATTGTTGAAAACGGAATGTGGCTTGGTGTATGGGGAACACAGCGCGACATTACGGAAAGAAAAATAATGGAACAGCAGTTAATGCTTTCCGAACACACTTACCGCGAATTAATAAACAACGTGAATGAGGCAATTTACATCCAAGATGAAAATGGATGTTTTCTGGATGTGAATGCAACAGCAGAGCGGTTCTACGGTTATAAACGCGAAGAATTTATTGGAAAAACAGCAGAATTTCTTTCTGCTCCAGGGAAAAATAATTTGAATGCAATTGCAACAGCCTTTCAAAAAGCATTCATCGGCAAGCCACAATTTTTCGAATTCTGGGGAAAGAGAAGTGACGGAAGTATATTTCCAAAAGATGTTAGTCTCACATCGGGAAATTACTTCGGAAAAAAAGTTGTGGTTGCGGTCGGTCGGGATATTGCTGAACAAAAGAATGCTGAATATGCATTGCGTGAAAGCGAAGAACGGTATCGCGCGCTGGTTGAATTCTCCCCGAATACGATAGTTGTGCATGTTAATGGAATCGTTCAATTTGTCAATCAATCAGCGATCCAATTAATGGGTGCGTCTCGCGCAGACGAACTCATAAAGAAAAATGTCATTGAGTTTGTTCATCCCGATCACCGTGCACAGGTACTGCAACGGATATCAAAAGTGTACAACAACAAAGCGGTTCCGCCGCAGGAACAGAAATGGCTTCGTTTAGATGGTTCGAAAGTTGAAGTTGAAGTAATCTCCATTCCATTCGTGTTTGAAGGAGAACAAGCTGCACAAGTGATCGCTCGTGATATCACCGAACACAAACAAGCAGAGGGAGAACTTCGTAAACTATCGCAGGCGGTACAACAAAGTCCGGCATCGGTTATTATTACCAATCTTGAAGGAAACATTGAATATGTTAATTCAAAAGCACTAGAACTTTCAGGATATACATTAGAAGAAGTGATTGGCAAAAATCCACGAATATTCAGTTCTGGGGAAAAAACCGGGGATGATTATAATAAATTGTGGACAACAATAAATTCCGGCAAAGAATGGCGCGGTGAATTTCACAATAAAAATAAAAATGGTGAGTTGTACTGGGTATCTTCCTCTATTAATCCAATTGTAAATGAGCGGGGGGAAATTATTCATTTTCTTGCTACACAAGAGAATATTACTAAACGTAAACAAGCGGAAGATTCTCTGCTTGAATCTGAATTGAGATTTCGTTCGTTGTTTGAAAATGCAAAAGATGCGGTCTTTCTTTCCGATACAAAGTCGGGGATTATCATTGATGTGAATGCCGAAGCCGAAAAATTGTTAAAACGTCCGCGAACAGAGATCATCGGAAAACATCAATCATTCATCCATCCACCGGAGCGCTCGCAGGAAGCGGAATCACTTTTTCGCGAACAGATTCTTTTGCTCGGTGAACACCCGATGGAATTTGAAGTGATTGATTCAACCGGCAAAAAGATTCCCGTTGAGATCAAGGCAAGCGTCATTCGGTTGGATGATAAACGGATCATTGCGCAAGGGATTTTCCGTGACATATCGGAACGAAAATTTGCAGAGAGAACCCTTCGGCAGAGTGAGGAAAAGTATCGCCGTCTTTTTGAAGATTCAAAGGATGGAATATATATTACAACGATCGATGGAATAATTCTTGACGTGAACACTGCAACGGTGGATATTCTTGGTTACTCAAACAAAAATGAATTACTGAATCATAATGCATTCGAATTTTATCTTTCCGAGACGGAGAGAGAAAAATTCGTTAAAGAATTTGAGACAAAGGATTTTGTTAAAGATTACGAGATCACCTTTAAGGTAAATGGAGGGAAAAAGGTTTATGTATTACTGACATCGGTAGTGGTCCGTGACGATCAGGGAAAACCGATGCTGTTCAACGGTTCCATTCGTGATATTACTGATAAGAAACAACTTGAGCAACAATTGATGCAGGCTCAGAAAATGGAAAGCATTGGTACATTGGCCGGAGGTATCGCTCACGATTTTAATAATCTTCTGGCCATGATCCTCGGAACCGCTGAATTGATCAAGCGACAGACGAAAAATAATTCCGCAATTCAAAAATATATCAATAGGATCATCGAAGCTTCGGACCGAGGTGCCTCAATTTCAAAACAATTGCTCCTCTTCTCCCGTCCGGAACAAGCGGAGTTGCAGCCGATCTCTGTTAACATGGTTGTGGAACAAGTGACAGAATTTCTAAAGCATTTCTTGCCCAAAACAATTTTTGTACATTACAATATTGAACATACTTCAGCAATCATCATGGGTGATATGGGTCATCTGCATCAGGCGATTCTGAATCTTTCGCTCAATGCAAAAGATTCTATGCCGGATGGGGGTGTGTTGACCGTGGGCACGAAATTGATTCGGAGCGAACACGTAAAGGATCGTTTTTCTGAAGCTGATGATCATGAATATATTGCGATCTCGATCAACGATACCGGTTCTGGTATGGATGAAGCGTTACAACAGCGTATCTTTGAACCGTTCTTCTCAACGAAAGCGCGTGGAAAGGGAACAGGACTCGGTCTTGCTATCGTCCATGGTATTGTTAAATTACATCAAGGATTCATTGATGTAGAGAGCAAAAAAGGAATTGGTACAACATTCACGATGTATTTCCCAATGATATCCGTTGAACTTTCAGATGAACAACACATAGAAAAAGAAGCAATAATAATGAATAATGAAACAATACTTATCGTTGACGACGAAGAAATGCTTCGCGACATTCTGTTTGAAAGTTTGAAGGATGAGGGATATCATGTTCTTACTGCTTCGGACGGGATCGAAGCGTTAAAGATCTATGCAGAGAAGAAGGATACGATCTCGCTTGTGATCACCGACCTTGGAATGCCGCATATGGGAGGGGAAGAATTGTTTGCAAAACTTCGGGTGATGAATCCAAATGTAAAAGTGATTGTCTCTTCCGGATTTTTGGACACATCTACGCGTTCCGATCTTTTGCGTAAAGGTATTCAAGACGTGCTGACAAAACCGTACCGTTTTGATACAATTTTTGCTACTGTACGAAGGATTATTACTGCTAATTGATCACAAAAAGAGTTATCCTTCAAAAAATTTACAATGAAAATTCTCATCACCGGTGGAACCGGTTTCATCGGTTCTCATTTGGCACATCATCTTTCAAAAGAATCCCATCACATCATTCTTCTCACTCGAAGTGCTTCGAGAATGATAAAATTGAACAATGCTACAGTGAACTATATTCATTGGAATCCTCAAACTTCAGGCGTTTGGGAAAATGAATTGAACGGTTGCGATATTGTTATCAACCTTATCGGAAAGAATGTTTTTGAACAACGCTGGAATAGTAAAGTAAAACAGGAAATTTTGAACAGCAGGATCATCCCGACGAAATTATTGGTGGCAGCGATTGCGCGATCGGAACGAAAACCATCACTACTGATCTCAGCATCAGCGGTAGGATTTTACGGTGATAGAAATGATGAAATGATCACTGAGCAAAGTTCCGGCGGGAAGGATTTTCTTGCTGATGTCGTGAAGCAATGGGAAGGAGCCGCGTATGAAGCTGAACAATTTGGAGTGCGTGTTGCAACCCCACGCATCGGACTGGTGCTTGAAAAATCCGGCGGAATGATTGGCAAAATGCTGATGCCATTCAAATTATTTGTCGGTGGCCCGATTGGAAGTGGACGACAATTTCTTCCGTGGGTTCATATGGATGATGTGGTTGGCGGGATTCTCTATCCAATAAAGAATAATAATTTCAGCGGTGTGTACAATCTTGTCTCTCCCAACCCCGTAGCAATGAATGAATTCTCAAAAATCTTTGGTAATGTACTGCATCGTCCATCGTGGATTCCGGTGCCAGATATTGCTTTACAGATTCTCTATGGTGAGGGATCGAAAGTAATTCTTTCCGGGCAAAAAGTGGTGCCCGAAAAATTGATAGCCTCAGGGTTCCAATTCACTTTTCCAGAATTGGAACCGGCATTGCAGAATATTCTCGGTTCTTAAGACAGGCGCAACCATGTGAACAGATGTTTAGATTTCAATCCATAGTAACGAATATTTGTTTTTGCGTTACACTTTGGGAAAGAAATTACTCAAAAGGAAAATGAAATATGAAATCCCATAGTATGCACAACAGATTGAAAATTGGACTCTATCTCTTTTTTCTTCTCTCTCCTCAAACAGTTTTTCCTCAAGAATTAAAAAAATCAGCATCCATTCCGGGGTTTTCCATAAGTCCATACTTTAATGAGCAGGTAAAAACGTTTGTATATAATCCCGAGGTAAGAATTCATATTAACGCTCCGTCGATCGATCAGTTCAATGCTGCAAATCCTACTGCGCTTTCGTTCTTTGCATTGCCGAATGGAAATACAATCGAGATGACCGTTGGAAAGAAATTAAAAACCGGAGATGATTGGCATTATGATATTCAACACATCGGGGCTCAGACGAGGTTCATCCGTTCTAAGGTGAAGGATACGAATTTTGTCACGATCTATCTTGAAGCGAACGCGGCATCAGTTCCTCTCAGCTGGCCCACGTGGAGAAGCAAATACGCAAACAACGCAGCGCTCATCAAAGGAATAGTCGATTCGATTAAAAATATTTTTGCGAGCTACAATCCGTACGTTATTCTTTCCAGCCATAGCGGCGGCGGCGGATCCACATTCAGCTATATGGACGCGGCAAGCGCAATTCCCGATATCATCAAACGAATTTCATTTCTCGATAGTGATTACAATTATGATAATTCGTACGGTGCAAAGATCAAGGATTGGCTCCTGGCATCATCGGATCATCATCTTAGCGTGCTTGCATACAATGACAGCATTGCGTTATATAATGGTGCGCCGATCGTCAGTCTGACCGGCGGAACGTGGTACCGAACAAGACAAATGGTATCGTACCTTTCTAATTTTATGATGTTCACAACCAGTGAAAGTTCAACATTCATTACCCACACAGCATTGAATGGAAGAGTGAAGATCATTCTCAAACATAATCCGACGCAGGCAATCCTTCATACGGTACAGGTTGAATTGAACGGATATATCCAAACAATGCTGTCGGGAACACTGCTTGAGGGAATTGGTTATACATATTATGGATCGCGCGCCTACACATCATTGGTACAAACGGGAAATGTTCTACCGAAGCCTGTCCAAATTCCCGCGCGTCCTGCAGGTTCAATGACTGGTTCACAGTTTATGGCAAGTGTATCGAATATGATATTCACTGATAGAGAGAATGCAATCCATAGTGAATTGGCAAAAGGAAATGTTCCTGATTTTATGCGGACGTTCACAAAACTTCAATCCACATTCTTGGATAACGACGGAGTTTCACATCTGGTGATCTATGAAGTGATGCCGGATTATCTCTGCATCGGTTCGAACGACGATTTTTGTCGCATACCGATGGGACCGGTGACGGCACAGAAAATTGCAAATCTATACGGCGCGGCAATGCCGACATCAAAACTTGTAGATGATATTTATTTGAAAGCAAAGATCAAAGTTGCTCCCGTAACCTACGCCCCGGTTGGAAATGAAAATGAGCAGGTTGCAAAATTTATTCTTCATAATACTGCGATCGAAAATCAGCGCATTGCTTCCGGTCAGCCGCTCGGAACTTTGATGGGCGGAACAAAGAAAGATATTGTTATCAGTAATAAGATCGTTGATCCAACGCGTCCGGGATATGTAGTTATTTACGGATGGCATCAATTGAACGGAACAGCAATTCAGCCGCTGACTAATATTCACAGTGGAAGTTATGTTGACTACAGTCATGGTGTGCGGTTGATGAACGTTGAGATCCTTGTGGACAGTATGACAATGAATGTGAAACAGATGCTGACCGATGCGAAATGGTACAAAGTTCTGAGCAACGAAACCGGCGCAATGACTCAGCCGAGTTACTTTAAAGAAAGCAATGCGCCATCAACTCCTAAATCATTTGGATTTAAATCGGAAAGTGCAACGTCGATCCGTTTGGTTGCAAAAACAGATACCAATACGACCGAATACATTGTCTATTATGGAGAAGATGGATTGACATTTACTGATACAACAACAATTCCTGCAAGTAATCCAGTCATCACCGGACTTCAAACAGATTCTCTTTACTATTTTAGAATCAAAGCGTCGAATATTGCGGGAACATCGGCGGTATCTGAAGTACTTGCAGGAATTCCGAGTTTAGCTTCGGCAAATATTCTGATCGTAAACGGATTTGATCGGGCTTCCACTGGAAATACATTCAATTTCATTCGCCAGCATGCGTCTGCAGTAAACGCAAATGGGTATTCATTTAATTCGTCCACGAATGATGCAGTGATCGATGGGATCTTCACGTTGAACAATTACGACGTCGCAGATTATATTCTTGGAGATGAGAGTACAATCGATGAAACCTTCAGTACGGTTGAGCAGACCAAAGTAAAATCATTTCTGCAGAACGGCGGGAAGTTATTTGTTTCCGGCTGTGAACTTGCGTGGGATTTGGATAACAAAGGTGCCGTAGGTGATAAGGATTTCATTAATAATTATTTGAAGATGAAATATATTGTCGATGCTCCGAACAGCGTTTCTGGAACAACATATCAAGCAGAAGTATTAAGCGGAAATTCGTTCAGTGGTGTTCCGGCATTGGCGTTCGATAATGGAACACACGGATCAATCAATGTCTTGTGGCCTGATGTGATAAAAGCGAATGCCGGTGGACAAACGTTTGCAAAATATACAAACCTAGATACATCGGTCGGTGCCAGCGGAATTTATTATGACGGAATGTTTCCATCAGGAACAACAGCTGGAAAACTAGTTGCGCTCGGATTTCCTTTTGAAACGATCTACACTCAAAACGTCCGCAACCAATTGATGGGAAAGATCCTTGCATTCTTCAATATTTCTACTAGTGTGAGGACGGAGCAGAATATTCCCAATGACTTTGTCTTACGTCAAAATTTTCCAAATCCATTCAATCCTTCTACTGTGATCAGTTATCAATTACCGGTAACAGATCATATTTCATTGAAGATCTATGATGCGATTGGAAAAGAAATTGCCGATTTGGTGAATGAAGAACAATCAGCAGGAGAGCATTCGGTAACGTTCAACGCTTCTCATCTATCCAGCGGAACATATTTTTATCATTTGAGAGCGGGATTATTCTCTTCAGTAAAGAAAATGTTGATAGTAAAATAA
>CAYHFN010000084.1:0-8200 GCA_964355925.1 uncultured Chitinophagaceae bacterium
GCAAAGTTGAAGTTTCTGATAAACTGATGTGCTGCACTCTTAATATGCGTTAACGTAGAACGTCGCAAGAGCGAACACTCTTTCAGTTTATGAAGAAGGGTGAACAAGGGAATCTTCTATATAAAGGGAAGGAATTTGAAAAGAAATATCCGTTTATAGGAATCGCCATTTCGCAATCAAATAGAGCCTGAGATCCCGCAAAAGAACTGCGGGATTTTTCTTTTAAGAAAAAATATCAAGACTCAACCGGGCTCCGCCTGCGGCGGGGTATTGCATAAAACGCTCCGTTTGAATTTTAAATTCATTCAACAATCTAAATAGAAAACGGCATCCTTGCGGATACCGTTTTCTATTTGAGTGCCCGGGACTGGGAGCAAGCAGTCTGCGAAATTGATTGTGGTTCGAGAAATGAAATATTAATGAAGATTGTAATCGTAAGATAATCGTAATTCCTTAAGTGGTTGATGCTACTTGGGTTGTTACGGTTTCTTACGACTACGATATTATTTGTTAGTATCCTTTTGCGAAGTATCCGCATAAAAGTGATTCAATTTAGTTATTAGGATTCATCATTTATAATGCAAAAGAAATT
The DNA here is from genome assembly GCA_964355925.1 of uncultured Chitinophagaceae bacterium. Classification (GTDB taxonomy): domain Bacteria; phylum Bacteroidota; class Ignavibacteria; order UBA10030; family UBA8401; genus UBA8401. Next base: position 593 of record CAYHFN010000084.1, read on the forward strand.
GCGCAACGGCAGCACTTAACACCATCCTGATTAAAATCCCTTAGATACGACCTCGAAGTAAAAGCTGTTACCTATCTGATGTAGGTAGGAGAAGAAGGTGCATGAGCCTTTCTTTTACTTCAAAACGCAGTTATTTATGGGTGACAAATACAGAGTATTCAGTGACAAAACCTTCCTTCCTGTTGAAGATACTTTGTGTCAGACGACCTCTGCTATATATTTGTAGTGAACTTAATAAACAAATACAGGAGAACGTTATGACTCAGATAAAAACATCAAGAATATTTCAATCAATCGGCAGCATCGCTGCTTTTTCTTTCATCCTTTTTTTTGAATTCGCCTGTACAAAAGATGAAACGCCGACGAATGAAGTATCGACAACAAAAAATGCGATACCGACAAATATTTCGGGGTATCCAATTGTAAGCACGAACCAAAAAAAATATTATGACAGTCTCAATGAAATATCTGCACCTGCGCAAGGAACTCCTTTCTATGGCCAAAACGCAACATACATTAAAAATGAACCGAAGTATAAAAACAATGGTGACGGCACAATTACCGATCAGGTCACCGGATTGATGTGGCTGCAAAGTCCGGATAGAAATGGCGATGGCGTAATAAATTATTCCGACAAGCTCAGTTATTCTGAGGCTGATGCAGGAGCCGCAAAATATCAATTAGGCGGATATACCGACTGGAGATTGCCAACAATAAAAGAGCTTTATTCCCTTATTATGTTTACCGGACTTGACCCAAATCCACAAGCTATTTCGGACGCAGGATTAGTTCCATTTATCGATACTGCGTATTTCAAATTCGGATATGGTGACTTGTCTGCTGGCGAAAGAATTATCGATGGTAATTTTGTGTCGTCAACCAGATGTGTCAGTAAAACTTGTGGAGAAGCTGTTGATGCTGTTTTTGGCGTAAACTTTGCCGATGGCCGCATTAAAGGATATCCGATAATATTTCCAGGGAAACTGACAACGAATTATTTTTATGTACGATATGTAAGAGGAAATTCAAATTATGGAAAAAATAGTTTTGTTGATAATGGAGACGGAACTGTAAGCGATAACGCAACAGGGCTTATGTGGATGCAAACCGACAGCAGTAAAGGCATGAACTGGTGCGATGCGTTACATTATGCAGAGAATGCGAAATATGCCGGATACAGCGATTGGCGTTTACCGGATACAAAAGAGTTGGAAAGTATTGTTGATTACACACGCTCCTCCGCAACTTCAAACTCGGCGGCAATAGATCCTCTTTTTAAATGCACCGAAATAATAAATGAAGCTGGTGTTAAAGATTTTCCTTTTTATTGGACCAGTACAACGCATGTATCTATTATGGGCGGTGGTAGGACTGCCGCGTACATTAGTTTTGGGAGAGGCATGGGGTATATGCCTGAGTTTGGCGGTTGGTCTGATGTTCATGGTGCCGGTGTGCAGAGAAGCGATCCAAAAACAGGGAGTGCAAAAGATTATCCGCAGGGACGCGGACCTCAAGGCGATGCAATACGAATTCTAAATCATGTGAGACTCGTAAGAAATATTCAATAATCAATTTAGAAAAGACAACCCTATGAAAAAAATAAAATTGTTCTTCCATTGTGCATCGTTCATTCTTTTCGCTGGAATTCTATTATCAACAATCGGATGTACAAATGATGATACGACAACCAACAGTACGGCAAACACCACGGGCGTAATGCAGATCGTTGCGCGAGAACCGGCATATAAAGGAAGCTTTCCGATCGTCGGCACAAGTCAAACCGGATGTTGGGACAGTATTGGCACCAAGATCACCGCGCCTGTTATCGGTTCGGCATTGTATGGTCAGGATGCTCAGTTTACACATACAGCTCCCGCATACACCAAAAGCAGCGATGGACTAACTGTAAAAGATGGCGTTACCGGCTTAACATGGCAGAAAACGTATGAAAAGGGTTCATTCGGTGGTATGTATTACTGGGCAGAAACTCAAACGGTGGTTGACAATCTGAACAAACAAAACTACGGCAACTACAACGACTGGCGCGTGCCAACCATCAAGGAGCTCTACTCCTTATGGGATGCAAGTGCCGGCTGGCCATCGATTAATACAACCTATTTTGACATTCTATATGTAGATGAACAAGATCTCAGTCACGCCATATTTTGGAGCAGCGACAAATATACCGGAGTACTGGGCAATATAAGCGGGGATACGCCCGGTGCGGAGCTTGCCTTTGGCGTGAATTTCGGCACGGGACATATCAAGGCGTATACAATCAGTGTCGGACCAAAGCACTTTGTTCGTTGTGTAAGAGGGAATCTTGCCTATGGTGTCAATCTATTCCAAAACAATGGGAACGGAACGATTTCCGATGCGGCCACCGGCTTGATGTGGCAGCAAACCGATAACGGTTCAGGTATAGATTGGGAACACGCGCTGGCGTATGCTCAAACCCAGAATAACGCAAATTACCTGGACCACAACGATTGGCGGTTACCTAACTCGAAAGAACTTCAAAGTTTGGTCGATTACACGCGTTCGCCGTATGCAACGAACCCTGCCAATGTAGGTCCCGCAATAAATGCACTATTCAGCTGTACCAAAATTATAAACGCCGGCGGAAAAGCTGACTATCCTTTTTACTGGACAAGCACTTCGGCAATTCCAAATGCAAATGGTACGTATGCTTACGCATGGCATGTGGCTTTTGGACTGGCAGATAATGGAAGCGGCGAAGATCTGCATGGTGCCGGCGCTGTGCGTTTTGATAGGAAGACGTTAGGAACAGGCGCAGGAGAAGTAGGTGGATTAAACTATGTGCGTCTTGTAAGAAACATATAATATAAGGAAGATATGAAAAAAACTATTTTGCTCATTTCATTAGTTCTCACCCAACTATCATTTACTCAAACCAACAGGCAGAACATTCGGGGGTCAATTATTGACAAACTCTCTCATACATCACTTATTGGTGCGAATATTCAAATCATGAATTCAGTTCACAATCAAGGAACAATTGCCGACGTCAACGGAAATTATCTTCTTGCCGGCATAACACCGGGCAGATATGAAATCAAAATATCGTATCTCGGTTATAAAAATGTGCTCGTCCCTAATGTTGTCGTTTCCTCCGGCAAAGAAACGATAGTGGACGTCTCCATGGAGGAAGACCTTAAAGTACTCAATGAAGTTGTCATCAGTGGTATCCAAAAAGATAAAACGATCAATGATCTGGCAGCGATCAGTACGCGGCAATTTACAACGGAAGAAGTGAACAGATATGCAGGCGGAAGAAGCGATCCGGCCCGTCTTGCTGCGAACTTTGCGGGAGTCAGCGCTCCCGACGATTCGAGGAATGACATCGTCATCCGGGGAAATTCACCGGTCGGTGTTTTGTGGCGCATCAACGGCATGAATGTCACCAATCCGAATCATTTTGCGTCTGTTGGTACGACTGGCGGCGCGGTGAGCGCTCTCAATACTAACATGCTGAAAAATTCCGACTTCCTGACCTCGGCATTCCCGGCAGAATACGGCAATGCGACATCGGGAGTTTTTGACCTTGGTTTCAGAAATGGAAATACAAAAGAAAGAGAAACAACCCTTCAGTTTGCGGTGATCACCGGAATTGAAGCGACGACCGAAGGACCGATCAGCGAAGAGAATGGATCATCATATCTTGTCGGTTATCGATATTCACTTGCCGGCGTTGCAAGTGCAGTTGGGATAGATTATGGAACGACTGCTATTCCCACGTATCAGGATCTAACATTTAATATCAACAGCGGAAATACATCTTTTGGTAAATTTACGTTATTCGGCATTCTTGCTTCAAGCACCATCAATATTGATGGAGGCAATTCAGGTTCATTGTATGGCGGCAGGGATGGTCACGACTTCAGCAGTCAAATTGATATTGCCGGACTGAATCATTTTCTGCAATTGAACACCAATTCATTCCTCAGTTCCAGTGTCGGTGTAAACTATTCCAAGACGAATACGGTCGATTATGCTACGGATCGTATGACAAGCACATCCTTCTCCAAAGCGGAAACAAAATTTTCAAAAACGAGATATAATTTTTCGACAAGTTATAACTCAAAAATAAATTCGCAATTGTTCATCAAAGTTGGTATTCAGGAAGAATTGCTCGGGTTAAATCTTTACTACAGAGAAAAAGATAGAATCCAATCGGATTGGAAACAGATCTGGGACTATGATGGTTATACCTCTTTGGCGCAAGCATTTATTCACGCGAAATACAGCATCAACGAATATCTTACAATAAACACCGGCATTCATGCACAGAAATTATTTCTCAATAATTCTTTTTCTGTAGAGCCTCGTTTTGCACTGAAGGTTGACCTTAATGAATTAAGCAGCGTCAGTGTTGGTTATGGACTTCATTCTCAAATGCAGCCGATCAATGTCTATTATCTGCAAACGCAGAATGCGAACGGTTCCACCAGTTACAACAACAAGAATCTGGATTTTACCAAGAGCCATCAGTTTGTATTGGGCTATGATCTACAACCCTTTGATGCTTGGCGAATAAAAACGGAAGTGTATTATCAGCATCTCTACAATGTTCCGGTGAATACGTATTCCAGTATTTATTCCATGCTGAATACCGGTGCCAGCTTTAAGACCGATCTTGCGGATAGTCTTGTAAACAAAGGAACAGGAAGAAATTACGGCATAGAATTGACCATCGAAAAATTCTTCAGTGACGGATACTACGGTCTTTGCACATCATCGCTCTATGATTCAAAATACACGGCAAGCGATGGCGTAGAACGCAACACTGCATTCAACGGGAAATATGTGTTCAACGTTCTGTTCGGGAAAGAATGGAAAGTCGGCGGGGAAGAGCAGAACACTCTATCTTCAGATATCAAGATCACGAATGCGGGCGGGCGCTACCATACGCCGATCGATGTGACTGCATCGCAACTGACGGGTCGAATGACGTTGAAAGGCGATGAGTATGCGTATACGAGCCGCTACGGAAACTATTTCAGAATGGACATTAAAGTCGGTTATACCCTCAACAGCAGCACATCGCAAATATCCCATTCATTTTCACTCGATCTGCAAAATGTAACGAACAACAAAAATGTCTTTTCAGAAGAATATGACGACGCACAACGAGGAATAAAAACAACATACCAACTCGGATTCTTTCCGAACTTTATTTATAAACTACAGTTTTGATGTGTATTTCAATTCTCACAATTAAAACATATTTTAACATATGAAATCGCTCTCACTCAATTCCCGCAAAATAGAAGCAATAGTCTATGGAATCCTCTGGCTGTTTGTTTTCACCGTTCCGTTCTTCAGCACACGCGAGTCCAGTATCGTGCAATGGGAACGGATCGTCAACGATTGGATACGTCTATCTGCATTCCTGTTCATATTTCTGCTCAATGTGAATATTCTTGTTCCGCGTTTATTGTTCGAAAAAAAATATCTTTTGTATTGTGTAGGGACGTTGATCGTTTTTGCATTGGTGTTAGGAATAATGCAGGTAAAAGAAGCGGGTCTTGCACCTCGTGCCGATTCACCGATTCATACCGTCCCGAATAGTCCCGGAAACGATATTACAGTTCCTCGGAACAAGCCGCCGCACATGGTATTGATCGACAATCTTATCATTGCTATTCTTGTTGTCGGAGCCGGCACCGCATCCAAACTCATTACGAAATGGCTTGAGGAAGAAAAATTACGGAAGGATCTGGAGAAAGAACAGCTAAAAACAAATCTGGCATTATTGCGGCACCAGGTCAGTCCGCATTTTTTCATGAACACGCTGAACAATATTCATGCGCTTATCGACATCAATACGGAAGATGCAAAAGACGCAATCGTCCGGCTGTCTACGTTGATGCGCTATCTGCTTTATGATTCGGCGCAGGGGACGATTGCGTTGAAGAAAGAAATCGAGTTCATCAACAGTTTTGTCTCACTCATGCAACTTCGGTATTCGGACCAGGTGGATATCCAAGTGAAGATGCCGGAACACATTCCGGATATTCACATTCCTCCTATGTTGTTTGTTTCATTCCTTGAAAATGCTTTCAAGCATGGAGTCAGTTATCAATCGAAATCATTCATTCATTTTGATCTTACTATTCAAGGAAAATCATTATTTTGCAGCATTAAAAACAGCAAGCACAATGCCCACACTTCTCAGGATGGTGAATATATGGGTATCGGTTTGGAGAACATTAAGAAAAGTCTGCAATTACTGTTCAATGATAATTATTCATTGACCATTGCAGACAATCAAAATTCATTTGACGTTGATCTGACCATTCCATTATGAAAATACGATGTTTAGCAATTGATGATGAACCGTTGGCTTTAAAACAGATCTCGGCATACATTCAGAAAACTCCGTTCTTGGAATTGTCGGCCGAATGCCACAGTGCTGTTGAGGCGTTGAATATATTAAATACCAACGATATCCAGCTCATATTCATAGATATAAATATGCCTGATCTTAATGGAATGGATTTTGTAAAATTGCTGACGGTAAAATCATTGATTGTTTTTACAACGGCATACAGCGAATACGCAGTGGAAGGTTTCAAAGTTGATGCAATAGATTATTTATTAAAGCCCATCAGCTACAGCAATTTTCTAAAGGCGGCGAACAAAGCAAAAAAAATAATAGATATTGAGAAACGAGGCGAAGAGGAAAACGTCAAAGCAACACCGGATCACCTATTCGTGAAATCAGAATATAAACTGATCAGGATTGCACTGACGGACATCAAATATATTGAAAGCTCGCATGAATATGTCGTTTTACATATGATCTCCGGTGCATCGGTGAAGACGATGGTAAGCATGAAGTCCATTGAAGATCATTTACCATCGGATCGATTCATGAGAGTTCATCGGTCGTTCATTGTCAATCTTTCAAAGATCACGGTAGTAGAGCGAAGCAGAATTATTTTTGATGGGAAAGTGTATATCCCCGTGAGTGATCAATATAAAGGCGCATTCCAAAAGTATATCGATAAGAATTTTCTGATTTAGAATGTCGGCGATTATGTTCGCCCATTATTGAAGCGGGCAAATTTATCCCTATTTGTAACAGATGCTTCAATATAAGTGATGTCACTGAATTATATTATTCGTTTGCGAAATATATTGTCAGCGATCGATAAATTAAATTGAGCTAAAATATGGGACCAAATCTGGTTCCATCATTTAATCCGATACCCCAAGTCTCAAAGGTTGCTTCTACTTCGATATAAGTCGGGGATCCATCGGAACTGGATCGCCGAAGTATTTTCCAAAATATTTTTAGATTTATGGAATTGGCTCTACTGCAAAATTATGATGCCACCAGTGATGGTGGCATTTTTGTTTTTCGTAATCGTAAGATCGTAATTCAAATATTTGTTGTTAATACAAATAGAATATGCAATTACCATTTTACGATTATTATTTCTTGCTGTGTGGAAATACAAAAGTTGTGTATAAATGCCCGGGTGTAAAATAAAATCGGCCTAATCCTTTCGAATTAGGCCGATCCGGTGCCCGAGACTGGGGGCGAGCAATCTGCGAATTTAATCGTGGTTAAGGATATGA
>CAYHFN010000085.1:0-8158 GCA_964355925.1 uncultured Chitinophagaceae bacterium
CTCAGTTGGTAGAGCGCAACCTTGCCAAGGTTGATGTCGCGGGTTCGAGTCCCGTTTCCCGCTCTAACGAGCCCGTCTCAAAGTATGTGACGGGATTTTAGTTTGGCGCCGTACCCAAGTGGTAAGGGAGAGGTCTGCAAAACCTTTATGCATCAGTTCGAATCTGATCGGCGCCTCTAACCAATAATTGCCGGGGTGGCGGAATTGGTAGACGCACAGGACTTAAAATCCTGAGTCTCGCAAGGGACGTGCCGGTTCAAGTCCGGCCCTCGGTACAAGAAAAAAAATAAGTATTTGCTTTTAGTATTGAATTTGGTACATTGCGGAAGTGGTGAAATTGGCAGACACACCATCTTGAGGGGGTGGCGCCGAAAGGTGTGCGGGTTCAAGTCCCGCCTTCCGCACAAAATTTAGGAAAATAATGAAACACGTCTTCATTTTTTTGATAATTCTTACGACACTCACTCTTGCGAGTACTATACGTGAAGGTACAATACAAGCTCGCAGTGATGGTAGTAATGTTACAATTCAGTGGGGGACAAATGATGAAACAAGCATTAAAGAATTTGAAGTGTTAAGACGAGATGGAAATGTTGGAGAATTTATTTCCATATCAGTGGTTTCAAAAAAAGGATCAAATTCTTTCTACGAATATATTGATAAATCGGCTTTCAAAACTACCGGAACAATTTATCAATATCAGATTAAAGTGGTGTTAATTTCTGGCGGATACGAAGAGTCTAATATTATTACAGTTTCTCATAATGTTTCTAGCGTGAAAAGAACTTGGGGTAGTTTGAAAGCAATGTTTCGATAAAGAAAAATTCATTTATATTAAAAGGCGATTCAGATGAATCGCTTTTTTTTTGTACTTCTTATGATACAAACAACTGTACCGATAATATTAGCATCACAATCACCTCGACGATCGCAGCTTCTAAAGCAGATTGGTATTTCATTTTCTGTACAGTCAAGCGGTATTAATGAACAAATTGACACGAGCTCTTCGTTTGTCGAAAATGTCAAACGTTTGTCTCTTCACAAAGCTGAAGATGTTGCAAACAAATATAAAGCAGGAATAATTATTGGATCAGATACGATTGTAGTTATTAATCAATCAGTTTTAGGGAAACCGAATTCTCGTGAGAATGCAATTGAAATGTTGAGGACATTAAGCGGAAAAACACATATTGTTTACACCGGTTTTGCATTAGTTGATGCGCAAACAAAAAAAACTTATATTGACCACGAAGAAACAGAAGTTACGTTTCGAGAGTTAAATGATTCCGAGATCGTGTCGTATGTTAATTCAGGTTCTCCTATGGATAAAGCCGGTGCATATGGAATCCAGGATGATTTTGGTGCAGTATTTGTAAAAAAGATCAATGGTGATTATTACACTGTTGTTGGTCTTCCGGTTTCTAAATTTTATAGTGCAATAAATAGCTTCATTCAAGAACTGGGTTATATGAAAGGGAATGTATGAATCAAAAAATCCGTGTGTTGATTGCTAAAGCCGGTTTGGATGGTCACGATCGTGGTGCAAAAGTAATCGCAGCTGCATTGCGTGATGCAGGGATGGAAGTGATCTATACCGGACTTCGAAAAACTCCAGAATCGATCGTAGAAGCAGCATTGCAGGAAGATGTGAATGCGATTGGAATTAGCTCCTTAAGTGGAGCACATATGACAATATTTCCAAAAGTTAAAAAATTAATGACGGAAAAAGGAATGGATGATGTGTTATTGTTCGGAGGAGGAATTGTACCTCAAGAAGATATACTTCGATTGCAAGAAATTGGGATAGGTGAAATATTCACACCTGGCGCTTCAATGTTTTCAATTGTGAATTATATCAATAGTGTCTTTCAATCAAAAACTGTTTAGGGCATCTCTAAAAACATCAATAAGTAATCTGTGCAACCAACCTTGCGAAGGTTATGAAAGAATTTTACTAAACCTTCGCAAGGTTTTATAATTTTAAAGGAAGAAACAAATAGATTTTAGAGATGCCCTTTAGTTTGTTCTTTTGCAAGTGGAACAATTTTTTAAGGGATAATGTTTGTAGTAATTTTTTTGTTCATTACTACATTTGACCATCATCAAATTCGATGGAATAGTTTTCCTCACTTTCATCATTTATTTCATTAACCTTAACATTTCGGTTGACGACAACAATATTTTTTGGATCAAACCCAAAAAGATCTTCGGTAGAAAAAATAGCTTTGAAATCTCGCTCGTTAAAGAATATCTCGAACTTCTTCGATAATTCATCCAATCGTTTTAGATAATATTCTGTATTTTCATCTGGAAAATTAGAATCCCATTTGTATGCTTCTTTCGCGTTTTCAAATCCCTTTACATTGGCATCACCTCCGGTAATGTAATATTGAACTCTGCTTCCTTGTTTGTATGTTCTTAAAGAATCAATGGCCAATTCATAAGCAGCTGATTTATTACGTTTTTCATCTTTAATATCGCGCTCATATTCAGACAATGAATCTTTCAATGTCTCTGTTTTTGCAAAATCCGCAATATCCAATCCGTGTCCTCGTATTGTCTTTTCGAGTTCAATATAGAGATTATGAAGATCTTGGATACGATCATTTAATAGGCAGTCGACACATTGTTGAATATAACTTCGTCCATATTTTTCAGTTGCACGTGAAACAAGCGATGATCCTTTGATAATTATTTTTTCATTGGTATCAAGCAAAGCATAATTTTTTTTCTTATAACTCAACATACGCTTGAATCTTCCATTGAATCCGAGATTGATTCCTTTTGGTAAAGTCGTCGAAAGATGTTCAACCAATTTTCGCTCCGACTCTTCGCCAATCACATTATCGGGCGGAATGAAATAAATTCCATCGGTATCAACTTCAATAACGGTTCCATTGTGGCCTTCAATTTCGCGGATTAATTTTTTTAATAATTCTTGTCCAGTCGTTGTAACAACATCAGCTTGTGAATAATCATTGAACAATCCTTTTCCATATCCCAAATATCCGTAGAAAGAATTGATTAAGATCTTCAAGGATAATTGCATTGCATCCAACGTGGAATGTTCATATTCATTTGCAACATGTTTTAGTGAACGTTTTGCATCCAACCGCATCGCTGTGAGAAACTCAAGCGCAGATTCAAATACGTTCAGGTCATCAGAAATCGGTTTTATTTTTTTTGAAAGCATAATGGAAGGATACAACGATTCTACGTCTGAGTGTACGATTGGGCCAAATACTCCGGTGTAAAATATATCAGTATAGCCGCCTGAAGTTTGTGAACCTTTCTGCGGTTTTGGTACGGAATGCCGTTGCCGTATATATTCACGAAGGAATATAGATTCGATCTTTGCTGCTGAGCCGAGTTTTGCTACTGTTCCAAAATTAAAGGGAAGCATTTGTGTTAAATAAAATGTACTGCCGGAAAGCTTTTCGCTTAAACCTCGCGTCTCAACAACATCATCAAGTGCGTATTTCTTTAATATCTCAGGTTCATTGTCCCAATACCACGAAATCTTATCGCCGGGGATATAGGTGCGATCATGAGACGCTATCCCAAAATATTTTGCTGCGTATTTTAATCCATGACTTTCCATGTTTCGTTTTGCCATATCATACGATTGAACAAGAAGCCATGTATCAATGATATTCCTTCCGGCAACTTCGTAACTCATATACTCAACTGAATTCTCAGCAAAAGATGTTCTCGACTTGAAACCACTGGGCGTGGAACCATCACGACCAATAGCAAATTCTATTCCGTGCAATTCACAACGGCGTAGAATGTAAGGAAGATCAAAATTAAAAATATTATGCCCTTCAATAATGTCCGGATCTTTATCGTTAATGATTCGAATGCACTGTTCAATCAATTTTTTTTCTGAAACATTCTTCCCGCCAATTACTTTTTCAAATCCTCTGTTGTCGGATAACGAGATTAAAATAATTCGATCATCTTTTTTATCAGCACGACTAAAACGATAATCTTTCGAATACGTTTCAATATCAATTTGCATACGGTGAAGATCGTTAAAGTTCATTCCTTTGAACAATGTTTTACCGCTTTGCATCAGATATTGGGTATTCATATCCGGTCGGAGAAAAATATGCTCAGTATCCAAGTGTGAATTGTAATTTGTTTTGAATTCTTTTGTTAATTTTCGAAGGATATAATTGACTGCATCCCATAAAATTGAAACGGAAGGGAAGGCGCAGAGATATTGGTAGAAACTATTTCCTTCCAGTTTTTTGATCCAAAATTTATCGGGAAAGTTTTCGATGAACCGTTTATCAGAGAGATGGAAAAATGGATAGAATTCTTCGTCACGATATTCTACAAGATCACCGGATCGCTTGTAAATTCGTACAAGAGTGTTGGTATGCGCCTGCACAGCAACAATGTTTGTCTCGTCATCATGACCAAAGAGGATTGGGTTTAACATCTTGAAATATAATGATCTTCTAAAATAAAAAAAGGATTGAAATGAGGTTCAATCCTTTTTCTAATGAATATGACTAAACCTCAAGGCGTGAGATTGATAGTAATACCGCCTTTTGCTAGGGTTCTCGCCCAAAATATACCAAGACCGCCTTGAATATTGTAACGGATTCCTGCTAATTCTCCGCCGCGTGTTCCTGCATATTGATTCAAGAAACTTGTGTAATTCTCATCGATGGCATAAACATCAAAGCGCGTCTTTCCATAATAGCTTAAAAAGATCCACGGTAATTCGGTATATGTCTGTTCCTTTGGCAGACCAACGCGGTATCCGACTTTATCAGGTCGTGGTCTTTCGGTTGTATCGCGGATGAATGATTTTACAATGAGCGGAGGGAAAGAATCCAAACTGGAAATTGTTGGCAAATATGTTCCCTGAAGTTTGCTAGGAGACCAGGCAAAAAAATTCACCGGTGCTCCGGTATTGTATTTCACGACGCTATTATTGATCAATGATGAAAAAATAATACTGAAGGTATCGGGTACAGTTGTCACTGCTGATACAGTTTTGCCGTCGGCCGTCTTCACGCTTAATCGATAGGTTTTTGTCGGCAAAATGGTTTTTGCCGGATTGACGGAATGATATCGCCCGGGAGTCTTCGGATCATACACAAGCGTGTCGACAAAAGGCACATCCACACCGATCACGGTAACGACAGCATTGGTAATTGCATATGCTGCCGGATCGTATTTTTTGTCCACTTCTCCCGTATAGACCAAGGTGATCGTATCGATCGCCATTCCGGATTCCAGCATTCCAGTCACAACGATCTGTTTGTCATAGGTAAATGAAGATGCAGATTCATCGCATCCAATGAAAAAAAACAACGGCAGAAGAAAAAGAAAAGGAATGTATTTCATAAAATTAAAATTTGAATTCAACACCAAATGATGGAATGATTGGGAGTAATTTTATATCGGTTACTTCCACGGGATTTTTTGAAAAGTCGAAATTTTTAAACCATATGTTTTTATGCCACAGTCCATACACATTGAATACCTGGATATACCAGCTGCCATCGAGATTAAACATCGTAATTTTCTTGGTCAGACTCAGGTCCCAACGGTGATACGGTAGGAGACGTTTACTGTATAAAGGTCCCGGTTCGATTCTGGTATTCGGGTTGCCGGAAGAATTATCGACCCACAATCCCGAAGCAGGTGTGTAGGATTGTCCGGTTGCGAATGTGAACACACTGCCTATTTTCCATAATTCGTTGAGTTGGTAATTCGCCGAGATAGTAAGATCATGCCGTCTGTCAAACTTCGGCATAAATTCATTTCCGTCATTCAAATCATCGAATGTTCTGTGAGTCCATGCTAATGTGTACCCAATCATTCCTGTTAATTGACCAACTTGTTTCTGAAGAAAAAATTCAAAACCATACGACCGCCCTCCGCCGACATAGAATAATTTGCTCACATCAAGCGTTTGCGTAATTTCGCGTTTGAAGAGCAAAACTTCTTTATACATTTTGTAATATGTTTCAAACGATAATTTATAATCTTCAAAATATTTAGTTTCATACCCTAAGACAAAGTCGACTGAGCGGCTGGGATTCATTTTATCATTAATAGGAACCCAGATATCGAATGGTGAAAATCCATTATCGCTTCCGGCAGGGACAGCATTTAAGAATTGGTAATACATTCCAGAAGCAAATTTTAAAATTGAATATTCATCGATGTTGAATCGTACATTGAGGCGAGGTCCAAGCGTGACATGTTTTGAAAGGTCTTGATACTCGACACGAAGTCCAAATTGTGTTATCCATCGTTCGTTGATCGTCCATTCATCCTGTCCATAGAAGGATATTTGTGCAGGACGTTCTTTAAATATATAGGGATCACCGTCTCCACGGTTGACAAATTGAATATCATATTGCGACCACCAAACACCGAGTTTAATTAAATGATCATTTGAGGCAAAAAAATCAAGATCACCGCGCAACGAATAATCGTAAACTCCGTTTTCCTGAGATATATCCGTTCCGCCGAGATTTGCTCCAATCTTTGCTTTGTAGTGGCTGTAAGAAGCAGTGAAATTCGAAAAAAGAGTCTGACTGAACACGTGGGTCCATTTCAATGCACCGGTACGGTTGCCCCAGAGCATGTTCAATGACAGTTCATTGTTACCGATCGCATAGGTAAGATCATCATCACCAAAATATCCGACAAACGAAATTTTATCATCTTCGCCGAAATCTTGATTTAATTTTGCATTTGCATCATAAAAGAAATAGAGGGGAAGTGCATCTTTTCCTTGATCGAGATTTGCCAATTTTACCACTTGATCTAAGTACGTTCTTCTTCCGGAAAGGAACCAAGAACCATTTCCTATGGGACCTTCTCCCGTGACACGAGTACTTAAAAGACTTATTGAAGCCTTCCCATGCGTAGAAACGCGATCTCCATCAATATTCGTTATGTTGAGTACCGATGAGAGTCTTCCTCCATATTCTGCGGGGAAGCCGCCTTTCATCAGATCGATATCTTTGATCGCATCGTTGTTAAAAGTAGAAAAAAGTCCGAAAAGATGAGATGGGTTATACACAACAGTTCCGTCAAGCAATATCAAGTTTTGATCCGTACTTCCGCCGCGAACATTCAATCCGCTGGAAATTTCTGACGTGGCTTTGACTCCCGGCATCATTTGCAGTGCACGAAAGACATCAGCTTCGCCGAACGTCGGAAGTTGCGCAATATCTTTTGCCTGCATCGATATTCTTCCGGTCTGCGTGGAACGTTTTTCTTCTTCTTTTTCTGCCTCGATGACCACTTCTGTAACTTGAACCGCTTTATCGGTGAGGTAAACATCCTTGACGATCTTTTTATTGTCAATAGAATTGATCTTAAATGTCAATGCTTGATAACCAAGAAGGGAGACAGAAACTTCATATTCACCGTCAGGAATGTTTGGAATAGCATAATACCCTTCAATATTGGTGGGTGTCCCGATTTTTAGATCTTTGATAGTTACAGTTGCGAAGGGGAGAGATTCCTTATTTGCTTTGTCCCGAACAAATCCACTTAGCACAGCTCTTTCCTGAGAAAATATCAGCGTAACAGATAAAAGGAATAAAACTAATAATTTGTGCATTGCATTCTTTCAGATATATAGAATTTATTGACACTGGAACGGTCGAGTTTACGAACGTTAAGAAGAATAAGTTTCTTTGAATCTATGTATATTAAACAAAAAATAAACTGTTGAAGTTCAAAAAAAAACCATCTTTTAAGGATGGTTTTTTGCGGAGAGGGAGGGATTCGAACCCTCGATAGCCTTACGACTATACCAGTTTTCGAGACTGGTGGTTTCAACCACTCACGCCACCTCTCCTTGAATTTGGTCGAATTTCGCAGATTTATTATCTAAAGTAAGTGCTCAAACATACAAGTAGTTACTCTCGTGGTAACTACTTGGGCAACCACTCCCCAATGAGAAATAATTGTTTATTATAAAAATTAAAATACTCAATAATGTTTTACATTCCAAATTTTTGTTCAATTGCTGTTGATCTAATATTGAATCAAGGAATATTTTATTGATTTTTGCTAACCAGAAATTTAAACAGTTGGTTATAAATTGAATCAATTTCCATTACAGACAAATCTGTCTGTAGTATTCTGCAAATACATCGAAATGCAAGGATAA
>CAYHFN010000086.1:0-7887 GCA_964355925.1 uncultured Chitinophagaceae bacterium
TATCGTGATCCTCCGAATTCACCGGTGCATCAATCGATACTTTCGGATGATTGAATACATCGGATTTTTTCTTTCCGACTTCATCCAATGGGAATGCGCTGCGCTTGAACAGTTCTTTGCTTCTGAAGTGCATATGACTTTTCATTAGCCCAGATGAACATCTGTTCCCAAGACGCTCACCTTCTTGCCATGCCATCGTGATGAGTTCGCTGCGTTGCAGCGGGTCACGTGTAAATCTTTCACTGTAATGCCATAGTGTTTCGTATTCCTGTTCCGACATAGTTCCTCCAATTAGTAGATGGTGATATAGATTACCTATCCCTTCTTATTCCATAAAATCAGCATGGTTTTAAAATGGTATAAGATTGGATAACCACTTTTTAAATAACGAGGAAGGAAACGTTAATGAGTATTCTCTGGTATTTTTTTGTCACTGTGATCAAGGATAAAATCAAATCCATGCGCGAATATTTTCCAAAACGAAGTCGGAAATGATATCTGGTACAGAAATATGCCCCAGTTAATCGCTGGGGTAGTTTTTTACCTGTAACCAGAGCGCTAGTAATGCCATTTTTAAATATTGCGTTTCATTGTGGATTCCAGAATAACTGTGTATGCTGGGCGATATTTATTCTATTGCGGATATTGCGTATCGGTGTCATTACCAGAATAGTGTAGGCCTATGGTTATATCTGGAGCGTGAAAGAAGATTGCAAATTGAGGTGAATACCGGGATTATATAGTATTGGTGTATTTTTTTTATCTTCTGCACCCGTTCGGACTATTGCCTCGGATCCAATATACCCTTCTATAATACTCACAGTCTTTTAAATATGCGATTTAAAGGGGACTTGATACTGAGGTGTACTGATATCATTCTGGATATGGTTTTATCTTTACAGATCAAATTTAAAACGAAATTACCATCTCGCAGCTAGGTCAGCATATTTTTTTAATCGAGTGTCCACTCACGTCCTATTGCCAGATATCCAGGTGGACACTAAAAGTGGCGATTCTGTTTTAAATTCGCGGATATGTCCACTGTGTCCGGTCTGTCCACCCTTTTTTCATAAACTCTCCTACAATCTGTAGCTGCTGTGTTACTGTTACTATTATTATTTTATACTTATTTAAAAAACATATGGACACTGTGGACAGTGTGGACACTTTAGGGAATTTAAAGGGAAAAACATCAAAAAAAATGTCCACCCCCTACTATTCCAACTGGACACCGGTGGACACTTCTATTATATTTTCATTCTCTCCCGTAGCGTCAGCGGAGGGAGAGTGCATACTAGTATCTACTAGTATCTACTAGTATCTACTAGTATCTATAGGTAGTTTTAGGTGAAATATCGGCTTTAAACATTGGGCGTAATCGATGTGCTTGCAATGAACAGTACTAGACTTTGCACCCAACACTAGTAGACCTTGCACTCAACGGTACTAGACTTTTATTTTTTATTTTTACCGCTACACGTACTGCTGACTCCTAGTGAACCACAGCTCCTGCTCGGAATCCGAAGGATGCTTTTCCCGTGTTGGTGCGTGTGGTTTTTATTTTTTAGGTTTTTCAAAAGAATTTATTGCACATCAAAATATTCTTTGTTAGCTTCGGTAGTTAGTTCACTAATTTTTAATAAAGGCATGTGGTGACTAAAGTGGTGACTATGGTGACTCGAATTATATCAATTTTATCATTCGGGTTATTTAAAGGCAGCGAAAATAACAAAATTTTAGCTATGGGGTAGCTCAGCTGGTTAGAGCGTCGGAATCATAATCCGTAGGTCGGCGGTTCAAGTCCGCCCCCCGCTACAACATCAATGACAACCGGTGACCGTAAGGTCGCCGGTTTGCTTTTTAAACCATCGGAATACAGGTCCAGAACTTCCTTGTTAACAATAGGGATTTTTCTGACATAACAACTAATGATCTTTCGATCATGATTCACAAAAATCCGGCCTACACACCGACGAAGCATTTCCCGTTTCTCTGGGATGGATACTTTGGGCAATCTATCCTCAAAATGAACCATGAAGTCCCGAACGACTCTTTCTGATGATTCTATTGATATTGACTGATTCAGCTTCGAACGATTATCGTTCGCCAGTTCTGTTAACCGCTCTTTTTCTTTTTCGAGTTCGTCAATCCTGCTTTGAAAAACCCGATATGATGCGCCCTCTTCAATTGCTTTTCGAATGTTCGTTAATTTTTGATCAACATCTTGAATTTGAACCTGCAGCCGACCTTCCATTTTTCGTTCAGCCTCCGGATGTAAATCCACTAACTTTTCGAGTTGCTTCCGGATTAAACCAGGAATGTGATATCGTTCAAATGAAGTAGCAATTGACTGCATTACGAATATTTCCAACGGATCTCTTTTTATGGGGATGAAGTCACATATCCCTTTCGAATTATATCCGCCACAAACATAGCGATAGTATTTGTATTCCTTTTTACCGCTCATCTGTCCTTGATAATGAAATCCGCATTTACTACACACCATTAAGCTTGAAAGAAGATATGGTGCATAGGTCTTCGTCTTAGACTTATTCCCACCAGGTCTACGGAAGGAATTAGCCTTTTCCCAAACTTCTTTCGTAATTAAAGGATCATGTGCATTGTCAACAATCACCCACTTTTCGGGCGAATTCTTCCAATGTGGATATTGCGAATCGTTCTTTGATCTCCCATCAGCATCAGCACGAATCTTGCTCATGCTGTTTCTATTATAAACGCGCGCACCATAGTAGCACGGATTTTCAATTATGCCTTTGATCGTAACTGCAGACCATTTCTGATCTTTGTTTTTCCACCTACCTCGTTTGGGACATGGAACTGATTTCTGATTTAGAAGCATTGCCACAAACGTAAACCCATGACCTTTTATGCGTTCATCAAATATGAAACGAACCGTATCAACTTCATCTTCGACACCGGATGCCCATACCACTTTTTCCTGACCCGATATTGACCAATCTCCATGCTGAAGTATCCTTTCCGAACTTGTTTTGAGGTTTATAGCTTTTCGAACATACCCATAAGGTGCAACACCTCCATTGGAATAAATTCCGTTCGCCATAGCACCGCGAAACGTAAGCTCCGATAGTTTCTTGCTGTATTGCGATGCCTGAATCGCATCAAATGCATTCATCATAGGAGCAAATTCATGCTTTGGATCGATTGATGATTTAACGTATACAACAGTAACACCGTGGTTTAGGAATTCGACACGCCAATAAGTATTTTCCTCGGCATTAATTGCTCTACCCCACCGGCTTTCATCATAACAAAACACCTCCGTGAAAGACGGCTTATTTTTTACAAGTTTCTGTAATCGCATAAATTCCGGTCGTTGCTTAAACGTCGTTCCGGATTTTCCGAAATCAACAAACCATTCATTTATACTATACCCTTTTACTTCTGCAAATTTTTCTATCTCTTTCTTTTGTTGTTCAGGACTGTCTTCTTGCATCTCTGTCGAACATCGAACATAACCGACCGCCGGGATAAGATCTTTCATTTGTGCTCCTCCATTTGTTTATCATCTTTTCTTATACCCGTAACCTCCATTATATCAGAATATCGTTTCCGGTATTCCTCAAATTTTTCGATGTCAATTCCATACATCCTTTTCGTTCCAAGACCATATTGCCTCGGTTCGGAATAAATTTCAAGCGCTCGTTTCAATAAACCACTCAGCCCTTTCTTCGACATACTTTTCGGAATTTTTTCATCCTGGACCAGCGCTTTAAATAATACATCTGTTTCATAGTATTGTATTCCATCCTTATCGGTGTGCGGTTGAAGGCGTTGCAACACTTCAGACAACCCCGTAATCAATGAACCCGTTTCATTCTCTTCGGAATCTCGCATTTTTCTTCGTATCCCATCAAGTTGAGATAATTTATCAAGAGAATTATAGATCTGTGGCTTCAGTTCTGCATTTTCAAACACGCTGACAATTCTAAATAAGGGTAACCACACATCATATGCACGATTTGAAAGATGATCCAGTTTGTCGTAAAATGGTTTTTCTTCTTCGTAATCACTTGCGATTTTCGAACCGTATGTCAACCCAAATAAATACAACTGATCCCGCATCAACATCTGTTCTTTCAACATCGTAGGAGTTTCTCGATATGATGGTTTTTTATCAGATTCAGTCTTCCGCATCATTTTTATCGTAATCGACCTATCCGCCAAAACATCGTCAAGCTGATTAATACCTGCGAAACACTTTGGACTGTAGGTTCGATACATCGTATCGCCTATATAGTAGATACCACTTCTTGCAAAACCTGTTTTTAGAATTTGCTTGAGTTGATTGTTCCCACTCGCCTGACGCTGCGATAACCCTTCGGCCTCATCAATGTAAAGCGAGGCAGAGTTCTGTTCAATAAGTTTTAGGACTGTCGACGCTACTGGTTGTGACATCAACATTCCATTAAAGGAAATTGGAAACATTAACTCCATAAGCAACGTTTTGCCGCTTCCTTTTTCTGCGTTCAGATGGAGATATGGGTAATAACGGAAAGCCCTGAAAATATATGTCCCCATAATCCATACGGCAATCAAATCGTATATTTCCATATCGGAGAAATATATATGTTTCTTTATGTAGTTAGAGATCAAGGAAAAGATCTTATCCGGTGCAGTCGTCGATCCGGAATAATAATCATGCACAGTTTCTCGCCGCAAATGAGATATTTTGAGTTCTGGTTGTAGTAATTTGATATCGCGTTGCAAGGCTGCTGCGAACGAAAACATTTCTTTTTCGGAGGTAATGATCATATCCTTACCATCCATCGTTGAGCCATAATAAATCATACCATTCCTATAATCCTGGGATGGATGTAGAGGTTGAAATGACTGTGATTCTGCCAAAGCGGCAAAATCATCATCTTCCATTTCTAACAATTTTTCGGAAACAACTGAAGCATTTTCCAACAATTCTTCTGTGATGTGATCACCCATTTTAATATTTACGATTTTTACTTCCTGCGTCACGGACAGTAATTCTTTTGCAACCGCAAGTATTTGTCCGCGTGCATAGTCATCAAACTGAATTATTGCAACAACAGAACCTCCAAATTGAATTATCTTTTCAGGTAAAAATTCCTCATTTGCTGGATTGTTCAATGTTTTCCATCCTGACATGGAATTCGACACTTCAACATCCGGTTTAAGGTTGATTATGTATTTCTTCATCACGTTCACTTTCCTTTCGTAAGTAATATTGGTAGATCATTTCTGCGAGTAACGATGCAAGTTCTTCGAGTTCTTCCTCAGTGAACTCTTCGTCTTCAATCACTTCATATGTGTATTCAACTTTTTTCATATAATTTAGCGGTTGCGCCGCTGTTACCAACGACGCAACCTGTGTTGCTACGCGACTTTCTTTTCAGAGAGTTGCGCTTCATTACGTGCCCGTTCTTTAATAAAAATGAGCATCGCTTGTGAAGGCTCTTCGACTTTCACGCCTTCGAGACCTGAAAGCGCGTCCTTAAGCTCTTTCAAACCTGTCTCGTCCTTCAGGGTTATGAAGATATTGCCACTAAGCACTTCCAATTTCTTGGTTGTGCCGTTGGCAGTTTTAATAATTCCACGGAGAAACGTTGACGCCTCCCGCGATGATTTATGTTTTCTATCTGTAACTTCTTTCGGCAGATACCCCGAGATCAGAACAGCTTTCATAGCTGTATCCTTTCTTTTTGGTTTTGAAATATGGTTTATTATTTTTTTGACACATGTCCGTGTTACGGGCGGTGCGCGTGTTGTCATTGTATGCATTCCCTTTTTTTGTGGCTGGCCAGCCAAATTTGACAAACGTTATAAGTAATTAGAAGCGACCTTGTTGATCAGCAACGACAAAATGAAACGCCCTTGCTTTCAATAATATTGTTTCAAGTATATCACTTGAAAGTTTGAACAACTCACCAACCGTTCGCGCGTTTGCAAGGAAAACTACTCTGTCTTGATTAAATACAATCGAGATTGGAAAACCATCAAACGACGTTAGAACGGCTGAGTTGATTATTGCTTTCCATTGTGGAATGGTGATTATTTCAGACCATTGAGGAGGATCCAAGTCTCTAATTAAACTGACGACTATATCGCCTTGGGGAGTTTTTAATATTTCGATCCAATCAAACGGTTTAAATGGATAACGCGATTTTTGAACCTGAAAGAATCGCAACTTTAAGTCAGCCGGTAAATCGCTTGCTTTCATTTGTGTTAATGAACCCGGTGGAACAATTACCGCACCGTTTTCAATTGGAAATTTTCGTTTTCCAAATGTTAAGTGACCCGAATCGACTACAGGAACTTTCGATTCTTTTTGCGTGGTTCTTTTTTCGATCGGTGAACCTCCCGATTTATGAGATGTCGTCATGACATACTCCTTTCTGTATTGTTAATGATGAATTTGATTTAAAATGAAAAATCCAGTCGTTAGACTGGATTAGTATAATTTTTTTATTTGGAATTTAACGAATGCATAATATTGCAACTTCTTGCATATTATTGCACTGTGCTCTTATCAATTATTTTTTATGTTGTCTCATTCCTCTTACTTCTACCAAACATGTTCTTGCCGTTGAAGCAAATGATTTGAGATTTTCCTTTCTTCTATCCCAATCGTATTTTTCCCATTCCTCTCGGCAATCTTCTGCGAAATTAGATGTTTCCCCATTTGCTAAGAATGTATCTACAACTTTGCGTGCTAGTAATTTAAGTGATCCTTTATATCTCGGTTTTGATTTAATATTTTCATTAAGTTCGGAACTATTTTGAATGTTTCGCTCACGGAATATTTCGATTTGTTTCAGAAGTTCATCAACAGTCTCCTTCTTACCCGTAAGAGATGCCTTTTGAAGATCTTTTTCTGCTGATACAAAATCATCCATCAGTAAATGTGCTTTCGCTCTTAACACAAATATATCACCGTCGTATGGAATCAGTTTAATAATCCGATTGCAATCTTCAATTGAATCAACCCATCTTCCTTGTTCGAATCGTATATTTGCTCTTAATCTATACAATTCCACTTTTTGCGGAGTAATAGCGAGAACAAAATTTACCGATGTTTCGGCTTTTGACCATTCTTTCATTCCATACCAACACCGCGCAATAAACTCTTCTGTATCTTGGCATTCAACAGAATGGTTTGATATATATTTTTTCCATTGATTATCTTGTTCAATACTTCCACCAATTACTAGATGTCGTAAATTGAGATATGCACTTCGGCTATAAAATATAGCCCTCTCATAATTATTTGCCGCATACTCAATATGTGCATACCATTCTTGTATTTCACTATTGCTTACATTTTTATTAAAGCATGTTTTGTGTATTGCACTGAATGCTTTTTCATAGAGTCCAAGACGAATATAAGCTTCGGCCATTATTTTTTGTATCTCAACATTTATTTCATAAAAATGATTATGATGATATCCCCAAACAATTACCCATCCGTATTTATCATTTTGAAAAGCGGATTTAATTTCCATATCGCAAACATCTTCATAAGTTCTATTCTTATTATGTTGCTCCGATTCTTTTCTTTGAATCTCAAATGCTCTTTTAAATATTTTTTCCGATTCTCTTTGCTTCCCCTTAATATTTAATGCTATTCCATATTCAATTAAATACAACCAATTATTAGATGCCTCCTGAATATTCCTTTTCGAAAACTTTAATGAATCATTTATGAGTCCAGCCATATTAAAATATATTGAGGCTTTATATAATAACATTTTCTCTTTGGTATGAATCAGGATAGGTTCTTTTAATATTGATTCGGCATCTTGATAATTATGACGGGTAATAAGTGACCTGCCCCCAGTTTATGTACCAATGCTAAGTTAATAAATTTCTTCAGGC
>CAYHFN010000087.1:0-7465 GCA_964355925.1 uncultured Chitinophagaceae bacterium
TGTGAATGGGGACGGATTTGAGGATTTTTGTATCGGTAGGAGTGCTCCAGATAACTCGTTATGCATTTCGGGTTATATTATCATTTTTAAGGGAGATACGTTATATACAAACACGACAAGAGTGAAAGAAATAATCACACAACCCGAAGTATTTGAATTAGAAAATCCATATCCCAATCCATTCAATCCAACAACAACAATACGGTATCACATTAAAGAACGGAGTAAAGTTAAAATAGTAGTGACAGATTTGCTTGGCAAAACAATATCGACTTTAATTGAAGAAGAAAAATATCCAGGAAGTTACCAAACAGAATTCAAGCCGATACAATATAATGTTTCAAGCGGTGTGTATTTCGTTGTGATGGAAGCAGTGACACTAACTAACAAGTTAACACAAACCAAAAAAGTAATTCTCGTGAAGTAATTTTTTTATTGATAGGAGGATTTATGAAAAAGATTTTCCTTTTGTTGGCATTCAGCGTTACCGCATATTCGCAGATCAATTTTACGACATTCCCGAAGATCGCATTTGGAGATTTATTATGAGAAGGCTTCTATATTTTATAATTATTAATTATTCACTCGTCTATTCACAGGATATATTACAGCCGATATTAGAAGTAGAAAATGTTGGTAGTAAAGAAGCTCTTGGTTCCGGTGTCTTGGGAATTGGTGACATAAACGGAGATGGCTGGCCCGATGTTGCTGTGAGCGCACGAGACGTAAGGAAGACGTACATATATTTTGGTGGACCTGGTATTTTAGACAATAAAGCAGATGTGATTATTCCAGGTGGAGAAAAAATTGGTAAGGGTGATTTGAACGGTGATGGAATAATGGATTTGGTAATTGCAATGAGAGATACGGTTTTAATTTATATAGGTAAAATAAGATCAGGATTAAGAATTGATACATTACCAAGTACAATACTGCACAGAGAAAATAACGGTGAGAACGCATTTGGGAATAGTTTTGCTATTGGAGATTTAAATAACGATGGGTTTGATGATTTGGTCATTGGGGCATCGACTTTTCAAAACAGAGGGAAGATATATATTTATATGGGCAAACCTACACTTAGCACGGTTCCAGACTATTTTGGTATCGGAGATACACTTGGAGATAGTTATGGGTTTAAAATTAATATAGGTGATATAAACGGAGATTCTATCTCTGATTTGTTAATAGGTTCTTCGAGTTATATCTCAATAGCTAATTCTTATTTTACAAAAGTTGATGTTTTTTTTGGTGATAAGAATTGGGTCTTTCAAAAAGCTAATCATTCATATCGTTTAACTTCAAGCGATTTAAATATGAAATATTTATACACATATGAATTTTGTGATTACAATTTAGATGGTTTTATGGATATCTCTTGCACAGATGACAGTAGTGTATATTTTTTTTATGGACGCACCGATTCAATTCGTTGGAATTATGACTTCAAGCTATCGCCATCAGAAGCTTCAGATCCCTTTAGTAGCGGTGCTATAAGTATTGGAGATATAAACAACGATGGGAAAAACGATTTTGCTTTTCGTGCATGGCCCGGTGGGGCTGCAGTTTGCGTATATACATTTTTAGGTAGTTCACACCCGCAAACAAAAAGGGTTGCGGGACGGTGCAAAGGTTTTGTCAGCGACGCATTTAACCAGATCAGCGGTGTGGGAGATATTAATGGTGATGGTGTGAATGACTTTGCCACTGGAGTGCCGTATAATCCTTTATCAGGAAACACACCTCAGGATGGTTATTTTGTGATTTTTAGTGGAGACAAGAATTGGGTAACAGGAATAAGCGATAAGAAAAAGCAATTACCGTTAAATTTCAATCTTTCACAAAACTATCCCAACCCGTTTAATCCCTCAACGACGATTGAATACACATTGGGGAACAAAGGATTTGTTGCACTGAAGATTTACGATGCTACCGGCAGAGAAGTAACAACGATTGTTCATGAAGAACAATACTCAGGATTACACAAAGCAGTCTGGAACGGACGCGACAGTTTTGGGAATATAGTTAGCAGTGGAAGTTATTATTATCAACTTCAAACAACCGATACGATGTTGGAGACAAAAAAATTAATTTTTGTAAAATAAAATATAACGAGAGGAAACTATGAAATATTTTATTGTTTTTGTTGTCGTTAATATTATTTCATTTACTTTTCTTTTTTCACAAACTGAATTTGTTATTTGTGCAGATTGGGTAAATACACCACATACAATTCCATTCCATATGCCAAGCACGGCAGATTGGCTGAACATGCAGGATTTAGGAATTAATTATGCTGTAATGGGGAATGAACGTTTTATAGACGTCGATGCAACATTTTCAAAATCTCTAATCAGCGCAGCAAACATGCGTGGGATAAAAACACTTCTGTACAGAAGTACCACCTGGCCTGCACATTTGGGAAGACGGTGGGAATATCATCCAGAATTTCAAAATCATTATCCGACTACAGGAAGAGTGGGTTCACCAACTTTACCGACTGAAGAATTCCAAGCTACACTTTTTCCAGATGCTTCACAAAATTCTGCAAGTGCATGGAAAAGTACTACTAATGAAGGCTATTTAGCAATAAATTTAGATAACAGCGTCAACACCGAACAAGAGGATAATAAAACATATTATGTAAAAGTAAGAATGCGTCTTGGAAACAACTCAGCATTTATACATACACCTGTGGTAACAATAAAAGCAGTAAGGCGAGGCGCAAATTATGCAAGCAGAGAGAGAACTATTTATGCCGATGAATTTTCCGATTACAGTTATAAGGAAGTAACAGGTTTTTCTTATTATAAAAGTGTTACAGGTCAATTTAATCCACCTCGTCCTGAAGATGAAATTCAGAGTATGCAACCGGCGGTGTTGCTCGACCCAAATAGTTTTCCGGGCGTGCCGGATTATGTAACAACAACTGGCGTTGGAATGGATTACCAGATTTATTGGCACGCACAAGTTAGTTGCTTCATAGATTATATTATTATTGATGACCAAACAGGTCATGAGGTATTTACAGGTGTGTACGATGCAGCAATACAGAATGAAGTAAATCTCGTAAAGAACGAATCGGGTTTAGCAAGGTTTAAAATATCCGATGAACCATCTCCGGAGCAATGGTTGGCAATTGGGCGTTGTGAAAACAACATACGTCTTGCAGTCGGCGGCTCTTCAACAATAACAGGTTTTCATTACAGTGTCAATGCAGAACCCAATCTGATTAATCGTAATTTAACATGGACGGGAAACTTACAGCATTTAACTGATCGATATCCGATTTTAGAAGATTCTACCTTAACACCGCTTCCTCATAATCCTAACTATACAGATTACTTACAATCACGAATACGGTATTATTATATTCCTTTTCTGCGCGATAATTCGAATTATGCAAAAATTTTTGGTCTTCCTTTTTGGGTCGAGATACAAACCCATTCATGGATTAAGGATAACGATCCAATCAATAACGATCTTCGTCAGCCTACCACAAACGAGTTAAAATTGCTTATAAATCTTGCCGTTGCGTATGGAGCCAAAGGTATTTCATATTTTATCTATTGGTCGTTGAATATGCCTGATGCGAACTATGGTATGATGAGAATGGTAGGATTAGTTGATTCTGTAACAGGCAATCCGATAACGACAATTTATCCGGGAACAAGTTATTCCGGAAACAAATGGGAGACAATAAAGTCAATGAATCAATATCTGCACAACATCGGTCCGACCCTCGTTTCTCTAACATGGCAGGGAGGAAAAAGTTGGTGGGAGAATACAACATATACCTGGAACAACATTGTAACAAACGTATTGTCCTCGACAGGTGGCGTAACCGATGCACAAAAATACGTTGAAACAACCCATCTGAAACAAGGAGCGACAGATTTTATTTATGTTGTCAATCGTCGCACGTTGGATACCGACACGCGCGATATTAATGTCGTGCTTGCAAACTCCGGTTACAGTTGGATCACCGATGTTTATACAAACAAAAAATGGATTGTTGCCACCAACGGAACATTTATCGATACATTCGCACCCGGCGAAGGAAAATTATATAAAATATCGCCGCTAACGTTCACGTGGAGCGGAGATATTACAGTGATGAATACTGTAACAGTGCCAAGCGGTATCACGCTAACGATAAATTCCAACTCTACGATCCGGTTTGCACCGGAAGAGGGATTGACAATAAATGGTCAACTGATTGCAAATGGACCTATCACATTTACTACTCCCACAGGTACTGGTTCCGCAGGAAACTGGAATTCTATTTCCTTCAACGGTTCAACTTCCGTTACCTCAACAATGACCAACTGCACTGTAAGGTATGGCTATGGTATAGTATGTAATTCAGGAACTATTAATATAGATTATTGCACAATATCAAATAATACATACGGCATACTCTGTTATGAATGTAATCCTGTCATATCAAACAGCGACATCTCAAACAATACGTATGTTGCCATTCAGGTAGCGATGAACGGAAATCCAACAATTGCATGGAATACCATCCACAACGATTACATCACCTCTGGCTGTTATGGAATTTATTTATATGGAGGAAACGCGTATATAAACTCTAATTCTATCAGCGGGTTTAACGCCGGGGTATATCCCAGAGCAGGATCATATTTGGGCGGGTGGTCTAGTGCCGACTATTATAGCACCCCAGATCAAAATAATATCATCCAATACAATACGTATGGAGTTCTTACCTATGATGAAAGCTGGACATTCCTGGGGTATGATGACGGATCGGTTCACGGTGGAAACAATGATATTACTTTTAATAACAGCTATGATCTTGTGACACACACAAATACAGGATTTTACGGTTATGATAATTGGTATGGAAGTGATTATACACCAACGCATGTTGAAGGGAGCAGTCCGTATGTTTTTGCCTGGTCAGCGTTAGAAGAGAATCCGTGGGGAGAAGAAGATGTAAGGGTGAATCCAAACCTATTAGCCGTTTCAAATGAGGCAGTAACAGTGATTTCAAATTCACAAACTTCACGAAACACTAAATTATCAAGTAAGGATGATTCACTCTTTCAAAACGCACTATCGAACCAGATGAAAGGATTGTATAAAAATGCTGAGACTTCATACAAACAAATTCTTTCTTCAAACAAATACTCAAGATCCGCATTAGTGCTTTTAAGCCGCGTATTTATCGAGTCGAAGGATGATGACGGACTGGGGTATCTCGAAGATGTTACCGTGAGTCCATCGAAGTATGCAATAGCGGAAGGAAATATCCCATTGGCAACGAACCTTCTTGCCAATATGAACGGATACAAAGGGAATTACGACAAAGCCGTTTCACTCTATGCTGATGTTATTACAAAAAATCCGAATACTATCGAAGAACGGAATGCAAGAGTGCAACAAATCTATTATACGCTTAAAGGAAAAAAAGATCAATCACGGGCAGAACAACTATTGAATGAGTTATTGTCACGATATGATTCAGGAGATGATATTGTGATGATACGAAATATGGTCAAATATTCCAGAAATTCTGGTGATGATAAATCCAAATCACTCTTTAAGCAATTAGAAAAAGAGCTCAAAGTTGAAAAAACTCCGATCGAATATTCTTTATCGGCAAACTTCCCAAATCCGTTCAATCCATCGACGACTATCAACTATCAAATTCCAAATGATGAATTTGTAACAGTAAAAGTGTATGATGCTCTTGGTCGGGAAGTAAAAACATTGATAAACGAGTTTCAAACTATTGGTTTTTATTCTGCAACATTCGACGCGTCGAAGCTATCCAGCGGTATTTATTTTTATACAATCAAAGCAGGAAGATTTACTTCTACGAAAAAAATGTTGTTGATGAAATAATATTTGCAACAGCAAATCGATTAAGCCTGCTGCTAGCTCCGGCAGGCTTTGATATTTCGAGGTACCGTTCTTTTCAAAAAGAGCCTCAACGGGAATAACCGGTATGTGAGTCCCGACGATGCTTCTACTTCGATGTAAAGCCATGTCAACACCGAGGATCCTGGTAGCGACCAAGTTTCTACAGATTTTTTTTATTTTTTTTCTTTACGGACACTACTGAATTTTGCTCCTTGGGAGTGTTTTTGAATTATTTTTATATAATTTTTTAATCAGTTATATACTGCAAAAGACTCGTTTTGGATAGCGAAGGAATGATTTTTATGTCAAAATGGATGGAAAAAGTATGACAAAAGTGTCAGTCTGTAAGTTCTTAATAAATAATTGAATACGCGTTTTGGGTTCGTTACTGAGAGCAACATTTGGGGAGTTAGTCCTCGAGCAACGCGTACATATAGGGCTTTTGTTCTCGCGTGATCCAAATATTTCAAGTTTTGAGCATCGCTGATCATAATATTTATAACTTTTATATTCGGTTCGGCTGCAGATCGAAGTATTGAACTCATCGTAGCATAACATTCCGACAAAGAATGATTCTAAGAAAACGAGATTATCACTTTTAACTTCTCTTTCGGGTGTTAGAGATGGAATATTTGCAACATTTCGCTTCACATCTAATCCTTTTAATCCATCCTTAAAACAAATTTTCAAACAGTTGTTGTAGTTGGTGACGAAACCACTGTTTTTATCCCTTTTTTAAAAATACCAAACCGGCGGTATTGCTCTCCTTGCAAAATTTGTGAATCTTAAATCAATGAGTTAATGCGTTACCATAAATAAAAAATGATTTTCGATCTGCAAGGAGTATAATTATGAAAAGGACAATAATTTTTCTTATCAACAACAAAAGAGGTAATTTGAAAATAAATATTTTAATTATAACCCTTCTTTCGATAGTACTAATTTCGTGCAAAGAAGATTCAACTGTTGAGCCAACAAAAGATGCTGTCGTTGATAATACACCGATAGTAAATTTGTCTATCGGCAATAAATACTATGTATCTTATAATGATTTTACTGGTTCCGTTGTTTATAGTTGGGGACAAGCGAAATCTATTTTACGAGATACAACAATTATGAATAACAAATATTATGTTTTCTCAACGGGGGAAATACTGAGAAGTTCATCAAATTTTTTATTGCAATGGAATGGTTCTTCAGAAATGGTTTTATATCGTTATGATGTTAAAGTCGGGGATAGTATTTCTTATCAAGGTCGACAGTTAAAAATATTATCTGTGTCTACAGATACAGTTTTTGTTGGTACTCAGAAAATAATTGATGCCTCTAATGCAGGATTTACTGCAGATACTACATTCTCTATATCGTATGCGACAAAATTTGGATTGGTAAGCAGCCGTAAATCAATATCAACCAAATCTTGGAATTCCACACTTGCGGGGGCAAAAATTGATACTACGAATTATGGTTACATGAAATAATTTTTAATCAACCGTTGCAATTACATACTGGAGGCACTATTGACCTGCCCCCCAAAAGATGATCCAATTTGATATATTGGAAAACATCAAGA
>CAYHFN010000088.1:0-7390 GCA_964355925.1 uncultured Chitinophagaceae bacterium
CACTGTACGACTGTTGTGCACTAATGTTTGTGTTTATTCTACCGCCTGTTGAGAATGCCATATATACCTCCCTGTATGTATGTATTGTGTGATTGTTAGTTTTTTGGGCTTCCCTGCCCATGGGTTAGATGTAAGACCTTTTGGTTGTGTATATATATTATCGGCAGTTTTATCTTTTTCTTCACTTTATTTTGATAAAGCGCTATCATTTCAAAAAATATAGCCGAATTTGATTCAAAACATCAATAAATAGCGAATGGGGCTTTGTTAACCAAAGCCCCATGCTATAAACTCATTCTTATCGAAAAAGTGATAAGAAGTTTTGCGGTGCCGAATTGGCCTGCGCAAGTTGAGCTGTTGATGTCTGTTGTAAAATCTGGAGCTTCGATACCTGGATCTGTTCCTTGGCAACGTCTGCATCCATAATTCTACTCTTTGCTGCTTCAGTGTTTGTAATTGCTGTGGTCAGATTGGTTTCTTTTATTGACAATCTGTTCACCGCGGCACCGATCTTTCCAATTTCTGTATTGACTTTTGTCAATCCGCTATCAGCTGTTAACGAAGCAATGTTCGCAGATGTAACCGCGCCAGCTGCTACACTAAGTAAACCGGTTGAAGTGGCTGTTGCAGTAAATGCCACCGCTAATGTTTCCGTTGATCCTTCGCCGACCTGGAATGTTTTGCTATATGCATTGTCTAATAATGCAACACCGTTAAACTTTGTTTGCGCTACGATATCATCAATTTCACTCGCCAACGAATTGATCTCTGATGCGATAGCATCAAGTTCGTCGCCACCCAATGCGCCGTTCTTTGCGCGTGCTTGTTTCTCTTTGATCGTCACAAGAATGTCTGCGACCGTTTGATATCCACCTTCGGCTACGCCGTATACGCTCTGTGCGTCTCCAACGTTATCGACTGCAGAACTCATTGCTCGCATGCGACCTTCCATTTTTTTGGAGATCACATATCCTGATGGATCATCGGATGCTGCGTTGATGCGTTTGCCGGTTGCCAACCGAAGTTGATGAACGCCATGTTCACGGCTGATTGCGCTTAATGCACTGTACGACTGTTGTGCACTAATGTTTGTGTTTATTCTACCGCCTGTTGAGAACGCCATAAATACCTCCCTGTATTTGTATGTGTTGTTTTGGGCATCCTTGCCCGTGGTTTATTTGAAAGAACTTTTGGTAGTGTGTATATATATTATCGGCTGCTTTATCTTTTTCTTCACTTTATTTTGATTAAGCGCTTATACTATAAAACAAAAGGGGCTTTGTTAACCAAAGCCCCATGCTATAAGCTCATTCTTATCGGAAGAGCGACAAGAAGTTTTGCGGTGCCGAATTGGCCTGCGCAAGTTGAGCTGTTGATGTCTGTTGTAAAATCTGGAGTTTCGATACCTGGATCTGTTCCTTGGCTACGTCTGCATCCATAATTCTACTCTTTGCTGCTTCAGTGTTTGTAATTGCTGTGGTCAGATTGGTTTCTTTTATTGACAATCTGTTCACCGCGGCACCGATCTTTCCAATTTCTGTATTGACTTTTGTCAATCCGCTATCAGCTGTTAACGAAGCAATGTTCGCAGATGTAACCGCGCCAGCTGCTACACTAAGTAAACCGGTTGAAGTGGCTGTTGCAGTAAATGCCACCGCTAATGTTTCCGTTGATCCTTCGCCGACCTGGAATGTTTTGCTATATGCATTGTCTAATAATGCAACACCGTTAAACTTTGTTTGCGCTACGATATCATCAATTTCACTCGCCAACGAATTGATCTCTGATGCGATAGCATCAAGTTCGTCGCCACCCAATGCGCCGTTCTTTGCGCGTGCTTGTTTCTCTTTGATCGTCACAAGAATGTCTGCGACCGTTTGATATCCACCTTCGGCTACGCCGTATACGCTCTGTGCGTCTCCAACGTTATCGACTGCAGAACTCATTGCTCGCATGCGACCTTCCATTTTTTTGGAGATCACATATCCTGATGGATCATCGGATGCTGCGTTGATGCGTTTGCCGGTTGCCAACCGAAGTTGATGAACGCCATGTTCACGGCTGATTGCGCTTAATGCACTGTACGACTGTTGTGCACTAATGTTTGTGTTTATTCTACCGCCTGTTGAGAATGCC
This sequence comes from uncultured Chitinophagaceae bacterium, assembly GCA_964355925.1. GTDB lineage: Bacteria > Bacteroidota > Ignavibacteria > UBA10030 > UBA8401 > UBA8401. The sequence continues at coordinate 2,137 of CAYHFN010000088.1, forward strand.
ATATATACCTCCCTGTATGTATGTATTGTGTGATTGTTAGTTTTTTGGGCTTCCCTGCCCATGGGTTAGATGTAAGACCTTTTGGTTGTGTATATATATTATCGGTTGTTTTGCCTTTTTCTTCAGTATTTTTTGGGGGGAATTTATAAAGGAACTTCTAAATGTTTTAGTTTCCCTTGTAATTCCACTAATTTCTCTTTTTGTTTTACCGCTTCCGATGGTAAATTTTTGATCAAATAATCTAATCGAAAGTGTGCCGAAGGAATGTCTCGCAAGGAAAGGGCAATATCCAAACCTCTGCGCTGGAGCAGCACAGAAAATATATTTTTATTTTCTGCTTCAGTGATCCATTGATATGCACCATTTGTATCCGAACGTTGTTGAGCTTCGCTAGACAACATCTCATAACAATATAATTCACGTTCTTTAATTTGTTGGTCATTCAACACAAGATCATGTGCAAGTAATGTTTTACAACGGGAATTCGATCTGATGTTATCGATCAATCGTAATGAATCTTGATATTCTCCGCGATGGGCAATAATTCCAGATAGGAACCATTGAGCCATTGTTTGATTCGGTGTAAGTTTCAAAGAATTGATACAATATTGCTCTGCTTCTACAACGTTGTTCTTACTTAATGCAATCTCCACAAGCAAATTGTATGCAGACGATTTAATGCTATTATCGATAGAAGACGATCGAACTAATAACTTCAGTATTGGATCAGCCTGATCATATTCTTTTAAAACAACAAAACTATTGCCCAGTTGATACTTTGCATATTCATCATTTGGATGTTTTTCAATCTGCAATTTAAGAAGTGAGATATTTCGTTTCCCCTTTTCAATAATTTTTTCAACACTTTCACCGTATCCCAAATGTTCTATAACGATTTCAGAATTTTCAATGGTCTTTCCTAGACGAAATATTGAGGGTGTTATTTGTTCGTGAACAACACCTTCGAATTTAATTTTGGGATGTTTACGAAATAGTCGTGGATAAGCATTAATTTGATCCACAATTCCAGATGGCAAATGGACTTTGCCGCGAATGAGCAGGGTAAACGCCCACGCTCGGGCGTTGTTGATGAGTTTCCGTAATTGTTCTCCCTCCACTATACGCTCATCGGCATCAAGATATAGGATCCAATCACTTGCCGAATGCTTCAACGATGTATTCCGCGCATCAGAAAAACTTCCCGTCCATGGATAACTATATATCTTCGCATTATTTTTTTTTGCAATCTCAATCGTTGAATCGGTCGATCCGGTATCAATAATGACTATTTCATCAACATATTGCCGCGCCGAATCCAAACATCCCTGAAGATATTTCTCTTCATTTTTAACGATCATTGAAAGCGTAATGGACGACATACTGGTTTTCATTTCTATTCGCTGATAACTTCTGATGATCGATTATTCAGCATTGTGATATTTTCAACTGCAGTTTCATTGTCCGGATCAATATTCAGGATCAACGAAATAATTTCAACCGCTTTTTGAATATCGTTATCAATAATACTGCAAACGGAAAGATCGTTCAGCGCATCCAAATGATATTTGTCTGATAATAATACTTCAGCAAGAAATGTCCTGGCCTGATCGATCTCACCACAATTGATCTTCTCTTCTGCTTGGTCAATCAATTCATTAACACGTGGATCAAGTAAAGAATTATCAGCACACCGTAGATGCAATGCTTTATTAATCTTGGCCAATCCTTTTCGTGCGGTGATATTCTCAACATTGTTTACCACCGCCCATTCGAACATTGCTTTCGATTCTTTATCCATTTCAGCAAGATAAAATACTTCACCAAGTCCGGAACACGCTTCAGATGATTTTGGATTCATTTCCAATGCATGCTCAAAACTATTTTTTGCTTGTGCAAGATCTCGCAAACCCAGATTCGCGCAGCCTCGCATTATTAGTACATCCTCATTAAACGCCTTCTGTGTTTCCAAGTGCAATGTGTTCGTTAATCGAAGAACCTCGGAATATTCTTTTTTTTCTAATAGAAAGATTATTGCGTCGGTATATTTATAGAATGGATCCTTATCGATCAATGGCTTTTCTAATATTGATAGATATCTATTCAGAATAGAATTATCCACCTCTTTTACGGTATCTTCTGTCGATTGCTTAGTTTTTTTTTCTTGAAACAGTTTATTGTTTATCAAAGCGTTGATCTTTTTTAATCCGTTTACTGCAAAAGGATCGTTGTGATCATTTTTTACACCCCATTCAAACATAATTTTTGCTTCGCTATGTTTTGATTGAAGCAAAAATGTTTCTGCCAGACCAACGCACGCTCGTGATGATGAAGGATCTTCACACAGTTCTTTCTCAAACAACTCATGAGCTTTTTCAAGATTGGCTATCATTAAAGCAGCATTTGCAGCATTATTCAATAAATCTTTTATGGTGATCTTCTCGAAACCCTCTCTGGAATATTTATCAAAGTAATTGATTGCATCGGTCAAACTAGTGAAAGCAGAATGATAGTCTTTATCTTCAAGATAAATCTTCATTCGTTTCATGCTCGCAGAGAATGGATTCAATTCAATCGGAAAAACAATGCTTCTTTTAGTAAATAATTTCCCCTCTAACCATATTTCATCCGGATTTGCTCCCCATTTATTTACAAAAATGTTTTTGCTCTTTTCTAAACGTTCGCAATATGCTTGATTTCCATTAGCCTTAAAACTTTTTGATCCGAAGTGATGAATAAATGTATCCCAAGCAATCACAAGATGATAACCCGCCTGATTAGCACGAAGACAATAGTCATCATCTTCGTAATTACCCGGTGAAAATCTTTCATCGAGGCCGCCAATATATTTTAATACATCTCGTTTGATAAGCGTACAGACAAATGCTATCCGATTACAATCCATCCAAGCCCTTCTTCGTTGCTCGCGTACTTTTTTTGCATATTCTACCGACATATTTGGATCAGTATACTGAGCTTCAAAATCCAATTGGTACCCGCTCACCAAATTGATCGAAGGTCCTACCAAACCAATTTTTGGATCGCTCTCAGCCACTTCGATTAATCCTTCTAACCAATTCGGAGTTAATAACACATCATTATTTAAGAGAACCACATATTCACCGGAGGATTCAACCAATCCCTGATTAATGGCTATGGGATAACCCTTATTTGTATCGTTACGAATTACTGTAACAAGTTCTAAAGAATTAAGAAATTTCGCTGTTCCATCTTCAGAAGCATTATCAATTACAATGATCTCGTATGGGATATGAGTATACTTTATAATACTCTCAATACATTTTTTGGTGTATTCAAGCTGGTTGAACACCGGAATAATGATGCTTACGCGCGGCGTGAATATTTTTTGTAGATCATCTTTCGAGATCTGCGTTTTCCATCTGTTCAGTAATCGTTCGGTATTGTGCTGAACATAATCGAATCTCCCGGAAGTTTTTGATTCGTAGTGTATGACAGTTGCTTTAGGAGTGTATAATATTTTTTTACCAAGTTTCCCAACTTTAAAACAAAGATCAACATCTTCATAGCCATTCTTGTATTCTTCATCAAATCCGTCAACTTTTGCAAATATTTTTTTAGATATAAGCAAACAAGCACCAGTTACCGCCTGGTAATATTTATAAGTATTTGCCGCTGGAATATTTGTATTTTTTCCTTTGAAAATATGATACGGCATTATTGGGTCCGGTGAATCAGTGATAGCAACACCGGCATGTTGAATCGTTTTATCTTCATACAAAAGCTTTGCACCTACAATTCCGACATTTTCAAAATTCTCACATCCGGCAACCATCTCGTCTAACCAACTATCAATAACTACGGTGTCGTTATTGAGAAACAGCAAATATTCTCCTAACGCTGCTTTTGCACCAATATTATTTGCTTTTGAAAAACCAAGGTTGCTTTCATTTAATATTATTTTAATATTCTTGTGCTTTTGTAATAACGGATTTAACATTTTTCTTGTTTCGTCTACAGATGCATTGTCAACGATAATTATTTCATAGGGCGATTTATTATATCTATTGGTAAGAATACTATTCAGACATTTTTCGGTATAATGCCAATTATTGAATGTTGGAATAATTATCGAAACCTTAAATCCGGATACTATTGGTTTCGTTTGTACAAAGTCTGCAATCGGATAGGATTTTGAGAACGAATCGGATAAATTGATAACTTTTTCTTTTGAATCAAATGATAACGTAAGATTACTATCATTCATTGCAGCAACTCTATCAAAGAGAATATATTTACTCCATTTATTTGTAGATATAAATTCGTCAACAAATTGTTTTTTAGGAACATTCTCAATATTCCAAATGCAAAGAACAGAATACGCTTCAGCTACTTTAATCAATTCAACAATTTCTTCGTTTAGTTCGGCATCAATTAACAATGCAACATCAAATTGATTTATTTTTTTGAAATAACGCATTTTATACAAAAAGAATCGTATTTCCTTAATGGTTTTTTCATTTACGTAAAACACAACAACACTATCATTGAATGGTTCTGATGAGAATCTTTTACTCAATACCCTGAGCCTGTTTTTATAATATTTCACAGGATCTGTAAAGAACATTCCTGTCATTTGCTCTTCAAGCGTATTGATGCGGGTTACCTTACGTAAATATTCAGATGTACACATATTTAGGAAAACCGGTTCTGACACTAACGCCAATCTTCTGTATTCATCCCAATCAATCAATACTTCCAATACTTCATCATAAAGACCTGCTTTGTCAAATAAGCCTCTTGTATGCACCGCACATAGATTTGGAATATGATTCATATACCGAAGCATTTTTGAGTTTACTTGGTATGCATACTTGGGAATCCTTGAGATTTCTTTTGATTCACCTTCACTGAACATTTTTTTCACTTCTTGTGAATACGTGTACGCAAACTTATGTTCCGGATGATTTTCTAAATATGTAATGAGCACCTCAAGATGATTTGGATAATATTTATCATCATCATCAAGATATCCTATATATTTACTTTTTGAGTTTTTTATTGCAAAATTTAGAGATGCAGGTTTTCCTTTATGATCGTTATTGAAATACTTTATTCTCGGATCATTGAATGTTTTAATGGTTTCGGAAATATCTTCTCCTCCGTCGTTCACAATTATCAGATTCCAATTTTTATACGTTTGATCAACAACGCTTTGAATAGAATCAGCAATTAAATCCTGTCGGTTATATGTTGTCATTAACACGCAAACATCCGG
>CAYHFN010000089.1:0-7286 GCA_964355925.1 uncultured Chitinophagaceae bacterium
TTTACCGAAGTAAATGAATCAGCAAAAGCATATAAAGTCGGTATCCATCAACATACACCGGAAATTGAAACGGTTTTGACAGATTTTGGCGGCCAAAAATCAACGGTGACATTTGTGCCGCATTTAATTCCAATCACTCGCGGGATTTATTCATCTATCTATGCAACACCAAGGGGAAAAGTTTCTTTCGAACTAATTGAATCAGTATTCAAAAAATATTACTCCAATTCACAATTCGTACGTTTAATCGGTAGTTCTGTTCCGGAGATCAAGCATGTTCAATACACAAATTTCTGCGATATTGGCTGGAAAATATACGAACGGAATAATCAGATCATTCTCCATTCGGTAATTGATAATCTTGTTAAAGGTGCAGCAGGACAAGCAATTCAGAATATGAATTTGATTTTTGGATTTAATGAAATTGAAAGTCTTTTATAAAGTTATTTTAAGATAACTGCACATTGAAGGTGACGATCATCTGCTAAAGGATTATACTAAATGAAAACACATAAATACAAAAAAGTCGAAGGGGGCATTTGTGCCGCCCAAGGATTTCTTGCTGCAGGTGTTCGCGCTGGGATTAAAAAATCAAAAAAAGATATTGCATTGATTTATTCTGAAACACCGGCAATCTCTGCTGGAGTTTTTACACAAAGCACAACTGTTGCCGCTTGCGTAACGCTCGACCAACTGCACTTAAAAAAATCCAAAACTATACAAGCAATTCTCATCAACAGCGGTAACGCAAATGCTTGCACCGGTGAACGTGGAATGATGAATGCAAAACAATCTGTCGCTACAACGGCATCTGCACTTGGGATAAAGGAATCTCAAGTTCTGGTTTCATCAACTGGTGTTATCGGACAATTTTTGCCAATGGATAAACTGACCCATGGAATTTATGAAGCTGTAAAACATTTACGGTCTGATGGAAACAGCGACGCAGCAGAAGGTATCTGCACAACCGATACATTTCCAAAAGAATATGCTGTAGAAATTGAACTTTCCGGAGTTCCTGTTCGCATTGGAGGAATAGCAAAAGGTTCCGGAATGATCGCGCCAAATATGGCAACAATGCTTGCATTTGTTACAACCGATGCGAATATCCACCATCAGATATTAAAGAAGGCATTCAAAGATGCGAATGATATGTCGTTCAACCGTATCACGGTTGATGGCGACACCAGCACGAATGATATGTCGATCATCCTTGCAAATGGAAAAGCTGGAAATAAAGAGATCAAAGAAGGTTCTTTCGATTACAAAAAATTCTATTCTGCACTCGAACATGTTCTTATTGTACTTTCAAAATTGATCGTAAAAGATGGTGAAGGCGCTACAAAATTTGTTGAGATCACTGTTGCAGGTGCAAAGACAAAATTGGATGCAGAAATTGCTGGGCGTACGATCTGTAATTCACCTCTTGTAAAAACCGCGATCCATGGTGAAGATGCAAATTGGGGAAGGATTCTTGCTGCTACAGGCAGATCGGGAATATCATTTAATCCAGCAAAGACTGAAATATTTTTTGACGACTTGAGAATTCTTGGAAAGAATTATGATATCAGCTTTTCTGAGGAAAAGGCAAAAAAAATACTTCAGCAAAAAGAAATAACAATTACTATTGATCTACATAATGGAAAACACTCGGCTACATTCTGGACGTGTGACCTCTCGGCCGAATATGTTAGAATCAATGCTTCATATCGATCATAAAATTTAAACTATGCCTCAGACCAAAGAAGAAATACTCATCGAAGCTCTTCCCTACATCCAAAAATATGAAGGGAAAACATTTGTTGTAAAATACGGCGGAGCGGCACAGACTGAAACCGAATTGAAACAACGATTTGCTAAAGACGTGACAATTTTGAAAAAAATTGGGATCAATATTGTCATTGTTCATGGTGGTGGAAAAGAAATTACCGACATCGCTTATAAACTTGGTATCGAGACACAATTCGTGAATGGACATCGGTTCACGGATAAAAAAATGGTCGATATTGTCCAAATGGTTCTTGCAGGAAAGATCAATAAAGAGATCGTAAATCTTATTAATCAAAATGACGGCGAATCAGTCGGCATCAGCGGAGTGGACAACAATCTTTTGACTGCCGAAAAATATTTTGAGGATGGAGAAGATATCGGATTAGTCGGGCAGATCGTTGATGTGAATATACCATTCCTCCAAATGTTCCTTACCAATAAACTGATGCCTGTCATTGCACCATTCGGCGTTGGAAAAGACGGAACGGTCTACAACGTAAATGCAGACCTAGCTGCTGCTGCAGTTGCTTCGGCACTGAAAGCTGAAAAATTAGTCTATCTGAGCGATGTTGAAGGAGTTATTGCAAATAAGCAGCTAGTTTCAACATTGACAGAACAAAATGCACGTGAATTATTCGGAGATGGAATCATCAGCGGCGGAATGATCCCAAAAGTAAAATCCGCGTTCTCTACACTGCATGCCGGTGTAAAGAAAGTACATATGATCGATGGAAGAAAGAAACATTCTCTCCTTCTCGAAATTTTTACCGACGAAGGAATTGGAACCGAACTCGTTTTATAAATAATCTCATATAAAGAATGAACAAAGACTTTTTATCGATAGCTGAATTAAAAAAAGAAGAGGTATTCGAACTTCTTACCCTTACCGATTCTTTGAAAGTGCAAAAAGATGTTAAGCCACTTTCCGGAAAAACAGTTGCAATGATATTTCAAAAGCCGTCACTGCGAACTCGTGTTTCATTTGAAGTCGGTATCATTCAACTTGGTGGAAATGCAATTTTCTTAACGGATGATGCAGTTGGTCTCGGCGTTCGCGAATCTGCCACAGATGTTGCCAACGTGCTTTCTCGGTTCAACGATGCGATCGTTGCTCGAGTGTATGACCATCAGTTATTACTCGACCTTGCAAAATATGCAACCGTTCCAGTGATCAATGCACTTTCCGACCTTTCTCACCCTTGTCAAATACTGGCGGATCTTTACACAATTCGACAGCATAAAAAATTAAGAGACCATTTTAAAATTGCGTATGTGGGTGATGGAAACAATGTCGTCAATTCTTGGCTTGAACTCTCTTCAATTATTCCTATTCATCTTACATTGGCAATCCCTTTTGGATACGAACCAGATAAAACAATTTTTGAAAAAGCAATCAAAGCGAAAGTGAGCAAGATCGAGATCATTCGCGATCCGAGAAATGCAGTGAATAAAGCAGACGTGGTCTATACCGACAGCTGGACGAGTATGGGACAAGAGAAAGAAAAAACTAAACGTATTTTTGATTTCTGGGAATACCAAGTAAACTCATCATTATTACGACACGCAACAAAAGATGTCATTGTCATGCATTGCCTTCCCGCCCACCGTGGAGAAGAAATTACTGATGAAGCGTTGGATGGAAAACAATCTGTTGTTAACGATCAAGCAGAGAACAGATTACATATTCAAAAAGCAATCATGGCAAAATTGATTGGAAAGATGTAAGACATTATATCTACAATAGTTTAGTGTACAAATTTTTCGACGTTGCAAATTGAGAAGCAAAGAATATGAACAAACCACAACGACATTTATTAATAAAAGAGATCATTCAAACTCAGCCGGTGGCAAGTCAAGAAGAACTTGTTGCTTTATTGAAAAAACGAAACTTTGATGTTACACAAGCTACATTGTCTCGTGATCTGGCAGAACTTGGAGTTGCACGGATCCATACCCATGACGGCTTGCGTTATTCTTTGAATGGTCAATCCGAAGAGAAAAAATCTTCGTTCGTTGGACGTGAAGTACTTAGTGTAGAACATAATGAAGTGATGGTCGTGATCAGAACCCTTCCCGGACGAGCTTCCGGTGTTGCTTCATTCATTGATTCACTAATGAATCCTTTGATCATTGGAACGGTTGCAGGCGATGATACTGTATTTGTAACACCGGCATCTGTAAAAAAAATTAGCAAAATCGAAAAAATAATAAAAGACTTAATTAATGAAAACTAACATAGCAAAGGAACAGTTACCATGAAAAGACAAAAAATTGCAGTTGCGTACTCCGGCGGATTAGATACATCCGTCATTGTAAAATGGCTTCAAGAAAAATATGATGCGGATATCATTACCGTTACCGGAAATCTTGGACAGAAAAAAGAGCTCATCGGAGTACCAGAAAAAGCATACAAATCAGGTGCAAAAAAAGTATTCATGCAGAATCTTGAAAAAGAATTTGTTTACGATTATATCTTCCCTGCGTTAAAAGCAGGTGCGCTGTACGAACATACCTATCCAATGGCAACGGCAATCGGAAGACCATTGCTTGCAAAAGCACTTGTTGAAGTTGCGCAACGTGAACACTGCACTGCGGTTGCACACGGGTGTACGGGAAAAGGAAATGATCAAGTTCGTTTTGAAGTAGCCGTAATGGCACTTGCTCCGGAATTAAAGGTTATTGCTCCGCTTCGCAATTGGGAATTTAAATCCCGCGAAGAAGAGGTTGAATATTGCCAGCGGCATGGAATTCCTGTCGCTGCAACCAAAGATAGTCCATACTCTATCGATGAAAATATTTGGGGAACTGCTATTGAGTGCGGCATTCTGGAAGATCCTATGGAAGTTGCCCCGCAAGACGCCTATACACGAACAGTATCACCGGAAAACGCACCGGATAAACCAACGTATGTTACTCTTGAGTTCAAAGCAGGTGTTCCCGTTGGGATGAATGGAAAAAAAATGGATGGCGTTTCTCTTATTCACAAATTAAATGAGATCGCCGGTGCAAACGGAGTTGGACGACTTGATCTTGTGGAAAATCGTCTTGTTGGAATCAAGTCCCGCGAAATCTACGAAGCACCTGCTGCCGTTACACTTCACTTTGCACATCGAGAACTTGAACGCCTTACATTGGACAAAGAAGTGACCCATTACAAGATCAAATTAGCGAGCGATTACGCAGACATTATTTATAATGGCTTGTGGTTCACACCATTGAAGAAAGCAATGGATGGTTTCATTAATGAAACACAAAAGAACGTAACCGGAATTGTAAAATTAAAATTGTATAAAGGAAATATCGAAATTGCCGGACGCACTTCACCATTTTCATTGTATGATTTGAAACTTGCAACGTATACTGTTGCGGATACATACGATCACACAGCAGCGGAAGGGTTTATCAAGATCTATGGATTGCCATCAAAGATCTATAATAAGGTAAACAAGGAAAAGTTTGCGAAGGTAAAAAAAGCGTTAAAACGAAAGAAGTAGGAACTACGTCATGCCCGAGGGCTCCTATCGGGCATCCATAGATAGATTCCCACCTAAAATACGCGGGAATGACGTATGTCTTCTATATGTATTATAAAAAGGCGGATAGTATCCGCCTTTTTTATTTTCACCATTCCATTTCCAATCCATACTTCAATATTTTTCGTTTTAGTAGTTGTAAATCCAGACTAAATTGTGTTATTTACCGCAAGATCATAAACTAAACGGGAGTCATTATGTTTCGCAATCTCAGCATTTCCACAAAATTGTTTATTACGTTTGTCCCCATCTTCATCCTTGGTATTGCGTTAAGCGTTTATTTGAATAATGAGAACCAAGAAAAACAAATGCAGGAGCAAGCTCTCGAATCTGCTCTGCAAAAAGCAATGATTGTACGAGAGTCTCTCGTAAATATGATGATTGAAAGCCAAATGGTGAACGACAAATATCTTGAAAAAGTAATACAGGTTGCCAATCTGAACGACCTCTATATTAGAATCGATACAAGCAGATTACGTCTTGCTGAGGATTTTATGGATAGCACGCGAGCCCATCGTTTAGGTGAAAGGATATTACTTGCCAACAACAAAGGTGAGTATGATAACCAATACGGAAATCAAGTGCTCAATACTGGAAAGCAACAATGGATCAGACTCGGAGATGATTTCAAAGCAATGATTCCATTTGTTGCAGAAAAAAAATGTCAGCGATGTCATCAAGTGCAGATTGGTGATGTTCTTGGTGTAGCACACATTGATTTTCCTTTAACAAAGATCATTTATGCTAACCAACAAAATTCGCAGCGTTCAGCAATGATCTCCGGCGGAGTTGCATTCTTTATTATTCTTATAGGATTCATTTTCTTCCGGACGCTGGTTCAATCACCACTGAAAAAACTTGAAATGGCTACTGAAGAAATCGGCAAAGGCAATATGAATGATGATTTAAAACTTCCCGATGGTAACGATGAAGTTGGAAAATTAGCGCGTGCATTTACACAAATGAGAAGTGCGCTAAAAGAAAGTCAGGATGCGATGAGGATATCGACTGTCGGACAAGTTGCGACATCTCTTATTCAAGATTTCCGTGCGCCGATCAACGATATTGTCGGTGCAATCGATGAGATCAAAAAATCGACACTTGATGAAGCAAAGAAGAATCAATTACTTGATGATGCTAAAGAGTCTGCGCAGCTCGTTAATCGGATGACACAAGACTTGATCGATTTCACTTCGGGAGAGATCAACGTGGATAAAAAACTTACAAGCATTGGAAAACTTACCCGTTCAATAACAACGATAGTAAAATCCGATCTTGAAAAACAGCAGATACGGTTTGATGTGAATTCAAAATTTGATGGACAGGCAATTATAGACGCTGACAGAACTGCACGCGCAATTGACAACATTATTAACTACGCCGCAAATTATGTCCCTGCCGGCGGATTCATCCGCTTAGAAACTGATTCTGATACAGGAAAATTATTTATCAAAATCATTGATAATGGTGCCGGGATTCCAAAAGCATTTCAAGAGAAGATATTTGAGCCGTTCGTTAAGGTAGTGAAAAGCGGTGGTGTCGGACTTGATCTTGCTCTTGCAAAAAAGATCATTGAAAAACAGAATGGAAAAATTACGTTGGTCTCAGAAGAAGGAAAAGGGACCACTTACGCGATTACGCTGCCGATGTAAGAACTGCTATTAGCTGTTAGCTGTTAGCTATTAACTTGTTAGTGTTTAGAAAAGACCCGCTTGATAGAGCAGGTCTTATTTTTTTAACATTCATTAATTATTCATTTTCCATTTTTTTATCTCCAATAAATTATAAATCCTTTCCCCCTTTCCCTGCATCATATAAGCAACTTTGTCCGTTATTTTTTTGTTATTCATTTGTAACAAGTTAAAACAAGATAGCTTCGACAAAAAACCTGCCGGCAGGCAGGCGTCTCGCCCCGAATGGGCTCCTTTGGCGCAATGACAATACTATCTTGAAACTTGAGCACAATTCTTATACATTCTATAT
>CAYHFN010000090.1:0-6978 GCA_964355925.1 uncultured Chitinophagaceae bacterium
CTTGGATTTTTAGGCAGTCCGAGTAATACTTTGCCCTCTAACATTGTGCAATAGTTTTTTGATTGAACATACGGTAAATAGTCCCTTCTTTGTCTCACCATCTCTGCTAAAAAAACACCGCTGTCAAATGCAAAATTATGCGACACCAAAACACTATCCTTTTCAATCTTTGATAAAAATTTATCAACTGCATCTTTGACCGGTATACCATCTTTCATCGCTTTTATTTGCGATATCCCATGATATTGTTCTGACTCTGCAGGTATTGTATATCCTTCAGGTTTTATGATTAATGTATTCTCTTCAATAAGAGATCCATCGGGTGAATATATTCCCCACGATAACGATACCATATGAGGCCACTTATTCACATCCATAAACCCGTTGTTTGGATTTATTGGCAGACCGGTTGTTTCAATATCAACAACAATAACTTTCCCAAATCCTTGTTTCCTGGAATTTCGATAGTTTGAATTGGAAGACCTTCTTTCCATCATACTATTATAAGACATATTCCGTCCCTTCATCATCATCTCTTTTTCGTAATACATTCTTTTGCTCTGCACCTGATCATAATATTCTTCCCTTCGATTTTTTAATTCATTTGCTCTGATCTTCATCTCCGACAACTCATTCTGCACTCGTGGGTCATCAATCCCGATATCCTCTATGTCTTTAACGCATCGCAAGAGAATTGCTGAAGCTGAATCAAAATCACCAGAGTTTGCCTTCTCCATTGCAAGATCTTTTGCTTTTGCAATCATCAGCAGGATAGATTGAACTGTAATGTCCTTATTCGGTTCAACCGTTTCAAATTCCTTCTCTGTAACAACCTGGACTTTGATCTCTTCGGAAATAGTTCTTCGAACAACTTCCGGTATCGCCAAATCATCATACGTTATTTCTAGTGTTCCGATTTTGTATTCACCCTCATTTTGTTGCGCCGGAAGTGTCATTTCAACGATCATCGATTTTGTCTGACCTCCATAAACATCACCTATGGTAAATTCATTTCGGTTCTGGAGATAATTATTCAACTGATGAACTGCTACTGAGTTGTCATTGGGTTTTATATTTATTTTGCAATTGGAAGCAGCAAGCTGCAATAAAAAACCTAACTCTTCATTAAATACCGATGCCGCTTCATCTGGATTTTCGATGAAATAAGTGTTCCCAGATCCCATTTCAGCCATTCCACCCAAAAGATTTTGATCATAGTCCCTGCCGGTCCCAATTGTAGTTGTCGCTACACCTTGCTGAACATATTTTTTACTGATATGTATTAATTTGTCGTATTGTGTAATACCATTATTTGCCAAACCATCGGTAAGTAATATGATCCTCGATATTGTTTTCTCGGATACATATGATTTACATAGCTTGAATCCATTTTCATATCCACCACTTAGGTTAGTGTCTCCACCTGTGTGAATTTTATCAATTATTTGATTCAGATTTAATTGATCATCCCCAACTCTAACGGATGGAATTAATGTTTGGATATTGTTATCAAACAGCGTTATTGAGATAATATCTTGCGGATGTAATTTGGGAATAACAGATTTTACAGCTTCTTTTACATTGTGGAGTTTCTCGCCTCCCATTGAACCTGAAATATCAATGACAAATGCGAGATTTAAACGTGGTCTTGGTTTTTCTGTATTCACTTCTGCCGAGAGTGAGATCATGTATCGAGCTTTGAACTCTTGCCCCTGAGGAATTTTGTTGTAATCGAACGAGTGCTGTAATTTCATACCATCTCCTATATATTTCGCTTAAATTGTTCTAATAATTGTAGTAAAAGTGATCCATGTTTTTTCTCAATATCAGATCGTATGTTCACTTCCAATCCCTCTATGATCTCTATCCTTCGCCAGCTTGCTTGAGCACCTTTGGGTTGACGCTTTAAATATCCCAGAAGTGAATCGCCTTCCTTGACACTTTTCTTTTTGATAGATTCTTCGTTGATCACCAATGAATAGTTCTTTTTTTTGCTTGTGGTTTGACCAGGTGAAGATTTATCGGGTTGTTTATCAGAACCATGCAACCAAGAACTGATATCAAATAATGACCACTTAGCATTCCCCGTCTTGGATTTTTCCAATAAGACTCTCATTTCATCCACATTTATGGAATTGAATACTTCTTTAATTCCGGAAAGCCGCAAATGAGATTTTTGCATCTGATTGATGAGTAAGAGCCTTAAGTAATGCTCTTCGGTATATCGCGCGGCCATACCTGCCCCTATCGGAGGAGGAAGTAGTTTTTCCATCGTATAGTAGTAGATGGTTCGTCTGTTGACCTGAGTTTCTTTCTCAAGTTCTGATATCGAATAACTGATTTCTTTTATCATATTTACCTCTACTGCAAATATAGAACATAACAGTTATACTGTCAAGTTAAATCTTTTACTGTTACATTCCAATTGCAATGGTAAAAAGAAAGGCTCACGCCCTTCTTCTGCATTTACATCAAATATTCTACAGCTTTTGCAGCGAGGTCTTTCCGGAAGGACTTGAGGAGGGTTGTCGTGATGCGGTGTCGTTGTGCAATTTCTTTTGCTGTGAAACCGGCTGAAAGATCTTCTAGGATGTTCCTTTCGTTCACACTCAACGAACTCAAGAAATCATTCGTGATAGCAAAATCCAGCGGTGTCGTGTATGTGTTGAGCACAACATCGCCGATGGTCTGGTCTTCACCATTAAGCCTTGGCTTATCCAGATACACTCGTTCTGGTCTGTTCCACGCATCAATTGTTCGCTTGCCTACTTCCTTTGCAGGGAACACGCTTCGTTTATAAATTTCTTTCCCACGGAAATGCATAATGGATTTTTGCAATCCAATAGAACATCTCTCTCCTAATTTCCCCTCCTGCATAAAAGCGAATGTCACTAATTCACTTCGCTGAATGGGATCCCTTGAGAACTGTTCTGAATAATGCCATAGATGATCATACACTGCTTGTGTCATAAGAACTCCTTTTAATTAATGAGAATGGGTTTCTGTGTTTCTTTCTTATTCCATAAAAAACGGTATAAGAGGATAGAAGCACGAAATGTATTCTTATAACCAATATTGGAGGATTCAATGGCACACAATCTTGAACAACGAGACGGTCAATCTTCGATGTTCTTTACAGGAGATGTCCCCTGGCATCAGTTAGGACGGCATCTCAACAAACCAGCAACAGCTGCAGAGGCAATGGAAGCTGCACGACTTGATTACACCGTAGTCAAGAAACCACTCAAAGCAATCATTCACGGAAGACACTACGCAGATGTCCCGAATGCTTTCGCAACAGTCCGCACAGATACAAACCAAGTGCTTGGTGTAGTTGGAGCAAGATACGAGCCGGTCCAGAACAAGGACGCTTTCAACTTCTTTGATCCCTTGGTAGAAAGAAATGAAAGCATATACCATACTGCGGGCGTGTTGGGACGAGGAGAAAAAATTTGGCTGCTTGCAAAAATGCCTGATTACATAAAGGTTGGAAAGAAAAATGATCCCGTTGAAAAGTTCGTATTGCTCTACAATTCGCATGATGGTTCTTCACACATCCGGGTAAAAATTACGCCGATAAGAGTGGTGTGCAATAATACACTCACTGCTGCACTGTCCGGAACTGAATCAGAAGTCCGCATTAAACACACCGCATCAGCAACAGATAAACTTCGTGAAGCGCACAAGGTATTGGAACTGACCAATCAGCTCTACCGTGAACTCGATTACATCTTCAACCGGATGGCATTACGAAAAGTAACTTCACAGCAATTAGTTGAATATGTAAAGACACTCATTCCCGATAATCCTGAAGCTGAGAATAAAACTCGAACAGAGAATATGCGGAACCATATCATTCATTTGCATGACTCTGTTCAAGATGCATCTATGCATCGTGGAAATTTATTCGGTGCATATAACGCAGTTTCCGAATTTACAGATCATTACTCTGGGCAAAAAGATCTCAATAAACAATTGAAATCCATCTGGTTCAACGGATCGGGAGAGGCCTTAAAACGCCGCGCATACCAACTCGCAGAATCAATGTTATGATTACGCTTGATACATCAAAGACTGATCCGGTTGTTCACGCAACCGGTTCTCTCACTATTACTTTCGATCACGAATATCCTCCAGAGTTATGGGAGTTTGTCGAAGATGCAGTAGCAGATCGACTTGCTCATATGAATCTGAAAGGATCTATCGAAAGTTCTGTTACAGGAAATTCCACCACAATTAAAAAACAATCAAAAGGAAAGCTATGAATACTATTCGGCTTGAAAACACTTCGGCTGGACACAACAAGTTCTATGAGTTTGTTGGAGTCAAAGCACCTGGACGATTCACAGTCAAAGGCTTATATGGAAGAATTGGACAGTCTCCGAACGAATCCATTATCTATGACGGTGATGATGTCAACGAAGCCAACAGTCAGTTCTACAAGAAGATGGCTGAAAAGGAAAAGAAAGGTTACAAGGTTGTATCGAATAACGGTAAACCTTCTACTCCTGCCACTGAAGAAAAAAAAACTCTTCTGAGACTGTTCCAGTAATCTGGGCAATGAATTCACAAGGAGTTAAAGATGAAAAACATCTCGATCAATTATTACAAGATGATAGCTATGTTGCACAGATTAAATTGGACGGTATGCGAGCTGTTGTTCATATCACTTCTTCAGGGCTTCGAATATTTTCTCGCTCTGCTGGAGTTGCTGATCCTTCGCGCCCTCTCGAAAAAACATCTTCATTACCACACCTTGCTTCGATCGTTTTCCCTGAACTAGTTGGAACGGTTCTGGATTGTGAGATTCTTGCCACAGGTAAGGACTCTGCTGAATTAGCAGGATTGGTCCACCGGAAGGAAGTCGATTCAGACAATACGAAGGTGAAATTGTTCGTATTCGACATCCTCTCGGTAAGTGGAAAGAAGATCACCGATAAAACTCTTCGTCATCGATTGTCTGAGTTGCTTTCTATCTCGCATAAATTGCAATCCGAATTCATCACTATTCTCCCCTTTGCTTCTACCTCAGCGCAGAAACGAAAGCTGTATAACAAGGTACAGGCAAACGGCGGTGAAGGGATCATGCTGAAGAACCTGAACGCAACATATCTCGAAGGTGGACGACCTGCGAATAATTGGTATAAGGCAAAAAAGTCTGCCAGCTATGATTGTGTGATTACTGGCTTCTCCCTGGGTAAAGGAAAATACAATACTCAGATAGGAGCTGTGAAGTTCGGACAGTATGTTAATGGAAAGCTGATTGAACTTGGTCAAGCATCAGGAATGAATGACGAAGAACGCTTGCTGATGTCAAGATTTCAAGATCAGTATATCGGCAAGGTTGTAACGATCAAGGGTATGGAACGATTGAAATCCGGTGCTATTCGTCATCCCCAATATGTTGGACTCCGAAAGGACAAACAACCGAAAGACTGCGTCTGGTATCGGGGTGAACAATGAAATGGCGTGTTGAAGTATCTGAAACTGTCACACAACAAACTGTCTATATCATAGATGCTGAATCAAAAGAACAAGCGCAAGAACTTGTTCAAGTTGATGAAACAGAAATGGAACAGTTAAGCATATTCGTTGAGAATAGAACAATCAACACAGTTCTCTCTGTTGAAATATATCCGGAGAATTTATGAAGTTCACCGTCGAAGTAGATGAAACGATCTTACGAACCACAACATACTTGGTGAAAGCAAGAAACAGGAAGGATGCATTTAACAAGGTTGCAGAGAAACGATGGGATGAAATGAAGCAAATCGAAACATTCGATCACGATGGTTCAATTGATGACATTCATTCCGTTAAACAATTCACAAAGAAATAATTTACGCCGCAGATAGTCACACCGAATCCACAATAAGCATTGTTGGGTCACTGACTTGATGCGGCATCATTTTTAGAAAGAGAGCTATGAATCCCATTAATATTATCGTTGAAATAATTTTGATCCTCTGTCGAGGTGGAAAAAAATAATTATGAAAATCGATCCAACTTTAAAAAAGATCATCGACGTCGCCGAGGTTTTAATTAAAACCATTAAATCGGTCGAAGACAAACCAAAGAAAAAGAAGCAACCGAAGAAGGGGTCAAAGTAATGGAAAATCAAACTCCATCGTGGTTACAGGAATTGCTGGATCAGGAAGAGATTCGAGAAGAGAAACAGAAACTCGAAATGAACAAGATCCTTGCAGATCGTGCGTTGGGTGCAATAGCAGTCATTGAAAGCAAGATCAATGAAGTGAACGAAATTGCTGAAAAAGAAATCACTCTCATTCAGCAGTGGAATTTGTCTGAGGTGGAAAAGCTTCAGAAGAAGATCGACTGGCTCGTCTGGAATATGCAGAATTGGATGCAATCCACTGGCGAAAAAACTATCTCACTACCTCATGGTAAAATCGCATTTCGCATGGGTCGTGATCGATATGAAGTTGTAGATCTTCTTCGCTTCCTTCCTATCGGACAAAAACTTGGACTCGTCCGCGTCACTCCGGCCAAGACAGAACCGGATCTATTGGCAATCGCGAGCTACACGAAATTGAACGGGAAGCCTCCTGTTGGAGTAATGCTCACACCTGCACAAGCCAAATTCACATACAAAACGAAAGGAACAAACGATGTCAACAACGAACGGAACGGTGAACAAGCCGAAGCTGGAGCTTCTGCTAGACAGACCGATCAAGCTCACGCTGCTTAAGGACAAACCGTATGTAGGTCAGAACAACTACGGCGAGTTCTATCTGTATTCTGCGAAGGATGAAAACGGAGTCGAATACAGTTACTTCGCTGATGCTTCAGTCCACAATCTGATTCAGGAGCACAAGCTGAAAGCCGGCAGCACGTTTGTGCTTCAGAGAGTTGCCACTATGAATGGAAAGAAGATGAGTTCGAAGGTGGAGTTCAGTATTATCGGTGAAGCAGAACCACAGGCAGTTGTTCCACCTGTACCGGGATCCGATAATCTGA
>CAYHFN010000091.1:0-6865 GCA_964355925.1 uncultured Chitinophagaceae bacterium
TGGCTTCAAGTTTTATTTATGTTATCAATGATATCATTGACAGAGAAGCTGATAAGCTCCACCCTGAAAAGAAGAAACGGCCGATTGCATCAGGAGAAATCTCTGTACCGTTTGCAGTCGGAATTGCAGTTTTATTGTTCGCGGTAAGTATAATAATTGCACAAATTCTTCCAATTCAATTTCTTTATACAATCCTTATTTACATCGCAATTCAATTTGCATATTCATTTTCACTTAAGCATATCGTTATTCTCGATCTCTTCATCATCGCAACCGGTTTTATGCTCCGTGTATTTGGGGGTGCTCTCGCAATTCAAGTGGTCATCTCACATTGGATTATTATAACAACTCTTTTTTTATCTCTTTTTCTTGCTGCTTCGAAGCGCCGTTCAGAATTAGTGATGATTAAAAAACTCCAAATTGAAACAAAACGCCGTGTATTACAAGAATACAGCATTCCTTTCCTAGATTCACTCTTAATTATCACCACAACAGGAATGGCAATATCGTACGCACTTTATACTATGGCTGAACGGACAATTTCAGTGTTTGGTTCGGAATATCTTATTTTTACAACGATATTTGTTCTCTTTGGAATATTTCGCTATTTATTCTTGGTGATCGTGAAAGAAGAAGGAGAGAACCCAACGGCAATTCTTACGAAGGATGCTCCAACCGCAATCAACCTTTTTCTTTGGGTCGTAACGTGCGTAGCGATCATTTATTTCAGTTAAGCAGTTTATACTTTCGGATCTAGAAAATCTATGAATTTTCCTTTAAACTGGCTCACGCACTTCGAAAAATCAGGACTTGTTCATTCTCCCCGATATAAAGAATCGCTTGCATATTTCAAACAATTTGAAAAGAAAACGCCGTATGCAAAAATGTTTTCCATTGGAAGATCGCCACAAGGTCGTCCAATAGAATGTTTAGTCGTTGCCAAAGGAAAAGAATTCACACCAGAAAGAGCAAAAAAAAGCGGTAAAGCAATTATTTTGATTCAAAATGGGATTCACGCCGGTGAGATCGAAGGAAAAGATTCCAGTATGATCCTTTTGCGTGATATTCTGATCACGAAAGAGAAATTTCATCTGTTAGAACATCTTATTCTTCTTATAATTCCAATTCTCAGCGTTGATGGTCACGAACGAATTAGTGGATATAATCGCCCCAATCAAAATGGACCTGAAGAAATGGGATGGCGGACGAATAGCTGGAATTTAAATCTCAACCGTGATTTTATGAAGGCGGATACTCCAGAGATACGATCATTTTTATCATTGTTTAATAGTTGGCTCCCGGATTTCTTCATTGATAACCATACTACCAATGGAGCTGATTATCAATATCACGTAACATATGCGCTTGAAAAATTTGGAAATATCGATTCTGTATTATCAAAATGGGGAAGTGAGCACTTCCTTCCATTCGTAATAAAGAAAGTTGAACAACAGGGATTTTTAACAGCACCATATATTGAACTTAAATCAGAAATTCTTGAAGATGGTATTGTAGAAACTGCATTGCCTCCACGTCTTTCAACGGGATACACATCAGTTCAAAATAGGCTCGGATTATTAGTTGAGACACATTCTTTAAAGCCTTATGAAAACCGCGTTCGATCAACTTTTTCTATGAATGTTTCGTCGTTAGAATTCCTGAATTCAAATTATAAAAGCATACTATCTTTAAATCAAAAAGCGGATAAGCTTTCTAAAAATATAAAGATGATCCCTGTTAAATTTGAATTAACTAATAAATCTAATCCATTTCAATTCAAAGGTTTTAAGTCTTTTACTAAACAAAGTAGTATCACTGGAAATGAAGTTGTTCATTACACCAGCGAACCGTTAAAATTTGAAATTCCATTTTTTAATGATGTGCGAATCACGAAAACTATCTCTGTTCCCAAAGCATACATCATCCCAAAAGAATTTGAATACTTAAATGAAATTTTGCAAATACACGGTGTTAAATGTGAAAAAGTTGGACTAGCAAAGGATATTTTGGTTGAAGAGTATAACTTCACCAAATCAACATTTGCTCCTAAACCGTATGAAGGTCGAATGTGTGTTCAAGTAACTTGTGCATCAACAAAGAAGAAAATTCAGATTCTAGCTGGTTCATTCATCATTCATACAAATCAACGAACCAATCGGGTAATCGTTAATCTTCTAGAACCGGAGTCACCAGATTCATTTGTGAGCTGGGGATTTTTTAATGCGTTTTTTGAACGAAAAGAATATGCTGAACCCTACATTATGGAACCAATTGCCAGCCAGATGTTAAAAAATGATGAAACATTGAAAGAAGAATTTTTTGAAAAACTTAAAGATGAGGAGTTTAAGAATGATCCAAAAGCAAGGCTAGACTTCTTTTATCAACGATCAGCATTTTTTGATATTAACGAAAAAAAATATCCAATTTTAAGAGTTCTGTAGTCAGTAATTTTTACAGTATTATGAAGGTTAAATATGACTAAAACAATTCTTTGTATCTCAAGCTACGAAAAGGGGCAAGAATTTCTCCGTCAGGCAAAACGAGAAGGATGGAAAGTTCTTTTATTGACTTCTAAAAGCTTAGAATATGCAGATTGGCCAAAGGATCATATTGATAATATTTATTTTATTCCGGATGTGAATAAAGAATGGCATATGCCTGATGTAATCAACGGAGTCAGTTATCTTGCCCGAACAGAACAGATCGACAAAATTGTAGCATTAGATGATTTTGATGTCGAGAAAGCAGCAACGCTACGTGAACATCTTCGAATAGGCGGAATGGGTGAAACCACAGCACGGTATTTTCGCGATAAACTTGCAATGAGAATGAAAGCCCGAGAAGCAGGGATCAATGTTCCCGATTTTGTCGGAATACTTAATTACGAACGAATCAAAGAATTTCTAAATAAAGTCCCTCCACCATATGTTTTAAAACCTCGATTATCTGCAGGTGCTATCGGAATTAAAAAAATTCATAATTCGGATGAACTTTGGCAGAAAATCAATGAGCTGGGAGATCAACAGTCATTTTATCTTTTGGAAAAATTTGTTCCGGGAGATATTTTTCATGTTGACAGTATACTGGTAAATAAACAAGTGTTATTTTCGATCGTAAGTAAATATGGATTACCCCCGATGGAAGTTTCTCATGAAGGGCGTGTTTTCATGACCCGGACCATCGAAAGAGGAAGTGTCGATGAATCTTCTCTTCAGAAATTAAACAGATCTGTATTACCATCACTCGGATTGCTTCAAGGAGTTTCACATACGGAATACATAAAAGCACATGAAGATGGAAGATATTATTTCCTTGAAACTTCAGCTCGGGTCGGCGGGGCTCATATTATCGAATTGATTGAAGGAGCAACGGGTTTGAATTTATGGGCAGAGTGGGCAAAATTGGAAACGTCCGACGATGTTTTAAAATATAAACCGTCTCCGATCAGAGAAGAATACGCAGGATTAATTGTCTCACTGGCAAAACAACAAGATCCTGATTTATCATCTTATAATGATCAAGAGATTTTTTGGAAGATAAAAAAAGATTTTCATGCAGGATTGGTAATTCGTTCTACGAATTTTGGAAAAATCGAATCTCTTCTAAAAAATTACACCGATAGATTTTATCAAGATTTTTTTACTTCGGCTCCTCCAAAAGATAAACCAAATCACTGAAAATGAATAGTGTTAAAGCAAAAAACTTTAACACTATTCGTTACAAAAACACTTCATAAACTCCCATTCTTTTCGTATTTTTCCATTATGGAAATAACAAACTGGGGAAATTATCCTGTCATAGATGCAACTGTATTTTCGCCTGAATCTGTTGACGATTTAAGGAAAATTGTTTTATCGTATCCGGAAATGATCGCCCGTGGACTAGGTCGTTGTTATGGTGATTCATCTTTGAACCAAACTATTGTCTCGACATTAAGGCTAAATCACTTTCTAGCATTTGATGAGAAAACGGGAGTAATTGTTTGTGAATCCGGAATATCCTTATCGGAAGTTTTGGAAATATTTGTTCCGCGTGGCTGGTTTCTTCCGGTTACGCCGGGAACAAAATATGTTACCGTTGGTGGTGCCATTGCATCTGATGTCCATGGAAAAAATCATCATCTTTCAGGATCATTTTCAAATCATCTTGAGTGGATCAAAATTCTATTAAGTGATGGAACAATTGTTCAATGTTCTAAAAACGAAAACAGTGATCTTTTTTGGTCTACTTGTGGTGGGATGGGACTAACAGGGATTATTGTTGAAGTATCGTTCAAGATGCTGAAAGTTGAGACGGCATATATTCGGCAACGAATTGTTAAAACCAAAAATATTGATGAAACAATTGAGGCTTTTGAAGCCAATAAGCATTGGACATATTCCGTTGCATGGATAGATTGTCTTGCAAAAGGGAATTCCCTTGGACGTTCTGCATTGATCCTAGGCGAACATGCCACAAAAAGTGAAGTTGGTTATCGATATAGGAATCCATTAACGATTGATAAAAAGATGTCAATTCCATTTCCAATCTTTTTGCCAGATTTTATATTGAACTCTTTAACTGTAAAAATCTTCAATGAACTTAGATATTCAACTTATGTCTCAAAGGATTCATTTGTAGAATATGAACCATTCTTCTATCCATTAGATATTATTGGCGATTGGAATAGGATGTATGGAAAAAGGGGATTCACGCAATATCAATTTGTGCTTCCAAAAGAAACATCAAAAGAAGGGTTGCAGAAATTACTCACAAAAATTTCTGAAAGCGGAGAAGGATCGTTTTTAGCCGTACTGAAATTATTTGGAAAACAGGAGGGGATATTGTCCTTTCCAAGAGAAGGATTTACTCTCGCACTCGATTTTGCAATTTCACCAACATCACTAAAATTATTCAATGAGCTAGATGAAATAGTGAAAGAATTCGGCGGCCGTCTTTATTTATCAAAAGATGTTCGAATGAATAAAGAAATGTTTGAAAAAGGATATTCCAACTCAAGTAAATTTTCTCTAATAAAAAATAAATATGACGCACTTCATAAATTTCAATCGTTGCAATCAAAACGCATTGGGATATAATCGAGAAATGATTCTATGAAATATATTTTAATTATTGGCGCAGGATCAGATATCGCTCGCCCATTAGCATATTTGTATGCAAAATCTGGTTATGGAATTTATTTAGCGAGTCGTAATATTGAAAAATTAAATCGTGATGCAAACGATATAAGACTTCGTTTCAATATTGATGCATTCGCTTATCAATTTGATGTTACGAAAACCGAATCTCATCAGGAATTCTACAACTCACTTCCGATGAAACCATTTGGAGTTATCTGTTTAGCGGGAACTTTGGGTGAACAGAAGAAATCTGAAAATAATTATTCGGATGCGAAAGATGTTATTGATATAAATTATTCCGGACTTGTTTCAATTCTTCATATCGCTGCCACCGATCTAGAGCAAAGAAAAGATGGTTTTATTGTCGGGGTCAGTTCTGTTGCCGGTGAGAAAGGGAGAAAAAGTAATTATATTTATGCAAGCGCGAAAGCCGGGTTCACTACTTTCCTTTCGGGATTGAGGAATAGATTGTTTACATCACATGTTCAAGTGTTAACAGTTCACCCGGGTTTCATACGAACTAAAATGATCGAAGGAAGAGAGACTCCTGGAATAATCACTGCAACAGCTGATGAAGTTGCAAAAGATATCTTTACGGCACAGCAATCCGGAAAGGATTTCATTTATTCAAAATGGTTCTGGAGATTTATTATGCTTGCATTCAAAATGATCCCAGAATCGATGATTAAAAAATTAGATCTTAAATGACAACGAGAAGCAGAGCTGAACTGTATTTATTTGCTACCACATTTATTTGGGGGAGTACATTCGTTGTCGTTAAAGCCGGCAGTGAAAATATTTCTTCTTCATTGTTCATTGCGCTGCGATTTGGAATTGGCTCATTAATATTTGCAATATTTTTAGCTAAACAATTAAAGACTATTACACTTCAAACATTTAAAAAAGCAATTTTCCTTGGAGTGATGTTAGGTGTTGGAATTCTTTTACAGAACCAGGGGATATATCACACGACTGCATCAAAGTCAGCATTTATTACAGGGTTGATGGTTATCTTTACTCCGATCGCTCAATTGATCATTGAACACAAGGCACCAAAGACAGGAAATTTGATAGGAGTTGTAATCGTTACATATGGTTTATATTTGCTGACATCACCTTCAGGATCCGAAATAAATTATGGAGATATTTTAGTACTTATTGCTGCCGTAATTTTTGGAATATTTATCGTCTATCTCGATATCTTTTCTAAAACAGAAAATGTTTTGCATTTAGCATTTTTGCAAGTTACAATTACCACTCTCATTGCGCTTGCAGTGGTTCCATTCGAAACAATACAATTTATTCCCTCAACGCACTTAATTTTATCGTTGCTGTATATGGGAACATTCGCTACAGTTTTTACGACATATATTCAAACACGATATCAGAAAGACACTACACCTACTCGAGCAGTGATCATTTTTACAATCGAACCGGTGATTGCGTCAGTTCTCGCTTATTTTTTTCTCAATGAGTTATTAGGAATTGTTGGAATTTTAGGTGCCTCATTAATTGTGGTTGGGATTTTGATCTCTGAATTTTTTGATAGTCTAACGTCTAAATATATATTTAAAAATGAATCCGTGATTGAGTGATGATCGAAAATGCTAAAATTACGATAAAAGGATTAGTTCAGGGTGTTGGATTTCGATGGTTTGCTGATAGAACTGCCCGAAAGTATGAGGTACAGGGATTTGTAGAAAATCTTTCTGATGGTTCTGTGTATTTGGAGGTGGAAGGGAAGA
>CAYHFN010000092.1:0-6498 GCA_964355925.1 uncultured Chitinophagaceae bacterium
AATCAATTTATTACAGGATTTTCGGTTCAATATTCGCCATTTGGATTGGCTTATCGCAATAAACTTTAGTAAACGTTCAAAACCTTGCGAAGGTTCTCTTTAATCGTTTCTAAACCTTCGCAAGGTTGCATAAATTTCATCTTTTATAACACAGATTTTCGATTTTTTTATTATTTTAATCTGTGAATCTGTGGCTCACCTTATCGAATAATTTTTTATGGCAAATCTTAAAAATAAAATCGTCTTCATCACCGGTGCATCATCCGGTATCGGAAAAGCATCCGCAGTTAAATTCGCCGAACTTGGAGCGAACATTCTCATCTGCGCACGTCGCGGTGAAAAGGTTCAATCTCTGGCCGATGAATTACAAAAACAATTCAAGATCAAAACACACGCATTTCAACTTGATGTACGGAATCAAAAAAAAGTTGAAACCGCTTTGAGTGACCTTCCTCCTGAATGGAAAAATATTTCCGTTCTCCTTAATAATGCCGGATTGTCGCGCGGATTAGACAATATTCAGGATGCCAAGATCGAAGATTGGGATGAGATGAT
This sequence comes from uncultured Chitinophagaceae bacterium, assembly GCA_964355925.1. GTDB lineage: Bacteria > Bacteroidota > Ignavibacteria > UBA10030 > UBA8401 > UBA8401. Next base: position 556 of record CAYHFN010000092.1, read on the forward strand.
CGATACGAACCTAAAAGGAGTGCTGTATGTAACACGCGCGATTCTTCCCGGTATGATCGAACGAAATGCCGGACATATTATCAACATCGGTTCAGTTGCAGGACACTGGACATATCCAAAGGGAAATGTGTACGCAGGAACAAAGTTTGCAGTCAATGCTCTTTCACAAGGAATGAAAATGGATCTTCTGGGTACACCCATCCGCGTCACTTCCATCGATCCCGGACTAGTAGAAACAGAATTCAGCATCGTTCGTTTTCGCGGCGATAACGATCGCGCAAAAAAAGTGTACGAGGGATTAACGCCATTGACTCCCGACGATATCGCGGAATCGATCGTTTGGGCGGCTACACGACCGGCGCATGTGAACGTAAACAACATTATTCTTATGGCTACCGATCAGTCCGCACCAACAATGGTTCACAGAAAAACGCAATAAAAAATTCACCGCAAAGCACGCTAAGAACGCAGAGACTATTTCAAACATTTAAAAACACCTTTTTTTGGCCTTTGCGTCCTCCGCGGTAAAAAATTTGAAATAACACTAACAACAATTGAAAGAAACCTATGAAGCACATCAACACTGCATCAATACTTTTGTGTCTCACATTCTTTTTTTTCACTAGCGCACTCGCCCACAAAAAAATAAAACCAGCTACTATGAATGAAGTTGCAGAACAATACGTCCGATTGATACTCGACATCGGTCAACACGATCCCGATTTTGTTGATGCATACTATGGACCGAAAGAGTGGCAGGACGCTTCAAAGAAAATGAAATATGAACTGACTGCATTGAAAGACCGGGCTGATGCAATTTCCAATCGTTTGAAACGAGTTCGCGTTGCAAAGAAGGATCAATTATCAACTCTTCGTAAAACATATCTGCAGAAACAACTTTCTGCTGCGTATGCAAAGATCGAAATGCTTTCGGGAACAAAATATTCATTCGATGTTGAAGCGAAGAAACTGTATGATGCTGAACCGCCGAAAAATTCTGAAAAATACTTTTCAACAATAGTGAAAGACCTGGAAAAGTCTCTCCCCTCCGGTGAAGGAACAATACAGGAACGATATCTGAAATATCGAAATCAATTCATTATTCCAAAAGAAAAACTCGATACGGTCTTCACTCGTGCGATCAACGAATGCCGCGTACGGACAAAACAATTCATAACTCTCCCGGAAAACGAAAGTTTTGTAGTTGAATACGTGACCAACAAAGCATGGAGCGGATACAATTGGTATCAGGGAAATGCACACAGTATCATTCAGGTGAATACCGATCTGCCGATCTTTATAGACCGAGCTGTCGATCTTGCCGCTCATGAAGGATATCCGGGACATCACGTCTATAACGTGCTTCTGGAAACAGAACTGATGCGCAAAAAGGGATGGATCGAATTTTGTATCTATCCATTATTTAGTCCGCAGTCGTTGATCGCAGAAGGGAGCGCAAATTTTGGAATTGACGTTGTCCTTCCATCCAAAGAGCGAATGAAATTCGAACAGGAAGTTCTCTTTCCTCATGCCGGTCTCGATCCTTCATTGGTGGAAAAATATTATTCAGTTCTCTCTCTTGTTAGTAAACTTGCCTACGCCGGAAATGAAGCTGCCCGCGGACATCTTGACGGATCATTCTCAAAAGACGAGACAATGCGCTGGCTGACAACATATGCCATGTTCGACTCTGCACGTGCTGAACAACGAATTAAATTCATCGACAAATACCGAAGCTATGTCATCAATTATAATCTTGGGCAGGATTTGGTGAAACAGTATGTAGAAAAGAAAGCCGGAAAAAATCCGACAAGCGAAAAACGGTGGAAGGTGTTCAACGATTTGATCTCATCACCGAGATTGCCGGGCGGATTAAAATAAAAATTCCCTGTCAATTTTTCGGTTGTAACATCGTCCCGCTTCATTGTATCTTGCAATAAAAAAAATATGATACTCTCAACCGATACAATGTATAATGCCCTGCTTCGCAAGGATAGCTCGTTCGAAGGGACATTCTTTGCTGCGATCAAAACTACCGGCATCTTTTGCCGCCCCACCTGCACCGCTCGAAAGCCAAAACGGGAGAACGTGGAATACTTCCTTTCCCAAAAAGATGCGATCCTTCACGGCTATAGACCCTGCAAAGTCTGTTCCCCCATGACCATTGCCGGAGATTATCCCGCAGAGATCAAGAAGATCATTGCACGAATCACCGATCATCCATTGGAAAAAGTAAAGGACGGTGATCTTCGGTCGTTACGGATCGAACCGAACCGTATCCGACGCTGGTTCAAAAAGAATCATGGCATTACGTTCCACGCCTATCAGCGCATGATGCGGATCAACAGTGCATTCAAAAAACTGTCGGAAGGGGAAACAGTTTCAACGGCGGCGTATGACACCGGATTTGAATCGCTCAGTGGATTCAGCGATGCATTTCGGTCGCTGATCGGAAAAAAACCATCGGATCATACTTCAACGACGATTATCACCATCACCCGCTTCGCTACTCCGCTCGGACCGATGTTTGCGTGCGCAACAGAAGAAGGAGTTTGTTTGTTGGAATATACAGATCGGCGATTGCTCGAATTTGAACTCCGCGACATCCAAAAACGATTGAACGGAATGATCCTGTTCGGAACGAACAAGCATCTTGAAAAACTTCAAAAACAACTTGGGGAATATTTTGACGGGAAGAGAAAGGAATTTGATGTTTCGTTGATCACTCCGGGAACAGAATTTCAAAACGGAGTGTGGAAACAATTGCACAAAATTCCGTACGGGGAAACGGTTTCTTACAAACAGCAGGCGGAACGGATGAAGAATCCAAAAGCAGTCCGTGCGGTTGCCAATGCAAACGGATTCAACCGCATTTCGATTGTGATTCCGTGTCACCGCGTGATCGGCTCTGATGGAACATTGACCGGCTACGGTGGAGGATTGTGGAGAAAGAAATGGCTGCTGGATTTTGAGAAAAAAAATAAATAACTGATCTTGTATGAGAAAAACCAAAATCGTCGTCATTGCGAGCCGTTTTTTGGCGAAGCAATCTTGTTTTTATTTCAAATTGATGAGATTGCTTCGGTCGTCCCGATACATCGGGACTCCCTCGCAATGACTTTGCGTTTATTTCAATGGCTGATTTCCAATCCCCTTCTTCTTCATCAACAATTCTATTTCGTTGACCTCTCTCGGTGAACCGTCGGAAAAATTCTTATTTCCTGTTTCCGTAACAAGAATAACATCTTCAATTCGAGCACCAATGTTGAAATATTTTGGATCAACTCCCTCGCTCGTTTCCGGAATATAAATCCCAGGCTCAACAGTGTACAACATTCCTGCAGCCAATACATTCTGTCCAACATCGTGCACATTCAATCCAACCGGATGACCGAGACCATGATTGAAGAATTTTCTAAACTGCTTTCCATCTTTTTCCTTGATGATGCCGATAGCAAACAATCCATTTTCAATAATTGAATCAGCAACCGCGGTAACTTCCTTCCATGCAACATTCGGTTTGATCGCAGCAATCGCAGCTTTTTGTGCGTTCAATACGATCTGATAGATCTCTTTTTGCTCTTTGGTGAATTTTCCGTTTGCCGGATACGTGCGTGTTACATCGCTGGAATATCCGCGATATTCTGCTGCACAATCGGAAAGCACAAGGTCGCCGTTATTAATCTTTTTCCTATTCGAATTATAATGAAGTACAACGGAATTTTCTGCTGCACCATTGATGCACGGATAGCCGTAATATTCCGCACCTTGACGCAAGAAAGTATATTCATATAACGCTTGAAGCTCGTACTCAAACATTCCCGGTTCAACGGACATCATTGCTTGATTATGAGCGGTAACGCTGATCTCCGAGGCCTTCTTCAGCATTTCGATCTCTTCTGCAGATTTAATAATGCGCATTGCATGGATCATCGCATTCGGGTCGCGCAGTTCGATCTTTGAATTGTTCCGTTTTGTATTATCAACGTAGGATTGGATCGGTGCAAGCAGTTCTTTCAGCGTTCCGGTTACATCGGATGTCACCGGCTGCGCGTACAGATATTTTATTCCGGAGAACAGTGTTTGCTGAAATACTGTTTTGAATTTATCATTCGTCAACGCTGTATGCATCCCAAGAATTTTTATTGCACCGTATTGTCCGAAACGCCTGCCTGTCCATGCTTCGGCAAGAGGATTTCGGTTCTGAACAAAAAGAATTTCGTTCGCCGTCACTGTTGATGAATCAGCATTCCTTACACGAATTCCTTTCGGAGAAAGAATGAGCATCGCGTTCGCTTCCGTAAAGCCGGTGAGATAATAAAAATTATCGGCTTGCCGATAGAGATAATCAACATCACCATTCCTCATTCGCTCCGGTGAAGAATAGAAAACTGCAGCGGCATCCTGACCGATCATTTTTATTACGGAATCTCTTCGCGCTTTATATGTTGCCGATAAAATGAGATCGGTATCGTATTGAAGATATTTGAGCAACGAATCTTGTTGTGCTGAAGCGATTGTCGCAAAACAAACGGCAAGCAAAAATATTTTTCTCACTATTACTCCTAAAATTGTATGGACAATATACAACGAAATTCTGAAAAGGAGAATATTGTCTGATATTTAGTGGATAATTGTCAAGATTTCAATAATATCGCTAATCGGACTATTCTCTCTGTATTGGTTGGATAATTAGAGATTTCTATCTTGCTTCACTCGTTTTCCTGAGGTACTTTGCGTATGAATAATTCACGGTTCGCTGATCCGTTCAGCAAATATTAATGGGAAGTATAGTATGGAAAAAAAATCGATGCACCCCGAAAGCCTAATGATGTCGTACGGCTACAATCCTGAATGGTCAGAAGGCGCGATCAAATGTCCAATCTTTCAAACATCCACGTTTGTTTTTAAATCAGCGGAAGAAGGAAAAGCATTCTTTGAAGTTGCGTACGGTAAACGCGAACAGCGTTCAAACGAAAAACTCGGTCTCATCTACAGCCGGTTGAACAATCCCGATCTGGAAATTTTGGAAAATCGCCTTACTCTGTGGGATGGAGCCGAAGATTGTGCGGTATTTGAAAGCGGAATGTCGGCAATCTCAACAATATTTTTGGAATTTCTTAAACCGGGAGATTTGCTACTGTATTCACTTCCACTCTACGGCGGATCAGAACATTTTATAAAACATGTTCTCGATAAATTTGGAATTTCCGGCATCTACTTTAGAACAGGACAGACAAAAGAAGAGATAATTGAAATTGTAAAGAACACTGGTAAAGCAGACAAACTCGCGTTGGTATACATCGAAACACCGGCGAATCCTACGAATGATTTAATCGATATCGAAGATTGTAAATCTGTTGCACAATATTTTTCAACTCCTGAAAAAGAAATTTTAGTAGCGGTCGATAACACATACTTTGGTCCGCTCTGGCAGCACCCACTGCAATTTGGTGCCGATCTTGTTCTCTATTCTGCCACAAAATATATCGGCGGCCACAGCGATGTGATCGCGGGTGCAGTTCTCGGGAATAAAACATTGATCAAACGAGTAAAAACACTCCGCACATTTTTGGGAAACATGGCAGGACCGTGGACCGGATGGCTTCTGCTTCGAAGTCTTGAGACATTAAAAGCAAGAATGGATATGCAGGCGCGTAATGCCCGAAAAGTTTCTGAATTTTTAATCCAGCATCCAAAAATTGAAAAAGTATACTACCTTGGTTTCTTAAATGAATCGAATCCTGTGCAGTATAATATTTTTAGGAAACAATGTCTTTCGGGCGGAGCAATGATCTCGTTCGACATTAAAGGGAGCGAAGAAGAGGCGTTTCACTTCCTGAACAAGCTACAATTGATCCATCTTGCTGTCAGTTTAGGAAGTACGGAAAGTCTCATCGAACATCCCGCAACCATGACACACTGTGATGTTGATGATGAAGA
>CAYHFN010000093.1:0-1454 GCA_964355925.1 uncultured Chitinophagaceae bacterium
CGAACGGAACAGCAGGCATTCTTCCGCCAAAGCCAAGAATTCTAAAGACCATTGAAGGAGTATCGGATACATGAACATCCTTAAAATTCTTCTCGTAAAATGTTATCTCAGTTGAATTGGCAACCGAACCAATTAAACGATCGATATTTCCGATAGTTTTAATTTCCTTTGTCTTTGCAATCGCTTTATTATTATCGAATATCAATGAAGTATCATTACTAAACACTCTCCGCAGTTCTTCAATTTCCGTTTGAGAGACAGTGACTGTATCACCAATTTTTTTCTTTACAATTTGAGAAAGATACGAATCACGCCATACTTTTAGATCATTGCGTACTGAGGTTGATTGGTTCAAACCTTGCGCATATCCAATTTGTGTAAGATACTCTTGATCGATCAGATCGAGCAATCGTTGTTCAAAATCTATTCGGATCTTATTGAACGTAGGATTTGCCGTGGCGAGATTTGTCTCAGCAATTTTTTGCAACGTCGTTTCGAGAGTCCACGTTGTATGAGGGAACGTTACGAATGTGAAATGAAGCGAATCGCCCATTGCTTCATGCAAAAGCATAATGAGAGGTTTATCAATAAAGAACATTGTTGAATCCGTACGAACAGGGTTTTTGTTTTGCGCAATATCCCAAAGATGAAATATTGTACTTTTCAATAATCGAGAATTGACATCTGTTTTTGTCGTACGGAGAACGGTGCCCATATAATCCGACATTCTTGATAATTCTTTTCGCTGCCTTAATTTGGTTTCAACTTTTTCGCGTTGCACCTTCCTCTCACTTTCTCCGGCAACAACATTTGTTGTCCTCCCCATCACTTTAGCAATATACCACCCATCATCCATTTGAAATGGTTTCGATGTTTGTTTTGGCTGAAGTGTGTAAACAACATTCGCCATTCGTTCATCAACATCTCCCCAGCGTGCAATTGCAGAATCCGGTCCCGAACATTCGTTCTGAGTTCCTTGAGCGAATGAAAAGCTTTCTAATGGTTTTCCTTTTCGAATTAGTAATGAGAGAGAATCAGCTTTTTCTTTTGTTGATGCAAAAAGAAAATAGACTTTTAGATCATTCGATGAACGCTGTACAGCGGTTTTTATTTCCTCATTCGTGATCGATATTTTTTGTGAGACTTCTGTTCTATACAATTCGTCTCGAACCAACATCCGCTCGATCTGTTTTACTGCGGTGGTAAGCATGGTATCGGTATCCCATCCCTCGCGTTGCGCTTTTACGATCAACAATTTTTCTGCGATCATCGAAAGAAGAAATTCATTTTTATTTCCATCGGGATCGTTCTTACGGCGGTTAATACCGGGATTGAGTTCGTAACGGGAGACAAATTCTTTTTTTGTAATAGTGATATTGCCGATCTTCACCAATGGAATGTTCTCCGATTGTTGAGCAAAGACAATCCCTATCAATAGTAAAAATACCGCGTAG
>CAYHFN010000093.1:1554-6472 GCA_964355925.1 uncultured Chitinophagaceae bacterium
GGGAATTCCTCTGATGGCAAATGAATCACCCCATTGCTTCATCAGCACTGTTTGTCCAAAACTAAAGAACAATATCTGATTTGCAACCGGCGAAGCCATCCAATACGTTAACAAAGCAATAAACGTTTCTTTTGTCCCAACCGGAATATTAGACGCGCGAACAGGAAGAATTGCTTCTCCAAAAATCAACGTCGACACGATGATCGCGACATATAACCAAACAAGCCAAATCATTGAGGTCTTAAGGTTTTGAGAATTGATTCCGTAGCTCCACAAATGTCCGCGGGAAAGGACGATTATTGCAAGGAATGAGAAAAAATACTGCCAGAAATGTTGTTCAAATTGCAGAAAGAAAAACGAATCGCCGAACGAAAATAGTTTTGAGAGAATTGAAATCGATGAAAATCGAATAACAAGGTAACAAAATGCAGAGGCTCCTATTATAGAAAGGAATTTATTCTCTATGGAACTTGCAGAATGATGGTTGTTCATTATTCCCCAAGCACGCGCAATCGTGCAAATTTTATCATCAGATTTTTTGAGCCGACACTTTGGAAATTCACTATCGCTTTTGCCGATTCACCTCGTCCGCTCAGCAGCGTTACTTTCCCCCGCCCAAATACTTCATGTTCAACGTATACTCCAACTTTTAATCTGATCTCTTCTCCGAAGGAGTCCGTTGCGACTTGTGTCTCACTGTCATAATCTACTTCTTGATCGGGAGTGAAATTCTCATTCTGTTTTGTTTTCTGCTGGTGAATAGAATTGAGATATCGTTCCCGGGAACCGGCAAGAGAAGAAACTACAGTCGCCGAATACGCCGAGCGGCGTACGGTTTCTTTATCAAGCAGAGAATCATCGATCTCAGAAAGAAATCGTGAAACGACAGGATATGTTACATCCCCAAATCGATAGCGCATTCGTGTATATGTGAAATATAATTTTTTCATCGCACGGGTAACACCCACGTAGCACAATCTTCGTTCTTCCTCTAACTCCGAAGGATCAGGCGAACCTTGGTACATCGGAAATAATCCTTCTTCTGCTCCGGAGATGAACACAACCGGAAATTCCAAACCTTTTGCAGCATGTAACGTCATTAGCGTGACAGAATTTTTTTCATCGACGATCGAATCAGTAGCAGCAACAAGTGCAACTTCTTCGAGAAAGTTCTCTAATGCCGGCAGTTCTTTGTTCGCATCTACAAACTCTGTAATTGCAGACAATAATTCCTGCACATTCTCCCACCGTCCAAGTGATTCAGGAGTTCCTTCATCTTTATACATCCGCAAAATTCCAAGTTCATCAACCAATGCACGAGCAACTTCGCTGGCAGAGATCTGAGATTTTAGTTCTGCGTATTTAATGATGAGTTTTCCAAATTGTTGTACAGAATTTTTTGCTCGGTCGGATAGCGATGAAACTCCACCGGGAGTCATGACAATATCAAGTAATGAAGAATTTGTAATCGTGGAATGTTCGATCAGTTTTTCAATTGTCGTATCGCCAATTCCGCGAGCGGGATAATTGATCACGCGAAGCAGACTTTCTTCATCTTTTGGATTTACGATCAAGCGAAGATATGCTAAAACATCTTTAATTTCTTTTCGTTGATAGAATGCTACGCCGCCGATGATAACGTACGGAATTCCAGCACGTCGCATCGCATCTTCAACGGAACGGGATTGGGCATTGGTACGATACAACACTGCAAAATTTTTCAGATCCAGTTTTTCTTTGGTGATATGGTCTTGAATGCGATGAGCGATCTGAACACCTTCCGCTTTATCATCTTCCGCTTCAATAATAGAGATCTTTTCACCCTTTGGATTATCAGTCCACAATGTTTTTTTGATCTGATTACGATTATTCTTAATAACCGAATCCGCCGCTGCCAGAATTGTTTTTGTCGATCTGTAATTCTGTTCAAGACGGAACACTTTTGCATTCGGATAATCTCGTTCAAAATCTAAAATATTCTTGATATCGGCACCGCGAAAAGCGTAAATACTCTGCGCATCATCTCCCACAACACAGATGTTCTTAAATTTCTGTGCGATCATATTGATCAGCACATATTGCGCACGGTTCGTATCCTGATATTCATCGACCAAAAGATATTTGAATCGGTATTGATATTTTTCTAAAATGCGTTCGTGTTTTTTGAAGAGTTCAATTGGCTTCAATAACAGATCATCAAAATCCATTGCATTATTTTTATGAAGTTTCTTTACATACTCTCCATAAATTTCCGATACCTTTTGTTCGAAGAACTCTTTTGCAAGCTGTTCATATTCCGTCGGAGTGATCATCTGATTCTTTGCGCCGCTGATGCGGGAAAGAACCGCGCGTGGATTTACCTGCTGCTGCGGAATACTCTTTGCAGACATAATATTTTTGATGAGTCCGATCGAATCGTCCGAATCGTAGATAGTGAATGAACGCGTGTAGCCGAGCGGTTCACATTCATGACGAAGGATCCGTGCAAAGATCGAATGGAATGTTCCTGCCCAAACAGAATGTGCTTTCGTTCCGATGAGCTTTTCGATTCGCTCCTTCATCTCTTTTGCAGCTTTGTTGGTGAATGTTAATGCAAGAATTTCTGAAGGATGAATTCCGGCTTCTAAGAGATGAGCAATTCGAAAAGTGAGTACGCGCGTTTTTCCGCTTCCGGCTCCTGCTACGATCATTTCCGGTCCGTCGATGACCGACGCAGCATTACGTTGAACAGGATTAAGTTGATTCAATAAAGACATTCGTCGGAAATACTTAGAGTTTTAAATTACAAAATTGAAAATTTGCAGTGAAAATAATTTGTGGAATAAAAATACGCAATTAACAGAGGCGATGCAATGAGTGAAGTAAGATAGTGTTTACGAAAGGGGGGTAAACTATTACCGGCTCAAATAAGAATTGCGCCCTCAGCGCGGAGAAGAAATTCTTTCGTCTTGATTCCGGCGGCATAGCCGGTCAGTGAACCATCAGATCCAATCACTCGATGGCACGGAATGATGATCGGCATTGGATTGCAGCCATTAGCACTTCCAACTGCTTGAAAGCCGCGCGGCACACCTACTCGACGAGCCAATTGTTTGTACGAAATTGTTGTACCATATGGAATATTGCGAAGCTCTCTCCATACACGTAATTGAAATGCTGTACCGATCAGATCCAACGGAACGGAAAATTTTGCAAGCTTGCCGTTGAAATAGCGGGTGAATTGATCGATGACATCCTTGTTGCGGCTTTTGTTATCGACAACATCTTCCTCGTTGAAATTTGTGGTCAGCCAAGAGAAGAAATCTTTTTTTGTCTCTTTAGGAATACAAATTTTGCAGAGGCCTTTTTCCGTTGAGGCGATGTAGATCGTTCCGATCTTTGAATCGAATGATGTGCAATAAATTTTTGACATTGCTATGATGATGACGTGAGATAAACGGCTGGAAAATATAGAAAAGTTCATTTTGTGTAGCAAGGTTTAAAAAATAAAAAAAGCGGGATGTGCCTTCTCCAAAGGAGTCCTTCGGACAACATCCCGCCTTTTAATTTGAAACCGCTTGTCGTTTTCCCACCTCCCCAGATGGAAATTTCAAAACAGTTCCAAAAATCTATTTCAACAGCAACATTTTTTTAATCTGTGTAGAACTTCCACTGATTAATCGGTAAAAATAAATTCCACTTACTAACTTCGTTGCGTTAAATGTTGTTTCGTAACTCCCTGCTGTAAGTTGTTTATTGACAAGTGTTGATATTTCTTTTCCAAGAACATCATATACAATTAGTGTTGTGTGTCCATCGTTGTGAACCGCAAATCGTATATTCGTTGAAGGATTGAATGGATTCGGATAATTCTGTTCCAATGAAAAACTACCAGGCGCATTTACCGAAATATTCTCAACACTTGTCGTTCGTGACGAAGAATAAACGCCATGAATCTTTGTTCCGTAGCAATACACAAAAACATTGGATTGATTTGCCGTGACAAACCATGGTGTAACAGTTGTATTATTCAATAATAATCCTGTTGTTGAAAGTGTATCCCATGTCTGGCCGTTGTTGGTTGAAGAATAAATTTTAGTTTGATAAGAAATGACACCGTATACACCAGCATATAGGGTGTTCCCGTTTCCATACATCGATTTTGGAATTTGATACAAGCCATTATCAGCGATTCCGTTGTTTACTGCAACCCACCCGGTATCACTTGCTTCAATCTTGTAAATTCCTCCTCCGAAGGAGAATCCAAAAATGATATTATTGAAAGAATATAATCCTGATAGTGCACCTGCGGCTGGATTTTTTTCTGCCCACGTTGCGCCGTTATTTGTTGAAATTAACGCACCAACATTTCCAAATACTGCAACATAATTTCCTCCGCCGGATGCAAAGTTGACCATACCCATATTTCTTGGATCGTTGACACTGACTTCAACCCAACTCGTTCCGCTGTTTGTTGAAACAAAGAACGATTTTCTATTCGAGTACGCGTATAAATTGGAACCATTCGAAGTCAATCCTGTAATTACACCGCCGGTAACAGTTACAGAAGATCGTAATGTCCAACTATCCCCATTGTTGGTTGAGACGTAAATATTACTGAAATAGATACCGAACAATTCACCTCCAAAACTATAGATGTTCGAAAAATTTGAAGGAAGAGCACCCGAAATATTTTGCCACGATATTCCATTGTTCGTACTACGGAATATTCTATACCCCTGGTAAGAGCCGTATTGAAAAATTGTGTTCCCATGAGTTACAATACTTCCTGTTATACCTATATTGGTCGTATCAGTTGGTTGCCATTGAGCAAATGATGAATTCACTATTACCAATAATAAGATGATTTGTTTTTTCATTTTTTTTCCCTAGCCTTAATCTAGTGAATTAATTTTACTGACAATGTTTGGTACTATTT
>CAYHFN010000094.1:0-6409 GCA_964355925.1 uncultured Chitinophagaceae bacterium
ACTGACCCCAACCAGTTGAGTGTAATTTAATAATGCATAACAAAAAACATGAAATTAAAATTTTGACGTGTTTCATAATTCCTCCCGTTAAGTTATTTGAGTAACATGGTTTTTATTGTTTTTCGAATGGTGTTTGATTGAAGTGAGATAAAATACACACCGCTGTTCATCATTACACCACTATCATTTTTACCGTCCCAATCGATTTGATAGTTTCCATCCTTGTATTTATCATTTACTAAAGTTTTAATTCTTCGCCCAAGAATATCTGTTACATTAATGGAAATAAAACTTTCTTTAGACAATGAAAACCAGATTGTCGTTGTTGGATTAAAAGGATTGGGATAATTTTGTTTTAATTCAAATTTTTGTCTTGCAGTTTCTTTATCTACTACTTCGGATGTCCTTTCTATTCGATAAATTTCTGTTTTTTCTTCATAAGGGTCGCCGGGATTGTTACCAAATGCTCTAAGAATTGAAACTAACATATCTTTGCTGCCAGTATTAAAGAGATCATAAAAATTTACATCTTCTATTTCATTATCCGCATCGTTAAATGGTATTCTCTTATAAAAAATACTCTTAAATTTTGAACTCATTTTTGAATACGAGAGGAGATAGAGATGGTTGTCTAACCCAACAAATATTTCTTCCTTCCCATCACCATCAATATCAACCGATGATATTTTTCGGTTAGGGTATCCAAAGCTATTCAAAAAAATGATGCTTTTTTTAGGGGAATACGTGTTGTCACTATCAGCTTCAAAACAGATTAGTTTATATGAAAATGGAATTGAAAAATCATTACCGCCTATCCAAAATTCCGGTTTCCCGTTACCGTCTATATCGTTTGTTTTGAATTGATGATAGGCATTTGTCAGTTCAGTTTGGAAACTAAAAATGTGAGAATATTTATGTTCACCTTCACATTCCACGATATGAACAAGACCATAAGTAGTACTATACACTATTTCCTTCTTGCCATCTAAATCAAAATCTCCAATGGTATATCCTGCCCAACTATTATCGGGTAGTTGACTAAATATCGGTATAAAATTATTAATCGATTTATCGTATTCGTATATTTTCACACCGCCTGTATCAGTGTTTACGGTAAATAGTAAATCGGCTTTCCCATTTCCGTCAAAATCGTTAAACATTATGTTAGTGACTTGTCTATCAGGATTGTACGAAAATAAAAGTTTCTGTACATTTGGCAACGGATTAGTATCTGAGCTCGAATAGACAAATATACCGCGTGAGCCATTCGTATTAAGTACTACATCTTTGTAGCCATCATTATCAATGTCGTATTGTGCTTGAGGACAAACTACAGAATCAGGATATGTAAAGATCACCTTGAGTTTTTTTGTTGAATCTATTTCAAATACTTTAACAGGTCCAATCTTTTGGGGGTTTGACTGATAAGCAAATATTTCTGTTCTTCCATTTTTATTATAATCGCCAAACTGCATGTTTCCAAGAAATCGATACCAATTAGTAAAATCAAACTTTCCCCAGAACTTATAATTGAACTTAAAATTAATTGTATCAATTAAATATGGATCGATCACAGTACTATCAACGATATAATGCTGCGTCTTTAATATCGGTATGTTCTCTCCCGGAAAACGGTACCGTTGTTGTACGCTATACTTATTTTTGAATTTGTCCAAAAAATATTTTTTTTGATTAATCTTCAGATCAAATTTCTGCATTTTGTCAACAATATCATCACTGGTTTGGGCCAAAACTGTAACATGTATAATTGTTAACAAACTGGAAATAAAAATCGATTTAATTTTTAAATTTTTAAGCATTTTTTATTGCTTTCACAAATTCTCTTTTCACAGTTTTATAGTGCTTTGGGTACCGATAAATCAAAAGAACGGTACCTTGAAATATCGAAGCCTGCTGGTTAGAGCAGGCTTTGAATATCACAATTTACTTCACCAGCATCATCTTCTTAACTTCAGTAAACTTATCTGATGTGAGTTTATAGATATACATACCACTGGAAAGTTTTGATGCATCGAACTCTACTTGATAACGACCTGTTTCCTTGAAGTCGTTTACAAGGGTTGCAACTTCTTTTCCCAAAACGTCATACACTTTCAACACAACATTGCCCGCTTTGGGCAATGCATACTTGATCGTAGTTGATGGGTTGAAGGGGTTGGGAAAGTTTTGCGCTAATGAATATTCTGTTGGTTCTTTTACAATTTTGGACTCTTTTGAAAATTGTTTTGAACTTTCACCAGAAGATAATACCGCATGATCAACCAAATTTTTAATCATCTCAATATCATCACCATCTTTATAAATTGCCAGCAGATCATTCAGCATTTGTTGTGCACCTGCCTGATCTTTTTTTCCTTCAATGGCGTAATAGATTTTCTGAACTCTTGCATTTCGTTCTTCAATTGTATTTGGATAATTTTTGATAACATTATCATACAATGCAAAAGATTTATCGTAATTCCCTTTGTTCCCTTGCATATTTGCAAGAAGATTAGTTGTTAAAGAAAGATTTCCTGGATCTAGTTTATTCTTCGATGGATTTGATTTTAAGTCTTCAAAATTTATCAGACCATTATCATCATTCGATTCCATAAAGAGACGGCTTAACAACACCAATGCTGATTGTGAATATTTTTTCGAAGATAGTAACTTTTTGTATTTGTTTTGTGCGTTTCCATATGATTTTTTCATATGATCTGAAATTGCATCTTGAAAGAGTTTGTCTTCTCCTTTTACGTTCTTGTAGAATTCAGAAGTTTTAGAATTTGGAACCGCGCCCGTTATTTTTTTCGATAACGGTAGTAGTCGTTTTTGATTTATTGCCGATGAAGCATAACCGCCCCAAGGATTTTCAAATAAAGCCCACCAAGCAAAAACATACGGATTAGCGCCTTGAACATACGTTGGCACATAGTCTGCACCATACCAGTTTTCTTGCGCGTACAAACCCGTATTATCACTCGCCACAAGATCGTATCCAACATTATTTTCTATCCAATTATTACCGCCGTGAACCGTTCCATACTCTTCGTCGTATATGCCCATGAAAGCCCAACTATTGTCATAGGTAATAACCCCATAAGTGTTTCCGGTAATTTTGTTGTTTTGTGTAGGAGTGCTATAATAATCATCTCCAGACCAAGCACCAAGAGATGAACCGGCTCTCGGATATACTCCAACATGAAATCCACTAATTGTATTTAAATTGATGTATCCTTGTCCACCATACAAATAAACACCAATACTATTATTTGCTCTTCCAATATTTGTTATAGTATTATTCTCAATATGTGGATTTGCATTCATTGTATTCTGGATGCCGGCATATGTATTATACAAAATCTGATTGTTTGAAATAATTGGACTCGAAGAGTAACAAAGAATTCCATACTGATTATTTTGAATTGTGCAATTATTAATTGTAATATTTGCGGCCTCTGGGTTGCATACAACTGCGTATCCATATTGCATGGTTACTCCATTTAAACTTGAACCGGAAGCACCTGCGCCGTTAAGCGTAATTGAACCCCAACTGCCGGGAGTTGAACCGTTAATCGGTAAAAATGATGCACCGTTGGCAATTAATTTTCCGTTGGCAATTAAGGAAGCACCAGATGGAAATTTAACTATCGTTCCAGGCTGAAGAGTAAGAGTTAGACCATTTGGTACGGTTACAGCCCCAGTAAGATTTACTGTGCCAGACCATATTTCATTTGAAATCAACGAACCGGAAGTTGTTATACTACTGACATACTGATTAAATATTTTGTAAGTGTCATTGGAAAGATCATGTACTTCACATTGAATAGTAAAACTTTTATTTCCCACTTGTTGACTAATTGAAGGTACATTCGACGTACTCAAATAATTCCATCCAGCATTTCCGAAATCTTGTCTAGACCAAAAATATTCAAAATTTCCAGAACCGCTTGTCACATTCATATTCCAAATCAAATTGTTACCAGAAAATCCAGATGTTGGTCCAGTTAAATTGCCATTAATCGGCGCTGCAAAATCATAAATTTTTTCAATTGGGTTTTGTTCATAACCAGCAAATTGTGAGTTACTCTGTGGAATTACGGATAGCTTTAGTTTGTAAGTACCCAATGTGCCACCTAAACTAGTATAAAAAAATTGATCGGAGCGACGCCCTGAGTATACAGTTTGGTTCGATGCAATAGTAGCTACCACAACATTTGCCGAGTTATAAATTTTTGCATTAAAAACACTACATCCTGCTATTGTATAGTCAAAATAAATAATATTATTTGGTGTATTTGTTGCAGTAAAATTTAAAATATCTGCGCCAGGTAATAAGCGTCCAAAACCAGAGTTGTTTAAGAAAACATTACCTGACCATAGTGTTAGTAGCGAAATATCATAATTGTTACTTTGTCCTCCGCCGCTAAAAGAAATAGGGCGGTTAAATAAACTTGTTCCACTAATATCACTAAAGAAACTAGGATTAACGGAATTACTCGAATTATAAATTTTAAACGACCCCAGATAACCAAATTCTGAAAAATAATGCACCATATTAAGGTTCTCATCACTAACTATCCAAGCATTACCGTGTACCTCGCTAATATTTGATAAGTTGCTAGGACTGTCAAATTTTGTCATTGAAGATGCATCACCTAGATAATTCATTGTTACAAAAGCCATTTGATTGCGATCAATCAACGAAATTACTCCGGAAGGATAACTGTAATTTATTTTAGTGACATTATCTAACGGATAAGCAACTCCATTGTAAGTGTAATTGGTTATAGTCCTTGTTAAGTTCCCATCTTTATCAAGTTCCAGAACTGCTTTGCGTCCTTTATCGGCAACATATATTGTATAACTTGATGGAAAATAATGAGCTTCCATAGCATTAATATCTACATCTACAGGAATCATAGATGATATCTTGATACTACGAAAAAAAGTTATTGTGCCCGTATCATGATTGTAACGAAGATGAACTATTTCTCCTTTGGTTGCATCGGTCACAAAAAGATTTATTGTCCCATCCCCCATTTTAACAACTCTCATTCCTCGAATGTCGTAAAAACTGTACTCACCGGGCCAGTCTCCGTAAGACTTAATCCAATTCCCGCCTTGACGAGCAAAAATTATACGATTATGTCTTTGGTCTAAAACAAACATTGCACTTTGTGTGAGAGTCTGACCCGATGTGGCAATAGGCATAAACTCAATTTCAGTTAAAGTTTCAAATATATCATTTTGATAATTTTGCACTGCATCAGTACGTGTAATAAACCACTTTTTTGGATTTTCGTAACAGAGATACGGAATAAAGAGATGGTTCGATTCAATAATATTTATTCCGGTGCTTTGAGCACTATTTTGCATTTTTCCTGAGCTTTTAGTGTGACTTTTTTTGAAATGATCGCTAGCAGCAAAACCATTGCTGCGCACAAAATCTGAAATTTTAATATCAAAGTTATTGTCGTTTTTAAAAACCCATCTTCCCAACTCTTTGTTCAGCGATGCTGTAATTAGATTCTTTTGTTCGTTTCGATTTCCTATTAAACATTTTACCACGGCTGAATCTCCTGATACT
Source organism: uncultured Chitinophagaceae bacterium (assembly GCA_964355925.1). Classification (GTDB taxonomy): domain Bacteria; phylum Bacteroidota; class Ignavibacteria; order UBA10030; family UBA8401; genus UBA8401. Next base: position 5,591 of record CAYHFN010000094.1, read on the forward strand.
ATAACCTGAATGCTGTCCATACAAAAAGAGACAGTTTTATTCGAGATTTTAGATTCACCATATTTGAATGCCTCAAACAACTGAGTTTGTTTGGATGATTGAGTTGATTGTTTCCCAAACCAACGTGTAATACGGAGAACTTGGTTACAACGAACCCCCTGTTCTATATCATCAAGAATCATCCTGATTTGTTCCTCATCCGTCAGTGGCATTGAAATTCCCATCTTAATGGCATCGGGAATTTGAGCAACTATGACAGCCGGCAAAATTGATAGAATTATAACTACCCATAACGCAACATTTTTTATTTGGCGGTATGTTAAGCTAAACATATAGCAACTGATTCTCTTCATAAAACCCTCATATAATTTTAAAAATAATTTAATTATCCTTTTTAAGAATATTTTCACCGTACTTCACAATACGGCTATGAGGATTTTTCAACTTAATCTCATTAAGAAACTTTTCTTTTTCTTGTATAGAGAGTTTCATTGTTTGAATTGCTTCCATTGCATACCCACTGTTTGGATAGATTTTTATTATTTTTTTTAATACATCGTTTGCACGAACCACATCACCTTTCTTAAGGAGTGAGCCAGCTAACATCCTTTGTAATCGAGGTAAATAGATACTCGTAGGATGATTTCCAACTAAGTCATCAAAGCTCTTAATTTTTGTATCTTGATCCATTTTAAAAATGAAATCAGGGTGGAATTTAATTTTTAAAATTTCAAATAACTTTGCTTCTTCTCCTTGAGGTGCTATAACGGAAAATGAAAGCTCTTTAGATTGAAGTATTTGTTCTTCGTTTTTGTAATG
>CAYHFN010000095.1:0-6392 GCA_964355925.1 uncultured Chitinophagaceae bacterium
CGAGCGTTCCAATACTTTCTAATTTTTGTGCTTGGCGAAGTGCTTGTTCGTTGTTCTTGCGTTCAGTGATATCTTGCACAATAAGTTGAACAGCAGGTTTCTGTTTATAGTTTGTTGGAACTGCTCTTACTTCAACATCAACAGAAGTGCCGTCTATACGGATAAATTTTTCTTCTGCCGTCGGCAATGGTTTTCCATCAATTGCCACTTGTTGCATCCGCGCAATTACCATTGCGCGATTATCCGGATGAACAAATTGGATAACAGATTTTCCGATCAGCTCTTCTTTATTTACTGCCCCCATTAACAGAACGCATTGATTGTTGACAAAAACAATTTTTCCTTCAACATAGATTGCTATAGCATTGGGAGAATTTTCAACCACTCCGCGATATTTATCTTCGCTCTCACGTAATTCTTCTTCTGTTTTTTTTCGTTCAATGATTTCCCATGCCATGTCTGCAAATTTCGACGCAATCGCAACATCCTTTTCGCTATAATTTTCTACTTTATTACCAACACCGAGGATCGCAACAATTTTATTGTTCCGAAATACGGGAACGACCAGTTCCCGGGTAACCTCTGCGTGACCCTCTGGCATACCTTTCTTATCGGCAAGAGAAGCATAATCATTATGGATTACGGGACCGTGCGTACGGATGCAATCTGCCCATACACCAGCTTTGGATATATGGTAGTGAGTATGCTTACCTTCTGCCGTGCACATTTCTTTCAGTGTCCGTGACGACCAGTTTTGAAGTGTGAGAGTTTCTTGGTCTGCTTCAAGAAAGTGATAAAAGCCAATCTTGCTATTCGTTAGATTCTCTAGTTCATCTAATGTCTCCCGTAGAATCTCATCGGTCGAATGCGCATCGGCATATGTGATCAGACGAAGTCGTCCTACGTTGATCTGATCATTCTGTTTTCGATCAGTAATATCTATCATTGCAGACATAAGATACAGTGGTTTGTATTGTTTATCGCGGCGTATAGATGAACTTAAATCTACCCAAACGATGATACCACTTTTATGAATATACCTTTTGTCGAAACGCACTGATTCTTTCTCGCCGGAAACAAGTGAATCAATATACTTTTGTGTCAGTTCAATATCGTCGGGATGTGTAAACTCCTGCCATTTTTTATTTTGCATTTCCTCGAATGTATAGCCTAGCATATCGCAGAACGCCCTATTCACCTGTATATCGCCGTTAAAATGAGTGACTGATTTTCCAATTATCGAATATTCAAAAATGTGTTTGAATTTGTCCTCGCTTTCACGCAGCGCTTCCTCCGCGTGTTTGCGCTCGGTGATGTCATTGGCAAAAACCAATTTTGCGTTTTTCCCCTCAAAAACTAAATCATACCTAATAATTTCAACATGTATGATCTCTCCATTTTTCTTCTTATGGAGATATTCGCCTAGATTAACAAGTCCTTTATCATTCATTTTGACAGAATGTTGCACTCTTGGTATTTCAGATTCAGGTCTGATTTCCAAAATAGTCATCGTTGAGAATTCTTCTCTTGTGTAACCATATTTATGAACAAAAGCATTGTTGACGGAAAGGAATTTCAGAGTTTCAGTTTCAAAAATTGCTATTGGCATTTGGTTGGATTCATAGAGCAGTCTATACTTCTCTTCGCTTTCTTTTAATTTATTCTCCGCAATCTTCCGTTCGGTGATCTCTTGAAACGAAGTTACAAATCTATTATTAATAAAAGGAGATGTGGAAATGCGAAAGATTTTCTTGTTCGTCGGGGTAATATATTCAGTAACTATTGTGCTGGTTGCGTGCTTATGAGTTTTCCAAAATTCTTTTATCAATTCATTATCCATTCCGTAAAGTTTGGAAGCCCTATTACCAACAACAATCTCATCATTACGATAATTAGCGATCTTGTAGAATGCGTCGTTAACTTCTAAGATCGTATAATCTATCATCTCTCCCGTGCTATTAAACACCATTTCGTTTAATGCTACGCCTTCGGACAAGGTTTCAAATATAGTTTTGATACGTTCTTCACTTTTTTGAAGTTTCTCTTCTGCCCGCTTACGCTCGGTGATCCCTTGCAGAAAAACAACAAACTTTCCACCGTCGATATTCTTAAACTGAACGTTTACTTCAATATCATAAACAGTTCCATCCTTTTTTTGATGTTTTGTTTCAAAACGATCTTCACCTTTTGATATAACCGTTTGAATGTGGGCAGTAGTGGCATCAGCTGTTTCGGCAGACTCAAGATCTGTGATACGCATAGTGAGTAATTCTTGTTCCGTATAGCCGCTCATCCGGCAATACGCTTCGTTTACTTGTAAGATTTTTCCGTTAACATCTGCCATCCAAAACCCATCCATAGCTGTTTGCAGCAATGTTTGAAATTGATCTTCGCTTTGACGCTTTTTTTCTTCTCCCTGTGAAATATCATTGAGAGCTTTTTTTAGACGCTCAATATACACTATTAGCAATACAAGCATACTTCCAACAATAAACGCAGATATTATTCCAACAAGAATGTGTTCCGAATCGAAATATTCAATTTCTGGATGATAAATTGAATCGATAATTGCTCCAAGATTTGCCGTCAACATGAAGGCAAAAAATATTAAAACAAACCAAATCATTCGATCTTTTTTTGGGGAAATGGGACGAAGGCTAAATGTATTTTTAATATTCATGAATATATCAATATTGAATTAGAAACAGTAAAAATATTTGAAGAACGGAGACGTAGTGTAGTGTAGTGTAGTGTAGTGAAGTGTAGCAATTTATCGTTTAACACAACGGCACCTCAATGAGGTTGGATATCTTCAATTATATCATATTATTATGAAAGTTTAGTCATTTATATTTTGAATTTCCACACAAATATGCTGGAGTTTTGATGGTATAGTAAAAAGAAAGGCTCACACCCTTTTCTTTTACTGCATTTTCAACACTTCGCTGATCTTTGATAATAACGCCAACGGTGTATGAGGTTTTCCTATGCTCGCAGTCGGGATAACATTACCCATTAAACGAGCAAGCTCTTCATCAGAATATCCGGATGACAAGATTGCTTTTACTTCCGGATTTATTTTACGCAGTTCTATAAGAACATCTCTGCCATTCATCTTCGGCATTGAATAATCTAAAATCACCACATCAATCGTTCGCCATTGTTCCTGATACATCGTTACGCCAACGCTAGGATCTTTTGCTGTAAGAAGTTGATATGGTTCATCACTGAATATGTCTTGTATCAATTCAATAACGTATTGCTCATCATCAATCAATAACACTGTGGGGGTGTGAACGATTGTTTCACTCTGCTGGCTCACCTTCTGTTTTGGCGGTTCTATTACCGGTGTATGGATCGGTATTATCACTTTGAATGTTGTTCCGATTCCTTTTTTGCTCTCTACCATAATTCCGCCGTTATGTCCGCGGACAATTCCTGACACTGCGGCAAGTCCTAAACCTCGACCAACAAAATTGGTGGTAAAGAATGGATCGAATATCTTTGCAAGGGTCTCTTCATCCATACCAATTCCATTATCCTTTACTTGGAATAATGCATACTCACCGGTTTTTAACACCTGATTGTTCAGTTTTCCGTATGGTAGAAGTGCTTCTTCATTTAGTGTTACTGAAGAAACGGTAATATCTACAATCCCCTGCTTTTCACCAATTGCTTCGCCTGCATTGATTATTACATTCATTATAATTTGTTCTATCTGTGAAGGATCACCTTTTATTGTTACCGGTGTAGGTGAAAGGTCTGTTGCTATCCTTACATTCTTTGGCAACGATGCTTCCAATAGATCGATATGTTCTTGAACTGTCTTTCCCATATCAATGGGGATAATTTCTACTTTTCCTTTTCCTGAATAGGAAAGCATTTGTTTGGTGAGCGTTGCCGCGCGCAGCATTGCGGTATATGATCTCTCTAAATTTTTTTCTGCCGGACTATCTGCCGGAATTCGTTTTTTAGCAAGATTTACATTTCCCATCATCGACAATAGCAAATTGTTAAAATTGTGAGCTATGCCTCCGGCTAGCAATACGATACTTTCTCGTTTCTGTGCTTGACGTAATGATTCTTCTGATTGTTTACGATCGGTGATATCTTGGGCTGTTCCTGTTAGGAATATAATGTTTCCATCATTATCAGTTTGAACGTCACCTGTTTTTGCAAATATATTGCGTATAGATTTATCGGGCAATATAATTCGATATTCCATTGGTTTTTTTTCTGCAAATTCAGAAGCATTGGAAGGTAATACAATATGCAGATCGTCCGGATGAATCACTTTTGAGATAACATCCCCTAACCGTCCGGTATACGAATGCTTATCAATACCAAAGATACGATACATTTCATCCGACCAAGAGACTTCATTGTTTTTTATATCCCATTTCCAACTTCCGACTTTCGAAAATACTTGAGCATCATTTAAATCCAATACAGCAATACGATATTTTTCTTTACTCGTTATTAACTCAACTTCTGCCTGCATGCGTTCGGTGATATCTCGGGCTACGGCATAGATCATACTACCGAATGGTGAAGCTTTCCATTCCATCCAACGATAAGAACCATCTTTACAGCGATAGCGATTCATGAAATTCAGAATATTATCTTGTGAACTTAGTTTCTTCATAGCATCAAGTGTCGACTCTTTATCCTCTGGGTGAACAAAATCTAAAAACTTTTTTCCTTCCATATCAGCGAGCATATAACCTAACGTTTTTTCCCATTCTGGATTCAAACGGTGGAAATATCCATCGGTATCGGCAATACACAGAAGATCGAGACTGGAAGAAAAATATCGATCAAGTTCCTCGGTGCGTTCTTTCACTCGTTGCTCTAATATTTCAGCCGATTGTTGAAGTTCTTTCTTCTGCCGACTATTTTCTAAAATTAATGCAAACGCATTACAAAGATTTCTTACAAAAGGTTCATATTTTTTATAATTACTCTCTACGTCCACACTCACTATGAGATAGCCGTAAATTTGAACCACCGTTTCCAGAGGATACACAAAGACACCATCTTGTTCAACAAGTCCACAAGAAAATTGACCGGAATGTTGTTTTTTACACAAGTCACATTGTTCTCCATTAATGTCTCCAATCGAATATTTACTCCAGCGAAGACAAATATTAACAGCATGGCAGCCTGGAACGCTATTCATTAACGGAATAAGAAATTTTCCGGCTTCTTCTCCTGATGGAAAAATATTTAAAACTCCAATTGCAGAAATGATTTGTCCAACGATCTTTAGATCTACATCGGAGTTTATATCATTATTTTTACTCACTGCCTACCTTTATAATCTTTAAGAAAATCTTGAGGCTTCATGTAATACGGATTTTGAACTATCTGACCATGAACAATCATCATAGGGTGAACTTTGAGGACATCAAAAATAGTTGTTCCATTAAATTTATTCACATCATATTGACAAATAGCAGTTACAGGGTGTGTTACTAATACTTCATTAACCAACGCTTCATATTCCATCAGGCGATCAGATCCTGGAATACCTTTTAAAGCCCAGGACATTTCACCACTCACCCGAGCATTTGCATAATTCTCTTTTCTTGACTGTTCATAATATTCTTTAAGAGTATTCAACATCCTTTCCGGAACAAATTCTCCGTGAGTGCAATACGTTTTTTCAGCAACTGTGATTGAAAACCCATCACCTTTTGGAAGTTCTATTCCCATATTCAATAACCATTCGTATACTTCTTCCGGTTTCATTGTATCTGCAAAATATGAAACTTTTTCTTTCCCAATTATTCCACTTTCAAGAAATTTACCAATAATTTTGCGGCGATCCTCTTCATTGGAATATATTAAGCACATATGTGTTCCTGCCGGAAAAGATTCTTTTGTAAATCCCATCGATGTTTTATTTACAGTAGTCATGATTGTTGCTCCCTTCATAATAATTATTTCTTCATTACGTCCATTACATTATTTTTTACTTAGATACAAAATTATAAAGCCCAACCTCGCATTGCGAAATTGGGCGTAATAATAAATTAGATTTGTAGTCACCTTAAACTCCAATGGTGTTGCTAAGAAGTTATGGACTATTTTAACGTAATGCAATTACATTCAATGTCTTTGTAATTGGAGAATCGACAAGGTAAAAAGAAAGGCTCACACCCTTTTCTTTTACTGCATTTTCAACACTTCGCTGATCTTTGATAATAACGCCAACGGTGTATGAGGTTTTCCTATGCTCGCAGTCGGGATAACATTACCCATTAATCGAGCAAGCTCTTCATCCGAATATCCGGATGACAAGATTGCTTTTACTTCCGGATTTATTTTTCGCAGCTCTATAAGAACATCTCTGCCATTCATCTTCGGCATTGAATAATCTAAAATCACCA
>CAYHFN010000096.1:0-6247 GCA_964355925.1 uncultured Chitinophagaceae bacterium
CAAGTGCATCGTTTCCTTGTTGAATCATCTCCATTGCTTTCGCTGTTGCAGCTAAACCATTTCCACTGCTGATTACAATCGTTTTTCGAACCTCATTGTCCTTATTTTGCGATATGAGCATTTCTGGAAATGCAGCTATTGTGTTTCCAGTCATTATTAAAGATGAGGTAAGAAATTTGCGTCGGTTGAAATGAGGCATACCATTCCTTTGAAATTCTTATGTGTGAATCAAAAGTAACTTTTGAAGATCAAAGTTGCAAGGGAAATTCGTTCGAAATGAAATCCTCTCCGACAACGTACGTTATGCCGGAGAGGAAATTATGTTAAAATGAATAACTCAAACCCAATGATGCTATTATATATTGAGGAAAGCCTGGTTCAATATAAATTGCCTGCTTACTGGTCGCTGAAACACGGCCAAAATCAGGATTGATGTATGCTGAAGAAATGAATTTAGCATCGGTTAGATTATTCACTGAAATAAATCCTTTTAGAGTCAGATGATCATAAAAACTTAGCACTGTTGAATACCCAATTGTTGCATTAATAATATTATACGCAGGCACTTTTAAAATATTACTGTCATCAGCATAATATTCACCAACATTTTGCAACGAGAATTCGGTATACAACCCTTCTACAAATGAAGCATCATAACGAAGTCGAGTAAATAATAATAAATTTGGGATACCGATCAGTGTGTTATCCTTGTAACTAATTGATTTTCCACTAAGCGTAGAATTTATTGGTCGTTTCGTGAACACAGAATCAATGGTATATTCAACATATTTATTATCAGATATGGACAACGAAGTACTGAGTGTAAAACCATCATCAAACTGAGCTGTTAATCCTAATTCAAATCCAATTCGTCTTGTTTCACCAGCCGTTAAATAAAATCTGCCGTTTTGATATGGGACAATGTCGTTGACTGTTGAGATCAAATAAACAGCAGCATCATACGATACTACTTTGGTTAGAAATTGATCAATAGTTAATAATTGTTTCGTTCCAATCTCATAGGTTGTCGAAACGATCGGCTGTAAAAGCGGATTGATACTGCGAGCATTCAACTGCCCTTGTGCAGGATCGGTTTCATTACCGGCAGGAACTTCTACGCCGCCGCCATAGGAAACATAGAAACTATGAGTTGGATTGAAGAGATACGTTATACCAATTTTTGGTGTAATCTTTGTGAATGATTTCTTGTCCGATAAATTCGTTGGGCTAAGAAAATTTTCTGCAAAGTATGTTACATTATCATACCGAGCTCCCAGTGAAATAATAATATTGTTATTAAACGTAAGTTCTTCTTGAACAAAAGCACCATAGCTATTTGCTCCTTCTCTTTTATCGTCAGTGATTATCGAATCGCGCTGTCCGTTCTTTAATTGATAAAAAAGAATTGCTCCGTCTTGATACGCTTCGTCATTACCAATAGTTGTTGTCATGCGAATATTTTCATTAACCAAAAATTGGTTCCGATAAACAAAACTGCCGCCAACGTGATAGCGGGTAAAATCGCGGAAAGAATTTCTTTCAGATCGCTGTAGATATTTTGGATTAATGAATGCCGTTGCAGATAGATTATTGTTTTCATCCATCGAATGAGAAAGTGAAACTCCAATTCTTCCAAGCCGGTTGAATCGCCGTTCATCCCTTTCAACATACGATGGTTTGTAATAACTCGTATCCGCTTGTGCTTGTTGTGGATTAGAATCAAATTGTGTTTGTGATAGCGGACCGGGAATATGAAACACGTTTGTCGTTCCCAATAAATAAACCCCAAGCGTTGTCTGTTCTGAAAGAGTAGCGATGATTCCGGAATTCAGCAATGTTTGCGTACTGCTCGAATGATTTCTCCAACCATCAGAATTTGTGTTACTCACATTCAAAAAGAATTTTCCTGAACCGATTATTGTGCCCAATTGAATTGCATTTTTGGTGAATCCAAAACCACCATAAAAGGTCTGAACATCAACAAATGGTTTTTCAAATGTTGTATTGGAAGAAACACTCACAAGTCCTCCGGCGCCATTTCCCCATAACGCAGATGCATTGGTGCGGAGAACTTCAATCTTACTCATCGTGCTTACATCTATCTGATCGAATGATGTCCGTCCATCCGGTTCAGTTTCAGGAAATCCATCCAGCAATACTCGTATTCCTCGCGATGTTCCCGAATTGGATCGTTCGCCGGAACCTCGTGCTCCAAAACCACGAATGGTAATTCGAATATCCTGATTTCCGTATCGTGATTGGGCAAAAACTCCAGGGACTAAAGAGAGTGCATCATCTAATCCATACCCTCTGCTTTTTGAAAAATCTTTTGAAGTGATAATTGAAATTGCAGAGGGTTCTTTGAATGAAGTGGTTGTTTTACGTGTTGAAGATATTTCAATCCCTTTAAGAACAAATGTTGTGTCTTTCTCCTGTGCATTGAGAATTGGAAACAACACTGTGAAAAAAAATAATAACAATGATTTTTTCATAGTCACCTTTAAATAATAATGAGCATACTCCTTCACCGTTTCGAAGGAGTGAATTTTATGATGTTCAGAATATTTTAAGGTTGTACTGGTGGAGATTTATCGCGAATGGTGTAGTATTGAAGCTGAAAAAAACTGTCCTTGACGATAAAAGGAATAAGGGTGTAGAGAATTGTTAGTTTTTCAATGGGATCGATGACAAATGCTTTTGGTGCATTTCCTTTGTCAAAAGATTCCCAATTAAGGGATGGCCTGGCAATGGAAGGAGTTTCAAATAATTGACGATGATTCTCGAGATATTCCTCTGTGTCAAATTCACAATGGAATGAGAAATAATTGACAGCTAGAGCAAATGAAATGAATTGATAGAATGTTAATTTCGTTGCTGAAAACATAAAGGGATGCAGCAAATGTGCACCCCTTTGATGTATGTTCTTATGGAACACCAATTATTTCAATACCATCATTTTTTTGATATTCGCATACGTTCCGGCGGATAGTTTATAATAGTATACACCGCTCGCAAACCGTGAAGCATCAAAATATTCCTGATGAATACCGGCTGCACGGAAGCCGTCGGCGAGTGTCGATATTTCTTTTCCAAGAGCATCATATACTTTTAGAACTACATGACTCCCGACAGGAACACTGAAACGAATCGTCGTTAATGGATTAAATGGATTTGGATAATTCTGTTCCAATGAGAATTGAGTAGGTATAATTTTTGAATTTGAAGGCAGTGCTGCAACCGCATCCGGATTTAGTGCGATCGCTAACATATTCGATAATCCCAATTCTCCTTTTGAGGAGGCGATACCGGTCGTAGTATCAATAACAACAAGTGTATTTGTTACAGTAGTTGTTCCGGTCAATCCGTATAATTTTCCATTTTTATCAAATACGATGTCAACAACACCTGTTCCAACGCCAGCCGTACCAACTTGAGTTGCTATACCAGTTGTTGTATTCACTTTGTAGATCGCATCAACAACTCCAGATGTATTTCGTAACGACATCCACAAAGAACTACTCACCGGATTTACTGCCAAGCCACCTGCACGCAACCCCACATTTGTTCCAATTAATGTAGCGACACCGGTTTTATAATTGACAGTATAAATCCCACCGGTAAATGCTCCCATATAAGCCATAGAATCATTGTAAAACGCTAAACCTTTAAGATTCAAAACATTAACAACCGAAACTTGCTGTATACTCGATCCATTGCTTGATACTCGGTAAAACGCTCCGCCATTTGCAGAACCGGTCGGATCGAAACCAATTAATTCTTTTGTTGTTGGATGTACACGCAACGAAGCAAGTTGAGTTAAACCTGTTGCGCTCACCAGTGTTGCTTTTCCGGTAGATGAATTTATTGTATAGAGTTTTCCTCCATCCGTTGTACCGGACATTCCATATATTGTTCCAAGAGTTGCAGTAAGAATTTGGAATCCACTTCCAGTTAATCTCACATTTACTTTAGGGTTGTTTACGTCAGTTGATGTAAAAGTAATTGTATCTATTGCAGAACCGCCTTTGGTTGGTTTGAAGAATACTTTAAGATCGACTGAACCTTGGCTAGGAATATTAAATGGTACGGTTGGAACTCCCAACACTGTAAATCCATTGCTTGGAACTTTTAATGAATTTACAGTTAAAATATCAAGTCCGTCGTTAGTGATGGTGAATGTGCTGGTATCGCTGGATTGGTTAACATTTTTTGTTCCGAAATCAATAAAGCTTCTATTGATCGTTAATATTGATCCGGGAAGTGGTCCAATTTTAAATTTTGAAACCCAAGTAGACCATTGATTTTTATTCGAGGCGTATTCAGTATGTGACCAAAATGTCTGCTCATCAGTTGGGTCTAAACCGATTCCCATGTAATCACCCCAGCGATTTCTTCCTGAGCCGAAATCTTGTACATAATTTCCGTTTCCTTCTTTCATTGTAACACTTGACGACAATCCAACAGGATCATTTTTCTTTCTGCCGCTAATATATGCACCAATAAATTCATTGATACCAGCGCGACTTGCAGTCACTGCTATATTTTGATCTTTATCAACCGCAATTGATGCATAATTATGCCAATATCCATTTAAACCCAGTGCAACATCTTCAATAGTTTTATTCTTGTATGGATCTATTTTTAGATAACGAATAGCAGAATATGCATTTCCAGTTCCGCTAGCAATTGTATGGACAGCCCAAAGCAAACTATCTCTGCTAACTACATTTGCTCTAAAGTATCTACTTCCTCCATCGATTTTTAATGTTCCACTTCCACCTAATTGGTCCACATTTTGCGGAGCAGAATATGAAACGCATGGTATATTCGTTGCAGTTATGGAAGGCGTAAATGATGTTAGATTAGACATGGTCCAAACAGTAACATAACTTGCAGGATTAGTATTTGGAGTATTTATTAAAAATGTTTTAGGAGTTTTTCCAAAAGAATTTGGGGTTCTAATATCAAAGAGTATACCACCGGTTAATGGATCCTTAAAATTCCAATAGTCATAAAAACCAATTTGACCGCCAGTGTTTAAATATAATTGGTCTTTTGGGAAAACTCGTAATTTGTCATACAGATAACCACTGCCAACTAAAGGAAACTGATGTGATGTTAACAGAATTGTTGTACTGTCATAACCAAGAGCAGGATAGTCACCCCATCCAGGTGTAACGGAATCTCCCATGGCAATGGCAGAAGTGTTCCACATGTACCACTTACCCATCGCATTATCTGTTTCTGAAACAGCAATAAGATGACGATGATCAGTAGTTGTTGGGCTTGTCATCCACAACATCACAAAACGTTTTGAATATTGATCGAAAATAATTTGTGGATCGTTGGGTCCTGTTCCCGGAGCAATGGAATTATAAAATGCTTGGGCTGTAACTGTCTTTAAGATGTTACCTGTAGTTTTGTCAAAAATTCTGAACGAAGTATTAACCATTACAATAATATGGTTCGTACCAACAGCAGAAATCGGATCTGGTGGGATAGAATTCGTTTGAGCAATTCCAAGAAATCCTTTTTGAATTACCGGGCGAGAAACTGTTGCGGTAATTGAACTATAATCTTCAATATAGTTTGATCCTTCGACACCTGTAGCCCGAATTTCTTTATCCCGATTTTTAAGTTTTGAAACTGGGATCAATTCCGGTTGCGGATTTTTAGATGCTTCATTTTTTCCACCAGTTAAATCTTGTTTAGGAAAAATATTTGGAAAAGTGCTCATATCAACAATACTTCCAGTTGCAACAGTTCCAAATTTGGGGCCCAGGTAAAGAGCAAATGGTGGTGGTGGAGTTGCATAGGTAATTTTGAAAACTAGATCACCTCCCGTTGGAACTCCGCCACTTGTACCGCCTCCGTTCCATTCACCAACAAGAAAATAATATTCAGTTCCTGATTTTATGTTCATAAATAACGATGGTTGCCGAATAACTCCGTCAACAGAATCATCAGCACAAACTACTTCGGTAAGATTTCCACATGTGCCAGTATACACGGAAAACATAATATCATATTCTGCCGGTGTACTTCCCACCATACTTATTCTAACACTTGTATCCTTTGCAGCAGTATATTTAAACCAAACAGTTTTTCCTAAGCCTGCCCCAACATCATTGCAACTAATTACAGCATCCGCAGCGTTCTGTGTGGCGAGACGAGTATTTTGTGTTGTTGAATATGGAATTGAAGGAATTACTGTAGCTGTAGCACATTCATCATTAGGTGCCTGTGC
>CAYHFN010000097.1:0-2771 GCA_964355925.1 uncultured Chitinophagaceae bacterium
TTGAACAGCAATGACATTATTTCAATAATTGCATTTTCTTTATCTCAACAAAACTTCCCGCTGTCAGTTTATAAAAATAAATTCCACTCGAAACATCTTTCGCATTCCACTGAACTTCTTTCCATCCTGCCGACTGTTCTTCGTTCAAAATTACATCTACAAGTTGACCAAGTGAATTATAGATAGAAATATTCACCCTACTCAATAACGGTATTGAATAACGAATTGATGTCGTTGGGTTGAAAGGATTTGGATAGTTCTGTAATAACACACATGTTTTTGGCACAGTTGTTTGAGGAACAACAGATGAAACGTTCATAATAGTCGAATATATTACCTTTTCGACTGGAATAGTTCCCGAGATCTGATCACTTCTCGATGCCGTTACGGAAGCTTCATGTCCTTCCTTCGTTCTCCATGTAAACCGATTTACTTTAAGGGTTTCAGCAGGCTGACCGGTATGGTATATCAAATAGGTATCAATATTTTTTGAACGAAGACATGGAAATGTTCCAATAGGAAGTGTTATTGTTCCGAAAGCATCAACTGTTTCCGAAAATTTTCTCACTTCATAATCTCCCGGTCCGAAATAAAGAGATTCCTTATCTGTAATTACGGTCCCCAATGCAAATGGCATTTTTACCTTCGATTTAGGAACCACATTAAACATTGTAGTGTCCTTTGTCCCAAATATCTGACGCACAACCGTACCGAGTGTGAGAAAGGAATCACTGGCAATGCGAGTATAAGAGAAAAATGAAACAGAGAAACCATCGCCAACCATTGAGAAGTTTTGTGCATGAGTTGCAAGCGGAAATTTATTCGAATACGGTGTGGAAGAAGGAACAATGTTTTTTATTAACATCGTGTCCTTATAAAGTACGCTTGGTAGTGTCCATACTTGCGTTGCCGATGCAGATGTGTTGCCTACATTCATCGTATATTTTGCAGTATCAGATGATATATGCTTCTGCCCCTTCCCCACTGCATACCAATTTAAAATGTCTGTTGTGGTAATTGTTATTTGTGCAATAACCGGTGAGCACACCAAAAAGGAAAACAGCACCGCCAACAATGGTAACGAAAACGATTTCATAATTACTCCTTAATATGGTTGTAAATATTATGTATGGATTAGTGTTTCTATTTTTGAAATAATATTTTCTTTAACTGCTTTTATTCCCGCTTTGCAATCGTGCTAAATATATTTTTCTGGAGAATTCCGATGCAACGAATGGTGCAAAATAATATCCGGTATCTTTCACTTCGTTTACTGATGATATTATTTTTTTACAATTTTTTTATCTTTTTATTACGTAACAGCAGTAACAATGGACTTCCTTCAATTTCTTTGCAAGAAGGTAACCAAGAACAACTTTAACAGCAACAAAATATCTTTGCATTATATTACTTTTTGCTGAATGTCACAGACATTTTTGTCTGAAATAAAAATCGATTTATCCGAGCGAGAGTTGCATTTAATTTACTTCTTTATGTATTAGTTCAGGCAGGTTCACCACCGAAGGAGTCCTTGGGACATAACTGATTTTCTTGTTATGTCTACGACTTGTAGAGCATAACTTCTGTTATTAACTGATGTTATGCAGAGAATAAATGTACTTATTATATTTTCCCCGCTGGTACAAAGTAGTCCTTTCCAAAAGAACTCTTCGTGTCGGTTAAGCGTCGGAGTATTAAACCCAATAGTGGATATTAAAAAAGCGGGTATTAACCCGCTTTTTTAATAAAAAGATTATTTTTTTGGAGCAGCTTTTTTTGCAGGAGATGTCTTTTTCTTTGGAGTAACTTTTTTCTCGTTCATCTCACATTTTTTATCATCCATACACTTTTTGCAATCAGCTTCTTTCATTTCCGCTTTTGAATGCATTTCACATTTCTTGTCCTTCATGCACATTTTGCAATCTGCTTCTTTCATTTCTCCTTTTGAATGCATATCGCATTTCTTATCCTTCGTGCACATTTTGCAATCGGCATTTTTCATTTCACCTTTTGCATGCATTGCGCATTTTTTATCAGCAGTGCAATGCGGACAAGCCATTTCTTTCTTTACTTCTACCGCCGGTACATCTGCCGGAGATGTTACAGCAGGAGTTGTCACTTTCTCTAATACTGCCGGTGCTACCACTGAATCTTTTTTTACTGCTTCTTGCGCTGTAAGAAAATTGTTTGCGGAGAGTGCAAAAATAAACGCAAAGATTATTACTGATCTTTTCATTGTAAACCTCTGTAAATAATGATAAAATAGGATTGTGTAAATTATGGAATATGTACGCATAGCCATTGCTATTCGGACACTAAAGTATATATTTCTTAATCCTAACACAAGATATATTCAATGCAAACAAGACTAATTTGACTGATTACGGAAGAATTATTTCTCTTTACTGAAGAATTGAAGCGGATTTACTGAATGATGCTTATATACAAATATACCCTCATAGATCTTTTTTAGGGAATGGGTCGAAAGTCTACTACGAGAAAGCCTCTATAACATTAATATTTTTTTCAAACTCAACAAACAATTCCTCTATCACCTGTTCAATTGGAGTTTTATTAAAATCCGGCTCTGCTTCACCGAGCACCTGTATACATTCTTGATGAGCGAATACCAATGCTTCTGATTGTTCGCCCACACCATCTCCCCACTGTTCGCTCAAAAGATCGGCAAACCGAACCAACGAAGTTAAGACAGCATTATTTTTCGACATTCGTACAGAATGATGATACTGCATAACATCTAAATATTCTTT
>CAYHFN010000097.1:2871-6197 GCA_964355925.1 uncultured Chitinophagaceae bacterium
ATTGAAGCGGTAACAATTGAATGTTTCCAGAGTTTCCATAATGCTTCATTTTGATTTGAATTTAATGATGCTAAACGCGTTTTCATTTGACACGTTAAGAGAAGATGACCGATCTCATCCAATCCGAGCATTGTCAGTGCACTTCCGATGCTGTTAATATTTGTACTCAAGCCATAAAATGGTGAATTTGCAATATGTAATATCTTTGCAGTCAACGCTTGATCCGATTCGATCAACTGGGTAATTTTTTTTACTGCCACGTTCTGATTCGTCATTGTTTGAAGAATCTCAGCAACTACCGGAGGGAACGAAACAACTTCGTTAATTCTATTTATCTCAGTTCGTATATCGCGCATATCGTAATTCTTTTTTAAATATTTTTAAATGATGGTACGCAAAGTGGTAAAAGTGGTTCGACGTGTCCCGATTGAAACACATCGGGACTTGCCTGCCTTGCCGACAGGCAGGCTCACCACGACTTTTTTTTTATATATGACTAACTTCAGTTATTTAGCACAATACTGCAATGGGTTTGGCATCATTGTATATCCATCGGCAATACTAATGTTTGCAATCTTGCCGTTACTTTGAAGTTCAAATAGTCGCTGAACGATCTTATCTCGAAAATCTGCCGGTAAGACCGGGTTGATATAAATTCCGGTCCCTCCTTCAAATCCGGCCGGGACATTTACGCGCCATTTTAGTTCAACGTGCCATGGAATTTTATAAACGGCATCCACAGGTGTATAGAACCATTCTTCATTACACGAGAGCTGACTGCCCATTGCTGCATGACAAGCATGAACTACGTCGCTAAATCCCCGCAGCTCTTCTTTTGAATGCTGATATGGACGCGATGCAACAGATTTAGAATAGACCTCGATGGTAGGAAACCGATGACCAATACCAATGATTGCAATCGCATAATCATTTTGAGCAAAGACAAGATTATGCTGCGAAGCAAGATTGGCTCCGAGTTCATTGAAAACATTCGGATCTTTCAACACCATTTGAACTTTATTGGTTATGGTTGCT
Organism: uncultured Chitinophagaceae bacterium; assembly: GCA_964355925.1. Lineage (GTDB taxonomy): Bacteria > Bacteroidota > Ignavibacteria > UBA10030 > UBA8401 > UBA8401. Next base: position 3,907 of record CAYHFN010000097.1, read on the forward strand.
CCCCATTCGTCGAGCGCGCAGATCTGTTTGTGTAAATGATCGATAGAAGCGCCTGCAGGTTTCAGCCAATTTTGGAAAACACTGATGTACCGAACATACCGATTCATCTCAAGCATGTCTCTCATTGCATCAACTGTGAACTTAAAGTATTGAAAATGTTCTTCCGGTGTAAACTCTCCAGACGAACAGAGTTGGGTATCAAACTCGGCATTATCAATATAGTGTCGTCGTCCAAGAATGAGATCATGGCAACCTCCAAAGAATCCGTCAATTATCGTTGCCTTGTCGAATTGCGTTTTATTATTCAGATGGTCATCAGTTATTCCCGATTGACGTATTTTAAAATTAGCGATATCATCAACGTGCTGCGCACCTTTAGGATTTCCTAAATAGAAATCACGCCATTGTTCTACCGATCTCATTAATTTATAATTATAATTTTTCTTCCAATAATCGATCGTCACAATCTCGAACATATTTGCAACCCGCCGGTATTCAGCAACGCTCTCTGTAAATTGTTCAAGTGTAAGATAGTATAGAACCTCATATCTACCGTTAAGTTTTACCAACCGTGATTTTTCCGGCGCTATAGATGTATAACGACCTTCACAAAAAATACAGTGCGGAGGATGGATGACATTTTCGATGCGATGTGCCGTTACAGGAATATCATTACTGATTGGCTTACTTCCTCTACCGGGAACTGACCACACTTCGGCACCGCTAAACGGATTCGTTTGTTTTACCGTTCCATCCGGCATGGTGTGATAATATGAACTGTAACTTCGTGAATACATATATTTTTGTGCTAAATATTTTTTATGCGGTCAGTTTTTCTTCTATTGTTTCGTTCAGACAAAGGCTAAACCGTTGAATATCATTTTTAATGCGATGTTCTTCTCCCCAGTCACTCCAATATACATCCGACATATCCACAACTCGCAATGTGTGTGAGATATTTTCCAAAATTGATTTGGAATAATTTATTGACGGGATCTTATTGTAGATGGTTTTGATCAGTTTTTGTTCGTTATGGTATTCATTCGAACTCAGTAATGGTAAAAAAGAATCGTAGAGGGATGGGGTTTTGTGTTGAAAATGTTTCAAGATTGTTTCCGTCTTTCCAATTAATACAAAGGTATTCCAGAAGTATTCATTGTCATCGGATGAATACAAATGGCCGTGTTGCGGTTTCTCAATAAAGGAATTCACACGATACATCTTGACCTCATCAACAGAAGAAACCCTCTCTCCTTTTTTGATCCATCCATACCCATGATCAATTCTATCCGGTCTAACACCTAATGCCACAATCGTATTCGGATATCTGTTGACAACAGTATTAGCTTTTTGCACATAGCTCATAAACTTTGTTTCATCGATGATGAAATGATCTGAGGGAAACAACGCCACAAAAGAATGGGGATAATGATGATGTAATTTCATTAACGGCAGAAGAATTGCCGGCGCTGTTTCTCTCCCCAACGGCTGAACAATAATATTTTTTGCCGGTAGCATTTTGATCTGTTCTCGTACGAAATGAAGATGTTTTTCTGTAACAATGGCCATAATTCTATCTTGATCGATCAGAATTTTTGCCCGATCAATAGTATGTTGGACCATTGATCGAGAACCAATAAACGCGCAATATTGTTTCGGACGATTGTCTCCATATAATGATCGAGTAAATGTCTTCAATCTATTTCCATCACCACCAGCAAGAACTATTCCCCAAAGATTATTTTCACATGTTGTACTCACAATGGTATTTATCCTTATATGACATCTGCCATTTTACAGTTCCGCTTTTATTCCACTTTCAGTTCCGCTTTCAGAATGCCGTGAGCGCGGAATGTCCCGCCTTCAGGATTCCGTTCTGGCGGGATTCGAAAAACGGAACAAAAACGGCAAATGCCGTGAATGCGGAATCAGAAAATGGAACTTGCCTTACAGTGAAACAATTTTTTAGATGTCTCTTAAATAATTAGCCGGAATTTGAAGACATAGTATTTTTGTCCAAATTCGGTGATTTGATGATACTTATACAAGCTTAATGCCATAATAATTTGGGTTTGAAATAAAAATTACTCTAAATCATTGGCAATAATTGGGGGTATTTTTAAATCGGAGTAAATGGTGTGAAAATTATGTGGCGGATATTAGCCAACCGTCTAAAAGTCTGTTTGTAATGGGGCAGTGCAGTTAGTGTAGCAAATAGTCGGTTCTATGGATTTCTTGTCAACTGGACATTTTTTGAAGGAGTCGAAGGATGGTTATCAGATGATTTTTTT
>CAYHFN010000098.1:0-5992 GCA_964355925.1 uncultured Chitinophagaceae bacterium
AACGGCTACATGCAAAAGCATATTTATTTTTTAGAAATTCTGGTTTCCATACCGGCTATATAGGCTCGTCCAATATTTCACGGAGTGCATTAACAAATGGTTTGGAATGGAATATAAAAATAACGACAAAAGAAATAAGACACATTATTGATAAATTTCAAAAAACTTTTGAGACTTATTGGCAAGACAAAGAGTTCGAAACTTTCAATAAAGCTAAACACAGTGATAAATTAAGAATTGCATTAAGACAAGAAAGAAATACAGAAAGAACAAATCCTGCTGTATATTTTGATCTTACTCCATTCCCTTTTCAACAAGAAATACTTGATAAGCTTGACGCGGAACGAAATATTCATAATAGAAATAGAAATCTTCTCGTCGCTGCTACTGGAACTGGTAAAACCGTAGTTTCGGCGTTTGATTTCAAACGATTCTTAAAAGAAAATAAAAATGCAAAGCTGCTATATGTAGCACATAGAAAAGAAATATTACAGCAGGCACAAGCCACTTTTCGAGGAATATTGCGAAATAATAATTTTGGCGAGTTATATGTAGATGGGATTGAACCTAATAATTACGCCAACATCTTTGCTTCAGTGCAAACATTAAATAATAGAATCGACAATCTATCATTGTCAAAATCATTTTTCGATTTTATCATCATTGATGAAGTCCATCATATTGCAGCATCTAGTTATAGACCTATTTTAAATAAATTTTCTCCAGTTGTCCTTCTCGGTTTAACCGCCACTCCAGAGCGAATGGATGGAGCAGATATTTTATCAGATTTTTGTGGAACGATTGCGGCAGAAATAAGATTGCCTGAAGCTTTAAATCGTAAATTATTATGCCCATTTCAATATTTTGGAATTACTGATAGTTGCGATTTATCTAATGTAGAATGGAGTAATGGAAGATATTCACCGAGCGAGCTTACAAACATCTATACAAATAATGATTTTAGAGTCGGTCAAATTATATCGAATTGCGAAAAATATCTAAATGATATTAACAATGTTCGGGCTTTATGTTTTTGCGTAACACAAAAACATGCTGAATATATGGCTGATAAATTTAACAAAGTGGGACTTAAAGCATCACATCTTGTTAGCGATAATTCTGAGCTAAGAGATTCCATAAGAGCAAAACTTATTAAGAATGAGATCAACTATTTATTTGTCGTTGACATATTTAATGAAGGAATAGATATTCCTGAAATTGATACTGTCCTATTTCTTAGACCTACAGAAAGTTTAACTATTTTTCTTCAACAGTTAGGAAGAGGTTTAAGATTGGCAGAGGGAAAGGAATGTTTAACAGTTTTAGATTTTGTAGGAAATTCTCGACCCGAATATGATTACGAAAGTAAATTTAGAGCATTGGTTGGTAAAACAAACACCTCTGTCCAAAAGATTATAGAAGATGATTTTCCTCATTTACCATTAGGATGTACAATTATACTGGAGAGAAAAGCAAAAGAATATATAATCGAGAATATAAAAAATGCTACAGAATTAAATACGAATCAACTCATAAATAAAATTCGAAACTTCCAACATCAATCAACATTACCGCTAAATTTAAAGAATTTTTCTGAATTCAATCATATTCCCTTGCAAACAATTTACAAAAGAGGGAACTGGAAACGCTTGTGTGTTTCCGCAAATCAAATCGAAGATTACCCTGCAAAACATGAAGTTGAAATAACTAGAGCTATATTTAAAAAATGGCTCGCCTGTAACTCAATTTCATATTTTAAGTTCATACTCGAATTAGCTTCAAAGAATTTTGTCGTGAAAACAAACGCTCTATCAGAAGAGCAATATCTGATGTGTATTATGCTAAATTATGATGTTTGGCAAATCCCAGGGAAATTCAAATCCCTCCAAGAAAGTATTACAGCAATTGGAATAAATAAAATTTTAGTTAGTGAAATAATTGAGGTTATCAATATCTTAATTGATAAAATTGATTTTATTGAGAAAGACATTTCCCTTGGATATTCTCAACCTCTAAAAATTCATAGTCGATATTCTCGTGATCAGATACTTTCTGCCTTTGGATTCTACACTTTTGACAAAAAGCCTAGTTATAGAGAAGGAGTTGCGTTCAATAAAGAAAAAAACACTGAGCTTCTATTTGTAACTCTTCAAAAATCTGAAGAAGATTATTCCCCTACTACCCTTTATGATGATTTTGCAATTAGTGAAAGTATATTTCATTGGCAGAGTCAGAATTCTGCTACACCCGACAAAGGTAAAGGATTAAGCTACATCAATCACAAAAAATCAAATAAAATAATATTACTCTTTGTTAGAGAAAAAAATACAGATGAGTTTGGGAACACAATACCATATGTCTTTCTAGGTGAAGCAAATATTTCTGATTATCAAGGCGAGAGACCAATGAACATTAAATGGAAATTAAAAGAACCAATGCCAGCATATATTTGGAAAGAATCGGCAAAAATGGCGGTTGGATAAAATTATGAGCATACTCCATTACTTAGCGATAGGGATAACTGCTTTTTCAAATTCATCAAAGTTATAATTATCTTTTTACATTACGATCAATAATTATTAAGTGACCCACTCCATAATCACTCAAGATTTGATCCAATAGTTCTTTGGTAAAATCACCATCACCCAATAAAATACTTGAAAATATTTCAATTCTATCATCAACGGTAAACAATGTTAACATATCATCATTTTGAAAGAATTCCATAAAATTCTCTCTCGTAACTATTTGAAGACTTGTTTCCTCGCCAATCACATTACTTTCGGTCAAAAAATATTCAGTCCAACCAATCGCTTCGTTGACACCTTTTAAAAAAGCATCTCTTTCAAGCCTATGCTCAAATGAATATCTTTTTAGATTTATTTCTTTTTCAGCAACTGTTAATGCAATATCTAAATGGTATTTGTTGATTTCATTTTTCCCAAAAAGCAATTGAATACTATATGACATAATTATACTTCCAATATTACTATAAATAATCTATCGGTAAGAATTTAAAAAGTCTACGGACTTTAAGTCTCATTTATTAAAGACGGTAGAAAGACACCAATTGATTAAGGTTTTGGGAAATACGAAATGAAGTTTTAAATGAATTGCAGACTTTTTCTTTACAGGTAAAAAGATGGAGAATGGAGTGTATAATTCTTCTTTGTGTCTCTGTGTCTTTGTGTGTATTCTTTGAAGCAGTTCTTACCGAATTACGACCATCTTTTTTTGAATCTGAACATCCCCTGCAATCAGGCGATAGAAATAGACTCCGCTGGAAATGTTTTGCGCCGACCATTGATATTCGTAATTTCCAACGTCCTGCCGTTCATCAACAAGTGTTGCTACTTCCCTTCCCAGCACATCAAAGATCGTCAGCGTTACATTCTCCCGCTTTGGAATCAGATAGGTTATCTTCGTTGATGCGTTGAATGGATTCGGGTAGTTCTGCTCCAGAATGTAATCCGTAGGGCGCGGATCCTTTCCGGAAATTACTTTTTTAATGACCCAGTTATCAGGGTCGAGCAGAACGGAGAGCGGTTTTGTTCGGAGCGGAATAGTAAATGTCTGTTCCACCGCATTATTAAAAACAGTTACCGTCGTATCCAGTACGGCACTTTTGATCCGGAGATCGAGCGGCATTGTAAAAAAAGCAGGATTGGTTCGGTCCGATGGCTGTTTTATAGTGACCGAAAGCGCAGATGAATCTCCCGCATCGTTCCAGCTCCAGAAATATTGATACGTCGGCGTATTCTCTCCGTAGATCCATTCCTGAAAGAAATAATCAAGATCTTTACTGGAAACTGTTTCGCAGACTAACTGGAAATCGTTTGTCGTTGCGGTGGAATATTTCAATTTCGGATCGTTCGCATACGCATGCATCGCCCGGAAGAATACTGAATCACCCAGAACATGCCGGAGCATATGAAGCACCGAAGCCCCTTTTGCATACATCAAAGCAAAGTTGAACAGTGCACCCGGATTCGCCGTATCGGGCTTTCCAACCATTCCACGCGCAGAAACTGCAGTCTGCAATATCGGATCCATATACGACCGGAACGACGCAACCCCGTATTTTTTTTCGCGATAGATGCCGGTGGAATATTCTGCAAATCCTTCGTTCAGCCACAGATCGCTCCAGGAGCGGCAGGTGATCATATCGCCGAACCATTGATGCGCCAGTTCATGCGCAATGATATCCTCATCATATCGTCCGAGCGATGTCATCGTCTGGTGCTCCATCCCTCCGCCAGTGAATTCTGCGTGGCCATATTTTTCGTTGATGAATGGATACTGACCAAAGACGTTGGAAAAGATCGTAAGCATATCGATCGTCTTGGGAAGTGTTTGGAATGCCTCCGCGTAATGTTCCGGCAGTACGTAATTCAGCACTTCCATAGAATCGGTCGGCGAATAGCGATACCAATTGGAGAACTGAACATAGTTGGTGATCGCGATAGAAATAAGATACGATGCGATGGGATAGCGTGATTTCCAATGATGCGTCGATCTGCCGCTGCCATTGTTGACGACGGAAACAAGGATCCCCTGCGAACCGACTTTGTAAATGGAATCACACGTAACAACAATATCAACCGAATCCGCTTTATCGCTCGGGGAATCTTTGCACGGCCACCAGTCACGCGCGCCGAACGGTTCGCTGAGCGAAAATATCCACGGAACACTATTATGAGCATTGAATGAAAAACTTCCGAGTCCGGAAGCAACCGGTGTTCCCTGATAATAGATATCAACCGAAAGTTTTTCTCCCGATTGATACGGACGGTCAAGCGTGATCTCGAATGAACTGCTTCGCTGCACGAAGATATTTCCGAGTCCGTTAACCTGAACTGAATCCACACGCATTGTATTGGTAAGATCGAACGATAGCAATTGTGAATTATTTTGTTTACATATTCCGGCGATGGTAACTTTTCCGGAAAGATAGTCTGGTTGAGTAAAAATATTCAGATCGAGTTTATAGTACGTAACATCGAACCAATTGCTTGCTGATGATCTCGCAGACATCTGCCGGTGAATGAAAGCTTTTTTCTCGAATTCAAAATTGCTGTGTGTTTGACCAACGGCAATGTGAAGACACAGCACAATTGTAATGAGATAAAGAAGAGCAAAATATTTGACGTTGCCTGCGTTCATGTACAGAAATGTAATCAAAGAAATGAAGAGGAGAAAGAGGAAGTTCAATATTGTAGTTGACCGTCACCTCTAAGGTGACGGTCAACTCTTAAAACATAAAAACCGTCGTCAGACATCCTCAATATCTCACATTCACATTTTTTTCAACGCTACTTGCACAATTCAACGGAAAAATCTAACTTGCATCAGGATATCAATGAAAACATCAGCGATCAATATCAACCCTAACATACTTTCCGGAACTCCTGTCTTTACAGGAACACGCGTTCCTGTGGAATCGTTATTTGACCATTTGGAGCGGGGAATTTCAATTGATGAATTCCTGGAAGATTTCCCGACAGTTTCAAAAGAACAGGCAGTTCAAGTGCTTGCGCTTGCCGGACGAATTGTTTCATCCAAAAATTTGGATCAATTCAATGCGATTGCTTCTTGATGAAAACCTTCCAAAGCGTTTAAAACGGGATCTGTCCGAACACGAAATATTCTCTGTGCGTGATAAAGGATGGCAGGGAAAAGAAAACGGTGAATTATTGAAACTGCTGCTGGACGAACAGTTCGATTGTCTCATCACCTTCGATAAAAACCTTACCTACCAACAGAACTTTCAAAAATATTCCTTTCCAGTAGTAGTGTTACACGCCGAAGACAATAGTTATGCGGTGCTTCAACAACTTGTTCCTGCAATAAAGAAAACGCTTTCTGAAAAACTGAGAGCCGGAGCAAATATCGTCAAAAAGGAATCCTAGAGTTTTTCTATCGATGTTGACCGTCACCTCTTAAAACGTACACCACCCCTGTAAACTTATCAGCAAATATCGAGTCCATCCTT
>CAYHFN010000099.1:0-5949 GCA_964355925.1 uncultured Chitinophagaceae bacterium
TCTAAAAACGCTTTCATATTGTTTCTCCTTGTGATGTAATTGTTATTAGTAACCGTGTGAGTTAGAATATCTGAATTTATATTTTGTTATTGTTTCGATTCAACTTTATAATGTTTTGATTTCCGAAAGGTACGCGCATTATCGAATGTGCTTATGCAATATTTTCCAACTCTTTATGTTTTCGATCACCAATTCTCGCACCGGCTTTAATTGAATGAACTGGTAATTCGTTCAATTTTGCGATCCCGGTTTGAAATTTATTTTGATGCTTATCCTGATTCAAAATGAATCTTAAATTTCTTACAATATCCTTTTTGCTTATGCCTCCACGAAGGCCATTTTGCTGCATTACACATAGTTTCATAAACTTTTTCTATTTTCATAGAACTATTATAACTCATCTATTCAAAGCATATTATCACTTCACCTCTATATATTTCTATATAGGAGTGAATGTATCAACGCTTATTATGCTGCAAGCGCTTTCATCTCTTCATGTTCATCGGTTGTCAAGACTCTGTCCAGATCCAAAAGAATGAGCAGACGGTTCTCTAATTTTGCAATTGCGGTGATATAGTCTGCCTCAATGCCTGCAATAATTGGCGGCGGCGGTTCCGAAAGACTTTTACTAATGCGCAGTACCTCACTAACGGCGTCAACTACAAACCCAAGCACCTTTCCTTTCAATTCAACAACAATAATTCTCGTGTTCTTATCTTTTTCTTTTCGTTCCATTTTGAATCGGCGGCGAAGGTCTATGATCGGGATGACTTTCCCGCGTAGATTGATCACCCCGTCAACATATTCCGGAGTATTCGGCACACGTGTTACATCTACCATTCGGTTGATTTCCTGTACTTTTAAGATATCGACGCCGAATTCTTCTTCGCCAATATTGAAGCTGACAAGTTGCAATAACTCGTCAGTCATATTTTGTTTTGAGGTTATTTCTTTTGAGGGTTCCATACTCTCCATCCTTTAATTGTTACTATAATGATGATGTATTTTTATTTTAATCAGCTTCACTAAACTCTTTATGATACATTGTATTGAACGTCTTCGATAATAATAACTCCACTCGATCTTCAATTTGATTGAGTGTAAATGGTTTATCAATGTAATCACTACAGCCAAGGCGCATAAGTCGTACAACCAACTCTTTGTAACCAAAACCGGTCATCACTAAAATTGGCATACGAGTATTAAACTTTCGAATGGCACGGATAAGTTTTTCTCCGTCCATACCTGGCATTTGAATATCGGTAATCAATAAATCAATGGGAGCACCTTCACGATAGGACTTGCAGGCAGCATGCAACGCCAATGTTCCTGTTTTCGCTTTTGTAACTTGATACCCTTTTCTATGAAAAAGAAATTGCAACGAACTAAGGAGACATCCCTCGTTTTCGGCAATCAGTATGTGTAACTGTTCTGTTGTCGGCATTTTCTTTCATCATTTCATCAATGTGAATTTTCTTCACGTATTGTTATGACAAATACAATGCCAGCAATTAAAAGTGACGGATTCTGTCATTTCTAAGGGAAAAATGCTAATAGTGATCGGATTGTGATGTGAGGGGAGGTGTAAATAATTTAGACAGAGAAAAGTCGGATTTTTTATAACGCTAATGTGAATATGAAGATACAGTTTCAGAGAAAACTAACAGTGTCAATAATTTTGACACCACCCCACTGCGATATTTGTCAAACAATGTGCGGGTGCGTATTATTAATTGGATGAATCGGTTTCTTTCATTCGGTTGATAATTGTTGCGCGATTGAGACCGATTAGATCTGCCGCCTGGGATTTGTTTCCATTTGTACGGTGAAGTGCTTCGCGAATAAGTAAAAGTTCCAATTCATCGGCTGTTGGTAATGTAGAAGTGAATGTAATTTTCGGGCTATTGTTATCCCCGATTGCACTTTTAATTGTTAGACTAGTTTCAGAACCAGAGATGTTTCCGCGTAACTCACTTAATTTTTCTTTAAGATATTTTAAGCTGAGAGTTTCCGTGGTACTTCTAGAGACTACATCAAAGAGAAGCCCTCTCAGTTCGCGAATATTACCAGGCCAAGAATATGTGGAGAGAAGTGTAAATAATTCAGCATTCAAATATGGGACAGGTTTGTGAAACGCGGCGCTTGCTTCTTCTACAAATGCAAGTGCAAGCAGCTTAAAATCATCAAGCCGTTCACGTAATGGCGGCAGGCGAACTTCGTGTGCTTGAAGACGATAATAGAGATCTGCGCGGAATTGTCCGGCATTCATCATACTTTTCAAATCGCGATTCGTTGCATAAACAAACCGCGCGGAGGAAAAAAAATGTGAATCGGAACCGACTGGATGAAAAGTGCCATCTTGAAGAAGGCGGAGCAATTTTATTTGAGATTCAGGACGGAGATCACCGATTTCATCTAAGAACAACGTGCCATTTGCCGCCTCTTCAATTAATCCTTTCCGGAAACGATCCGCGCCAGTAAATGCACCACGGACATGTCCAAAAAGCGTATCGCTTAATACTGCGTCATCAATTCCTGCAACATTCACACAAACAAGATTTCCTTTGCGTTGGGAAATAACGTGAACCGCTCGCGCCAGAAGTTCTTTTCCGGTTCCAGTTTCACCTGTAATTATTAGCGGCAGATCACTTCCGGCAACAGCTTCCACATATTTAAACAGATTGAACAGAGCCGGATTGTTAGTGATAATTGGTTTAAATGCTTCTGGTTGTTTAAGAGCGCCTCCCAAAATGTAACCTTTGAGAGCAGCAGATTCGGCACGCAGTACTTTTGATTCTATTGCACGTCTTACCGCTGCAATAAGCTGATCTTGATGAAGAGGTTTAAGAATATAATCCTTTGCTCCTAGTTTCATGCATTCGACAGCAGAGTTAACATCGTTCACCGCAGTAATCATACAAATAGCAACATCTGGAAAGTCTGTTGATGCTCGTTCAAGTATTTCACGACCACTAACGTAAGGCATTGTAATATCCAGAATAAGAACACCGCAACCCCCAAGTGCCAACCTTGCCATTACCAGCCTGCTATCAGATATGGTTTCAACGTTCGTTATTCCTTCTCTTTTTAAGGCATACTCTGCAGAAGTTAAAAATGCTTCTTCATCATCAACAAGAAGGATGGTAAATGTCGGATATAATTTTTGTGTGGTCATTATTTTTTCTCCAGAGTATTAGCGGGAAGGGAAATCGTCACCGTAGTACCATTTCCTTCAACTGATTTCACCTGTAACTCTCCCTTGTGAACTTGTATGATACTATGTGAAATTGATAAACCCAATCCTGTTCCCCCTGAATCCATTTTTGTCGTAAAAAATGGATCGAATATACGTTTCACGTGTTCTTTGGAAATTCCAATTCCTTCATCGGAGACAACAATTAGAATTTTATTTTCGTCGCTATTAAATTTCGTACGGATTTGAATCGCTTGAGACTTATTCACTAATGCTTGGCATGCATTAGTGATAAGATTAATAATCACCTGCTCAATCTGCTGTGCATTACCAACAATATTAGGTATTTCATCGGTGTATTCCACGGAAAAAATATCTGTAGATTTCTTTATAAGGTTTCCGACAATCAGTAATGCAGATTTTACAATCTCATTGATTCGAATTTGATGATCCATATTACCAGAATCAATGCGAGCAAAATCTTTCAGATTGATAACACCATCACGAATTCTTTGAGAACCAATGGAAATCCCCTTCAACAATTTTTCTAATTCTTTTTTTGTTTCAGGATACGGAAGACCACCAACAAGCCGATCAGAATGATCTTCGTAATATTCATCCAACGTTGGTGTAACATCATTAATGATGCGACTGACCAAATCGCAATTGAACATTACCAGATTATTTGGATTGTTAATTTCATGGACAACACCACTTACAAGCAGTCCAAGGCTTGCCATTTTATCTGCCTGAATAAGTTGCTGTTCATGGAGACGGGATTTCTCTTGAGAGATCTTTAGATCGGTGATGTCTGTAAAAAAACTAATCGTTAATAGACCGTCTGAAAATATTATAGTGTTTTGTGAAATAAGAAATGGAAATTGTGAATTATTTTTTCGAATCCCAGTAGTCTCATACAACCTTTCAATATTTTCTTTCGATGTTCGTTGCCTCTCACGATGAAGCATTTCATCTCGGCATTGTGGAGCAATCATATTTAACAATGATGTTCCATGCAATTCACCAACATCAGCATAACCAAACAAAGTCAAAAAAGCAGCATTTACATCTACTATGATTCCATCTCGAGAAAGCGCGATTCCTAACGGTGCATTATCGATTAATGCGCGTGTACGTTTTTCACTTTCGCGCAGTGCTTTTCTTACATACATTCGATCAGTAATGTCTTCTTTAACAGCAAGAAAGTGCGTTGTTTCACCAAAGGTATTTACAATTGGTGAAATCGTGGCAGACTCCCAATAAAGTCCACCATTCTTTTTCTTATTATGAAACTCCCCATGCCAAACACCGCCTGATGTAAGAGTTTGCCATAGCTGTTTATATTCTTCAGGTGAAGTGTGTTCCGATTTTAATATGCGCGGATTTTTTCCGATAGCTTCATTAAAACTATATCCACTTACTTCAACAAATTTTGAATTTACATACTGAATAGAACCCGACGTGTCTGTAATAACAATCGATACCGGACTTTGTTCTATCGCTTGCGATAATTGACGAAGTTTTTCTTCCGCTTGCTTACGCTCGGTAGATTTTCCCAATAAATCTGCAACAGCAATAAGAAGTTTTTCTTCTTCAAGAAGAAATGGCCCATCGTATTCATCCGGCCGCTTTTCCAAATAACAGACTTCAATACTTCCTACTATTTCACCATAAACTATGATTTCACGATTTTGTGACCATTCGGTTTTTTTGAAATTCGACGTTTTGTATTCACATTCTCCAATAGTGATACAACAAGTTGATATTTCATTGTACATATATGCTTGCGCAAGAAGATTAACACTCTCTTGCCATATAATTCCTTGAGAAATATCTTTTTTTCTAACAAGTTCAGAGATGGAGTAGAGACAGTGCAATTCTTTAACACGTTCTCCCAAAAACCGGGTATTCCTATGAAAAATATTTTCTTCTTGTTTGCGCTCGGAGATGTCAACCATTGTTACAAAGCATTGCAATCTATCTTTGCTAACAATGCCAGTAAGTTGAACATATAATGGTACAATGCCATTTTTTAGAATAATTACATCACAAGTTTCTTTTACTTCATTGATAAATATTCTTCCTAAAAATAGATTAAATATAGATTTTGTATCGTCCGAAATATAAAAAACAAATTTACTATTTTTTATAGACGATCGTTCTTTACCAAGCATTTGTGATGCAGCAAGATTTAACTCACAAATATTTCCTTCTTTGGAAAGTGTAGCGTATCCTGTCGGTGCAACTTCATATAGCTCTACATATTTATTTGTAGTATCATTTGTTGCTTGTTTATTTGCAAGCATCAGCTTTTCATTCTCCATCTCCAGTTCAATCTGATGCACTTGAAGCTCGTGAACGAATTTTAGCATTTCGGCTTCAGAAAGTTTTGAAACGGTTTTAGCCGATTTCTTTTTCAACTGCTCTTCCGCCTTCTGGCGAAGGATTGTTGCGTCGGATTCTTTATCACTGTTTTCCATTATTTCACCCAACTCCTGATTAAGACAGATACTTTTTAATAATTAATGACAGTGAATAAAAGGTCTGCCGACGAACTCATTTATCGCCTTTTGTTAATTGCATTCTTACCGCCATAGACAAACGTAATATAATTTACTGAGACGTTAAAAGAAAGGTTACACCCACACAAGTCTCTACGATTGTAATTCCCTTTGGAACAGTTAAACTGTCGCTTATTGTTTTATAGGATCGTTTGCTCACTCTTCGACTCCTCCGCCTCTGGCGGACTCGCTCAG
>CAYHFN010000100.1:0-5860 GCA_964355925.1 uncultured Chitinophagaceae bacterium
ATTATGGGCATCAAAACATCTGCCCGCATTATTTGATTAACATCATTCTTTTTATATCAACAAAATTCCCAATTTGTAACCGATAAAAATATACACCGCTTGCTAATCCTTTTCCGTCAAACGATGCTTTGTATGAACCAACATTCATCTGTTCATTCGCAAGGGTTGCCACTTCTCTTCCCAAAGCATCATAGACTTTCAACGTTACAAATCCGTATTGCGGAATTTGGAACTCTATATACGTTGTGGGATTGAACGGGTTTGGATAATTTTGGTGGAGTGCATTTGCAGACGGTATTTGGTGTAAAGAATGTTCATCGACGGATGTTGCACCAGTACCTGTTTTAAGAATTGTTCCATATTTCCCAACAATATAACCAGTTTGGGTATCAAGGAAATAAACTGAACTTAAATCATTAATTGTTCCGCTGGATTGTGGAGCCCAGTTAGCACCGGCATTAGAGGTCTTGAGAATTGTTCCAAGCGTTCCAACGGCATAACCGGTTTTGGCATTGGAAAAATGGATAGAATATAAATGTTGAATTGATCCGTTTGCACTGAACGTCCAATTTGCGCCGCCATTCATGGTTTTAATAATTGTCCCATTCAAGCCAGAAGCATAACCTGTATCGGCTTTAGGAAAAGAAACAGAATATAAATCATTAGTGGTTCCGCTTGTTTGCGACGTCCAGGTAGTTCCGCCGTTAGTAGTTTGAAAGATTATTCCGCCTAGACCAACAATATAGCCGGTGTTTACGTTGGTAAAATATATTGAGTTTAATTGATTTGTTGTTCCGCTTGTTTGCGTTGTCCAATTAGTACCGCCATTGGTGGTTTTAAGAATTGTTCCCGTTGTACCAACAATGTAACCGGTATTCGCATCGGTGAAATAGACTGACAACAACGTTTGAGTTGCTCCACCTGTTTGCGCTGTCCAAGTAATACCGCCGTCGGTAGTTTTTCGAATTGTTCCACTACCTACTGCGTAACCTGTATTTGCATCTGTAAAATAAACGGAACTTGTTAAAGTAGTTCCGAATGATTGATGTATCCAACTCGCACCTCCATTAATTGTTTTATAGAGGGTGTCACCACTAACAAAGTAACCGGTATTAGCATCGGCGAAAGACACTGATTTAAAATGACTAATTGTTATTGCGCTTGATAGTGCTGTCCAGTTAGTGCCGCCATTGGTGGTTTTAAGCATTGCACCATATTGCCCTACTATATAACCTGTACTGGCATCTGTAAAATAGATCGAATTTAGACCATACGTCGTTTCGATTGGTTGCAATGTCCAGTTAGTACCACCATTGGTAGTTTTTAGAATTACGTTGTTTAAAGCGAACATATCTGCGGCGACGGCATAACAATTACTGGCATTATTACAATAAACAGATTTAAAATCTTTCGTTGTTCCGCTTGTTTGTTTTGTCCAGTTGATGCCGCCATTACTTGTTTTAAGAATTGTACCGCTTAGACCAACTGCATATCCGATATTGGTATCGGCAAAAGAAACAGAATTTAATTGATTCGTTGTTCCACTAGTTTGTACATTCCAGGTAGTTCCAGCATCGGTGGTTTTAAATATTTTTCCAACATCACCAACAATATAACCGGTGTTGGCATCAGCAAAAAAAACGGAATATATTCCCGTAGTTCCGACTTTTATTGATTTCCAACTTGTGCTTCCATCAATAGTTTTATAGAAGCCGGTCCCACTAATAATGTAGCCGGTATTAGCATTAGTAAAAAAAACTGATGTAATGCTGTTACCAACACCTGCTGGTTTTGCTTTCAAAACCCAATTAGCACCAGCATTAATAGTTTTATAAATAGTTCCTTGAGCACCAACTGCATAACCTGTATCGGTAACGGGGAATTGAACTGAAAATAGAGTGCCAAAATATGTTGTCCCGCCTTGCACTGTCCAGTTCGTGCCGGCATCGGTTGTTTTAAGAAATGTTCCTGCATCGCCAACAGCGTAGCCCGTATTAGCATTGGTAAAATAAATTGAATTTAAATGATGACCCTGTGTCGTGGGGTTTAGCCATTGCCATTGTGGATACACTTTGTTGCTCAAGCAGAATAAACCAAACAACAACATGAATACATTTAATTTTGTTTTCATTTCATCCCCTCGTTACTTTTCTTATCCATCATATAATTCGGCGGTATCCCGTTTTTTAAAGTGGTTTCTGGTCTCCGCTTTTATTCTATGATACTTTTCCACACAACAATTTAATTATACTTAAATAGATTCTTATTTGCACTATCTTTGAGTCAGTAAAAAAATATAAACGTCGTTGCACCTCCCCAGGGCAACAACGTTTGTTTTTTGTTATTCAATTGCCTTCACATTGAACAACAAGTTCTTGTAACACCAATCTCATCCGTAAAAACTGCGGACAAGTCTGATTGGCGGTTATTACCATTATGGATCAGATATCCGCAATACAGTTATTTGATTAACAACATTCGTTTTATGTCAACAAAATTCCCGATTTGTAAACGATAGAAATAGATTCCGCTTGCTAATCCAGTTCCGCTGAATGTTGTTTTATAATTACCAACATTCATCTGTTCATTTGCAAGCGTAGCAACTTCTCTACTCAATGCATCATACACTTTCAACGATACAAATCCAGTTGTTGGAATTTGAAATTCAATATTCGTTGTCGGATTGAATGGATTAGGATAATTTTGAGAGAGTAAGAAATCATTCGGCGTTGCATTCGATTGGATAGACTTAACACTTGTAATTCCAAAATCTGTAAGTCCGCGGCGTACTACCCCGCCATTAATACCATATCCGGCATATAATGTATCCCACGCAATAGATAAAGATCTCAATGATGGCGTTGATGAAATCAATCCTTGATTCATTTGCGACCATGTGGTTCCAGCATTTGTAGAAAGATAAAGTCCTTTAGTATATACGTTAACAATAATATTGTCATTTAATATTTTTACAGATTGAACATCAGAGCCAAATGCAGCATTCACTTCAGCCCATGTTGCTCCGGCATCTGAACACCAAAAAAGCTTCCCTTGACCTGCACCTGCGACGGCGAACAATTTATTTTTGTGAATATACAGTTGTTCAATGAGCCAAAGTGTTTGATTTGTTGTAACTGTAACCCAGTTCCTTCCTCGATTGATAGAACGGTATACGTTTGCTGATGCGTTTGCGGCATACATCGTATCATTTTTTATTACGACACTCTTTATATTTGTAGCGGGTAATCCTGTTCCCCACGCCTGCCAACTTGTTCCGTTGTTGGTTGTACGAAATAGTCCTTCTTTCATACAACCATACATTGTATCGGCATCGGTGTAGAAACTATTGACGGTTGCGGTTGCAGAAAGATCGCTATTCATTGCTTTCCACGTTGTACCTGTATCAAATGATGCATACACACCACCAAGACTCATCGAGCCAAATAATATTCCATTTTTCGAAAATAGTTGAGAAAGAAAACTTGTTCCCAATCCGGAACTTGATTTATTCCACGTATATCCACGATCCAATGATACAAATACTCCTTGTCCGTTAAGACTGGCAAATAATTTTGGACCAACTTGCGCAAATCCGACAATGTCGCTGGAAAAAATACTTGAAGATTTAATACTCCATGTATCTCCATTATTCGTAGAAATAGCAATCCCCTTGCTCGTTCCCATACTGATGATATTCCCGCTGATGGATGATGAAAGAATACTCGCATTTGTGCCGAGTCCTACCGTATCGATCTGCCAGCTTTGCCCACCGTTGAGCGATCGATAAACTCCGTTTGTCAATCCGATGAAGAGCGTATCGCCGTAACCGGACAATGTTCTTCCATACAAAAACGCGGGGAGATTATTGTTGATCTTTATCCACGTATCGCCATTATTCGTAGATTTATAGATAGAATCTTTTCCACTGTTCACTCCGCTAGAATTGTTCGCCAAATAAATATTTCCATTTCCCGATGTGATGCTGTACGACGATTCAACATACAACGTATTTGTTCTCACTTTAGTCCACTCTGCTCCAAGATTTGTAGAACGGTAAACACCGTAATCTCCTGCTGCAAATACAATGTTCCCATTCTTTGTAAACGAATTCACTGTTGTTCCAGCAGAAATTCCTGTATTTGAAGACTCCCACGAAACACCATCATTGGTCGAACGAAATACACCTACACTTCCAGAACTTCCGACAAGAATTACAGTATCAACTTTGATAATACTATTCATCGGCTTGTTTGCAAATGGCGAACCAAACCCTTTCCACGAAACTCCGTTATTGGTGGTTTGAAACAATCCATAAGCAGAAAATGGGAAAGTGGCACCAGAAAGTATTTGCGTAGGTGTTGCAAGCAATGATTGAATACTAAAATCTGCAAGATTACCATTAATTGATCGCCATGTTGACCCCATATCTGTGGACAAATGAATTCCTGAAGTTTGAGTTCCAACAACTAATACATTTCCATTTTTAGAAATTGCATTTATACTACTGATTCCAGGTCCGCTGATATTTGTCCATTGTGCATACAATACGAAAGGAACGATAGTAAGTAAAAATATTTTTTTCATGGAACTCCCCTTAGTTGAACGATTGAGAATGTGAAGGTGTAATGAACTATGGAAAGATATATCGGAAGGAATGTTTATTCAATGACCCAATTGAGTCATTTTACGATTCGTTCATTGAGGGCTTTGGAGACTGCTTGAGAACGGGAATTGACGTGAAGTTTTTCGTAGATGTGTTTCAAATGATTGCGGACTGTTTCATAACTGATGAAAAGCTTTTCACCGATCTCTCGATTATCCAATCCTTGAACCAATGCGGAAAGTATTTCTTTTTCCCGGTCAGTAAGAAGATAATCTTTTTGCACAGGAGCGGTGTGTTTAAAATGTTCTATCACGCGGCGGGCAACATACGGCGTCATTGGTGTACCGCCGGATGCAGCATCTTCAATTGCAGTAAGAACTTTGGCGGGAAGAGTTTTCTTTAATAAATAGCCGTCAGCACCAGCAAGAATTGCGTTAAAGATATTGTCATCATCGTCAAGTCCTGTCATCATCACGATTTGCGCAGAAGGACATTCTTTTTTATAGAGCGGAATACTTTCAATTCCCGACTTTCCGGGAAGGTTGATGTCCAACAGAATCACATCACATTCAGGAAATTCCAACAAACTATTTTCAACCGACCCAAACTTTCCCACAACGAGAAATCCAACCGAAGCCGAAAGCATCACAGCCAACCCTTCACGGAAATCTGTATGGTCTTCAACAATTGTTACCCGTATTTGTTTGCTCTGATTCATTTTGTGAATTAATTTCATCTAATTGAAGTTCAATTTCAATGACTCAAATGGGTCATTTGTTTCTCTAATAAAATCGTCGTTCCTTCTCCGATGAGAGAAGTGATCTGAATTTCAGCACCAATCTCTTCTGCCCTTATTAAAATATTATTCATACCATTTCCTCCGAGTTTTTCTTTCTGTTCCGTTAACGAAAATCCAATTCCATTATCTTTCACACGCAGTGTCAACCGATTGTTTTCTTCTCCAACCCAAATAGTGATCGATGTTGCTTTCGAATGTTTCAAGCTGTTATTTAGTACTTCCTTAAAGACCAAATAAAATCCACGACGAATATCATCCGTGAGAGACTTTTCGAGACTCCCATTCACATGAATCAGGCTAACTATTCCATGAGCTCTGCACAGGTCTGTTGTTACCAGTCGTATTCTCGCCGCCAGACCTTGAAGTGTGTCATGTTTCGGTGAAACCGACCAGACAATGTCGCTCATTGCTTCTTCTGCTTCATTCAAAATCGAACTCGTTTTATCCAGATACTCTTT
>CAYHFN010000101.1:0-5845 GCA_964355925.1 uncultured Chitinophagaceae bacterium
GTTCCACCACTGAGTGTTAAATTATTATACCTGAAATTAGCTGTAGTTGCAGTGATTGTTTGACCGGAACCTCCGTTAAAGTCGATTGTATTTCCCGTCATCACATGTGCTGTTGCAGGATTTGGTGCTATGAATATTCCCGCTACACCAACAATTGCAGCCGGGAATGTTTTGCTGAAGGCATTTAATGTTAGATTGCCATAATTTGTCGCTATGACCGTTTGAACCGGTGTCCCTTTACCATAGACTACAGTTCCTGTCGATGTACTAAGAGTTCCACCTCCAACAACAATTCCATTTAATGTTAACGTTAATGTGGAGACAGCTAATGTTCCAGATGTTAATGCAAATGAATCAACCACTGTAACATTATTTACTAATGTCAGAGTACCGCTCCCATTAGCGGTAAGTTTGTTAAACGTCTCACCTGTCGGGCCATTATTGGTAATTGTTTGACTACCTATTCCATTAAAGGTGACCTTGCCTGTACTCAGTGCAAATGTTCCACTATTTGACCAGTTTCCTGCTACCGTCATATTCAAAGCGTTTGTATTTAACGTCCCTAAAGTTATTGCAGTATTGTTTAGAACAGTCAAATTGTTAGTAAATAATTGAGCTGTTACATTTGAACTATTAACAAGAAAATTATAGACCGGAATTGAACTATTTACTTTTATCGTTGAAGCAGCCGGAGTTGAAGCATTTCCAATTTGAATAGTTCCACCTGTTACACTATAAATTGTGTAGGAAGTATTAACAAAACCTAAATTTTGTCCAGCAGGATCTCCTGCTCTTTGAACAATAATTGATCCGCTCGACATGACAAAAGTTGAACCAGGTACATTCATATTAAACGGAGCACTTGTTGTTGACGTACTTCCGACGGTATTTACCGTTAATGTTGCGCCGCTCATTGTTAAATTAGTTAATGCGTAAATGTTTGATTGATCAAATCTGCCTGCGACATTAATTGCACCACCGGAGAATACAAACGTTCCACCGTTAGAAATTAAACTATTATCAGAAGCACTTCCTACGTTGAGTGTTCCATTCATCACCCGAATTTCACCAGCAACGGTAAGACTTCCGCCGGTTGTATTTAATATTGCTGAACTGTGATTAACTCTCAAGCCACCAATCAGAGGAATTGTCACGTTTCCAGTAAATGGAGTTGTTGTCACTCCCGTTGCAAGATTAAATGTACCACTTGTTAATGTTAAATAGTTCGTTATTGGAGAAGAAGAAAAATTAGTTGCAAACACATCCAAGAAATTAGAGGCACTTCCTCCTAAATTCATAGTTATTAAGTAAAACCGTGTTATCGCACCAGTACCGCTTATCGATTGTGTCCCTGATTTTATAAAATTCACAGATGCCCGACTATCTGCATCCGAAGACATGTCAAACGTTCCGCTGTTTTGTATATTTCCGGTTGTATTAAGAACATGGGATGAAGTATTCGATGCAGTATTAACTTCAAATTTACCACCACTGCGAACATCAATAGTTCCGGTAACATTAATCGTGCGTGCGGTTGCGTCATTTCCAATTTGTAAAATTCCGCTTGTTCCTTTTCCAATTGATAATGAATTTACAGTTATAGTTTGATTTATGATGACAGTTGTACCATCATCAATGACAACATTCGATGATGAAGTTGGAACCACCCCACTCTTCCATGTTAAAGGGTCACTCCATAAAGTTGAAACTGAAACTTTCGACGTATCATTTCCTGCTGCAGCTGTTGCTTGGCTTCCTGTCAAAGCAGAACTTAATGCTCCTTCTGAAACAGCATACACTCTCCAATAATATGTCGTTCCTGATAATAACCCGGTTTGATTATACAGAAGGATATTCGCTGCTAATTGAGTAACAAAATTATACGAAGCTCCGCCATCATCCGAACGATAAACCACGTATCCAATTTCATTTGGAGAATCTGACCAATTAACTTGCATTGCCGTTTGCGTTACACTTGTAAATGAAATTCCTGTTGCCGGTGAAGGAACAGGCGGCGTAAATTTAATTAATGAATTTGTTGCCGGAAGCGTTTGCAACGTATGTGGTGCATCTGCCGGATTTCCGGTAACACCTGCATTGGAAAAAGTTGCGGTGTTTGCTGTTTGCTGCACAAGCATATTCACCGCAGTTGGCGGATTAGTGATGGTTGCGCCATTCATTCCAGAAGTATAACCCTGAACAATATTTATTGACTGCGCCGCAAAGTTAAAAGAGCCGATTGTCATTGTGCCATAGACAAATTCAATAATCCCAGTTCCTTCATACAATTTTACCTGATAATTAAATTGAGGGCGTCCATTAGCACCGGTATACCATGGTTGAGTTCGAATCCATTCAACAGTTAAAACCCGATTACCAACAGTTCCCGATGTTAAATATTTTATTCCATTTCCAAGCGCATCCAATCCGCTGGAGCTCGTATCGGTAGTTTGATCATAGTACATAGGAGCAATTGTTAACGGCATTGTTCTTGTCGTAGCAGTCGAAGGCTGACTGAGATCATTATCAGTCGATCCGTATTGATTTGTTGAAGGACCACCATTATTGGCGGCAGATGAAAAATCAATAAAACCATTTGTTGAAACCGAAAATGTTGTATACCGTGTGCCTAAATACCAGAAATCGAATCCAATGTTGACCGGAAAACTTCGATCATCGTCCTCGGCGCCAGCTCCGGTAAATCTCCACGATGGAACAGCGTTGCCGGTAAACTCTATGGAGTTATATGTTATTCCAGTTGACCGAACAATAGCGGTTGGCGATTTATAGTTTGCCAAACTTTGTCCGAGAAGTAATTGGATCGAACTGGAGCACAGAAATACCAAAAACAATATTAACGTTCGTTGTTTCATAGAAGTATTAAATAATATTTTGGTGCTGTTTTTCATTCTATAATTTAAAGATTTGCCACAAAGACACTAAGGCACAAAGGGTTTTTAATAAAAACTGTATTTTGTAAAGCCCATAAATAACAAAAACTGTTTTTCTTAGCGCATTTGTGACATCGTGGCGATATTTTAGCTGTTTTGCGTAACATCAGCTATTTATTAAATAAGTTCAATATCTTTTCTGTGAATTTTGCACGAACTGAGAAGAAGATACCGGCCGATTGATAATCTTGACCAACCAGATCACGATCTTCTGTTCCGACAAAATTATAACCAACTGCTAAACGGATATTCTCAAATACAACATTTCCAACTTCTGCGCTGTAACCATGTTTTATTGATGATGAATTTGCTTGGTCAACGATTCGTGAGTTCAAAATACGATATTCTGATGCAACATCGAAATTATTCCAGCGCAGATCGTATTCTACGCGGATAAGATAAAAATCCGTCATTGTTGCTGCAGTAAGACCGAACGCTTTTTCAGTTGCATACTTCATCGCATATTTTGTGCCGATTTCAAGACCGATGATCGGTTCAACAAATGTATGAAGCGAAATGATATTCACATCATATGATGTCTGCGGTTCAACCATTCCGTTAAATTCAACTTTCTTTTCAAATTTTCCGATTGCATTGAACCAATCCATCTCAACCGGACGATACGCAAGACCGATTGAGTTATCAAATTTCTTTAAGAGACCGCTGCTGATCCCACTACCAATTTGATCTGTTGACAATGAACCTGAAGCAAATGTGCTCGACGTTGTTTGCGCTTGTACTCTGTCTTCTTCGAAGTATGTCATCTTATCGATCAATGTAAAGTCATTTGCTAAACGGATGTCTCCGCCAAATGTAAAGTTTCTACGAATTGATTGCGAAGTTTTTGCAAACTCACCTTTGATCGATGCTTTGTACGATTGTTTCGGTAAGTATTCAAGTCCCACTGAAACTGCATCGTTATTTGCAGTTTGAACTTCAACGATGTTACGATCAAGCGCGCGTGTTCGTTCATACGAAACATTCGATGTTACTTCGTCTGTAAGATGAAGTGTATTCTTCAAACCAATGCTCATCTGATTGCGTTGACCGCTGATTGCATTACCCATTTGATATCGAGCGGTTGCCGATGTGCCATAACCAAGTTCAGAACTAATTCCGAATAACGAAGCATTTGCGCCGTTACCATAGAATTTTTGACTGATTGAAAGTGTTACCGGATCAATAATTCTATATTCAGCACCAATGGTTGTTGCAGAAGGTTTTACTTCATTTTTTTCAGAAGAACTAATGCTGTGTTCATATTCGCCAATAATATTAAGTCTATCCAACGGACGAATTGTTCCGCGTAAAGCAATTACGGTAGATTGTTTTGCAGTTGATGCTGTATCGCTTGGTGTTTCGTATGAAATATTTTCTACGCGCGCACCAAGTGTGGCAGTATTTCCGAATGAACGTTCGCCACCGGCAATAATTGAATTAATAACAACTTCTTTTCCACTGGTGATTTGAAGTGAGCGATAATAATCTGTTGTCAGTTTCGTTGCCGTCAATCCATCATAGCTAGCACCAACACCATATTTTGTAGAACCGGATTCGTTATTCACTCCGCCAGCGCCCATTGTTTGGTTCATAAAGCCATTTTCAACTTTTCTAAAATACGATTTCAATTGAAGTTTTTCAATCGGTGAACCAGCAACATCAATTTTCCATGCATTTCCACCGGCATTGATCTTATCAAACCCGCGTGCAAATTCTCCGCCAACCGTTACTTGCTGACCGAGTGCATATTTTGTGTTTGCGCCAAGTAATGTAAAGTTACTATTGGATCGATCATGAACAACCGTTCCGCCAACACGCAAACCGGTAGCAATTTCTTTTTCACCTTGTGCACCAATAACGTAACTGTATTCTGTTGCAACGGTTGTGGTGGCTTCGTATGAAACAACGATATAGACCGGATTGCCATTAACATCAATACTTGCAACCGGCTGCTTAAAGAACAATGTTCCCTGTTGATAATCAATTTCATAATCACCGAAACGGCTCTTTTCAAATCGCGAAAGGACAATTTCGTTATGCAGTTTGTCGCGTGTTTCAATTCGCAGTTTTTCTGTCCCGACAACAATATTGCTCTTTCCTAAGAAATAAAAACCGGAGATCCCTTGTCCGCGAATTTCATCCTGAACAACTTTGCGGTCGGTTAATGTTGCAAAAACATCTCCACTTTCTTTTTTCGTTTCATAATGAGCTTTTACGCCGTTAAATGTTCGATCATAGCGAGCAAGTTCATTCTGGCCAAGACCTGTATTAAAGTCTCCAAATAATGCATACGAACGATTACGTTCTAATTTTACGAAGAATGGGTTGTTTGATTGTGCTGTGTAATCAACTGTGCTATTGTCACCATATATAGAATAGAGCACATCCGGATCAAGTTCTTTGAATAACCGATCTTCACGGCGTTTGTTATCATACGATGCTGTCAGTAAATAATCACTCCATACCGATCCACGACCGTAGAATGCTAAACGACCATCACTATGGAAGCCATCATTCAATTTGTTTTCATTCTTTAGGCCAGAAAGATTACCGGATGCGGATAAAATACTACCTTCTGCATTTGCAGAACCAACCAACATTAAAGGTTCAATTGGGGTATTAAATTCTTTGCTGACACGTGTTGCAATTGATGAAGTGGAAAGTTTTAGTGAATAGGTACCTGCACTTTTCGGTGCACGTAATGGGATTGCAATTTCTCCATTTTTCAATCGAACCTGAATACCGCCTGTATTTGGATCAACATCTTTTAGATCCATCTTCATGCTATCGGATTCAATAGTGACAAAGTAACCATCATTGATCTTCACACCCCATTTATCAACCACATTAGCCGTTGCATTCATCGTAGTGCGACCATCAGCACGAATTTCATC
>CAYHFN010000102.1:0-5594 GCA_964355925.1 uncultured Chitinophagaceae bacterium
GAAAAGCAATAATGCAACATTGAACTTTCTTTTCTATATTTCGTCTAACACTATTATATTATCTCAACAACAGAAAGCTGCTATGAAGAAGAAAACAATCATCATTTCCATCTCACTCTTTGCTCTGCTTGCGGTCGGTTTTACCACATACGAGAATGTCTATCTCAAGATCGGTCAGAACATTGATGTTTTTGGGCGAGTGTATAAAGAGATCGTCAGCAATTATGTTGACGAAGTCGACCCCGAAAAATTTATGCGCTCAGGAATTGATGGAATGCTTGAAACTCTTGATCCATATACCGTTTACATGGCGGGGAAAGAAGAAGATGATATTGATCTTCTTACGCACGGGCAGTACGGTGGTGTTGGAATTTCTATTGGAGTTCGCGACGGTGCGCTGACGGTTCTTTCGCCGACCGAAGGATATTCCGCGTATAAGCAGGGAATAAAAGCGGGAGACAAGATCATTGAAGTTGACGGAACAAAGATCACCGGAACAAATCCGGACAGTGTTCGTTCGCGAGTGCGCGGCGAACCCGGCACAACGGTGAAGATGAAGATCGAACGCGAAGGAGAAAAAAATCCAATCGAATTTACATTAGTGCGCGAAGAGATCCAGGTAAACAATGTTGCGTACACCGGATTCGTGAAAGATGGAATCGGCTATATTCACCTCGACAGATTTTCGCGCAGAGCAGGAGAAGAGATCCGTCAGTCGATCAAAGAATTGAAGGCAAAAAGTGATGTTAAAGGAATCGTTCTTGATCTACGCGATAATCCGGGTGGACTTCTTGAAGCGGCAGTTGAGATCGTCGGTAAGTTTGCTCCAAAGGGAAGTACTATTGTAACCACGCGAGGACGAAAAGGGGGGGAAGAACGAACATTCAAGGTTGAAGAAGAACCGGTTGCTGAAAATATTCCGATCGCTGTGCTGGTGAACAAGAACAGTGCAAGTGCCAGCGAGATCGTTGCCGGTGCCATTCAAGATCTTGACAGAGGGATCATTGTCGGGACGCGTTCGTTTGGTAAAGGGCTTGTGCAAACAATTATTCCGTTGAACAATAATTCTTCCATGAAGATCACTACCGCGCGCTATTATACACCAAGCGGCAGGTGTATTCAAGAGATCGATTATCTTCACAAGAACAAGGATGGTGTGTTTGCAACAACACCGGACAGTTTAAAACGGGAATTCAAAACGCTTAAAGGACGATCGGTAAAAGAGCTCGGCGGAATTTTTCCCGATTCAACAGTTACCGAACCCGAACACACTCCGTACTATTTTGAATTGCTGCGAAAGGCGATGTTCTTTAAATTTGCAACAACGTATGTGTATAAACATCCCGTTATCGAAGGGGAGTTTGTGATGAACAGCGGAGTGATGAAAGAGTTCGAGCAATATTTGGCCGAACAAAAGTTTGAATATGTTGAACCGGCAGAGAAGAAATTAAGCGAACTGAAAGATCAAATGGTGAAAGAAAAATACAGTTCTACATCAGTCTCGGCGATCGAAGTGCTGGTAAAGCAAATTCACGCAGAAAAGATCAATTCGTTTACGCGCTGTTACGATGAATTAAAGAACGAGTTGACCGACGAATTGAACTCGCGCTACAACGGAGAAAAAGGACGCTTGCGTTCCGCATTGGTATATGATGTTCAGGCACAGGCCGCTGCGACAATGCTGTTGAATAAAAAAATGTACGAAGGGATGTTGAAACCAAAGAAGTAATGGAGTGGTTGAGCATATGAGTAAATGAGAAAAAAGCGGACAAGTGATCGTCCGCTTTTTTTATTTCTTGACTCTGTGTTCTCTGTGGCTTAGTGGTGAAAGTTTTTTTGATTTCAATTCTCAAACAACTGCAATTGAGGAAGTGCGTTCTTCACTTCTTTTACAATAAATTCAAAATCTTCCGGTCGGTGGACAAAATCAAGCGGGTCGCTTTCAATGATCAATAACGGGCCGATATTATAACTTCCGATCCACTCCTCGTAATGTCCATTCAATTGTTCCAGATAACTGCGCGGGATGCTCTGTTCATATTCCCGTCCGCGTAATTTTATCTGCGAGGTAAGCGTATCAACCGTGGAACGGAGATAGATCATCAGATCGGGTGGTTTTAGATATTCCATCATCACGTGAAAAAGGGAAACGTAATTCTCATAATCGCGTTTATCCATTTTTTCGATCAGATGCAGATTTCTTGCAAAGATCTCCGCGTCTTCATAGATCGACCGATCTTGGATCACCGATTTGTTCGAATCAACGATCTCTTTATGGCTTTTGAATCGGTTGGCAAGAAAATAGATCTGTAAATGAAATGACCACCGATTCATATCGCCGTAAAATTCCTTGAGATATGGATTATCTTCTACAGATTCGTAATACGGTTTCCAATTGAACCGTTCGCCCAACATACGCGTAAGAGATGATTTTCCGGCGCCGATATTTCCGGCAACCGTAATGAAGTATTTATCAGAATTATTCATAAGAGTGCGAATAAAGTAAGAAAGATTTTCCCGAAAACAAATTGGCAAATTTATTATATTATTTCAAAGAGACGTCTGAAAACTTTCAAGGTTGTGTCCTTGCAATGACAAAAATATAATTTTTTGGATGTTTCTTACACTAAAAAATTGAGAACCTTATGGCTAAATCGAAAAAATTCGAAACCAACGCGATCCGCACACAAGTTCCGCGCACACTGCTGCGTGAACATTCTGTTCCGCTCTATATGACATCAAGTTTCGTTTTTGATGATGCGGAGCAGGCTCGCGCACTCTTTGCGGATGAAATTCCGGGAAATATCTATACGCGGTTTTCCAATCCAAACAATACGGAGTTTATCGAAAAAATGTGTCTGCTTGAAGGGGCAGAGGATGGTATTGCAACGGCGTCGGGAATGTCCGCAGTCTTTACAAGTATGGCGGCATTGTTGAAATCGGGAGACCATCTTCTTGTATCGCGTTCGGTGTTTGGTTCAACGCATCAGATTCTAACGATGATCTTGCCGAAGTGGGGAATTACACATACATATGCCGATATTGATAAACCAGAACAATGGGAATCTCTGATCCAAAAGAATACAAAGATGATCTTCATCGAAACGCCATCCAATCCCGCGCTCGATATTATTGATCTGGAATGGATCGGTGCTTTGGCAAAAAAACATAACGTATTATTGAATGTAGATAATTGTTTCTGCACTCCGTATCTTCAGCAGCCCATCTCGTACGGTGCGGATATTGTGATCCATTCAGGAACAAAATATTTAGACGGACAGGGAAGAGTGATCGGCGGTATTATCGTTGGAAGAAAAGATCTGATCAAAGATGTCCGATTCTTCGCACGCCATAGCGGTCCGTCACTGTCGCCGTTCAACGCGTGGATTCTTTCAAAGAGTTTAGAAACACTTTCTATCCGTATGGAACGACACTGCGAGAATGCGACGAAACTTGCACAGTATTTAGAAAAGCATACCGAGATAGAATTTGTAAAGTATCCATTTCTCGCATCTCATCCGCAACATAAACTTGCGTTGAAACAGATGAAACTCGGCGGGGGAATTGTTACTTTTGTTGTAAAGGGAGGAATTGACCGCGGAAGAAAATTTTTGAATTCATTGCAAATGCTTTCGCATACCGCAAATCTTGGCGACACCAGAAGTATTGCAACGCATCCGGCATCAACAACACACTCGAAGTTAAGCGAAGCTGAGAGAGTCGCAGTTGGAATATTACCTGGACTCATTCGCATCTCTGTTGGGCTTGAGCATATCGATGATATCATCGCAGATGTTGAACAAGCTCTGGAACAGAGCAAATAAACTACTGGGCGCTGATAGATGATTTGGCCAATGGTTTCGCTCAATTACGAACAGGCATTATTGTTTTCTTGCAACACATCGTACAACGGAAGCCTTTCCGTTGTGGAACAGTCCTTCGTTCAACAAAATTTCCTTTTCTTCAAGAAGTAAAAAATCACAATTCGGAAAAAGATGTTCAACATCATTTACCGTAAAAAGTAATTCTTTCTGTTCCGGTCCACCAGATCTGTACAGTTCCTGATATCGAATCTGCTCCGTGCTGTAGGCTTCAAAAATAATTGTTCCGTTTGGACGGAGAGAAGAAAGAAATCGTGCGTGGATCTGTTTTCG
This sequence comes from uncultured Chitinophagaceae bacterium, assembly GCA_964355925.1. Taxonomy (GTDB): domain Bacteria; phylum Bacteroidota; class Ignavibacteria; order UBA10030; family UBA8401; genus UBA8401. The sequence continues at coordinate 4,155 of CAYHFN010000102.1, forward strand.
CTGCTGCGCAGGAAAGTGTGCGTAGAATAATCCGATCGCATCAAAGTGATTGAGAGGGAGTTGAACCGTAAGCACATCGGCAATTTCGTATGAGATGTTCACAGTATTTCGCGCAGCGAGTGCGAGTGCTTTTTTTCGCCCTTCCGTACTTTGATCGAACGCATGAACATTCCATCCAAGACGGGCGGCATACACAGCATTGCGTCCTTCGCCTTCTGCGGGAAGAAGGATATTTTTTTGTTCCAATAAGGGTAATTGAGCTCGAAAGAATTCATTTGGCTCCGTTCCGTACACATACTCTTTCTGCGAGTATCGTTCATCCCAAAATGTATTCATGGTATTATCGTTTACTGGTGAATGAATCCATCATTTTCATCACTTCAACTGCTTCGTCAATCGAGCAAGGGTTTTCGATCTCATCCCGAAAATATCGCACAACCGATTCGATCATCGGGTGCTGAACGTATTTTGGATTTTCGAAATGCCGGATCGATTCTTTACCAGATTCATCTTTGATGGTAACATCATTTCCGAAGAAAGAGAATGTGATGCTTCCTTTGGTTCCGATAATGACACATTCATCGGTTGATTCTTTTTCGGCGGCCGAAAAATTCCAATTACCGGTAAATGCAACATCGTTTTTAAATATCATCTGTCCGCCCACCATATCATCGGCATTGCATTGTTTGGATTGATTGATGGAAAATCCGCTGCTCCATACCGGAGCACCGAAGAAATGATACATCAGATCCAATTGATGCGGTGCGAGGTCGTGAAAATATCCACCGCCTGAAATTTTTGGATCAACGCGCCAATTCTCGTTTGTCTGTGCAACCAACAAAGGTTTTGCCGGCTGCAAAATATTGATTCGTACCAGCCGAATCTCGCCAATGATATTTGACCTCAATAGTTCCTTCACAAATATGAACGAAGGAAGCTTACGCCGATAATGAGCAACGCAAAGTTTGCCGGAATAATGATTGACGGATTCTGCAATCTCCAATGCTTCGGATGAATTGAGTGTGATAGGTTTTTCAACGTACACAAAAAAATTCTTTTGGAGTGCACGTATTGCATATTCCTTGTGAAATACCGGCGGTGTTGCAATATAGACGGCATTGATATCGGGATCATTCATCAACGCATCTGCATCATTATACCATCTGGCAACGGAATGACGCCTCGCATAATCTTCTGCTTTTACTTCATCACGGCGCATCACGGCAACAAGCTTACTTCCTTCAATATTATTGAATGCCGGTCCGCTTTTTATTTCCGTTACATCACCGCATCCAATGATACCCCACGATATATTTTTTCCCATAAATAATTATTCCAATTATCCATCATAGACAGTTTTGTGTCATAGGATACTAAAATTTGGTCATTAGAAAAATCTAATAAAAAAGTTAACGAAGACTAAGTTTTTTCTTATAGTAA
>CAYHFN010000103.1:0-5486 GCA_964355925.1 uncultured Chitinophagaceae bacterium
AGAAGGGATCTTGTTAATGGAGAAAACGAATATCTGGACTGCGTTCGAAAAATGTCTTGAGGATTTTCCTGCTGACTTCCTTAAAGAGAACAGAGTGCAGAAAAATCAGAAAAGGCGGAGATTCGAATGAAATATTTATTGGATACCGATATCTGCTCTTATATCATTCGAAAACACTCAAAAAGTGTTATTGATAAATGTAAGAGTATTCCATTGGGTGATATTGGAATCTCTGTCATCACTGTCTGCGAATTTGAATCAGGGATACCAGGAAGTTCAAATCCATCGAAATTACGGTCAGCGATTGATACATTTCTTTCCCCGTTTAGTATAATAGATTTTCAACAATCCGATGCTATCGTCTTTGGCAAGATAGACTATTTGCTTACAATCCAAAGGGATTCGGGTAGGTGATATCGGGTGCGTTAATCGCTTCTCAGGCAATTGCAAGAGAATTTATTCTTGTAACAAATAATGGTAAACATTATTCTCGGATTCCTGGTCTTCACTATGAATCGTGGAGGTGAATATTGAACTATAAAATATTTTTCACATATTGGTTTCCGGTTGTTCTTTATTTGTTATTTATTTTCCCCTTGTATATATTATAAAAAACTGAAAGGGATGATTATGACAACCTTGCTTGAAAGAGCGTTTGAAAAAGCATCACAATTGCCGGAAATGGAACAAAATATATTGGCAAAACAATTGCTTGAGGAATTGAATATAGAAAAAAAATGGGATAAAACATTTGCCGAATCTGAAGATATCCTCGATGCACTCGCTACCGAAGCACTTGAAGAAAACAAATTTTTTTACTATCGATGAAAGCGACATTAGAAAAAATATCGGAATTGCAGAGAGTGGGTATTATTGAACGTTTTGCTATTGGCGGCGGGATTGCACATTTTTATTATATTGAAGCTGGAACAACATATAATTTAGATATCATGGTAACAATGAACGCTCAAACATCAACCCTTTTTTCTCTAAAGCCGCTCTATCAATGGGCAAGTGAATCAGGATATGCAGTTAGTGAGGAACATATTATTATCGAAGGGATACCTGTTCAGTTCTTACCAGCGTTTAATGCAATCATAACAGAAGCAATCGATCAATCGGAAGAGGTGGAAATATTTGGCGTGATTACGCATCTCATGAAGCCGGAATATTTAATGGTAATAATGCTTGATACGTATAGACCAAAGGACCGTGAACGTCTGACAGCATTCTTCACTCAAAGCAGATATTCAACAACGCTGTTTGAAACATTGGTGGCAAAATTTAATCTGGTTGACAAGCTTAAAGAATTTAAGAGTAAATATTATGGACACTGACATCCTTAAAAATATTATTGATACGAAACGTCAATTTCATAATCACAATGCGAGTATTTCCTTTGAGGAAAAGGTGCGGCAGATTATAGAACTCCAAAAAATCGATATGGAATTCAATAGACATCGAAAAATTCCACGAGCGGCGTATATGAGAGTTTGGCAGATCGACGAGAAATAAAGAAGATCGTCGAAGAGCACCAAATTGAAAATTAATCCCGCAAATCCCGCTAAAGATCAGCGGGACGCAAAAAGCGCGAAACGCGGGTCGTCCGCCAATCACGAAGTGATGCCTTCGGCAAAAGAAGTCGGATAAACTAAAAAAGCGCGCAATGAACAATTGAAAATAGACGATCAAGGTCAAAAGCAATTATCACGAAGGACAAAAGAGCAAGATCAAAAACATTCACCACGAAGTCCCGCTCTAAGAGTCGCAGACCAAACAGAGCGGTTTACCCGCCTTTATTTTTGGCAGTCGGGCATGCACAAAGAAGAAAATTAAAATCTAGTCAAGGATTGGAAAGAAAAAGAGACTTTGACAAGATTAATTATTGGACGATTATAAAAAGATTTATCTCATAAATCCTTAATTAATTAATATTGCACATGTGTCACAAATGTGCTACATTACATAAAAAGGGGTTCGTATGGCAAAAACTGCAATGGTTCGGGCAAGAATAGAACCGGATCTTAAACTTGATGTGGAAAAGATCTTCAAAGAAATCGGTTTAAATGCCGCGGAAGCAATTACGGTATTTTACAAGAACGTGCAGCTGTATAGAGGAATTCCTTTCGAAATCCGGGTGCCAAATGCAACAACACGGAAAGCAATTGCCGACGCACGAAAAAAGAAAGTAAACACGAGATTTTCGGATATCTCATTATTGCGTAAAGAGTTGGAACAATAACGATGCTGAATATTGTTCGTACAAATCAATTTAAGAAAGATTATCAGCGATGTGTGAAGCGCGGATATGAAGTCGATATAGTATTTATTATTATCGAAATGATCATTCGTCGTGAACGTTTGCCCGAACTGGTTTCGTAACCATAGACTATCGGGTAGTTATCAGGACTGCTTCGAATGTCACATCAAACCTAATTGGCTTTTGATCTATCGTATTGATGGAAACGAATGTCAACTAATCCGAACCGGGACCCATGCTGATTTGTTTGAATAGTTTTTTCTCTTGCTACGAAGAATGTCACACGGTGTTATATCAATCACTCGCTGCGATGTTAAATCAACAACTGCAAAATGATCTTGGCTATTTTATTCGGGATTGGCGAGATTCGGTGGACACCTTTATTAAAGAATATCGGCCGCGTTAAATAACTTGCCAAAAAGTCACAAAGACACGAAGGAAAATATGAACCTTGTCAAGGTTAGGGTAAATAATTGTTAACCTTGACAAGGTTTTGGTGAATTACAAAAAGTTATATCTCGAGACATCTGAAAAACCTCACATCAACGTCATTGCGAGACGTTTTTTGTCGAAGCAATCTTGTTTTTGCATGTTTTAAAAAGATTGCTTCGTCGCTTCGCTCCTCGCAATGACTTTTTCAGATGTCTCATTTTATAAGTATTGATTATATGTCAGATATGACATATATTAACACAGCATGAATAACGAACATAAACCATTAGCTTGGCTGCATGGAGAAGTAAAAACTCCACCAATGTCTCCGTCGGCGAGAATTGAAACGGGATATCTTCTTCGAAAATTGCAGCGCGGCGACTTACTTTTGCTTCCATGGTCCAAACCGATGCCATCGATTGGACCGCGTTGCCATGAATTAAGAATTACAGATGAAACGACTATTTGGCGAATCATATACCGGATTGATTCAGATGCTATACTAATTCTCGATGTATTCAAAAAGAAAACTCAACAAACACCCAAAAATATTATCGATCAATGTAAAAGGCGGATTCGCCTATATGACGTGTGATTAATTAAGAGGAGCAACCGATGGAAAAGAACAAACAAAAGAAAATTGAAGCAGCTGGCTGGAAAATTGGCAGTGTCGGTGAATTCCTCGGCTTAAACGAAGAAGAGGCATCGTACATAGAGCTCAAATTATCATTGAGCAAAAACATTCAAAAACGCAGACGTTCGCTGAAGTTAACACAAAAAGATTTTGCGAAAATGATCAAATCCAGTCAGTCTCGAGTAGCTAAAATGGAATCAGGTGATCCAACAGTATCGATAGATCTATTAGTAAAATCGTTACTCACCTTAAAAACTCCAAAGCAACAACTTTCAAGGATTCTGCCACGGTAAAATATTGCTAAGAAGCCTCGCCAAACAGCGTGGCGTGCAAGCACAAATATATAATAGTTATTGTTGGGTGTGTTCTTTACGACTGAAGTTCCGCTTTTCGAATCATCCTCAAGGCGAAACTTCGTCGTGGAAAAAACCGTCACATCTTGCGATGAAATTGTTTTTGAGAAAATTTCCGGATTGGCGAAATTCGGTGGACACCTTTATTAAAGAATATCGGCAAGCATAAAAGAAACAGAAGGACATGTAACGATTTCAGGCAATATTCTAAGATGTTTTTGAATGACCAATCCTTGCAAGCGCGTACAGTATTGAATATATTATATTATGAAAGCACAATTGCTCATAGAAGATGAATGGTTGGAGTGGTATAAGCTTACTCCGCAGCAGCGTTGGAATGAAACACAAAAACTCTGGGCGTTTTATTTAGAGGTTGGAGGCTCACTTGATCCAGAACCCGATTCACAAAGTCCTTTCGACACTTTCTTCACACAACGTTCAAGCATTGCTCATGGGGGGGCAGGCATGCATATTGTACGGAGCGGCCGAATTTAGTCGTGACACCGATATTGCAGTTCTTGCTTCAGAAAAGAATCTTTTTGTATTAAGAGACGCGCTTCGTGAACTTCATGCAAAACGAATTGCCGTTCCCCCGTTTGAACAACAATATATTACCCGAGGACATGCAGTTCACTTTCGAAGCTATCACCCTGATGCGATGAACATGCGCATCGATGTCATGTCAGTGATGCGCGGTGTTGATCCATTTGATCAGTTGTGGTTGCGGCGAAATGTAATTCGATCGGGGAATGATTTTTCGTTCAATGTATTGTCGTTGCCTGACCTTGTTTGCACAAAAAAAACGCAACGCGATAAAGACTGGCCTATGATTCGTCGGCTTATCGAAGCTGATTATATCCAACAAAAAAATCCTTCACGTGAACAAGTAAAGTTCTATTTATTGGAATCGCGCACACCAGCGATATTGATTGCGCTTTCTCAAGACTATCGTACTGAGCTGGAAGAAATTCTTTCACTTCGCCCTCTTCTCCAAACAGTAATCGGTGGCAATGAAACTGCAATTACTGATGCTCTCCATCAAGAAGAAAAATTAATACGCGAAATAGACCGAACATATTGGGTACCATTAAAAAAAGAGTTGGAAGATCTTCGAGGGGCGAATATTAACACTGAAGAAGTCGTATAGAGAAAACAAACTTGAAGAATATCAATATATCCCCACTCCCCCAAAAATACGATGATAAATATTTCGTATCCATTTTACGTATTCTGACTTGCCTGTTACTCCAGCAAGCATTCAAAAATATATTTTCATACTTCAAAAATAATTTAGAAATGAAAAAATATAGTTTAAGTTTGTAGAATGTATCATATTTTCTGGTTTAAGAAAATCGGCATAAGTTCCCCGCGGTCTTACCGCAAGGTCATTAACTAAACAGTTGAGAAGGATGAATTATAAAATATTTTTCACATATTGGTTTCCGGTTGTTCTTTGGGTCGGTTTTACATTCTGGATGTCAAGCGGAACTTTTTCATCCTCGAATACTTCAAGGATCATCGAACCGCTGCTGCGATTTTTTATCCCCACTATTTCAGAGAGCACTCTTCATCACGTTCATGGCATCATCCGGAAGTTAGCCCATGTGACGGAATATTTTCTCCTGGGGCTCTTGCTCTTTCGCGCGTTTAGAAGTGAAAATAATATTCAGAAACCGTTACGTTGGGCCTCGTATTCGTTATTGGTAGTAGCACTATTTGCCTTAGGGGATGAGTTTCACCAATCGTTTGTTATTACAAGAACTTCCTCTATTGTTGATGTAGGGATCGATACATTTGGAGGATTTCT
>CAYHFN010000104.1:0-3937 GCA_964355925.1 uncultured Chitinophagaceae bacterium
AGATCACCAATCCATTCCACAAACGAATTTGAATTGGTATAATATGCCAAATAGGCCGAACCGAAAAAATGCTGCAGTTTATCCTTGTCGCTTGCTTTTAGATTATCATTGAGGATTTTTTTCGGCAGATGAGTCCTTCGCAATCTGAACAACGAATCATTCTCAGACGTTAAAGGAAAATAGACCGAACCGATGATCGGGACTTTGAATCCCAATTTCCGATGATCCATCACGGCAACGGTAGCGATCAATAACGCATAACGAATATTATCATCAGCAAGGAGCATTGCACGGTCGAAGATCGCATCAACGGCAAGCGTATCGTCATGGTATTTTCGCAGATCGTAGAACCGATCGTCCCGCAGATATCTTTTGAGATGTGCTTCGTCTTTGAAGAGCGGAGGAAGAAAATTCGTCAGATCGATAAAAGAAGAATCTTCGGTGGAATAATACCAGTCGTCGTTGAGCCAAACCGAATCCTTTTCTTGACACAGGATGAAGGATGAAGAACAAAAAACTAAAAAGATAAAATATGAAACATGAAAAATGAAAAACCGTTTCCTACGCAATGCTATTAAAAATTTAGAATTCATACTTCATAATTCATCTTTCATCCTTAACTTTAGACTTGAAAGACTCCCGTTCTAAACTCCGCCATGTTCGGATTACAATTTGCCATCGCAATTCCGCGGGAGATGACATTTCTTGTTTCCAACGGATCAATGATCCCGTCCACCCACAACCGCGCGGCTGCAAATTTCGGATCGAGTTCAGTCTCGTATGTTTTCTGGATCTCATCGAGCAACTGCTTCTGCTGCTCTGCGGAAATATGAGTCCCCCCTTTTTCCATCGCCTGCACTTTTATTGCAAGCAGAGTTTCGCTTGCCTGCTTTCCTCCCATCACCGCTATCTGCGCCGAATGCCAGCCGTAGATCAGCCGCGGATCGTACGCTTTTCCGCACATTGCATAATTTCCCGCACCGTAACTGTTTCCGGTGATGATCGTGAATTTTGGAACGACGGAATTCGCAACTGCATTCACCATCTTCGCGCCGTCTTTAATGATGCCGCCATGCTCGCTTCTGCTTCCGACCATGAATCCGGTCACATCCTGAAAGAATACTAACGGAATTTTCTTTTGATTGCAATTGAGAATGAACCGCGCCGCTTTATCCGCGCTGTCGGAATAGATCACTCCGCCGACCTGCATCTCTCCTTTTGCTGTTTTCGTGATCGCGCGCTGATTTGCTACTATGCCGACAGCCCAACCATCAATTCGTGCATATCCGCAAATGATCGATTTGCCGAATCCTGTTTTGTATTCATCCAATTCACTGTCGTCAATAATGCGGGAGAGGATTTGATACGTATCGTACGGTTTATTTCGTTCAGCAGGAAGTATTCCGTAGATATCTTTTGGGTCGAACTTTGGTTTTGATGGTTTTGCGTAATTGAATCCTGCCACCTGAAAATGTCCGAGCTTTGAAATGATACTTCTAATTTTTTTCAGTGCCGCTTCATCATTCGCCATTTTATGGTCGGTCACTCCGCTGATCTCACAATGGACCGTCGCTCCGCCGAGCGATTCGTTATCGATCTCTTCACCGATCGCCGCTTTCACAAGATGCGAACCGGCAAGAAACACACTTCCTGTTTTATCCACGATCATCGCTTCGTCGCTCATAATGGGAAGATACGCTCCTCCTGCGACACACATTCCCATGATCGCAGCGATCTGCGTTATTCCCATTGCGGACATCACGGCGTTGTTCCGAAAGATCCTTCCGAAATGTTCTTTATCCGGAAATATTTCCGATTGCAACGGAAGAAACACTCCAGCTGAATCAACGAGATAAACGATCGGCAGACGATTCTCAATTGCAATTTCCTGAGCGCGGAGATTCTTCTTTGCCGTTATCGGAAACCACGCTCCCGCTTTCACTGTTGCATCGTTCGCAACGATCACTACATCGCGATTATGGATCTTCCCGATTCCAAACACCGTTCCGGCTGACGGCGCACCGCCATATTCCGCATACATTCCATACGCAGAGAAAAGACCAACTTCCAGGAAATTTGATTTCGGATCAATGAGCATTTCGATCCGCTCGCGCGCAGTCATCTTCCCTTTTTTCTTATGCTTCAAGATCGCATCAATCCCCCCTCCAAGCATGACTTTTTTTGCCTGGGATTCCAGTTCCTTCAACGCCTTCTTGTGGAAATCTTCGTTTCGCTTGAAGCTTTCGTCTTTTTTTACGTCAGAGCCGATCATAATAATATATTTTTTAAGGTATTAGGTATTAGGTATTAGGTGTTGGCTGTTAGCTATTAAATGGACAATTGATAATTGACAATTATTTTAAAATGTTTTCGCAATTACCAAATTCGATCATTTCTTTTTTCGTGAAGAATACTTTGCCGATGGTTCAGCGATCCGATATTTCCCAACACTTCTTTTTGTTTCACTTTCTTTGAAATCGTTATATATCTTTTTAAGATCGAATTTAAATTTTTTAGCATGCGCCTCGCGCTGCTTTCGAACTTCTTCTACAATAGGATCTTTTTTCATATTATTCTCCAAATAGTTCTAAGGGAGTGCAAAGAATTGGAAGTTCATAACCAAGTGAACCGGCAATTTTCGATAATTCCTTTTGAATTGACGCATTTGCAATATGTGCACAATTCCAACTTAATAAATAATCAACATGATGAACTGTTGCAACGGAAATATGCAATGCATCTTCCGAAGCTTTCTTGGGCATCGAACTTAATTTCATGAAACTTTCTGCAACTGACAATACATCATTCTTCATCGGTAAGATATTACACACCGATGCATAGGAAAGTCTTTTCTTTGCTGCCACAACATCACCTCTTCCTGCTTCACGCAAGACAATTTCTGAGACATACAATTCAAATTTTGTTGACTCTGTCTTCCACCATTCTTTCGTTATAGTTTGATGTGCTGAGACAATTTTATTTGTGCTCGTTCTTGCAGCAAGATAACTCAACACCGATGTTTCGATATATACTTTCTGTTTCATTTATGTTTATACCGTTAATTCGTCGTTCCGTTTGAAGTTTTCGTCTCTTTTAATTTCGGTGCCGATCATAGTAAAATCTTTTTATAAGCTATTAGGTGTTAGCTATTAAATGGACAATTGATAATGGAAAATGGACAATAATACGATTCTGTCTTCTGCTTTTCATTGTCAATTTTCCATTTTCAACTGTCAATTATTTTATTAAGTTTTTCGCAATCACTAATTTTTGTATCTCGCTTGTTCCTTCGCCGATGGTCAGCAGTTTCACATCGCGGTAGAATTTCTCCACCGGAAAATCTTTCGTGAATCCGTAGCCGCCATGGATCTGCACCGCTTCGCCCGATGCGCGCGCAGCAACTTCACTTGCAAAATATTTCGCCTGCGCTGATTCAAGATTGGTATCCTTCCCTGCAATTCTCATCGATGCCGCTTTGCGCGTCAGCAGACGAGCCGCTTCGATCTCCATTCCCATATCGGCAAGCTTGAACTGGATCCCTTGATAATCAGCGATCGGTTTGCCGAACTGAAGACGTTCCTTAGCGTATTTAATGCTCGCTCCCAGCGCACCTTGTGCAAGACCGACCGACAGTGCGGCGATCCCAACTCTTCCGCCGTCGAGCACGCCGAGCGCCTGTTTGAATCCTTCGCCGACATTCCCAATTAAATTCTCAGCGGGAATGCGAACATTCTCAAAATTCAACGATGCCGTTTCACTGCAGCGCATTCCAAGTTTATTCTCTTTTTTACCGGATGAAAATCCGGGCGTTCCCTTTTCAACAATGAATGCCGAGATCGATTTGTTCTTCGTCTTATCGGTCACTGCCAAGACGACAAATGTATCGCCCGAAATTGCATGCGTAATAAAATTCTTGCTTCCGTTGATCACCCACTCA
>CAYHFN010000104.1:4037-5264 GCA_964355925.1 uncultured Chitinophagaceae bacterium
GCTTGAAGTGCAATAGCGAAGAACTTTTACCACAGAGACACTAAGACACAGAGGATAAAATGTAGTGTTAAAAATCCATCACCCTAAAATTTACGCGTGAACAGTCTCCAACACGATCTGCGGATGCTTTGCTGCCACACATAAAAGAACACGCGCCGCTCCATCCGGTTTTCTTCTTCCTTGTTCCCAGTTCCGAAGCGTTGCAATACTCACTCCAAGAAGCTGAGCGAATTTTTCCTGTGATAGGCCGATATGTTTGCGAATTTCCGGCACATTTGGATCTTCAATTCGGAAAATACGGCTCGGTTTTGATTTTCCATGTACGATCTTTCCACCTTGCTGGACACTTTCTAATAACTCATTGAATGTTTCTTTTTTCATTGTAATTCCGTCTATTCGAAGATACGCCATTGGCGTATATCTGTCAAGGACTATTTGTGTAATTATTCTTTTTACTGTTCTTGATTATTAAACCACACTTTTCTACGTTATGACGACAATATCATTGGTAATTTCTATGGAAAAAGGCATATACGAACAATTAATAAACAAACTTATATCTGCTAAACTTAATAGTTTAGATAAAGATAGATTTTACATTAAGGAACAGCTCCTTGATAAACAAGAAGCTGCAACTGTTTTGAGCAACTATGTGAGCGAAGTAATTCGTCTTGCTTTAAATCTTATTCCTAATGATGAGGGAATAGAAAGGCAAATCAATCTCACAAATAAAATAATCCAACTATTAAGCAATGAATTAAAAGAAGAAAGCTTTGCTAATGATTTGATAGATTCTACAGGAAAAATATTAACAGCAATATTCCCTAAAGTTGATGCTAGTTTTTCTAATTTTGACCGATTCTTGAAAGAAATCACTCCCTACACACGCTTAACACAGAGTGAACTATTTACAGGAAGTAATGTTGGTATTTCTCTCGAAAGCGAATTAAAAAAAGAAATACTTTCAGCTGATAAAGTATATTTCTTGGTTTCATTCATTAAATGGACAGGCATAAGAATATTCGAAAAGGAACTTATTGAATTCACTGAAAGTGGAAAGCAACTCCAAATAATTACTACTTCGTATATGGGTGCAACTGACTTAAAAGCAGTTGAATTCTTGTCAAGCTTAAAAAATACAGAGATAAAAATCTCATACAATACCGATAATGAACGGCTACATGCAAAAGCATATTTATTTTTTAGAAATTCTGGTTTCCATACCGG
>CAYHFN010000105.1:0-3510 GCA_964355925.1 uncultured Chitinophagaceae bacterium
GGATTTGTAGAAAATCTTTCTGATGGTTCTGTGTATTTGGAGGTGGAAGGGAAGAGAGATGAAATTGAATTCCTTATAAAAGATCTCCGCAATGGTCCAAAGATGTCAAAAGTTGAAGAACTGATTGTTGAATGGAACAAACCGCATCATTTATTTATCAATTTTAAAATTAAAGCATAATGACACGAATCGGATTTGGTTTTGATGTTCACAAACTGACCGAGGGTAGAAAATTGATCCTTGGCGGAGTGGATATCCCTTTTGAGAAAGGATTACTTGGTCACTCAGACGCAGATGTGCTGGTTCATGCAATTTGCGATTCATTATTGGGTGCCGCAGCTCTTGGAGATATTGGAAAGCACTTTCCTGATACTGATATGCGTTTTAAAGGAATTTCAAGCATTGAATTATTAAAGAATGTTGGAATATTATTAAAACAAAATGGTTTTGGAGTGGGTAATATTGATACCACACTTGTATTGGAAAAACCAAAAATAATACCTTACGTAGATCAAATGCAAAAAAATATTGCAGAGGCGCTCAAAATTTCTGAAAACCAAATTTCAATAAAGGCAACAACAAACGAGGGAATGGGTTTTATTGGAGTTGGTGAAGGCGCTGTTGCTTATGCAGTTACAATTATTACCTCGATAGGATAATATCGCATGGAAATTTTTATTTCAACTCTTCAACAGCTTAATCCGATTTGGGTGTACCTTACCATTTTCGCTATTGCATATATTGAAAATATTTTCCCTCCTTCACCAAGTGATGTTATGATTGTTGCTGGCGGATACCTCGTAGGGATCGACCATATTGGTTTTATTCAAACCTTAATTGTAGCAACCATTGGCAGCACTACTGGGTTTATGACGATGTATAAGATTGGGGACTGGTTTGGTTTATCGATCATCGAGAAAAAAAAGATAAAGTTCCTTCCAATAGAATCAGTACATAAAGTTGAAGATTGGTTTAGACGATACGGGTATTGGTTAATTGTTGCTAATAGATTCCTATCAGGAACCCGTGCAGTTGTCGGTTTTTTTGCTGGGATGGCAGAAGTAAAATTTATTCCCACTGCAATTTTATGTTTTATCAGTGCACTAATTTGGAATTGGATTCTCATCTATGCTGGCACATTGGTCGGAGCAAATTGGGAGTCCATAGGTGATTATATATCTACATACAGCCAAATTGTTACAATAATACTAGTTACTGCAATGATAGTAATTATAATTCTATTGTTTAGACGCAAAGGAAAAAAGAGTGATTGAGTTTTTATATTCAATTGATGTTGTTGTTTTCTTTTTTATCAATCACACAATTGCTAACCCTTTGTTTGACTGGTTGATGCCGTTCATTACCGACATCAATAAGAACAAACCGATTTTATCTCTTCTGATCATATTTATATTGTATGTAGTATGGAAAGGTGGAAAAACCGGACGAGTCACAATCGGTGTATTGATATTTACCATCATAGTAAGCGATCAACTTAATAGTTCTGTTATTAAAGATTTTTTTGGACGTATTCGACCTTGCCGAGCACTTGATGGTGTTCGAATGTTGGTTGATTGTGGTGGAGGTCTTTCATTTCCATCTTCACACGCAGTCAATAATTTTGCCGGCGCGACCGTTATTTCCCATTTTTATCAAAAACAAAAATGGTATTGGTTTTCATTTGCAGCACTTGTTGCACTCTCTAGACCGTATGTGGGAGTCCACTATCCATCCGATGTCATTGCGGGAGGTCTTTTAGGACTTTGTATAGGAATTTTCTTTGTAAAAATTTGGAAAATAATTGATCATAAAATGAAGAATTCAAATTAAACACGCGATATTAACTACTTACGATGTTATTATTTAAGTTCGATCTTCAAAAAAAGAATCAGATTCTCTTAGCTATTTCAACCTCTGTGATTCTTGGCTTTGCATTTCCTCCATTTCAAATGGGAATTCTGGCCTGCATTGGATTTGTTCCATTTCTCTTCCTTTCTGATTCAATTAAATCTTTTGGCAGATATTTTCGCTATTCATATTTCACTTTTTTTCTTTTTTCTCTGATATCATTATACTGGGTAGGTGGTTTTACGCATGGCAAAGATCCTTATTTGATGATTGCCGGGACAGCATTGTTCTTTTGGGAACCTTTGGTATTATCGTTACCAGCAATGCTGTATTACTTTATTAAAAAGAGAATAAAAAATCGATTTTCAGTAATTGCATTTCCGTTTATTTGGATAACAATGGAATGGTTGTATGCGCTTGGAGAACTCGCATTTCCATGGCTGCATATAGGAAACACGCAAACATATCAATTGGATAAGATCCAATTTGCAGATATTACCGGTGTATACGGAATATCGTTTTGGATATTAATCATTAATGTTTTGATTTACTTTTTCATAAGACAAATTCAGACAGATTCGAAACTAAATAGAAAATCATACATATTAGCAATCAGTGTTGTATTGGTCTACATTCTTCCAAACTTTTACAGAATAAATGAAAATTTATTTCATAACCCTACAAATAGAAAAATAAATGTTGGTATCATCCAGCCGAATATTGATCCATGGAATAAATGGGAGGGCGCGAATACTTTTTTAGGTCGTTGGTCTCAAGCAGAGCATTATCTTGGACTTATAGGAAAACACCGTAACGATAGTATTGATATTGCAGTATTACCTGAATCAGCAATCCTATTAAATCTTCCAGCATACCCTCAACAAATGGAAGAGTTTAAAGCAATCGTTGATAGTTTGAATATTTCAGTTGTTACCGGATATGTTCGGGTCCAATATTATGAAAAAAAGAATGCTCCAGCAACGAGCAGCCAGATAAAGGGAACAAATGTTCGATATGATTCATTTAATTCGATAATGTTTGTTGAGCCAAACTCAAATGAGGTTCAAACGTACAGTAAAATGCGTTTAGTCCCGTTTGCTGAACGGATTCCATATGCCGATAAGTTCTCATACCTTATTGAACCATTGAGGTGGGGTGTTGGAATCAGTAATTGGGGATTAGCACACGACAGTATAGTTTTTATGAATAAGAAACTTAATTCACAATTTTTAGCGATGGTCTGTTACGAATCAATTTTTCCGGAGTTCGTTTCCAAATTTGTTGATAAAGGAGCGGAATTTTTAGTTTTTGTAACAAATGATAGCTGGTGGGGGAATACGTCCGGAGCACGTCAGCATAACCAATATTCAATTTTACGTGCGATAGAGAACCGTCGTTGGGTTGTCCGATGCGCTAATGGCGGTATATCATCATTTGTCGACCCTATGGGAAGAATGTATGACCAGACTGAAATGTATAGTGAAGCATACATTAAACATCAAATAGAACCATTACAAGAAAAAACATTTTATACTAAACATGGTGATTGGTTTGCAAGAATTTGTGCAAGTATAACTGGATTAATATTTTTATTTTCAATTGGTTATGGATTTTTTAGGAAGTAATTATGAGCAATCAATTTATTGATTTACGCAGCGACAC
>CAYHFN010000105.1:3610-5185 GCA_964355925.1 uncultured Chitinophagaceae bacterium
TTGAGAATACGCATAATCGTGCCGGTGGAGCAATTTTCCCAATTGAAGAGATCAAAAAGATTTCCGCATTCTGTAAAGAACGGAGCATTCTTTTTCATCTTGACGGTGCACGGTTATGGAATGCTTCTGTAGCATCCGGAATTCCAATGAACGAATGGGCACAGTACTTTGATTCAGTATCAGTTTGTTTCTCAAAAGGACTTGGAGCACCTGTTGGTTCCGCAATTTGCGGATCGAGAGAATTTGTTACGAGAGCTCACAAGTGGCGAAAAGTGTTCGGCGGAGGGATGCGTCAATCAGGAATCATCGCTGCTGGCGCGTTATACGCGGTTCAGAACAATGTTGAACGATTAAAAGAAGACCACGAGAAAGCAAAATATTTTTCACAAGAACTATCAAAAATTAAATCATTCGAGATCGATCTTGAGAGTGTTCAGACGAATATCGTTCTTGTTGATGTACAAAAAACCGGAAAGACACCGCAAGATGTTATTGCTTCTTTAAAAGAACAAGGCGTTCTTATTTCAGTCGGAACATTTACTAAATTCCGCGCGCTGATGCATCTTGATGTTACGATGGATCAGGTGAAATTCGCAGCAGAAAAATTCAAACAGATTTTTGGGTAATATGGATATTTCGAAATTCAAACATATCGATCACATCCATGTTCGGAATTATGAGATTGATTGGCAAGGGATCGTTCACAACGGAAATTATTTATTGTATTTTGAAATTGCCCGCGTTAATTATTTCAAAGAAATTGAATTGAAGATCGATGAACGCTCGATATCCGGTTCAATCCGAATAGTTCTCGTTCGAAATGAAATTGATTATCTTAATTCTGCATCGTATGATGATCGATTAAAAATATACACAAGAATATCAAGTATCAAAAATTCAAGCTTTGTTTGTGAAGGATTGATGTACAACGTAGGAACGAATCTGCCGATTGCGAAGAATCTTGCTGTTCATGTGTGGACTGATGCTCGAACAAAAAAATCAATACCAGTTCCGAATGATTTTAGAAGGTTAGTTGATAAATACGAAGGCGGAAACGCAGAGATTCTCTGGCCGACAATAGAAGTTTAATATGATCTCATTTGAAGAATTCAAAAAATTAACGCACCACGGGAATGTCATTCCATTGTTCGATGAAGTTCTTGCCGACACTGAAACACCGGTCTCTGTCTATATGAAGGTGCGGGATGAAAGTCAGTATTCCTTTCTGTTGGAAAGTATCGAAGGTGGAGAGAAGATCAGTAGATATTCTTTCATTGGATTCAATCCGTTCTGCAATTTTATCATTCGCGGAACAAAATACGAAATTCAATCTCGGCATTCTGATGTCGTTGTCATGCCGAAATTAGTTGAAGGTGTTGCTCATCCGTTAGACGCGTTAAAGAAAATATTTGCTCATTACAAAACTGCAACCGTTCCGGGACTTCCACCACTTGCGAGCGGAGCCGTAGGATATTTTGGTTATGAAACCATTCAGTTGATTGAAAATATTCCATCGGCAAAATTGGATGAATTGAATTTGGATGATTCATTGTTGATGTTCCTCGATACGATGAT
>CAYHFN010000106.1:0-4676 GCA_964355925.1 uncultured Chitinophagaceae bacterium
CGAACGGAACAGCAGGCATTCTTCCGCCAAAGCCAAGAATTCTAAAGACCATTGAGGGAGTAGAACTTACTTGGTCATCAACATTTTCTTTCTGTAAAATTCAAGTTCACCTTTTTGATTTTTGTATGCGAGTTGATAGATGTACATTCCGGTTGCAACGGTAGATGCATTCCACACTTGTTGGTGAAATCCTGCATCTTTTACTCCGTCAAACAATGTTACCACTTCCCTTCCAATCGCATCATATATTTTTAATACAACATTTCCTGATATCGGCATTGTATATTCTATTGTTGTTGAAGGATTAAACGGATTAGGATAGTTCTGAAACAACTCAAACTTTTCCGGTGCAGAAATTTGAATCGCAATTTCTTTTGTCCACTTCTCGCCCGTCGGAGATGAAATGGTAAATTTCAGCGTGTGCGGTTTGTTGATCGGTGCAGATTTATCGACTGAAAATGTAAATGCGGCTATTTTACTTTCATTCGACGAAAGTTGAGTTATCATTTCTTTGGTCGTTGTAAATTTTATCCACGACGGAACATTCTCAGCGACAATCTCCGCACTATTTAAAGCCACTGTTGATGTATTTGCTATCGAAAGTTCTATGCGGTTACCGGAAGAAGCAAACGGAATAGAATGCCCGTCCGCCGTTTGTTTGGCGGGCTGAGCCGAACTTATAGCAATAAAAGATAGAAGTAAACTTATTAATATTTTCATAATTCATCCTTCGCATTTTTCTGAAATTGATTTCAAAAAAAATTATTTAATCATTGTCATTTCGATTCCGACGTTGTTTGTCGGGAGAGAAATCTCTTTTTTCTTTAAAGCAATTTAGAACCTTGCGAAGGTTTAAAACCTTCGCAAGGTTTTCTTTATTACTGTGCAACGTTCAATTGTATTTCAACTAACGGATTTGTTGAAAGATTCTGCGTCTTATCTGCTTGCGTAGTTCCAAGTTTTGATCTGAATTGTAAATTTATTGGGAGTAATTCTTTCACAGTTTCACCATTTACTGTTGTTCCAAAACTTCTCCACGCGCCGGAATAATATGTCACTATTGCGTTATTCACAGGATTGTTCTGCAAGTTCTTTACACTTACAGTAGCCAAAACGGTAGAAAACAAAACCGTGTTGTTACTTCCTATATTCTGCACTTTATCACTGCTTGCGTATGCATACGTCATTCTAAAACTGTAATTGGTTGGAAGTAGTTCTTTGGTTGCAATTCCATTAGTTGTTGCTCCAAACGTTCTCCAAGCACCGGCATAATACTGTACGGTTCCTTGATCAATTAAATTACCTTGACTATTTTTTAACTGCACTTGGGCATTGGTAGTTTTAAATACAACTGTTGGATTCGCACTAATATCTTGCACTGTATCAATGCTCGCATAGCCGTACGTCATTCGGAATGAGTAATTACTTGCTAAAAGTTCTTTTGTTGCAATGCCGTTGGATGTTGTTCCGAATGTTCTCCACGCTCCCGCATAATATTGTACTATTCCGGTATCTAACAATGTTTCATTGCTATTTCTTAATTGCACTTGCGCGTTTACGGTTTGGAATATTACGGTATCGCTATTTATCGGTATATTATTTTTTTGTTGTGAGCCATACCCATACGTCATTCTTAGACTGAGCGATGTTTTGGTTGTGTTGATGCTGAATGTTCCGTCGTTGTTATTAACGGCATCTTTCCAACCTGCCCCATTGGGGGATGCGTCGTAGTATTGCAATGTGCCGCCGGTAAGTTTTGTGCCGGTACTGTTCTTTAATGCAATATTAAGATAAGGAGTTGTTGGTGCAGGAAGTTTGGAAATTAAATACTCTGTGTTAAACCGCAACAGTGCGTATGCCTCGCTTGTTAACTTGCCCGCCGTCTGTGTGGCGGGTGTTGATGAACTGTCAATATTTACATCGGTGAGAACTTGTTGCAATGTTGTTCTTGCACCGCTGGTATTGTTTGTTTGCAGTTGTGTTTTTGCTGTACTAAAATAATTGAGATACTTATTTGCAATTGTCTGCGTTGTTATCCAGCCAAATGTGCGGGATTGGGTGGTGTAACTACTTAAAGTATCGTACCATTCTAAATTACCAATTACGTTTGATGTATCACGAGTCCCGAGCGTGTAACCTGTCACGGAGTTAGTCAAAATGTTTTGTCGAGCCTGTTCTTCTGTTGAACAACATATATGTCCTGAATATCCTTGTAAATAATACTTCACTATCATAGGCAGAGCAACACTCTTTGTGGTAAAACCATTTAAAGTTTTTCCCGGTTTAATAGCTGATCTCATCTTATCAAAATCTAAATCAAATCGCCTCCCTCCGATAATTGATGTCCCACTTGACCAAGGTGAAGGAGCATAATAGTTAGATGCATCTTCAATACCTTCAACGCCGATCCACTCAATTTTTTGTTTGCTATTCAAATGATTGCTTACAGCATACGTATAAATAAAATTGTTATTTATTCTTTCAACTTTGCAATTTACTGTTGCTTGAAAACGATTTGCCGGAATGAAGTCACTTTCAGGAACTTGTCTTACACTGGACCACAAACCATATTGTGCTCCGTTCCAACCATAAGTAATGTAAGGATATGTGCTTGTTTTAAAATCATCCGGTATTTGCATATCCGATATTTTTGTTCGTATTTCCATAATACCATCACCATCTGTATCAATCAATTCACATTCTGCCGATCCAGCCATTTCTCCGCTTATAAACTTTCCTTTTGTGCCATCCCAACTAAGTATGTTTATATAAGTTGCAAACGGTATTCCATCACCCGGACTAGTCCTATGGTGTCGTAGAAATAACAAGTCAATTTCACCATCATTATTTAAATCTTGGGAATAAAGTAATTCGCCATAAACACCATATCCCGCTAAACATTTTTCTGATCCAGGAAAATTATCCCAGATTATTTGCCCACCCTTCACCATCCCCACAATAAATGTATCCGGCATGGCATCCGAGCTATACCGGTATGCAGAGAATAGGACACACCCCGATAATGTTCCGTAAAGATCCTGAATTTTTTCATCCCTTGAATAATATATTTGTGCATCAACCATAGTATATTCAAAATCAAGACCTTGACCATATCGAGCGTCGATAAGCTGTTTAACTTGATTATAAATGGTAAGCTGTTTGTCAAATATTTCCTGACTAAACGAAATACTAATAACTAGTAGTGTCAGTAAAATCATCTTGAGTAAATATGTAATCTGCGTGTTCATGTATTCTCTCCGTATGTCATTATTTGGGCAAGTATTTTTGGGCTCTATTCCACACATCGTTGCCATATCCCAATTCATAAAAATTATACATCTGTAAGGCGTTTTTCCAGCACTCTTCAAATCCATTACAATTGAAAGTACGAATTTTCCCATCAATTTTTATTTTTCGATTTGTTATTTTCCATTGTGATTCTGGAATCGAAGAATTAAATAACAAATGAAGTTTTCTCAGCAGAAAATCACAATACCGAGGCATCAATATGTTTTGTTCATTCAGCATTTCCGGATATTTGGAAGAATTTGTTTTATCCATATATTGCGTATCGGTTGGACCGTACCTGCCTTCAGTTTCTGCATTAAACTTTCCATCTGTTATTGCCAACGTGTACATCATTTGCGTAAACCCATATGAAGTAAAAATCCGTGTTTGCCCCAAACGATCGAATCCCTTCCCAAAAGCAGTAGATGTGTCCATTATAAGAGACTTGACAAAAGTATGTGCGGAAACTTTGGGATTCTTAATCTTGTTAGTAATATTCTTCTTCCATTCTGCGTTCCATTTATTATTTAAATTTTTACTACCAAGTATAAGATCCGGATCATTATCGGTCTCTCCATAACGAACATATCTATTTCCCCAATTATCGTAAAGATATCGGGAGATCTTTATTTGTGACTGGATGTAAAAAGTTGGATAAACACTTGAATTTAAATGTGATGGCGGAAAACTTAATCCCATGCTATTATCGGTTATTACAAACTTATTGTTCTTAAATATATCATCTTTGGTTGTTTTTTGCGCATCTTGAAACGGCTCATATCGCCATTTAGGTTTAAATGATGATTCTTTTTCCATTTGTCCTTTAATGAGCTGTGGCGGTATTCCGTTTTCTCCTGCATATTTGAATATCCATTCATCCAACTTCAGAGTCTGACCAAATACATCGGTAACCCGTGTATGTCTTTCATCATCATTTAAATCCGGATTGCCTAATACAGTTGGTTTCTTCACTGTAATTTCCAAATAACCGTTTCGACCTTCAGACGGTAATGATGCATGCAACTGTATCTTATACGTTGTATTTGCCTTCCAGTATCTACCAATTAAACGTATCATTCCGTTTCCCAAATTCTCCGTAGGTATTTCCGGTGTAGGTTTATCTCTTTCCCAATACACACCTATCTTATCATTATTAATTGCATTCGGTGAAATTATTGGATCACTAAACACAACATTTTCATTTCCGTCAACCAAAGAGGGATAATTCGATTCGTGAATGCTAAGCCTATCTACGTTATTTGGATCTGGTATAGCATGATAATATTTCGATCCTCCAAGAAGAATTGAGCGTGCCTCAATCTTCACCTCACCACCCGGACTACACGAAGAGTTAAGAGTTTTTAGAAATTCTTGTTTGTTTGCAATTT
>CAYHFN010000107.1:0-4638 GCA_964355925.1 uncultured Chitinophagaceae bacterium
TATTTCAGAAGCATCATTTTTTTTGCTTCTGAATAATTTCCCGCCCTCAATTGATAGAAATACAATCCACTTGACAATCCTTGCGCATTGAATGCCGCTTGATATGTTCCTGCTTCTTGTCTTTTATTCACTATTGTTGCCACTTCTCTTCCGACATTATCAAATACTTTTAGAGTGACCAGATTGCTTACCGGTAATTGATAACTGATCATTGTAGAAGGATTAAAGGGATTAGGATAATTTTGATCAAGATTAAAGTTCGTCGGTAAGTCGTTCGAAAGTATTTCCACCGAAGTAGGCATCTCCGATAACGGCCTTCTCCAAACACCACCGCCATATGTTCCTGCAAACAGATTCGTACCGCTAATAGTAAATGACAACACGTATCTAGAATCGGTCGGTAAGCCTGTAGCAACAGACGTCCAACTTGTGCCGTTGTTTGTAGAAAGAAATACGCCTCCATTATATATACCGGCAAAGAGACTTGTTCCACTTGTCCCGTTAGGGCTTACTGCAAGAGCATTAACTTGTGATGTTGCTATGCCGGCATTCACCGCCGTCCAACTTGTTCCATTGTTTGTTGAAAGAAAAACACCGGCAGAATTAGTTCCAGCAAAAAGATTTGTTCCATTGACTGCAAGTGAGTTTACGTACGTCGATGTCAATCCTGTGTTGATGGCTGTCCAATTCGTACCATTATTTGTAGAAAGAAAAACGCCGGCCCCGGTCGCTGCAAAAAGATTTATACCATTGACAGCAAGAGCATTGACAACAGTGTACGTCAAACCTGTATTGATCGGTGACCAACTTGTTCCACTATTAGTAGAACGAAACATTCCACCATTGGTACCAGCAAAGAGATTATTTCCAATTACCGCAAACGTTGAAACAAGCGCAGTTGCAATTCCGGTGTTTGCAGATGTCCAACTTGTACCATTGTTCGTGGAAAAAAAAACACCGCCATTTGTTCCTGCAAAAATATTTTTCCCAGCTAAGATAAGCGACTTAACAGCTGTGTGTGTAAAACCATTGATGTTTGTTAAACCAGTATTAACCGATGTCCAAGTTGTACCAGTGTTCGTGGAAAGAAACATGCCACCGCCGCCATAATCACCGGCAAAAAAATTCCCTGACGAATCTGAAGCAAGCGCGTAGTTATGTGTGTTCGTTAAATTCGGTTTCACAGAACTCCAATTTGTACCATTGTTCGAAGAAAGAAAAACACCGAAATTAGTACCAGCAAATAGATTCGAACCAGAGACAGCAAGCGTATTAACATAACTGCTCGTCAATCCTGTATTGACGGAAGTCCAACTTGTGCCGTTGTTCGTGGAAAGAAAAATGCCGAGCGTACTGCTTGTACCGGCAAAAAGATTTGAACCGTCTGCCCCGTTGGAGCTTATCGCAAGAGAAGAAATTGAAGAGGTTGTTGTTGCACCTGCAACCCAACTGGTTCCATTATTTGTTGAAATAAAAATACCGCCATCGGTACCTGCAAAAAGAGTTGTGCCATTTACAGCAAGGCACTTAACATTTTTGTATGTTAATCCCCCATTGACTACAGCCCAACTGGTTCCATTATTGGTTGAAATAAAAACGCCGTTATTAGTTCCTGCAAAAAGATTTGATCCGCCTACCCCGTTGGGAATGACAGATAACGAGTAAACAACAAGGGTTGTCAGACCAGTGCTAACTTTAGTCCAATTTGTTCCGTTGTTTGTTGAAAGAAAAACACCTCCATTAGTTCCAGCGAAAAGATTTGTTCCTATAACGGCTAACGAGTAAACAACTCCGCTTGTCAGACCAGTGCTGACTTTAGTCCAATTTGTTCCATTATTTGTTGAAAGAAAAACACCACCTGCAACTCCTGCATATAGATTTGTACCGTTGAAAATAAGAGAGTAAACATTTGTGATTGCTGATAAACCTGAATTGACCTCTGTCCAACTTGTACCGTTGTTCGTTGAGAGAAAAACAGTACCGTCAACAGTCCCCGCAAAAAGATTTGACCCATTCACAACAAACGACAAAACATTGCCGCCTGCCGGTCCGCTTGCTTGGGTCCATTGTGATGTTGCGATTGATGATATTATCAATAAGAAACCAGCGATACTTTTCATTTATCCTCTATGTATTTATTTATGTTTTTAAATGACAACCAATTCGGTGAACTCAAAAAATATTTTTACAAAATTTTATCTTCTGAGTGATTTTGTAGACTAAAATCCGGACCATACAGTCTTTTTTCTATGCTAAAGGTAACTCAGCGATCGGCATTATACAAGAAATAAATTATTACAAAACACTATAGATTTTAACACCGATTCAAACTTCCTTAGAGCAATAATAAATATTTTGAGATTTTTTGACCATTTTATTTTAACTATATTATACTGTGGCAGTAGCAAAACAACATCCAATGCTCCCTTCCCAAAGGAAATAGTTAGATCAAAAAATCATTCTCAACAATCTTATGACAACCTTTCAATATATTTTCCTTCACACTATTCTCATTTTATTACTAGTTTCATCGTGCAAAAAAGAATCTCCTGTCGAAGCTCCTCCAACCAATGGGACTCCAATAGACAAACCCCCTTCAGCGCCTGCAAATTTGCAACTCATCTCTATGACAGAAAGTGCGGTAAAACTTCAATGGATTGACAGCAGCACGTCTGAAACATCATTTGTTATAGAACAAGGAACCGATACTTCAAATTTTGCTGTTGTGAAAACGGTAGAAGCGAATATTGATTCAGCGACGATAGCAGGAACATTTCTTGCATCAAAAACGTATTATTTTAGAGTGAAATCGAAAAACAGTACCTATATTAGTGTTGCATCAAATGTTGTCCTCCGATCATTGTTTCCACCGCCGACAAACTGTACCATCAATTCTTTTTCCTCAACAACAGTTTCGATCTCCTGGATCGATAATAGTGATAACGAATCAGCATTTATCATCGAACAAAGTATCGATTCTCTTTCATATTTTCCGATTGACAGCACCGGTGCAAATAGTACGAACAGAACTATATCCAGAAACTTTGATTCGACAAAGACTTATTCATTTAAAGTATTTGCGAAAACTTCTAAAAATTCATCTGCGTATTCCAATGCAGAATCTCGAACGCTTGGTCAATGGGTATTTGTTTTGGGTAGCACATTCCAAATGGGTCGAAATGGTCCCTATAATGATGAACGACCAATCCATAACGTAATTTTATCAAACTATTATATCGGCAAATATGAAGTGACTGTAAAAGAATACCGGAAATTTACAACAGCAACGAATAGAACATTTCCAACCGCACCAGCGTGGGGTTGGAACGATGATGCGCCAATGGTCAAAGTAAGCTGGAATGATGCCAAAGATTATTGTATGTGGCTAGATACAACAACCGGAAAAACAATCCGACTACCAACTGAAGCGGAATGGGAATATGCAGCACGCGGGGGGATTAATTCTCAGCGATTTATCTTTAGCGGAAGCAACACACTTGATCATGTCGGTTGGTATTATTTAAACGGAAACAGCCGCACCGCTGTTATCGGGTTAAAAAAATCCAATGAACTCGGAATTTTCGATATGAGCGGCAACGCATGGGAATGGTGTTCAGATTGGCAGGGATCGTATTCCTCTGCGATTCAACGTAATCCAACGGGACCGGCAAACGGAAATAATAAAATTTTTCGCGGTGGCTCCTGGTTCGATTATGGGCTTAGCGACTCCGAATGCAGAGTTGAAACTCGATATGATTATACTCCAAATAGTAAAGTAGATGACGGTGGGTTTAGAATCGTGAAAGTACCGTAAACCATTCTTTTGATATTGCATTGTTGCTGAACGATTCATCGGTTGATTATTGTTTTTATTCGCTATCTAGGGGGATTCCTTTTTTCGAAAAAATCTTCAACACATAAGGAACGATATTCGAATAATGAATGTTAATGCTTAAAGAAAATAAATTTACTGTTCGAAACATCTAAAAAATCTATCCTCATGCTCGAAATGACAAAGGACAACTAATTTTTTGGAAGTCTCTTACTTCTATTTATAACCACATAAACTAATTAAGGAGCACCAATGAAATATACAATCTTGTTATTCACTTTTCTCTTTTCGTTTTCACTGTTTGCTGCTGACAAAACAAAAACTGTCTCGTTAAATATTTCAGGAATGACCTGTCAATCCTGCGTCAGCACTGTTGAAAAAGCATTAAAAAGTGTTGAAGGCGTTAAAGTAGTTAAAGTAGACCTTAAAAAAAATAAAGCAACCGTCACGCTTGCGAGTCTCACGACAACATCAGCATCACTGATTAAAGCAGTGAGCGACGCCGGATTTGATGCCAGCGAAGGACCATCAGTTTCGAAAACCGAAATTAAGATTCAATCAAAATCCGAGAAAGAAGATTGCGGTGATGGTTGCTGCGGAGATGAATCGGGCGCGAAAACGAAGATGAAGAAATCCAAAAAAATTGATGTAAAAAAATCATAAGCATTGATTTTCCAAATCTTTAATAAAAAAAAACGCCGTTGTACCTTACCAGGTCGACGGCGTTTCTGTTTATCATTCAATTGACGTAATTATGGGCATCAAAACATCTGCCCGCATTATTTGATTAACATCATTCTTTTTAT
>CAYHFN010000108.1:0-4564 GCA_964355925.1 uncultured Chitinophagaceae bacterium
GAATGCCTCGCAGCGCAATCGAAGCAGTGATCGCCGATATTGTAGCGTCGGCCGAGGAATTATCGAGAGTTTTTCAATATCTCAAAGTATTGATAAATCCAAATAATCCAATTTCTACTTTATAGTGATATCATACGACAGAATAAATACAAGAAAACTACACAGCTTATAGTCATGTTTTCTGCTTAAATAAAATGATGGATTTTAGGGTGATTACATGAAGACATCAAGACCAAAACATCCTGTTGATTTGGAAACTGCAATTGAACGAATTAAAGAACTCAAGGATACAATTGCTGCTTTAGAAGCACAAATAAAAATTACACCACAGAGTTTGTCATCGGCCGCTTCACAAGACACAATTGTTGTCAATGGGATTGAAATTGCATGGAACATACAGGCAGGTGTTTGTGCGTTTCGGGGACTTCCTGTTGCACTGATGTGGGTTGATACTACACTTGCAGGACTAATGTCTGGGGTTGCGGCGATGGTGGGACCAGAACGATTCGCTCTCGCATTACAATCGGAAGGAAGAAAAAGTGTTGAATCAGATTGGATGCTTATCTCTCGGTTCCCTGATTTTCGTGAAGGTTTTGCGGCGTTACACGGAAATGCAGCGATTGCCGGTTGGGGTGATTGGCAATTAATTGATTACGATACCGAAAAAGAACAGTGTATTTTCCGAGCCTACAATAATTGGGAGGGGATGTATCAAAAAACACTAGGACAATGTTGGGGGAGCAGTTTGTTGGCAGGTAAGTTCTCGGGTATTTGTTCCAAACTGTTTTCAAAAAATTGTTGGGCAGATCAAACAAAATTTGTTGCGAAAGGAGATGATTACGATGAGTTTATTGTAAGACCGTCTCCTCGTTTTATTGAAAACGAGATTCAAAAACTTGTTTATTCTGATAGAGCAACGACAGCAGATGTTGCAGTTGCATTTAAGAAATTACAAGAATCTGATGAAGCATTGCGTCTTTCGGAAGAACGGTTCCGTGCAATCTGGAATGAATCATTCGACGGGATGCGGTTGATCGATAAAAACGGCACAATTGTTATGGCGAACAATACTTTTTGTAATCAAATCGGAAAATCGATTGATGAGCTGGAAGACCATTCTCTCGATGTGATGTATGATCCTATTGAAGGGAAAAATATTCTATCCGCCACCGTTAATAATTTTCTCAAGAAAACAATTGTGCCTCATTTTGAGCGCGAACTGACACTTTGGAATAAACGCAAGGTCTGGTTTGAATTATCTAACTCTTTTATCAAGCTGGGAACCGGACAAGAATATCTCTTAAGTATTTTCCGAGATATCACCGAGCGCAAGCAGGCGGAAGAGGCAATGCAGAAGAGCGAAACTCATTTTCGAACACTTTTTGAAAAAGCGACCGACGGTATTATGTTTTTATCGTTCGATTCTAAAATAACAATGGTTAATGAATCATTCGCAAAAATGCATGGCTACACAGTCGATGAGATGCAGAAAATGAACCTTAAAGATTTGGATACTCCCGACACATCGCGAAGAGTATCTGAACGAATATCACGACTGATGTCTGGCGAAACCCTAGTCTTTGAAGTAGAGCATTACCACAAAGATGGTCATACAATCCAATTGGAAGTATCAGCAAATCTTGTCATTAGCGAAAACGAGAAAATTATTCAAAGCTTTCATAGAGACATTACCGAACGCAATATCCTACAGAACCAGTTGCTGCAATCACAAAAACTTGAATCAATCGGAACTCTATCAGCAGGAATCGCCCACGATTTTAATAATATTCTTAACGTTATCGTTGGAAACAGCGAATTGCTAAACAAAAGCTCTCTTGATGAAAAGAATATCCGGCGAATTAACGCTATTGCAAGTTCAGCAACTCGCGGAATGCATCTGGTAAAACAACTGTTGATGTTTGCCCGAAAAACGAAAGAGAATTATATTCCCCTTTTTATTAATGATGTTGTTGAAGATATCGCTAAACTTATTTCAGAAACCTTTCCGAAAACAATTACTGTCTCTCTTGAATTGGACAATAATCTTCCGAAAATAACGGCCGATCCAAATCACATGCATCAAGTGTTAATGAATTTAAGTGTTAACGCAAGAGATGCAATGCCCTCGGGCGGAACGCTCAGGTATTGTGCTTCGCTTCAATCCGGAGAAATTCTACGAAAAAGATTTCCGGAAGCATCAACAGATCGATATGTTGTGTTAACGGTAAAAGATACCGGTATGGGAATGGATGAAGAAACACTCCGAAAAATCTTTGATCCTTTTTATACAACAAAAGAAGTTGGAAAAGGAACCGGACTGGGTATGTCCGTAGTTCAGGGAATTATTAAAAGCCATAACGGATTCATTGATGTGCGCAGTAAAGTAAATATTGGGACAGAGATAGAAATATATTTACCGGTTCTTGATAGTGAGGAAACAACAGTTATATCAGAAATATTTGAAAACACATTAAATCTTAGCGGCAATGAAACAATCTTATTAATAGAAGATGAAGAATTCACCCGTGATGTGATTGAGGATCTTCTTCATTTTAATGGATACCAGGTCATTCATGCTCGCGATGGTGAGGAGGGGGTTGAGCTCTATAAAAACAAGAAAGATCAGATTAATATTGTTGTCTCTGATTTCGGATTGCCAAAATTCAATGGTGAAGAGGTATTTCGCCGCATCAAAGGAATAAATCCGGAAGTGCGTTTCATATTAATCTCCGGTTATCTGGAACCCGGAATAAGCAATAGGTTAACAACGCTTGGTGTTAACACTATTGTTGCTAAGCCATTCAAACCGGATGGACTTCTATCAAAAATTCGCGAAACACTTGATAACCGGAAATAAGTTTCAAAAGAACGCTGGATGCAAGTTGTCGCCGGCGAAAGATGAAGCAGAGTTCTGAAAAAGAAAGAGGACCCAATTTGGGTCCCCCAAATGGGTCCCAACCGTAACATCCCCCTACAGGAGTCCTAACGTTGCTTCTGCTTTGATATAGGCCGGGGAAGCCATCGCTCGAATCCTGGATGTCATCGAGCTTCTAAAGGATTTTTTAGTTTTTTATTTTAAAGTCTCTTTTGGTTTTTCCCACGATCAAACTTTGACACTTCGCCACTCCTTTAAACCTGTACTTTTTGGCAAAGTGGCGAACTTCTGAACTCTGCCGCTTCGTCACTTAGACACAACTTTGTCAAACTGACTAACTGTCGAACCTTACTTTGACATCGCCCCCTGAAAAGTGTAGGGTTTTGGCGAACTGTCGGTGTCAAAGTCTATCCTCGCATCAAAAGCTGTAGAGTATCTGGTATAGATGCAGAAGAAGGGCATGAGCCTTTCTTTACGGTATCAACAGTAATTCTGTTGACTCTATATCAATAACGGAGTACATTCAATTACACAAGTAACATACTTCGTCGGCTATTGCCACGAATTGGATTCAGGGAACTTCGGTTCCATCATCATAACTTCTCTCTTCTCTCTTTCCTCTTACCGGCACAGCCGGAAATTCAAACCCAATTAGATTCAAGACAGAATTATCCTTTATCAGGATAACTACATTCAATTGCTACTCTCGTGAAAGGAGTGCGATGTATGAAAACGATGATGAGATGTTTGATGGTAATGATTATTGTTGGAACGATTTCGACACAGTTGATGGCACAGTGGGTACAAACAAGTTTGGACAGTATTCGGGTAACAGCTTTGGCTGTATCGGAAAAGACTCTTTTTGCCGGAACTGACAAAGGCATGTTTCGTTCTACGAATAACGGCACAAGTTGGGATTCTGTTAATACCAATCTCACAAACAAGGATATATATTGCCTTGCCGTCTCCGGCACGAATCTCTTTGCCGGGACTTCTGGCGGTGTCTTTCTTTCCTCCAACAATGGCACAAATTGGACTGCGGTTAATACCGGATTGAAAACAACGAAAATAAATTGTTTTGCTGTCTCTGGTACAAAAATATTTGCTGGTACAGAGGATGCTGGAATCTTTCTTACCACGAATAATGGCACAAAATGGGATTCCGTTAATACTGGTCTTACGCAAAATTATTTCTCTGCTCTTACATATTCTGGTGTGAATCTTTTTGCCGGATCTTTAGAAGGAAAAGTATTTCTCTCGACCAATAATGGTGCAAACTGGAGCCCGGTTAAATATTTTACCACATGGTATGATACGATTGTATCTAATTGGGGAGTTGACTATGGTTATCTTTTGCCTGTATCTGCTCTTACAGCTTTTGAAACAAATATATTTGTGGGAATGGGTGGGTGGTTTGGTGGTGTAAAGTACGGCGATTATGATGGTTATGCTCATGTTTCTGTTAACAGTGGCGTGAATTGGATGAGTGCTCCCATCGGACACATACGAGCATTTGTCGCAAGTGGTTTGAAAATATTTACCGGAATTTCAGGAAAGGGCGTTTTTATAACAACTGATGCTGGTAACATCTGGGCATCTGTTAATGATAGCTTACCAGTTGTTGATTGGATAGAATGTAGCACACAGTTTCCATCCCTTGCTATCTCAGATAACTATTTATTTATCTCA
>CAYHFN010000109.1:0-4386 GCA_964355925.1 uncultured Chitinophagaceae bacterium
GTGGACCGTAGCGGGATCGAACCGCTGACCTCTTGCATGCCATGCAAGCGCTCTCCCAGCTGAGCTAACGGCCCTTACAAATGAATCTTTACAAATATATGAAACAAATTGAAGAAAGAAAATATTTTCTTTATACTGTATAATAGACAGGGGCAAATAATGTTGCTATTCAAAAAACAGCTTAACGTTTCACTCTTATCATTTAATTTTACTCCTCAATTCGAATTTCATATTCATGCCGATATTCGCAAGAAATATGAGGTAGATGATATTCTATTCTCTTCGAGCGGCAACGTTATATTCCCGAATTATCGTTCAGTACGAGAACTTGCTTCAAAGATCAACCAAGGCCGAAAGCGATCCGGTGAGATTAACAATGAGATTCGGGCCGGTCAATTAAATGCGATGGGATTGATCGATGAGATCAATCACGTGATCATTCGATTGTATGAAGAGCAGGAAAATCCCGGCGTAATACATCGTGCGTATCAATATCTTAAAAATACGATCGGCGAAGAAAAAATAGAATCATCCTTACTACAATTTTTAAAGTCATTTCCACCTTCGGCAGTGTACAAAAATCATCAAACGGTGGAGAATTATTACAACCAAAAAACCGTCGGGAAATTGAACAAGGAAATTGCGTTAGAAGAAATGATGATGTTGTTCATTTCCAACTTTAATCCTGCTTGTATTGCATTCAAAGAATTATTCGATGATTCAACTCTTGTTAAGAACTCTTCTTATACCACAATCATTTCTTCATTAGAACAATTCTTTACGAACGAAAAACCGTTTGGACCTGATGGCGAATTCCTGTTTGATGTTTTGAAAAAACCAATTCTTGAAAATCCAAATAGCCTTGAAGCGCAATTGAAATTTATTAAAGAACGATATGGAGTATTGCTCAGTCCAAAATATGTTGATAAAATATCGGGAGTTTTTGAATTCACAAAAGAAGAAGAAGAATATCTCTGGAAAATAACACATCAGGGTGGCGGAGGAATTCCTACGGTCGAGACATTCGTTCCCGTATATACACCAAGGGAGAAATTGTCTGTCGAAGAACGACGGCAGCGTGAACGGTTATCGCAGACAAAACCTGAAGATTATATTTATGCTGAGCATGAACAATTTACTCCAGACATCGATTGGATGCCCAATGTAGTGTTGATCGCAAAGAATATATACGTCTGGCTCGACCAACTTTCCAAAAAATACCAGCGTGAGATAAAACGGCTCGATCAAATTCCTGATGAAGAACTTGACCAATTAGCGCGTTGGAGTTTTACAAGTCTGTGGCTGATCGGAGTTTGGGAACGGAGCAAAGCATCAAAACGGATAAAACAAATAAACGGAAATATGGATGCAGTATCTTCTGCGTATTCGTTGTATGATTATGAAATTGCACACGATCTTGGCGGAGATGATTCATACCAGCAATTCAATCATCGTTGTCTTCAAAGAGGAATTAGACTTGCCGGGGATATGGTTCCAAATCATATGGGATTATTTTCAAAGTGGGTCATTGAACATCCGGAATATTTTATTCAATCCGACCATTCTCCCTATCCAAACTATAAATTTACCGGTGAAAATCTTTCGGAAGACTCGAACATCGATTTGCGTATTGAAGACGGTTATTGGAGCAGGAGTGATGCCGCTGTTGTTTTTCAACGGATCGATCGTCGCAACGGTGAAGTTCGATATTTCTATCATGGCAACGATGGAACGAGTATGCCATGGAATGACACCGCTCAATTGAATCTTTTGCGTGCAGATGTTCGAGAAGCTGTCATTCAAAATATCTTTCATGTCGCTAGAAAATTTTCAGTCATCCGGTTTGATGCTGCAATGACATTGGCAAAGAAACATTTCCAACGATTATGGTACCCAATGCCGGGAACATCAGGCGTTCCTTCACGACAGGATCATAGTTTATCTCGGACAGAATTTGACCGGATGTTTCCAGTAGAGTTTTGGCGTGAAGTTGTTGATCGTTTTAACAGGGAAATGCCGCAAACATTGCTGCTTGCAGAAGCATTTTGGTTGATGGAAGGATATTTTGTTAGAACGCTTGGAATGCATCGAGTCTACAATAGTGCATTCATGCACATGTTGATGAAAGAGGAGAATGAAAAATTCCGCGCTACAATTAAAAATACGCTGGAATTTAATCCTGAAATTTTGAAACGGTATGTTAACTTCATGAGCAATCCGGATGAACAGACTGCCGTTGAACAGTTTGGGAAAGACGACAAATATTTCGGAGTGGCGACATTGATGATCACATTACCGGGGTTACCAATGTTCGCCCATGGACAGGTTGAAGGATTCAAAGAAAAATATGGAATGGAATATCAGCGTGCTTATTACAATGAAATTCCTGATGAATGGTTGATCCATCGGCATGAACACGAGATATTTCCGTTTACAAAAAAGAGATATCTTTTCAGTCAAGTGACGAATTTTGAATTGTATGATTTTCATGATGAACGCGGACATATCAATGAAAATGTTATTTCGTACTCTAATCGTGCCGGAAAAGAATGTGCAATAATATTTTTCCATAATACGTTTGCCGAATGTAAAGGTTCAATAAAATATTCAACAGCCAAGGCGATTGGAGAAGTTGAAAATAAACGCACCATTTCACTTTCTCAATCGTTGCAGTTTCAATCTTCAGGAAAAATATTCTATCGTTACCGAGATCGTAAATCAATGTTAGAGTATCTTCGCTCCGGAAAAGATCTGTCGGAACAAGGAATTCAAATAGAACTAAAAGCATTTGAGTATGTTGTTTTTTCGGATTTTCAAGAGATTTTTGACAGCACCGGAGAATATGCTCTTATTGCACAACGATTAGAAGGAAAAGGGACAAGAAGTCTGGACTCACTGGTGAATGAAATGAGATTGCAGCCATTCCATTCAGCATTAAAGAATACATTCTTACATTTTGATGTAGTGAAATTCCCTGCATTGTCAATTGTTCTCTATTCAGAATTGGAAAAACAATTTACACCTGTCTCGACGATAAAAGAGTATTCTGATAGTATGGTACAAAAAACTGAAAGAGTTCAAAAATTCTTTTCATTGAAAGTTTTGGAAAAAAACCATACATCAAAAACGTCAAAAAGTAAGAATCAGACAATTGACCAACACCGGTCTATTTCAATGGTACCAGTATTATTGTATTGTTTAGCGATAGAATTGAAAAAATTGTTATCGGAAAAAGTTATACCATCTTCTAGTGTTGATATTTTTCAACTATTGAAGCTTCGAGAGATTTTTCTCAATATCATTATTGAAAATGGAATTGACAACGATAATGCCCAGAATGTAATAACGCTGATACAAAATCTTATCCGCTTGCATGATGAAGTTATTGAAGCTGAAATTGAAATTCCAACAATACTAGAGAAATTGCTCAGTGATTTTGAGACGGATAGTTTTCTGAATGTAAATGAGCATAGTGGTGAATGGTATTTTAACAAAGAACAGTATGAATTGTTATCAACATGGATTTTAACACTTCGTCTTCTTTTCAGTAAATCTATGATTGAGAAAAACAGTATTGGTATATTGGATAGAACTAAAATAAATCTCTTTGACGAAGCAAAAGCAGCAGGATATAGGGTAGAGCAATTAAAAGAGTTAATAATCACATCATACGAGAAAAATAATTCGAATATAAAAGAGACAACGAACGTAAATAAACCTTTCGTTGCTCCAAAAAAGAAAAAACCGACAATAAAAAAAAGAAATATTGATGCTGTGTTAAAAAAACGTCCTGTGAAAAAAGTCACAAAACGATGATGTTTGCATTGATTTTTAGAATATTCTAATTATATTGTACTCGACCTTTGCAGCACCTCTTCCCCTGAGTGTTGCATATTTTGGTCGAGCCAGACGGTACCCCAACGTCTGGCTTTTTTATAACTGAGGAGGATATAATATGGCAAAGTTAATACAAAAAGATAAATCACCCAAGAAAGCTAAACGAGATGAATCTCTCAGTCTTGAACCAATCAATTACCAGATCATTTTAGCGGGTGTGGTGATTATTTTGGCGGGCTATTTTGCATTAAGTGCAAAACCATGGGATAACCCGATGGCATTGAATGTTGCACCTATTTTACTTGTCGTCGGATATTGCGTTGTGATTCCAATTGGAATTATTTTCCGAAAGAAAAAATCTGAACAGGTCGGGTCAGAAGTTGGTCAGCAATAATTGTTGAATTTAATTTTCTATCGTTGCAAAACGCGGATAATTATCGTATATTAGTATCACTTTAGTAAGTGATGATCGCGTAGCTCAGCGGTAGAGCATCTGCCTTTTAAGCAGAGGGTCGATGGTTCGAGACCATCCGCGATCACAAATTTCTA
>CAYHFN010000110.1:0-4300 GCA_964355925.1 uncultured Chitinophagaceae bacterium
GATGGTTCAGAAAATGAAATAGATGTTTTTAATTCAGGAGGTAAACTTGGTTGAGATTTTGACGCGACATATTGTTGTTTCCCTTTTTGTGGACCAAACGCAATAGTTTGACCATTAAAATTTACTATCCAATTGTAGTACTCATACCGTTCATCTAAAGTGAGACGTCTTTTGCCCAAAGCACTTAGTTGTGAAGAAATATTTTTAAATTCACGAGCTTGTTGTAGTGTTATTGGAATACTATAAGTTTCTTTTGTTTCGTTGAGTCGGATTGGAAACTGTTGGTTGTCTGCATCGTATGTTCCAACCGTAAAAAATGAAAATGCTTCTTTTTCAGATGATGCAAGTAATTGATCGCGCTCCTGTTTCAATTCGCTAATGTTTTGATCAAATATTCGTTTAGCGTCAGCAATCTTTCCTGCATATTCATTGCGTAGTTCTTTTGCCTTGTTGGCAGCATCGGCTTTGCGTTTTTCGAACATTCCCTGTGTTTCAAATTCATCCTTCACCGGATTTTGTAATTGGCGAAGTTTTTCATCGCGCTGTTGCTCCAGAGCCTCTGCGGAAAATTCCGATCTTGTTAACAACGTAACGCGTTTCAATTTTTCTTCAAATGATTGACTGAAAAGTGTTGTGGTCATCAATACAAGAAATAGAAGTAACTGTTTCATAAAGCACCTTTAATCGTATGTGGATAAATAAGCGGAGTTCGCTGTGCTACTAACCGCTCATTGTTTGTCGCTGTTTGGACGGTAATTCCGTCTCTGGATTGGAACTGAATTTCCCTGAACTTCTTCCTGCAATCCCTTGCAGAAACCCTGTATCGGGGAATGCTGGAGAATACGGAACCCGTTGTTGTTGTTACGATTGTCCGGATTGTTATCGTTGCGGTTGGACACTTGACAGTTGTTGTCGTTGTTGTTCCAAGAACCGCCGCGAATCGCACCTCTATTTTTTGCTCCATCCATATTTATTGAAAACATAACTGTTTTTCTATAACAAATTTCTGCAGCCGGATGGTATTGCCAAAAGACAAATGGGAAAACCAACTTTTCAAAGAATCGTTAAGGTGTTGAGGTATCATTCGTCCACCGGCAACTTCTTTCATCTGTAAATTCAAACGTTTTATTCCCCGCCTTTTATTTTCGTTACAAACACGAATAGTGTTTGGCATAAATCGAAACCCCAAAAAGTTTACACCATACATTGTGCTTGTTATCTGAGACTTTACTGGATGAATACACAGCCGATATGATTCAAGAAACATTTCGATGGCATTTCGGCATGTTTCCAGTTCACTTCGAGTTTCACTACACAACACAAAATCATCAACATACCGCACATAATTTTTGCAACGAAGAACCTCTTTTACAAAATGATCTAATGGATTCAAATAGATATTTGCAAAGAATTGACTGGTGAGATTACCTATCGGTATCCCACGCCGCCGCTCAAACGGTGTGAAAAGCGTATCGCTGGAAAAATATTCATTCATCGGTTCTTGCAGGTTGCTATGATCAATAATAGTATCGATCAATGATAGTGTCTCTTCACACCCAATTTTTTTTCGTATCAATGTTTTTAGTATTTCGTGATCTATGCTCGGAAAATATTTCCTGATGTCGCATTTAAGAACGTATTGTGTTGAATAATACATTGAGGAAAATGTTTTCAGCGCTCTATGTGTTCCATACTGTTTTCTGTTTGCGTATGATGAAACAAACGTCGGATCGAATACTGGTTCTATCACATTGCACAGTGCGTGGTGAATTACTCTGTCCCGAAGCGGGGCGGCTGAGATGAGCCTTCGTTTCGGTTCAAAGATTTCAAACTCTTTGTATGCGCCAAAAGCAAACCGTTTTGCAATAAGGTCTTTTTGTATCTCAAGTAAATGATGTTCCAGATTAAATGAAAAATCCATCACCGAAGGCTTCCAGCGTTTCCCTTTTATCGCTTTCTTTGCTGCCAAATAGATATTTTCAAACGTGATGATCTTCTCCCACAAATGTTTTGCTCGTTTCATTAGTTTGCCGTTGTTTTTTGGAGCCATGCTCCGATTAACGATCCGATTTCATTCACATGATTGACACCATATTCATAGCGCTGCACATTCCACAGTTTTTCGTCTACAATCATTCTTTGATAGAGCCGCACCATCTCAAGCTTTATGTTCGCTTCCTGCAAAAGCGATACACGTTTTTGTTTGTTGTATCGCGCAAGTAACAACAATTCCATCGTATCATATAATTTGTTCAGCACTCTGTCACCGATACCAAATTTTCTATCCTTCGGCAATTTGGAAATGAGCGGCGTTACCCACATTATATAATCGTAGAGTTTTTGTATTACAAAAAACTGATTTGGTGCCGCCTGTTCAGCCATATTTCAAAAAACCTTTAAAGAGTAAAAGAGTAAAGGAGCAAAGAGTTACTTTTTCTGGAGAATGCGGAATCCGTAGTTGAAGAGGCGCCCGACCGGACCGCCACCGCTGCGGTAGGACACATTACAGAAGTAGTCGAAATTGAGCCACGAGCCGCCGCGGAACGCACCTGATGTTCCGCACCATTCCCAAACATTGCCGCTCATATCGTAAATACCAAGTTCGTTCGGTTTTTTTGTTGCAACTTCGTGTGTCTTACTTCCTGAATTACTACTATACCACGCAACATCATCAACACTATTACTGCCGCTGTATTCATACCCATTGCTTTTTTTTCCACCTTTTGCAGCAAACTCCCATTCGTTTTCTTCCGGCAATCGAACTGTTGTTCCGGTTTCTTTGCTTGCCCATTTGCAATAAGCAACGGCATCGGCTACATTTACATTTATTACCGGTTGTTTTCCTCTGCCAAAATTTGTGCTTGGTTTATTGTATCCTGTCGCGTCACAAAACTTGTCATACTGATCAAATGTAATTTCGGTCGCTGACATATAAAAATCTCCGGTCGGCCCACCTTGAACAAAAACCCAATTTATTCCAAAATCCTTTTTTGCAGTAAGACTTATCTTCCATCCTGCTGGTGTCAATCCATCAAGCGGTGTTTGCCACCAAATGCTTCTGTCTTTACCAGAAGTAACTGCGGTAATATCTCCAACAATTGCGCGGGGCGTTATAGTCTCACCATTTACATTTGTGGCAGTAACTTTTATGTTGTAAACATCATCATTACTTCCACTTAAATCGTATGTAATAATTATGCGGCTTTTATCTACTGTCTGCCGCACGTTGCTAATTTGTGCGTTTAGAAGAGATGTTACGAAGAAGAGTATCAAAAAAAGAAAACGCATTGTTGTGCTCCTAATATTTGTCATTACTTAACTGTCATTGGTATTTGGTCAGCGCATCGTTTGTTCAATGAAACTTTATACAGCCACTGTGCAAAAACATTTAATTGTTCGCTCCGTAATCCAATTGCGCCGTTGGTAAATTTAATCTGTTCAATATTCGGAAAAGGAATGTTCTCAGTAGTTACAACTGCAATAAACATTTCAGAAGATGTTGTTTTCCCTTCCGGCAATGCCATTGCAAGTTCGTATGCTTTGTGTGGAGGAAAAACAAAGGGCTTGTTTGCTTCGATCATATTTACTTTGTCAATTGAATTAGGGAACATCACCGAAAGTGAATCTTGATACACATTAAAAATCGTCAGGTATCCGGATTTTGATGAACTAACTGTAAGAGTGAACGCTTCATTTTCTTTTACAATCTGTTTTGAAGATTCTAACTTCACTGTAAAGGTTGGATCTGGCTCTCCTTTTTGTATTGCTACTTTTGCTTCGATCTCAATTTCAATTTTGTATGTTGTCCCTTCAATTCTTTTGGCATCAGCTTCACGAGTAATTTTTTCTTCAAGGATAATTCCTCTGGTAGATGATTCTGAAAACTTAGAATAAAAATCTGTAAAGTTATTGTTCGATTCGGAAACTAACCGAGCATCACCGGCAGAGATTGTAATACCAGATTTTGAGAGTGCATCAGCTCGCGCATTGTTGAGCGCCTTCATTCGAATTGCTTCGATGTCTGTGCCGGAGGCAGAGCCAATCCCTTTTTGCCATTGTGGCTGCTGGGCGAAAACGAAACAAAAAAAGATGGAAAAAAGGAACACGATTTTTATCGGAGACAATGAAATCATTTGAAGTTTAGTCATAGTATGTGCGTTTCATAGATTGACATTCACGTGGCTATCTCACACAGCACTTATTATTTGTTGTTTATTTCCGTAATAATGTAGGCAAAACTTAACGAGTGACCTGCCCCCAGTTTATGTACCAATGCTAAGTTAATAAATTTCTTCAGGCA
>CAYHFN010000111.1:0-4289 GCA_964355925.1 uncultured Chitinophagaceae bacterium
TTGAGGATTAATTAACCGGCGCTATCGTCTAACGGTTAGGACGGAGCCCTCTCAAGGCTTAAATACGGGTTCGATTCCCGTTAGCGCTACAAGAATTCGCCACTTTTTCCTTCCTCCATTTCCATTGGTCATAAAATTGGTCATATCCCACACCCCGGGATTGGAATGTTCCTTTCGAAACGATCCAACGGTTACTTCTATTTGCACTATAAAGATGCCAATGGAATACTTCAAAAAGTATCTTCTCAAACTAGGCTAAAGGCCGAAGCCAACATATTCTTCCGCAATTTCCGGAGCACTCAGCTCAAAGACCGGAAGAGCAAAACCAATCCAACCATCGAACAATTTGTTCAAGAATATTCCAATTCAATCAAACAAATACTGTCGCCTCGAACACAACATTTGCACATGCTTTCGTTGAACAGATTGAAGAATTTACTAGGCGGTGAATTTCGTTTGCGACAAATTACTCCATTTGAAATCGAAAAACTAAAATCATCACTACTGATAACGCTCTCTCCTGTTACTGTGAATATCCGCTTAAAGAAGTTACGGTGCATTTTATCAACTGCTTTAAGATGGAAAATATTAGAATCCAATCCTGCAAAAGAAGTGTCTTTTGTTCCAGAGAATGAAAAGGCGCCTAAACACATCTCTATTATCGAAATAAATAGATTGTTAGAATCAGTCAAAGAATTTTGGCTAAGACAGATCTTTGCTTTTGCTGTCACTACAGGATTGCGCAGAAGTGAAATTACAAATCTGAAATGGGATCAGATTGATTTGGACAGAAAGATTATTGTTATCGCTAGTACTTCCACTTTCAAAGTGAAGGCCGGAAGAACAAGAATTGTTCCTTTGTCAGACACAGCAATGCAAATAATTCAATCACGATTGTTGCTAAAAGATAATTCCGATTTCGTTTTTACAAGTAATGGTCGAGCTGTTCATGAAAACTATCTTACAACCCGTTTTAAATATTATGTCCGAAAGGCAGGTTTGAAGGATAATTATAATTTTCACTCATTGAGAAGTAGTTTTGCTTCACTACTTATTCTTAATGGTTCTGACATTTACAAAGTAAGCAAATTGCTGGGACACAGCAGAGTAACAACAACTCAACAATTCTATGCTCATCTCGATACCGAGTATTTACATGAGACCGTAAACAAAATTCAAATTCAGCTTAATGAATAAAAAAATCCCCCACAGCTTTCACCGTGAGGGACTCATTTTGTCATCTTGTCAAAACCCTAAGCAGCTACAGATGATGATAAAGTTGGTTCCGGCAAAGAATACTTGCCGTGCTTTGGAACAAACAAATCACCATCCTTTAATGCATTCCTCAACAACCTGTCCACTGTCGATCCGGAAACCCCATACTTCTCAGCCCGGTCAATAATGTCTTTTCGTTGAAGAACCGAATCATCGCCAAACAACGTCACCCAGTCGATCTTCTCTTCTGCCTTCGGACGTGTCGATGCATGTATATTCGGAAGGTGCTCATTCTCATCAGCCTCTCCAAGATCTGTCAACCAAAGCGTTGTCGGTTCAATCTCAAGAAGCCTCACTTTCCGTGAATCATCATTTCCGTGACGAAGTTTTGTCGGCTTCAAGAGTCGTTTCGTTTCGTCAATGGCAGAGCGTTTGAACATCAAGACGGTATCAGATGCACCGCCGAACACGCTAGATCCACGCATGTTATCATTATGCATCGTTTCGTTACGCGTACCCTTTTTGGTATGATGCACAACCAATATCACGGTATTGAAACGCTCTCGAAGCTCAACAAGTCTCCTCATCAACGCTTTCATTTCCGTGGAATCATTCTCTTCCTTGTCGTGCGCCCAATAAAGACAGTCCAGCACAACCATAACCGGTTGATGTTCTTCAATCACCTTCGTCAACTGCAACCAAATATCTTCCAATGTCGGCATCGTTTCCGGTACGATGAAGTTTTCAATCTTTGCCACTTCATCCGGTCTCAACTTCGTTACCATTTTCTTGAACCGCATATAAAAATCTTCAAAGTGCAGTTCGTTGTTCAAATAAATCACCTTGCCATGCTTCGTTACATTATAGTCCAAGAATTTTTCTCTTCCTGTTGCTACAGCTATTGCCAAGTTCATCGCTGTCAGACTCTTGCCGGATCCTTCTTCTCCTGCTAAGAACACAAGAGCGTGATCACGTATGATTCCCTCGACTAAGTCATGTACCACAGGTGTCTTCAATAGTTTCAATTCCGCTCCCGAATAAAAACGAACATCATTTGTCGCATATGAATATATGGAATCAATTATTGTCTTGATCTCCTGCTCGGGAAGCGGTGATTCCAGTTTGTCGTTCCAGAGCTTCATCAGTTCAAATGTCTCAGCGTACGCCAATCCTTTTTTCTTATAATGCCCGACAAGTTTTGCAACAGTGTTGTTCCGATTGCCTTCCGGTATTCCCCCGCTGATTATTGTGGAATAGTTTGTCGGTTCATACTTCGGTTTCGTCTTATCTCTGCTCACATCCAACGATGCCACAAGACCGAATGCATCAAGCATCATATGTATATCAATTTCAGCAGGAGGAGTTGTTGGTTCACCATACATCCACTGATATGTTCCACCACTCGAGTGTTTTGATGGCGACATAACCGTATAGCATTCTTTCCATCGAAGTTCCAGATGATGAAACGATCCATCCAAACTGTCGCCTTTAATAACTCCCTTTTTATCAGGAAAGGGTACAACTCCCAACATTTTCACCCAAAGGTGATATCCCTTACTGCTACCACTTCGAACCTGCCATTGATAATCGTTAGGAAGACCAAGCGCGACAACAAGTGTTTTTAGTGCTACATCATTCTCTGCCTTGTCGATGTCGAAGCAGGTGAATCCGTTTACTCCGCTGATGATCGCAATGCCTGTGGCATTCGACCAGTTATATGATTGTACTTCAGTTAAATCTTGTCGTCTATTTTGCAGACCATCCCAAGCTATTGCCGGGATCTTTCCATCACGCATCGGCAGCACGTTGGCTCCGAAGGTGTGCATCTTTAAACCTGTTTTTTGCATTGTGTAAATCCTTAAATTAAAAGCCCCGCAACTTTTCAAGGTCACGTTACTGATCTTGATGCCTGCGAGGCGATTGTACTTCAACCGAATCCTGATACTCAAAAAGCGTAACGTGAGGTCAGTGACTGGTCGAACACGATATGATTTAGTACTTCGTGTGTTCGATAATTTTTATGGATTTACGGGTTTAAAGTTTTAAGGATATATCGGTGTATTGCTTGACTCCGATAATATAATATACTATATTATTTCATTAAATGCAAATACTATTTTTCAAAACCGGGGATGGCGCTTGCCTACTGGTATAATATAATATACTAAATTATTATGACAAACTCAAATCAATACCAAACCGCAGCAGAAGCAGCGCACCATATCCTCACTGATGCAATCGACACAAAAGGAATGACCAAAAACGAGGTTGCCCGCATAACCGGACTCACGCCTACAACCATTATCCGTATTTATCAAGGTGAATCAGGACGAT
This sequence comes from uncultured Chitinophagaceae bacterium, assembly GCA_964355925.1. GTDB lineage: Bacteria > Bacteroidota > Ignavibacteria > UBA10030 > UBA8401 > UBA8401. The sequence continues at coordinate 3,550 of CAYHFN010000111.1, forward strand.
TACACCCCAGAACGGTCACACAGATATCGCAAGCATTAGGCTACGTTGCTGAGTTTGGTGGCGATGACATGGTCAAGATCAAACAACGAACCAGATCATCACAAGGTGTACTCACCCACCGCCAGAAAGAAAAGATACTTCGTACCGTTACCGGTGCTCTTCGGGCAGCCTTGGCCGACCTTTAGACTTTGTCATCTTATCATTGTCCTTAGGGATTTGACGTGATGACAATATGAAGTTATCACTTTATCATTTTGTCATAATTTGGGCAATTGACAAGATGATAACATCTTGGACTTTATCATATTATCACAGCCCATAGGGAATTTGCAAGATGACAATATGGGTTATATCATTTTATCATTTTGCATGAAATTGAGTGCCGGAGATAAGAATACATACTTTGTCATCTTATCACTTTGTCACGTTCCTTAGGACGTTGACAAGATGATAAAGTTGAATGTAACATTGTTACAATGTAACATCGGTACTTTTGACCGTAACCTTGGTCTAAAAAGTTAAGAATCACTCCAAAAAACACAACAAACTCTTTATATAAAATATTTTTCTCACCAAAGAAATTGATGGAAAAATAAATTAATTCTTAATTTTCCTTTAAAACAGAGCAGATTCGCCATTTTTGAGGTTAAAAATGGGTTAAGAATGGATTGCGACAGCGAGCACTTTTGACCTGCCCCCCAAAAGATGATCCAATTTGATATATTGGAAAACATCAAGAA
>CAYHFN010000112.1:0-4230 GCA_964355925.1 uncultured Chitinophagaceae bacterium
ACTTGCGCAGGCCAATTCGGCACCGCAAAACTTCTTGTCGCTCTTCCGATAAGAACAATCCAATAACGGAGGGCTTTAAAAACAAAGCCCTCCGGATTTTTTCAAAAATATCGATTTACATATTTGGAAGGTGAGCCATGTACGCATTTCAGCAATCTGTAGAGACAATGGATCCCGCTATTGGAACGATTGTTGTTCCGCGTAAAAACAGTGCAACAGATCGGTATCGTAAAGAAGAGGTAATGAATCTCTCTCCGGTGCAGATCATTTGCAAATTATACGACATAGCGATAATCTCCGCTAAGAAAAAAGATCTTGAATTATCCCGTCGTGCAATCAACGAATTGATCGCTGCATTGAATTTTGATTACGAGGAAACCTCGCTTGGATTATATCGTTTGTACGATTATTCCAAAAAATGTTTACGAGAAGGTAACGTTGATGAAGCATTAAATATATTACAGGAACTTCGGTCGGCGTGGGCTGAAGCATTCCATTTGGGGAAACATGCTCCTGAATAAATGAGGAACGAGTCATGTCAAGCATAGCGAATTTGCAATTTTTTTCTCAGGTAGATCAATTGGTGGCTCAATATCGCACCAGCGTGCGAACGCCGATCGTTGCTACTGAACGGAAAAAAACAAATTTAAATAATCGCTTAACCGTTTTGGCTGAACTCAAAACAAAACTTACTACTTTAAAGACAACAATTGATGATCTAAGCAAGACGGGAAGTGAATCGACTATTAATGCATTTGCGGTTTCGTCGAGCAATACCGATGTTGCTACCGGTACTGCAACTGCGCTCGCCGGTGAAAGCTCACATGCGTTAAAGGTAACTCAGCTTGCTAAGAACGATACGATCGTTTCCAACAGGTTAACGAGTTCTGCAACATCGATAATCACTTCGCAGGGTGCGGGAACAAAAACATTCAGTATGACGATCAACGGTACATCGACAAATATTTCGGTGAATCTGGTTGCTGGTGATACAAATAGTGCAATTTTGGCAAAAATTACTACCGCAATTAATGATGCAAAAACCGGGGCTTCTGCCTCTGCTATTGTTGACACAACATCGACAAAGAGATTAATGTTGGTAAGTAAAACCACCGGTTCCGAACAAGCAATATCGCTTGCAAATGTTACGGGAACGCTGCTTGATGATTTAGGGTTGACCAGCGGTGTGCTTACCGGAAGAACGCAATCAACGTCAACAACTGCCGGATATTCTAATACAAGTGTTGCATTGCTTAATTCAAAATTCAACGTAGATGGAATTGATTTTGAAAAAGCATCGAACAGCGTTACGGATGTATTGACCGGATTGACGCTCAATTTCACAGGAATCCAAAGTGAAAGCGATGCACCAGTGTTGTTAACTGTAGCGGCCGATAAAACTAAAATGAAAGAAAAGGTCAATAAATTTATTACAGATTATAACAGTGTTATGAGCTATTTGACGACGAAAACGAGCATGGATGCTGCGAACAATTCGCGCCAAATGCTCTCGGGTGATTCGACATTTGTTGGTCTAAAAATTGATCTGCGCAATATTGCCAGCAGTGCCGTTTCAAGTGTAACAACCGGAAATCCGAAAATGCTTTCCGATCTTGGAATTAACATTGGCAGAAACGGAACATTGACATTACAAAACGCAGATATTCTTGACGAAAAATTAAGTAAGGTTGCAGCGGTTGCGGATGTTTTTAATTCAACCAGCGGTGTTGCTATCCGATTACAAACAGTTTTAAAGAGTATGTTGTCGGCTTCTGCCGGACAAATGGATGTGACGGTGAAAACAACAAATACTCAAATAACAAATTACACCGATCAGATTGCCCGTTTTGATAAACATCTCGATAAACGAGTAGAAAAATACCGAAATGAATTTTTAAAATTACAGGCGGTAATGGCGCAGGTGTCGCAACAACAATCAATAATTTCATCAATTACACAGTCGTATTCGGGCTACTAAGAAATGATTGATCCGTGCAAGGAGGCAAACAATCATGACACAGGCTATACAACAAATAGATACAAAGTCGAATGTGATCAGCGAAGGAATCGCGAAACAATCACAGGAACAAATTGCCCAGGGAGCGTTGGTCCGGGAACAGAATAAAAAGCTGCGGCAGGTTGCCACTGATCTGAATCAGATGATGGGAATGACCAACACTAAATTGTCATTCTCGGTGGATCGAGCATCGAATAAAATGGTCGTGCGCGTTGTAGACTCGGAAACGCAGGAAGTGATCCGTCAGATCCCGTCTGAAGATGCAATCAAAGTTGCGCAGCATATCCATGGTTTAATGGGAATCCTTTATGACGCTTCAGCATAACAACGATGCAAGCGAACAATTACAACGGCGCAATTCAGTATATTCATTGTTCGTTGAACTTGCCGAAGTGACTGAAACGCTGATGGAGAAAACGAACATCAATGAATTCGATGAACTGCAGGCATTAGTTCAGCGTCGTGAGGAGTGTATTCGGCAGTTATCCGAATTGCATACAATGGAATATCGCAGTATGATGATCTATGAAACTAACGATGGACAAATGAAAGAGATCGTTTCAAGGGTGAATCAAAGTTCCGAACGAATGAAATGTCTGATGGAGCAAAAAAATAAAACAATCGTAACGACGTTGTCGAATTTGCATAATCAGAAAATGTACCAACAATAGAAGAGGAGAAGCATATGGATATTTCAAAAGTTACCCAAGCACAGATCCTTCAGGAGCCGCTGCGAGTGAAACAGGAAAAGGAACGTGAAGAACAGAAAAATACAAAAGAAGATTCTGTCACGCTTTCTCCGGAAGCAATGGAACGATTTAAGACCGATGAAATAAAACGGACTGAATCGATACAACAACGGATCGATTCCGGTTTTTATTTCAGCAAAGAAGTCACTGAAAAAGTTGCGGATGAAATATCGCGCAGATTTTCCCAATAATACATAATCATAAATCCGGCCATGATCTCTGACGATGAAGTATTAGTGAAAGGAATGCATATCCAACAACGCATCAGTAATATTAGTGTGCTGCTGGATTCTCTTTTGGAAAACCAAGAACGGTTATCATTATCGTTTGATGTGTATTGTTCGCTATTGAATTACACAGTTCTGATGAACAATACACATCCGAACCGCAGTCTTCTTTTACAGGAATTGTTATTGAAAGAAGATCTTCTTTTTGATACAGGTAAGCACCAGCTTTTTATTACCATCGATTTCTACGCTTTTCATGATTCGATCACTATTTGTTAAGGGCATCGCTAAGATCTATTCGAATGTTTCTTAATATGTAAAGATATTGTGTATGTTCAGCAAAATATTTTCATAACCTTCGCAAGTCTCTAGGGACACCGTTGGTGGTTGTTTCCACAGATTATATTTTGATGGTTTTAGAGATACCATTTACAAGTAAGCTCCAATAGCCACGCCGTTAACCTCTTTTTCTTCAATTCAGTCTGAACCTTCTGTCTATAGCATTAAAAAAAGTGTTTTTTTCAATACACTTTCAGAGTATATTTACAGACAGAAATGAATACCAACGAAAAAATATCCATTCTTATTGCAGATGACCATGATCTTGTTCGCCGTGGCTTAGTATTGATTCTGGGGTTATTCCCCGAATTTACTATTGTCGGTGATGTGAAAGACGGTCACGAAGCGGTCAGTGCTGCTTCTTTATTAAGTCCAACAGTGATAATTATGGACCTTAATATGCCCAATCTTAATGGCATTGAGGCTACCAGGATCATCAAGAAAAACAATTCGTCAATTAAGATTCTTATTGTTTCTGCTTATCAAGATGACAGTTATGTTTCGCAGGTTTTTCGAGGCGGCGCCAATGGATATCTGTTAAAATCATCTTCGTTGGATCAATTTAGAGATGCAATTCAATTCATTCTGAAAGAACATACTTTCTATTGTCCACATTTGGACAAGCAAACGCTACAGACAGTATTGTATCCTGCGGAACTTTCAACTCTGGATACTATTGAACATTTAACCACTCGAGAACGTGAGATCATTCAATTAATTTCAGAATCAAAATCTCACCATGAAATTGCCGATGCACTTCACATTAGTGTTCGCACGGTTGATACTCACCACCAAAACATCCTCAGAAAACTTGGATTTCACGATTCAGTCAGTTTGGTCACATTTGCCATAAAAAATGGCCTTGTTATTCTTTCGAAATAACCCCCTTTTGTTAATC
>CAYHFN010000113.1:0-4146 GCA_964355925.1 uncultured Chitinophagaceae bacterium
ATCATTCTCGGCTACTTAGGCTGGCTCGATATTGATTTTGTCTATATCAATCCAACTTTCCTTCAGGCTGCGATACTTGGCGGTGTGATTATGGGATTCGGATTCATCATCGGCGGGTATTGTCCCGGTACGAGTATAGCAGGAATGGCGATCGGTAAGATCGATGCAATGTTCTTTGTCGGCGGCGGTTTGATCGGTGTATTTGCATATGCTGAACTGTATCCGTGGTTTGAAGGAATCACCAATGCAAGCGCGCTTGGTAATATTCGCATCTTCAATTCGATTGGAATTTCACAAGGATTGTTTGCATTGATAATGATCGCTGTTGCAGTCGGTGCATTTATCATGACTACGATGATCGAAAAGAAAGTTGATCCTAATGGTCCGGCAAAATCATTCAATCAATTGCATCATCGAATTGCCGGCATCAGTATTCTAGCTCTTGGAATTGTTCTCGTTTTTCTTCCCGACTATAAAGAACGGCTGCTCTCTGAAGTTTCTGATATTGATTATATCAAGGCAAATCCTGTCAAAGAGATGACGGTAGACGAACTTGCGTTTCGCATTATCGACAAGGACCCACGATTGACCATTATCGATGTTCGTACATCGGAAGAATTTTCACGGATGCCCCTCCCCGGTTCCATCAACATTGAAACGAAACAGATCTTTCAAAAAGAATTCAGCGAAATTTTAGGACAGCGGCACAAGAAAAAAGTGTTTGTCGCCAATGATGAGATCGAAGCACGAAAAGCGGCGTTGATTGCACTACGGTTAGGATATGAAAATATTTCAGTGCTCTGCGGCGATATAACAAATTTCGTAAATACCGTTATCTATTTAAAACCCGAAACCGAGAAACAAATATGTAAATATCAGGTCATGTTCACCGGAACTGCTCCACAAAATGTAAAACAGATCGACGTACTTCAGAAAAAAGATACCGAACGATTCCGTTCCAAAGCAAGTATTACATTGACGACGATGATCAAAGAAGCCAAGAACTCGGCAGTAAAACCGACGAAACTTGTGAAAAAAGTCGCCGGAGGATGTTAATAGCAGATGTTTAGTAAAAGATTGTTGTCAAATTAAAACCAGAGTAGTGTCATTCCCGCAAAAGCCAGCCTATCCGACAGGCAAACGGGAATCCACATTTTTAGATTGAAATTTTATTAATAGTTTCTCGATAAAAACATTCGGGAAGAAGGTAATTTTTTTTTGAAAGATCAGTTATCAATATCCGTCCGAATGTAGTTTTACTTTCCCTCTGAACGAATAAAAAATATATCCAAAATATCCAAACGCCAGAATCATTCCAATAATCCACCAAACAATACCAACTCTAAGTCCATACGAAGATGCGGCCGTATTATAGATCGTTAGATTGTATTTCGGATCAGTTGAAGCGGGAAGTACGTTTGGAAATAATCCAAACGCCGTACTTGCCAACATACCGCCGATAAACAGAGATGATGAAAGAAATGCTTTTGTATCCTGGTGATTCCTATTAAAAAGAATCATTCCCATTAATCCCAACAATCCCATCATAGGAAAAATATTTCCCCACCAATGTTCGCTGTAATTATTCCATATCTCCTGACGAATGAACGTTGCTGAAATGAGTGCCGCAACGGATGTGAGTACGACACCCCATACGGCAAATGAACCGATCATTCGTGAACGTGTTTGAACATCACCATCCGTTTTCATTGCAAGATAATTTGCGCCATGAACAGTCAACGTACTTAATCCGACCAAACCCATTATCACCGTAAACCAATCTAAAATCCCCGCTTCGGGTTGAACGGTAAACGATGTCCAGAGCGGTTCAAAAAAATATCCTTCAGCATTCAGTGGAACGCCGCGAACAACATTGCCGAGCGCGGCACCGAGAAAGATTGCCAGTAGAGTGCTTCCGAGAGCAAATGATCCATCCCAAAATGTTTTCCACATTGGATTATTGATGTGATGCCGAAGTTCAATGCCAAGTCCGCGCAGCATCATCAGCCATAACACGATCATTAGAGGAAGATAGAAACCGCTGAAACTTGATGCATACAAAAGCGGAAATGCAAAATACAATGTACCGCCGGCGGCAAGGATCCATACTTCATTTCCGTCCCAGACCGGACCGATGGCATTAAGTACTGTACGGCGTTCATCATCATTCTTTGCAACAAATAAATGTAAGATGCCGGCACCAAGATCGAATCCATCAAGGATAACATACATTGCCAGCATAAATGCAATCACGCAAAACCAAAATATTTCCATGATAATATCCCTTTAAATTAATGACCGTTCGCAGTTTGATTCGGTCCAGCGTTGATTGTTTTAAGAACAAGCAGAACGAACAACATTCCTATAACAAAATACATTCCGGCAAAGCCAAGCAGCGTAAACATCGTGCTGCCTGCAGAGACCAATTCCGATGTTCCATCCGCAGTCCTCATTAATCCATACACTAACCACGGTTGACGGCCCAATTCTGCTGTTGTCCATCCTGCAGTGTTAGCAATGTATGGAAATGGAAATGCGAGCATTATCATCCATAGCACGCTTCGTGTCGTAAATAATTTTTTCTTCCATAATAAGAATGTTGCGCCAAGCATTAATGTTATAAACATTGTTCCCAGTCCAACCATAATGTGGTAACTGTAATAGAGCAGCGGAATATTCGTTGGATGATCTTTTTCAGGAAACGCATCAAGTCCTTTCACTTCTGCCCCCCAACGATTGTACGTAAGGAAACTAAGCATATTCGGAATATAGATCGGATTATCAAGTCTCTTCTTTTCCATATCCGGCTGTCCGATAAGAACAAGCGGGGCGCCATGTTCGGTTTTAAATAATCCTTCCATTGCCGCAAGCGTTGCAGGTTGATGGAATGCAAGATTTTTTCCCTGTCCGTCGCCTGTTGGAAATGCCATTAGGAATGATGAAATAATTCCGGCAATCACTCCCATGCGAAGAAATATCTTTCCGTATTCTTCATCCCGGTGTGCAAGAAGATAATATGCTCCGACTGAAGCAACTACAAAGGACGCTGTTACAACAGAACCAATCATATTATGAAGGTACTGCCAGCCGATCCATGGATTTGTCAGCAATCCCCAGAAACTTGCAAGTGAAACGCTTCCGTTTGGAGCAACGTCAAATGCAACAGGATGCTGCATCCATGCGTTTGTGGCAATGATAAAATACCCGGAAAGCCATGAACCTGCGAAGACCATGAACGCTGCAAAGAAGTGCATTCTTTTACTCAGTCGCTTTTCTCCAAACAAAAATAATCCGAGAAAACTCGATTCCAGGAAAAATGCAAACACCCCTTCCATCGCCAGCGTTTGTCCGATAACGCCGCCCGCAAATGTGGAGAAACGAGCCCAGTTCGTTCCGAATTGAAACTCCATCGGAATTCCTGTAACAACCCCTATCGCAAAATTAATCGCAAATATCTTTGCCCAGAACCTGGCGCTGTTGTTGTAAAACTCATTTCCTGTTTTGAGTGCAATACCTTTCATGATCACTATCAATAAACCGAGACCCATTGTTAATTGCGGAAAGAGATAATGAAATGATATCGTGAACGCAAATTGAAGCCTATGGAGAAAAAGAGCATCTTCCATTAATATATTCCTTATGAAACAGAATGAAAATTAATTGTACCAATTCAATACTTTATTATAGTTTTAATGTACTCTTTATATGTTCCAAATGCTCCTAAACTCAAACTCCATTTTTTGGTATAATACTCTGTGGTTGGGTTATGCCTACTAATGACGATTCGCAATTTCAGAAGTTTATTTTATGATTATACGGCGGTTTCGCGAGGATCTCGGGCAAGTGAATAGAATAACAGGATAGAATTTTACTTACGTGATTGCCACAAAAAAGAAGGCAAAATAACTTGAAAGTATCACAAAAGAAATTGATCTAGAAATATCCGGGAGATTGCCAACAGTAATCAATTGGCTATGGTTAAACACTTAATTAACAACCTTCTCATTTAAAGGATTCGTTTTTAGTTGTTCAAATAGCGATGTATCGCAATCTTTCAGAAATCTTCCAAACGATATAAACCCACCAAGAACAACAACATACACTATAATACCTAATATCAAACCCATAACTCCTCCACTGTTTTGT
>CAYHFN010000114.1:0-4077 GCA_964355925.1 uncultured Chitinophagaceae bacterium
ACCGTTGTTGGATTGAAAGGATTGGGATAGTTCTGCACCAATTCAAATTGATCGGGGACGCCAGATTTCAACTTCGCCCCGACCGATAGGGGAATATTTTGTTGGTACTTAATTGCGATTATATCTCTGTTTTGATCCATTCCATTGTTCTTTAATTCTACCGCGTCTCCACCAACATACACGTTGCCGAAAGCATCCAATGCAATGCCCAAACCCCTTGCTCCAAAGTTGGCCGAACCCATATACGTTTCGACCCAATCTTCAACACCAAGGGGACTGTAACGAATCGTCACGATTCTTTTAGGTTGTACTCCCAAAGTCAGTCCGCCACGCTCACCGGAACCGGTTACGTACACATTACCAACTGTGTCAACGGCAAGTGACGAAGCATATTCGTCTTCAAGGTTTCCGCCGTCGTACTGCATAGCCCATTTCAGAACGCCTTTCGAATTAAACTTCACCGTCGCATAATCGTAGTCATGATTCGGTCCGGGATTGATGGTTACACCGGTGATGATAACATTTCCTTGCCGATCGAGAACAAGGGCGTGTGCAATATCAATACTGTGGTAGGGACCGTCATAGCGGGCAGTCCAAAGTGTATCGCCAATCGCGTTGTATTTAATGACAATCATGTTGTCACCACCTTCGCTATTAAAATCTTCAACCATACCGCCTACGTAGATATTGCCGCTATCATCAACCGCAATGCCGGTTCCTTCATTATAGAAATTTTGAGTTCCTTTGAACCGTTTCACCCATTGCTGTGTTCCTGCAGCGTTATACTTGATAGTTGCAATTTCACTGGGTAAAAAATTTACAGTCGGTGCACTAATACCCGTAACATAGACATTTCCTATTTTATCTACCGTGATTGCGAATGCCTGATCTGCCCCGCTGCTCCCGCTTGCATTGTAGCGTTTGGGAAACCACTGCTGAGTACCTGTTGAATCATATTTTAACGTTACGTAGTCCCAGTTTCCGCTGCCATAACTTTGTCCTGTTACATACACATTGCCTGAGCCATCCACAGTTAATGCTTGGGGGCGATCGTAGCTTCCGTTATCGTACTGTGCTACCCATTTTAAAACTCCATCGGGATTGTACTTTACAACAAAAATATCGGCAGAAGTATTTACAGAACTTGTCCAACATTCGCATGCAACATACACATTGCCGCGATCATCCGTTGTGATTGCAAAAGGAGAGCTAAAACCACCGTTGTAATTATATCCACGGGTCCAGACCGTGTCTCCGGACGAATTGAATTTTACCGTTACAACTTGGATATAAGAATTTAATATTGCAGTCCCGGTAACATAAAAATTTCCTTTTTTGTCAATCGTACATGCATTGGCTTGGTCCTGTGAATTTCCGGATGACTGATAGATCGATTCCCAATTCATTGTGCCGGTTGAATCAAACCGAGCTGTAACAATATCATTTCCTGAGCCAGGTTGATAGATCTGGCCGGCGATGGTAACATTTCCTGAAGGAGCTACTTTCAATGAAACCAACTGATCCGATCCGCTCAATGAACCTTTGTAACTCTGATTCCAAAGTTTGTTCCCGGTTGGAGAATATTTCAAAAATGCAATTTCAGTTGTCATATTCCCACCAACAAATATATTTCCGGAAATATCAAGCCCGATAGATTTTCCTGCTGTGATTGTTCCATTTCCACTAAAGGTTCGTGTCCATACCGTATCACCGGCAGTGTTGTATTTTACAATGAAAAGGGCAGATACATTATCTCTCGAAGTACCGGTGATGTACACATTGCCCGATGCATCCGCAACAATATCATTGCCATCGGCACCATTCTGCCCGCCGTCGTATCGGCGCACCCAAACGGTATCGCCAAGAGCGTTGTATTTGATTGTAAGTGCGTTACGAGTTGCGAATTGAATGTTTTTTGTTGACGCGCCAATAACATACACATTACCGGAAAGATCGACGATTACCTTATTACCTACATCATAATTGTTAGTAACACCATTATAGATCTTTGCCCATACCAGCGAGCCAACAGCACTATACTTTAGTGTCAGTACATCTCGACTATCCAAATTACCTGTTGTGTAGGTTAATCCGGTTATATACACGTTTCCAGTTGCATCGGTAGAAATAGCATTTACTTGCTCTTTTGATGAACCATTTACAGTATATGATACCGTTGAGAGTTCATTCCCATCGGCATCATAAATAACAGTCATAATATTGTCGGTAGTTGCAAAACCGGACTGCCCCGTAACCCATATATTTCCTGCAGCGTTAATCACAAGTCCTGCTACATCATCATAACCATTTTCTGGTCCATTTCGCTGGCGTGTCCACACTGTATCTCCTGCGGGTGTGTATTTAATGAGTAAAAAATCTGTGTTCGATACACCTCGCGCATTTCCCGCAACATAGACATTACCTGCACCATCGACAGCAATTGCTTTCCCATTGGAAGAACCATATTTTGCACGATATCTTTCCCTCCACAAGATTGTACCAAACTTGTTTATTTTCATGGTAATGGCATCTTGGCTTGATCCACTTAGAGCCGGCATCGCACCGGTAACATAAACATTTCCAGATGCATCGGTTGTCATGGCAGATGCATATTCATCGACATTGCCCTTACCGTCGAAATTTGAAACCCACTCCTCTGTAACTTGTGAAAACGCTAATGAACAGAAACACATCATGAATCCTACAAATACCAACGACGGAAACAACAATCGTTTCATAAAACCTCCATTAAATAACAGTGACTTTTCGAAATAATTTCTTTGAAATAATAATAAAGTGAGGGTTGTGTTCCATCGTTTTTTCTGAATGTTTTTTAGTTATGTATCATAACAAACATTATGGAAACGTTATGATCGTACAAACCAATCTTATTATTTTTGTGATACCAACTTACTCATATCGTACACAATTGTCAATTTTCGAGTGTATTGCAACGCACATTCTCTTCAAAAAGAAAAAGTCCGATTCAATGTGAAATTGAATTCGGACTTTTTTGTATTAATTAGAAATTGTGAAATTATTCTTAAAATCCCACTCACTTATTACAAGTGCGTTGAACTTTACTTCTTATTTCATCAATAATAATTTTTTCGTGTCACTAAATTTTTCTGTCTGCAGTCGATAGAAATAAACTCCGCTCGCAACTTGCTCCCCCGCATTATTTTTTCCATTCCACGTTACCTCATACGTTCCGGAGTTTTGGAAATTATCAACAAGATCAGCAATCTTTTTTCCGTTCAGATCATAAACACCCAACAAAAGGTTTTGAGACGTCGGGAGTGAATACCGTATGACGGTAGATGGATTAAAAGGATTTGGATAGTTTTGTGTAAGCTCAAACTTCGTTGGGACTTTTGTATCAATTTCCGTTACCGATGTTGTACTCGTTACTGTTGCGCGCATGAAAAGCGTATAATCATTCGGAGAAGTTAATTTTGCCCATGTTGCACCGTTAAATTCATACGCTTTTTGATTTCCTGGAGGAGCATCGGCTCCAACAAGAGGTTTATTTGTACCATCATATTTTACACTGACATAAAAATCTCCGGGAGCAGAAACACCGGTTAAATCGTATGACTGCCATCCCACTACAGAAGGAGAGAATATGGATGGAGTAAGGATCGATGCTCCGGGCAGATTATTGACACCATTAAGGTACATCTTTAAAGTAAATTGTGCGGTACCAGCGTTCGTTCCACTGATATAAATTTTAATATTGGTAACTTTTACATTCGCGACAGGCGGTGTGAATCGTAAAGCCAATTCCCAATTTGCTAAATCTTCATACACACCGGTTGAAGGAGCATTGTCATCATAGTTTAAATTATATGTTGTTCCGGAAGTAGGTCCAATACCAACTGCTGTGAAACCATCAGCAACCGCATTATATTCAACAGAGCCGTTGCCAAATAGATCTTTCGCCGCACTCAAGCATGAATTCCGGGCATCAATAAATTGCGAATTATTGGTTAGGTATGTTGTCAATGCTCTATACCATATTAATCCACCTTTTGTTCTACCAATAGCAGTCGCAAGATTGTAAAACGATTTATTAAT
>CAYHFN010000115.1:0-3943 GCA_964355925.1 uncultured Chitinophagaceae bacterium
GTACGGAACAAACAAATACAAACAACAAACACCTATAACAAGAAAATATTATTGGGTGATTTTAATAAATTAGATGCTGCTTTCAACCAACTCGCAGCTTTACTTAATGGTGATACGCAAACGACAAGAGTGTTCAATGAGGCGAGTTCATTATTGAAAAAGGTACGAGTACTGTTGACACTGGAGAGCAAGGAACCATAAAAGATTATCGTTTGATAAATCATTCGTGTCATAAAAGTAATCAGTTCATGTTTAATAACAACGGCCTAATCCCTGCTTGTGCTTACGTGTGCAACAATGCGATTTAAAATCATGATAGCGTGAAGCTGGCATATAGAGAAAGTAGTAATAATGAAAAATCCTAAAACAGATAATGACCCGGCTTATATTCGTAAGAAGGCCGAAAAAGTTTTGCAAAGGAAAACCATTAGGACAGGGTCGAAACTATCCGAAGCCGAAATACTGAAACTCGTTCACGAACTTGAAGTGCACCAGATCGAACTCGAAATGCTGAACAGCGAATCTACATAAACAGTTCTGCAAAACCCTGATTGTTATCAAATTCCATTCGGATATCTTCTTCGAAATCTTCGAATGAATGTTCGGCGATTTTTGGGAAGTGTATCAACAACTCAAGCCAACTTTTATCTTCGGCAATATTACAATCTGCAAGCTGTTCTCCAATTCCAACTCCCCAGCGTTCGGTTAAAAGATCGCCCAGCCTGACAACAGCTGTGATCTCTTTATGTTCACCCGCAAGATTTACGGAATGATGATATCGCATAACATCAACCAGTATTTTTGGAAGATTCCAATTCTCCGCAAGAATTCCGCCGATCTCATCATGAGCAATTGCAAAAAATTGCAATTCTGCTTCTATATCATTTATTCCTAATTCATTGATCATCTGTTCTGTCTTGATCAATGAATGTGAGTAATGCTGTGCAAGCACGATCTTTCCCATATCATGCAAAAGAGCTGCAGTAAATTCTTCGCCTTGCGTTGAAAAGCCGATATGCTTTGCGATGATTCGTGAAGCGGTAGCGGTAGAAATACTGTGAAGCCATAATCGGTTCAAATAATCACGCTGTTCTTTGTTGAGAGCGAATAATCGTTGTTTCAGATCGTACATCAGCACAAGTCGATTTATTTCAGTAAAACCGATCATCATTACGGCATGCGAAATGGTTGAAACTCCGGAGCGCAATCCGTAGAATGCAGAATTTGCTGAACGGAGCACCAGTGAAGTTAAGACTGCGTCTGATTCGATCAGTTTGATCAATTTATCGTTCGCCATTTCACTCTTAAGCGATTTTGACATGATAAGAGAAACAGTCGCCGGAATAGGAACGATATCGTTGATATTTTTAATTTCATTTCGTATGTCGAGCATAAAAACCTTTCTGTGAACAATCTGTCCTAAAAACAATGGAATTCATTTACATTTTTTTGAAACCACTCAGCGTGATTGTTTCCATTCCTAAAACGTACAAAGAGACAAAAAATCAAAATAAAGAGTAGATCTTTATATTTTGTGTATTTTTTTTACCCGGTGTTTTTGTTGCAATTTTTGAATTACTCTTTTGTTTTTATAAATGGACACTGAATAGTTCCGTCCTAAATACTATATGAAAAGGTAAGCTTCAATCGTGTAATATGCAATAAAACAATTTTAGAATAAAATTTTATCACTGGTGTTCTTTTTAAAGTATAGTTTTTAATATTCCAAACAAATATCACAAAGCAAATGGTGGTTTGGAAGGTAATCCATGTTGTTTTGTAAATTTGGGAAGGCTTGCAATTCGTTCGACTGTAACCAGTGCTTACCATTGATGGAAATTATCTCAAAAATACCTTTTCAGTGTCATATTGATACCATTGTAGGCGGAGAGAAGTCTGCTTTTGGTTCAACATATATACCCAGATTTACACCACGTTGCTTCAATCAGTATCGGAATGCGCATAAATACCATTTTTTGAGATGTATTATACTAAAGTTACAATCGAGTTGGCAGAGATAAAATTGAGCAAATTGTAATCCAAACCAATTTGTCTTGTTAAGAATACAACATTAAAAATTCCATTACAATTGGCTTGCCTTCCTTTGAAAATATCAATAACTATCATTGTAAAAACTATGGGACATCACTATGAAAAAGATATTATTGATCGACGATGAAGAAATATTGCGTTCTACTCTGGCGTATGCGTTACAACTTGAAGGATTTGAATGTTCAACGGCAGAAAATGGTAAGAGTGGAATTGAGTTTGCATTAGCTCAACCTCCGGATCTTGTTTTGTGTGATATATTTATGCCTGAGATGAACGGTTTTGAAACGCTGAATGCTTTTCGCGTGCATGAACAATTGGCAGCCATACCGTTCATTTTTTTAACCGCACACAATGAATCGAAAGTGATGCGATATGGCATGGAATTGGGAGCCGATGATTTTTTAACAAAACCGGTACAATCTGCCGAAGTTAAAGCAGCAATCGTTGCCCGTTTAAATAGAGCTGAAATATTTTTGAAAGAAGGAGAACGAAATAATGCATTGATGCGTAATCATTTGGAAGAATTGAAGACACTTGCAGAAGTAACCAAAAAGATCAATGCCGGTGTTCTCTTAGAGGATATCTGTGAACAGGTGTATTCAACATTTAAACCGTTTATCCCGTTCAATCGAATAGGATTTTCATTGATTGATGAAACGAAAGGAAATGCTGTTGCGCACTGGGCAAAATCTGAATCAACTCATATTCAGATCTCAAAAGGGTATCATCAGCCTCTCAAAGGGAGCAGTTTAGAAAAAATATTGACTACGAAACAACCCCGGATCATCAACGACCTGGAAGAGTATTATAACAATAATCCGCAATCGCAATCCACGAAAGATATTTTGCAGGAAGGCGTTCGCTCTAGTTTAACCTGCCCGTTGATTGCGATGGGAAAAAATATCGGATTTATCTTTTTTTCCAGTTTTGAAAAAGATGCCTACAAATATGAGCATGTAGAGATCTATACGCAGTTAGCGGGACAACTTGCTGTTGTCGTCGAAAAAGCACGTCTCTACCAACAGTTGATAGAGCTGAATGAAACGAAGAATAAATTCATGGGTATTGCTGCGCACGATCTCCGCAATCCAATGGGAGCAATTATTGGTTTTTCGGAACTGTTAAAAGACGAGAAAGCCATACAATCTTCACCGGACCTTCTTGAGTTTGTCGAGAATATATCCATTGCAGGAACATCGGCACTTGCATTGATCAACGACCTTCTTGATTATACAGCTATTGAAAGTGGTCACTTAACACTTGTGGAAGAACGGATCGATATAAAAGAGTTCCTGGCTCGGACGATCAAAACGCATCAAATGTTTGCACGGGGAAAGAATATTTCCATCACTGTAACAATTAACGGTGATGTTCCCGATAAAATTACGGTTGACAGTAATCGACTTCGTCAGGTATTGGATAATTTTTTGAGTAATGCTGTTAAATATTCACATCATCACACCATTATTCAAGTCCATGCATCGAAGCAAGGAACAAACCTTCGTTGTGAAGTAATCGATCAAGGGCAAGGTATTCCGGAACATGAATTGAAAAATCTCTTTAAAGAATATTCACGGACATCAGTTCTTCCCACCGACGGAGAAAAAAGTACCGGACTTGGTCTTGCAATCGCCAAAAAAATTGTAAAAGAACATGGCGGAGAAGTAGGGGCAAACAGTACGGTTGGGGTTGGAAGTACATTCTATTTTTCTATTCCAATAAAATAATGGGCATCTCTAAAAACTATTTGATCGTTTCTTAAAAAATATAAAACCTTGCGAAGGTTCAGCAAAATTCTTTCATAACCTTCGCAAGTCCCAAGGGGACACCGTTGGTGGTTTCTTGCACAGATTACATTTTGATGTTTTAAAAGATGCCCTAATATCAAAAA
>CAYHFN010000116.1:0-3708 GCA_964355925.1 uncultured Chitinophagaceae bacterium
AATTAGCGTATGAAATCGACCGGACAACAATTTCAAATAACTATTCCGAGCAGCCGTAAGAATATCAATCTAGTGGAAAAATTTTTCCACACGGTGAACGATAAGTTCAAATTGCCGGAAGAAAAATTGCATGCGTTGCTCGTCTCCGTTACCGAAGCGGTGAACAACGGTATCATTCACGGCAATAAGAATGATGAGTCGAAACATGTAATAGTTACATGCTCTAAGAAAGGAAAAACGTTGACTGTAAGAGTGAACGATGAAGGGAAAGGTTTTAAGCCGGATGAAGTTGCGAATCCTTTACACGAGGATAATCTTCTCCGCACCGGCGGACGCGGAGTTTTTCTGATGAAAGCATTCATGCAGTCCGTAACATATAACGAACAGGGAAATGAAGTGACGTTGGTGATGAAGTTGTAAGAACAGACTTTTAGATTACAGATGTTAGACTGTTAGACAAAAGTCCCGGGATCGATTAGATTTCGGGACTTTTTAATGAGCTTACAAAGTGGAAAAATTCATCTAATAAAAAAAGCGCCAAACAATATCTGTGAGGCGCCTGTCTAATAATCTAACATCTATAAATCTGTTCTTAGAAATTCACTTTATCCATATTCAACTTCACTTCATCGGCAGATTTCTTTAATGCTGCATTTTCTTCCGGCGTTAATTTAATTTCAAGAATTTGTTCCATTCCGGTTCTTCCGAGTTTTACCGGCACACCGACAACAGTATCCTTAATTCCATATTCGCCATTTAGCATTACTGCGCAGGGGAGAATACGTTTTTTATCTTTCACGATCGATTCAACCATCTGCACCGCAGCGGAGGAAGGAGCATAGAACGCACTTCCTGTCTTTAAGAAGTTTACAATTTCAATTCCACCGTTTTGAGCACGCTTAACAATCGCATCGATCTTTTCTTGCGACATCAGTTCTGTCAACGGAACTCCGGCGACAGAAGTATAACGGGGAAGCGGAACCATTGAATCACCATGCCCGCCAAGTATTAAGGCAGATATGTCTTCAACAGAAACTTTTAACTCCATTGCAATAAATGATCGGTACCGTGCGGTATCAAGAACACCAGCCATACCGATAACACGATTGCGCGGGAATCCGGATATTTTTTGTGCCACATGAACCATCACATCTAACGGATTGGAAACAACGATCAGGATCGAGTTTGGAGATTGTTTCACCGCTTGTTCGGTAACGGATTTGATGATCCCGGCGTTCGTGTTCAACAGATCATCGCGGCTCATTCCCGGCTTGCGCGGAATTCCCGCAGTGATAACAATAATGTCAGAACCCGCGGTAGCTTCGTAGGAATTTGTTCCGGTCACCATTGTGTCAAAACCTTCAACCGGTGCGGATTCGTACATATCCAGACCTTTTCCCTGCGGAACGCCTTCAACGATGTCAACCAATACTACTTCGTTTGCCAATTCTTTTTCTGCAATGCGCTGTGCGGCTGTTGCACCGACATTGCCTGCGCCGATAACAGTAATTTTCATAAGTTCTCCTTTTAATAGGTGAAAAAATATTTCTTTTTGATGATGGTATTAAATAAAAAAGCGTCCACCAAAAAAGGAGGACGCTTCGTAGAACATAATCATTGAATGTAAAACTTACTGTGCAAGGATAATAGAAACTGCCTGGCGTGTTTTACTGATCATATGGAACTTTACGCGTCCCGGTTTCAGCGCAAACAGCGTATCATCGCCGCCGCGTCCGACATTATCACCCGGATGAAATTTTGTACCGCGTTGACGGATAAGAATCTCTCCGCCTTTTACTAATTCTCCGCCGAAACGTTTTACACCAAGACGCTGCGCATTACTGTCGCGTCCGTTCTTAGTGCTTCCGCCCCCTTTTTTATGTGCCATTGTTAAAACTCCTCTAAAGCTTAATTGATTGACGTAATTTCGATCTGAGTGTATTGTTGACGGTGACCGCGTTTAACGCGATACCCTTTACGGCGTTTCTTTTTGAACACGATAACCTTATCGTCTTTGGAATGCGCGAGCACTTTAGCCTCAACGGATGCTCCTTTAACGGTTGGATTTCCTACGGTTACGGTTTTTTCGTCTGCGCGAAGCAGCACTTTATCGAACTTCACAACGCTGTCTACGTCGTTCTCAAGTTTCGATACATAGAGTTTTTCCGATGGATTCACTCTGTATTGCTGTCCTGCAATTTCTACTACTGCGTACATTGTATAACGTCCTTCCTGATAACGTGTGTTTCAAATTTGGAATACAATAATACAAAAAAAGGTGGATGAAGTCAACGAAAAACTCTATGGTCGTTATATGGATATGTGGGAGATCAGACGTGATAGCAGCCGTAAATAGTTTGTGGTTTAGAGCATCTCTAAAATCGTAAGAAGAAGTTCAGTGCCATTTCCGAAGGAACACCGTTGGTGCAGTCGGGCAGGAAGCGACGAGAAATATTTTTTTAGAACTGCTCTTTAGTTGACATTATTGTCTTCAACTTTCAGTTCAAATTTCCCTGACACAAACTCTTTTCAAAATCTGTAGAGTATCCGATGTAGCCAGAGAAGAAGAGGATGAGCCTTTCTTTTACGGTATTGGTTTACAAAATTTAGTATGAATTGCTACCCTAAAAGGAAATATTATCTATTGAACTAATCTAATGTAATTGCTAATTTAGCTCAATAAATGAGCCATTCATAATGGTCTCATTAACAAACTATATAATTTCAATGAGTAAAAACAATGCATCCATTTATAGAAAGATATTTATTTAATTCAAATGCAAAGTTACCATCGCAATTTATAGCATTTGTTTTTATTGGTGTTGTTTACTGGATAACGTTACAGTTTGGTCTTTTGCTTGTAGTTCGGCCAGAGGGTATCGCCTCTCTATGGCCAGTTAGCGGGTTGGCGTTAGCAGTATTATTGCTAAGCCCAAAAGAGATGTTGGCAAAATATGTAGCACTTTTTTTTATTGTAAATGCTGCTGGTAATATGTACGGGGGCAATTCCTTTTTGGTAAGTCTTGGATTTGCATTGGCAAATTCATTCGAATCGATCATGGGTGTAACGATAATAAACTATATATGTAAATCGAAAATTACATTTGAACGAACTATTGAAATATTTGCATTATTTGTTGCAGCATTTTTCGGTAACGCAATAACAGCACTTCTTGGTGCGTCGGTTTCATTTTTTGCATTTGATGCTCCATTTTTGAAAACATGGGAATTATGGTGGGCCGCAGATGGATTAGGAATTATTTTAGTTACACCGTTTATTATTGCTTGGGTTACGAAGAAAAAAAAATTAGATGCTGCAACCCGGAGCCATCTGCTTGAATCAATATTTTTCATTTTTTTACTCTTATCATTTTCATGGTTAATATTTGGGCATTTCACCGTTGCAGAAAAACCTTTGTTACGCACGTTCATGTTATTTCCGATTCTAATTTGGTCAGCATTTAGATTTAGTTTACGGGGCATGGCAAGCACGTTGCTTCTGGTCGCAATCACTGCTATTTGGAACACCATACTTGGTTTTGGAACATTTGCATTCTTAGATCAAAACGTTAACCAACATCTTGTATCGGTTCAGATATTTCTCACCGTAATGGTTTTTTCAGGCTTTTTTCTCAGCGCTCTAATCCTCGAACTCAAGAGAAAGGAAGATGCAATAAAACAGAGTGGGAAAAAAGAACAGAGTATTCT
>CAYHFN010000117.1:0-3689 GCA_964355925.1 uncultured Chitinophagaceae bacterium
GTGTTTGCAAGCGATGCATCGCCCCAATAAACACCATTGATGTGAAGCTGAACGAACAATTGAACGATCGCATCCCAAATTTTTTGTCGGTTTTCTTTTCGGAAATTTCTGGAATAAAGAAGTGAATCAGGCAGAACGTTTTGCACAAGTAACGTTATGGTGTGTGCGATAAAATTTTCTTCATATTGAATTCCAATCGGTGTTTCAATTGGGATTGCTTGTTCTTCGCGCACGACAAATCCTGCCGGAATTAATGTGTGAATTCCTTTGAGCAGAAGCTGCTCATAGTTGTCGATCTCTTTTCGCGAAATATCTTCACTGATTTCTTTAATACCGAACGAAAATCTTCCTGTTTTTACAAAGATCACAACATGACGAGAATTACCTCGTTTGATATTCAACGTGTTCACCCCATATGAATGCCAATCAGAAATTGGAACACTCCAAGGAAGACGCTCCAGTTCTTTCTGAAAGATCGGGTCAACATGAAAACGGATATGAGGCGAGTGTTTCATAACACTCTAAAGATAAGAATAAATATGATTGATGGTGTGGAACGATCGTTCGACCATTCCACAAATGAGGATTATTGCTTCTTCCCGTACCGTATTTGCAAATATTTTATTACTCCAGGAAGAACGGACAGGAATAAAATGATAACAATAACAAGCTCAAGATTTTTTGTCACCCACGGAAATGTTTGACCGAGAAAATATCCTGCAAGAGTCATACTCAAAACCCATGTTGTCCCGCCGATAACATTATACGTTAAGAATTTTGTGTACGGCATTTCAGCAATTCCTGCAACAACAGGAGCGAATGTTCGTGCAAACGGCATCCAACGCGCAGCAACGATTGTGAAATTTCCGTATTTCTCATAAAACTCTTTCGTCATAATCAGATATTTGCGTTTGAAAAAACGGGAGTCTTGACGGGAATATAATGCGTGTCCTCCTTTTTTTCCGATGTAGTATCCGACAGCATCGCCGGTGACCGCTGCAATAATGAGAAGAACATTTAATTCAAAAATGTTGAACAACCCTTGAGCTGCAAACAGCCCGGCGGTGAATAGCAGTGAATCACCAGGCAGGAAAAATCCGATCAGCAATCCTGTTTCAGCAAACACGATAATAAATAGACCGATATAACCTGCCCATGCGACAAGTGCCTGGATATCTCTTAATTTTTCAAAAAACTCTTTTATTAATTCCATAATTTCAATCTGATTAAAATGGTGATAAAGTTCCGCTGTTCAAGAGATATAACAATCCAAAGCCAACAATAATTCTGTAAACGATGAAAATATAGGTGGAATGATTTTTAAGATAGTTCAATAAAAATGCAATTGAAGCATATCCGACAATTCCTGAAACAACCGTAGCAACCGCGAGATTCAACAATCCAATATCCGAGGAGAGCAACAATTCGCGTTCTTTCACAAGCTCCAACACGCCTGCCGCAAAGATGGATGGTAGTGAAAGTAAAAATGAAAACCGCGCGCTTGTTTCACGGTTTAATCCGATAAACAGCCCTCCGGTGATCGTTGTACCGGAACGAGATGAGCCGGGGATCAAAGCAATGGCTTGTGCAAAACCGATCAGAATTGCATCTTTCCATGAAATATCATCAAGCGATTTTTGTTTGATGTTTAGCGCAATTCTTTTTTTTACGATTGCTTCGGCGATCATTAGCACTACTGCAAGAATGATCATTGAAGCACTAATAACATATAACGAACGAAGATTTGTTTCGATGTTCTTCTTAAATAGTAAACCGAAAAACACGATCGGTATTGTTCCGAATGCGATCATCCATCCGAGAACAGCATCACGATTGTATGAGATGTTTCTTGTTTGAATTGATTTGATCACTGCACCGGTGATAGCGAAGATATCTTTCCTGAAATAGATAAAGACGGCAACAAGCGTTCCAAATTGAATCACCGCCGTAAAAGCCGCTCCCGGATCGCTCCACCCCAATAATGCAGGCACAATTCGCAAATGCGCAGTGCTGCTGATCGGTAGAAATTCGGTAAGGCCTTGAATGATGCCAAGAATGATTGATTGAAATATATCCATAGAAATATTTTATATTCACGAGAACAATAAAAAAGAGGAGCAAGGTAACTCCTCTTACGGTGTGTAAATTACAAAAAAAATCCGAGTGTTCAAATTGAACTGATAAAATGTATTGAATTCTTCATTATTAAATTGTAACGTAGCCGAGCATCTAAACAATTTCTTTCACAAAAATTAAAACAATAATGGCTACTTCAACTGCAAACAAGTCTAAATTCGGCACATTGATCACCGTGTTTTTCTTTTGGGGATTTCTTGCCGCTTCGAACGGTGTATTCATTCCATTCTGCAAAAAACATTTTGAATTGACGCAATTCCAATCGCAATTGATCGATCTGGCATTCTATCTTGCTTATTTTGTCGGTTCTCTCGCACTCTATCTAATAGAGCGGTTGATTAAGATCGATATTTTAAACAAGATCGGCTATAAAATGGGTATCGCATACGGTTTGTTCTTCTCTGCTGCCGGAGCAATTGCAATGATTGGAGCCGTTAACACCGGAAACTATTGGTTGATTCTCAGCGCATTATTTACAATTGCACTCGGATTTTCTCTTCAACAAACTTGTGCACAGCCATTCGCAATTGCTCTTGGTGATCCGAAAACCGGTGCACATCGATTAAATCTTGCTGGCGGCGTCAATTCATTAGGAACAACTATCGGTCCTCTCATCGTCAGTTATTTTCTATTCGGCGGAATAGGAACGACTGTTGATGTTGATATTAGTTCTGTCAATCAGATGTATATGATCTTAGCCGGATTGTTTGTTGCAGTCGGTCTTTTCTTTATGTTTTCGAACCTTCCTAAAATTACACAAGACGAAACGATTGAAGCCGGATTGGGAGCATTAAAATATCCACAGCTCGTATTCGGCATGATAGCAATTTTTGTGTACGTGGGTGTTGAAGTGACGATACAAAGCAATTTAGGTGCCCTGCTAAAACTTCCGGAATTCGGCGGATATCAGGAATCACAGATCGCTCATTTTATTTCTCTGTACTGGGGAAGTTTGATGATTGGTCGATGGACTGGTGCGATTACAGTGTTTAATCTTTCAAAGATGTGGAAGAATATCCTTACCGTTATTGTTCCATATATTGCATTTGCGGTTGTTCTTGGAGCGAATATTCTTGGTGGAACCGATGTGAGCGATCTCTATATATATGCTCTTGCAATTGCAGTCTTAATCGTTGGATTTTTCCTCGGCGAGGAAAAACCGGCAAAGACATTATTGATCTTTTCGATGTTTGGAATTGCAGCGATGATTCTTGGAATGGTAACAACTGGAAAATTTGCTGTGTTTGCTTTTATCAGCGGTGGTTTGTTCTGTTCAGTTATGTGGCCGTGTATCTTTGCACTTTCTGTCGCTGGCCTGGGAAAATATACCAGTCAAGGTTCCACGTTCCTTATAATGATGATTCTTGGTGGTGCAATTATTCCTCCGTTCCAAGGTTGGCTGAGTGATGCGTTGAACAACATTCACCTTTCATATATTATAACAATATTCTTATTTGCGTATCTAGCATATTTCTCGATAAAAGCAAAGAATGCATTAAAGGCGCAAGGAATTGATTATGAAACATCTACTGCTTCTGCTCATTAAGAGATAA
>CAYHFN010000118.1:0-3578 GCA_964355925.1 uncultured Chitinophagaceae bacterium
AAATTGCAAACAAACAAGAATTTCTAAAAACTCTTAACTCTTCGTGTAGTCCGGGAGGTGAGGTGAAGATTGAGCCACGTTCAATTTTGCTAGGAGAGACAAAGTATTATCAAGTAATACCAGATCTTGCGGATGAAACAAAACTCATTTTTAAAATAATGAGTACGACATCGGATTGGATACAGGGCGGTCAGCCGGCAAAATTTACTGTAACGGCAGAAGAACCAACCAGCAAACTTGGAGTGTATTACGAATCTAAAGATCATACCGGAGATCCAATAGCAGGTGACTTGATTCGCTTAATTGGACGCTATTGGACTCAAGAGCAAACTTACAAAGTAAAATTAGAAGCAAAATCTGGAAACCGTTCTGGAAGTATTGTGATTACGGTAAAGAAGCCAGGAAAACTTTTTGATTCAAATGTTTATGATGCAGATATTCTTAATGTCCAATATAACATGACCAAAGGAATAAAAAATAATGATATCAACATTGATGAATTATGTATCGAAAAAGGTGGTGAAATTGGTATTTCTCCACAGGTGATAAAAGCACAAATGTTTCAGGAATCTGATAGGACTGGCGGAAGGTTAAACCCTTCCTACCGTTATGAGCCGTGGCAGGATAATTATTTTGCATCAAAACGTAATCCATATTGGAAAGCATATAAACAACAACCATTTTATGTAACGGGTACACAACCAAAACCAATGGGTGAAGGAAAAGATGTTCCAATACTACCACCGGGAGAAGGATCTCATAAAAATGTTTATCCGATATATTATACTCAAGACCCAATTAAAATTGGAGATTACGTTATCAGTAATTGGGAAAAGTATTTTTTGTCGACAAAGGATTCAATTATTGGTAATGGAGACCTTACAAAAATATTTAAGGATTATCTTGACAAATGGAGCGATACCTATTTGTTGGGAACCGGCGAGGGACAGCATCAAATTGCAACAAGACTCATTCACCAATATATTCGTGAAACATACACTGATCATGCTCAAACCAGGAAAGCTTCATCGTATGGATTGATCCAAATGTTGTACACAACCGCTATTGAAAATAAAATTGGATACAATAAAGGGAAGACAATTATCACAAGCCAATCCCCAGAGGAACTCAATGATGAAACTGTAGAAATGCCATTGTACAAATTGTTTACAGAACGAAATTTGCATAAGAAATTTGGAAGTGAAAACGCTGTTGTGCCTGAAGGGAATTGGCCCAATGGTTGGGAGCAAACGTGGATCGAGTCGTTTAAGAAGTACAATTCTGCTAGTGATTACGGAACAAGTGTGTTCAATCATTCAAAAAAATTCTATCCTCAACCGAAACAAGGTACACTATGAAAAAATGTTTTAATCACAAATCGATAACTATCACTTTTGCAACAATCCTTGTCCTTTTACCCCTCTATTCCCAAGAGATAGATCCTGATGATCCTTCTGGTGTAATTGAAGCGCATTTGACTGCTTTGGTAAAAAGTCAATTTGGGCAGGAGTATGAGTGTTCATTTTCAGTTCTTGATTCTGCGATAAAGAGAAATGAAAGTACTTATGACGGAGGAGAATTGACAGACCCTTACAATACATTAAAGGGATGTATTTTATTCGGAGCAGATAAGAATAATATTTTTGATGCCGACGTTAATCCAGATCCCGAACATGGCCTAATTGGTATTTATAAAAATGGGCAAATAGTTTGGCATTCTGATTCCATTTTTAAAGGAGTTATGGGTGGAATTTTTTCAATAAAAGATATCAACGTTGATGGAAAGGTTGATATTCTTGTTGAATGGACCCCGGGAGGGATGCAAGATATTATGACACGTCATCTATGGATTATTAGTTGGGATGGTTTAACTGGAACAATTATAAACCAAGTTAGTCCAGAGAATGGAAACACAACAATTCATGCTCAAGAAAGTATGTTCAATCTTATAGAAACAGATACAACATCTCCAATGCTGATTCGCGGCAATTGGCCTGGTAGAGAAAGTTACTCAGAATGGTTTCCCAATACTAAAATTTCTACCCTACCTTATATTACATATAGTTGGAATGGTTCACAATATGGATTGTGGTCTAGTACTCCGCAAATACCAGGTGAACAATATCTCCCTGCTAACAGGTTATCGGTATCGGTGCAGTGTGCAGTAAATAAATTTCAAGACAGTTTGTCGTTTCAATATCATTGGAGTAACAGTGCTACAAGCAGACAGAGGATGCAAAAATTCTCGCTTGTAGGTGTGAAGAAATCTTTTTATCCAATCCAACCATCCGGTTGGATGTTTTTGGGATGGTGGATTGATTTGCCACTTGCCAGTTGGAAAGTTTTTGGTAAAAGTGAATATAATTTGAGCATATTGCCCGGAGAAAATAAAAACGGTGTTATAGTTCATGCACAGGCATTGCCAACCATTGTAAAATTTTATGCGCAAGGGTACAGACCATCTCCAGATTTTGGTGCTGACCGTTCAAGTAAAAAATTACGAATGCAAAATGATTTATTAAACAACTCATTTATCGGAACAACTATTGGTCCCGTTGATCCACCCGATCCCTTTATTTCTTTAAATAATTTGGATACGTTAATCAGTTACACCACCCAATCCCGCACACTCGGCTGGATTACAACTCAACCAATTGCAAACAAATATCTCAATTATTTTAACACAGCAAAAACACAACTGCAATCAAACAATAATAGTGGTGCAAAAACAACTTTGCAGCAAGTTCTTACTGATGTTAATATTGACAGCTCATCGACACCCGCCACACAGACGGCGGGCAAGTTAACAAGTGAAGCATACGCACTCTTGAGGTTTAATACGGAGTATGTAATATCTAAACTTCCCGCGCAGACAACGCCGTATCTTAATATTGCATTAAAAAACAGCACCGGTGCAAAACTCTCCGGCGGAACACTGCAATACTACGATGCTTCCCCCAATGGGGCAGGTTGGAAAGACGCAGTCAATAACAACGACGGAACATTCAGCATCAATACAACAAAAACATCGCTCAGCCTGCGAATGACATATGCATATGGCTCACAGCAAAAAAATAATGTACCGATAAACAGTGATACCGTTATATTCCAAACCGTCAACGCGCAAGTGCAGTTAAGAAATAGCAATGAAACATTGTTAGATACTGGAACAGTGCAATATTATGCCGGTTTGTGGAGAACATTTGGAACAACAACTGACGGCATTGCAACAAAAGAACTTCTTGCAGGAAGTTATTCATTCCGAATGACGTACGGCTATGCGAGTATTGATACAGTGCAAGATCTCAATACAAATCCAACAGTTGTATTTAAAACCACCAACGCGCAAGTACAGTTAAAAAACAGTCAGGGTAATTTTATCGATCAAGGAACAGTGCAGTATTATGCTGGTGCTTGGAGAACATTTGGAACAATATCCAACGGTATTGCTACCAAAGAACTTCTTCCAACCAATTACAGTTTTAGAATGACATATGCATACGGAAGCAGCGACAAAGCGCAAAATATAGGAAGTAACAACACGGTTTTGTTTTCTACCGTTTTGGCTACTGTAAGTG
>CAYHFN010000119.1:0-3522 GCA_964355925.1 uncultured Chitinophagaceae bacterium
AACGGTTCTTCGTTCTCCGGAATTCCTATCTTTCATTTCAATTTGGCCGTTCTTTAAATTCTTTTCGCCAACAATTACTTGCAGCGGCATTCCTAACAAATCTGCATCCTTGAATTTGAAACCGGGACTTGCATCAGTTCTGTCATCAAACAAAACTGAAATTCCATTCTGTTTAAGTTTTGCATAGATCTCTTCGGCTTTACTAACAACGGATTCCGAGTTCATATTCACGCAGATCAAATGTACATCGTACGGTGCAATCGACTTCTGCCATTTGATTCCAAACTCATCGTGATGCTGCTCAATATGACAAGCAACAATTCTTTCCACACCAATTCCATAGCTTCCCATAATGATCGGATTTTCTTTTCCATCTTTATCAAGAAAATTAGCTTTCATCGCTACGGAATATTTCGTTCCTAATTTAAAAATATGTCCGACTTCAATTCCTTTTACAATGCGCAATTTCCCTTTTCCATCAGGGGAAAGTTCTCCTTCTTCTACAGAACGAAAATCATGATACGCTTGAATCTTAGCATCTCGTTGAAGATCAAGATTGAGCAGATGATAGTCATTTTTATTAGCTCCGCAAACAAGTCCGTTTGCATTTTCAATTCTCTTGTCAGCAACAATAGTAAAGTTTTGTAAACCCACTGGACCAATTGAACCTGCATCAGCGCCGGTAAATTTTGCCAATTCTTCAGGTTGAGCGGGACGAATGTCTTGCCCGAACACTGCCTGTAGTTTTGATTCATTCAGCTGATCATTGCCAAGCATCAGAACAAGGATCGGTTGATTGTCATTAATAAATATTAGTGACTTTGCACATTGTGTGGTCGATAATTTCAAAAACGCTGCAACTTCATCAATTGATTTACAATTCGGAGTATGTATTTCTTGAAGCAGTTTACTTTCTACAAAACGTTCTGCTTTGGGAACATTTGATGATGCAATCTCAACATTTGCGGCGTATCCACTTTCCACACAAACAGCAAGATTATCTTCGCCTGCATTTGATTCCACCATAAATTCCTGCGAACCACTCCCTCCCATAGCACCGCTTGACGCACCGACTATATAAAAGTTCAATCCACAACGAGTATAGATTTTTTTATATGCCTCAGCGTGAAGATCGTAACTTTTATCCAATCCCTGCCACGAAGAATCCATGCTGTACGAATCTTTCATCGTAAATTGCCTGCCGC
Organism: uncultured Chitinophagaceae bacterium; assembly: GCA_964355925.1. Lineage (GTDB taxonomy): Bacteria > Bacteroidota > Ignavibacteria > UBA10030 > UBA8401 > UBA8401. The sequence goes on from CAYHFN010000119.1 coordinate 1,206, forward strand.
GCAACACACCAGATTTCGGCCGTGGTTCATTTCTAAACTTCGTCTGGATCTGATACCAAATCTGAGGCATTTGGTTGTGCGACTTCACATGATTCTTTGCAATATTGGTTATCACTTCTTCGTGCGTAGGAGCCAACACCATTGCGCGATTTTTGATATGAAACATGATATCGCCGAATGCTTTTACTCGATCTGTCTCTTCCCACAATTCAATCGGATTCAATGCCGGTAGGTGGAATTCCTGTCCGCCAATTGCATCCATCTCTTCGCGGATGATATTCATTACTTTTTTCATCACCGAATAACCGATCGGCAGGAACGAGAATATTCCGGCCGCCAACTGACGCATCAACCCGGCTCGGATCATTAATTGATGACTTGGAATAACAGCATCAGACGGAACTTCTTTTACGGTCGGGAAAAAACCTTTAGATAAACGCATTGATATTTATTTGTTTGAATTATTAAAATAGATTCCCGCTAAAAACTCCGCCTTTTTAAGTTCCGCCAATGCGGAGTCCCAAAGTGCGGGACACGCGGGAATGACAATAGATTATGTGTTCTCGCGCAGACTCGAACTGCGATTAGAAGTTTAGGAAACTCCGGTTCTATCCACTTGAACTACGAGAACGGTTAAATTTTACTGGTTTTGGCGTTTACATTCTGAGCATGATATGAAATAATACATTTTTTGTTCAATTAGTCACTAATTTAGTCACTACTCCTACGTTAATAATTGTTTGGGTAAAATCCCCTCTTTGCGACACCCAAGCAACCAACCTTTCAGTTGTAGAATATTTTTTTGTGGTGGGAATTTATTAGTCATGTTTAAATTACAAAAGATGATTACGTAAAACAAGAATACTTTACGTCATTTTTAAATAACACATCTTTCTTCCTAGATATATCATTCAGAACAAAAGCCCCAACATGCACAACATCTGTCGATGTAGCGAGTAGGGTCACGCATTTCTTCGGAAAGTTTGTTAGGACACAACGCATACACAACGGCAAAGCTTCTCAGCCAACACCACACACTTTCAAAGTTCTTCTGCATAGCAGCAAGAAATTTTCTTATCGATCATCGGTTGCCTCATCATTTTTAAAATAACTCTCCCGAAGCGTTAGCGTAGGGAGAGTATGTACTAGTATCTACTAGTATCTATAGGTAATTTTAGGTGAAATATCGGCTTTAAACATTGGGCGTATTCGATGTGCTTGCAATGAACGGTACTAGACTTTGCAACTTTTAGGCCTAGACCTTGCGCACAACGGTAGTAGACCTATGGAACCTTGCGAAGTGTGTTCATCGTCGAAACTTTAATCTGAAGCTTATCAACGTTGGCATAACGCGCGCCCGGGACATCAATTTCATACTTGATCAAATATCCTTTTTGCTTCGCAAACTCATAATATTCGTTCAAGATGGAACGTATCTTAGACCACTGCCGTGATGAAATAAGGTTGCCAAGACCGATCTCCTCGGCAATCGTTTCCATCTGCCGAGTGAATTCATATTTTTTGATTCCACCTCCAACTCGGTTCTTCTCGTAATGATAAAATAAATATTCGATGAAGAGCAACATTGATCTCTGCTTGTCCATTACAACTGCCGTATAGAGATCCGCTGGCAATATCATATAATAGGTATCTTCCTGATCGAACATTATTGGTGAAGGTGTTATCGTCAATCGGCCATTCGCCTTTTTTAGTTCGAATAACTTATCGACTGTTTCAATTAATTCTGATCTCAACACCCTGCCTTGTTTCTTTGGATCATATACGTCGCGTTGATATACCAACAGGAACGATTTCTTTGCAAGAGATTCTAACGCGGCAAGGGCTGATGTCCTACCCTTCGCGCTGAATTCTTGTTTCTGCCTTGATGATTTTTTCTTCTTAACTCCATAAGCATCAAGATATTCAGGGATCTTTACTTCTAATACCGGCTGATTTCCTTTCATCTTGTAGGGATTTCCGTGAGATAATTTCACCGGTCGTGTATTACCTCGAAATGCAGTATCATCCAATAATCTCTGCACAGCAAACAAAGCTCTGTTTTCCGCGTAACTGAGTTCGATTCCGATATGTGTTATGTGCCTCTGCCTTGCTTTACTGATAACAGCTATGTCCTTCACATTGTCATCTAGTGTCGGTTTGGTTGGATCATAGACCGGACCGAACTTTAACATCTGCAAATGAAGACCAACTCTTACTAATTTATTAGGCATTGGGCACCTCGAATCCCAACGCCTTTTCAGAAGTGACCTGCCCCCCAAAAGATGATCCAATTTGATATATTGGAAAACATCAAGAA
>CAYHFN010000120.1:0-3496 GCA_964355925.1 uncultured Chitinophagaceae bacterium
TAGAGCGCCTGCCTTACAAGCAGGAGGTCCGCGGTTCGATCCCGTGAACACCCACGAAAAAATCCCGCCTCAAACGATTAATATCCTAATCATTAACACAAAAACGACATGAAAAAGCACATCCTACTCATAGCGATTATATTTTGCATTGCATCTATTTCGTTGCATGCGCAGTACAAAAAAAAGGTCGTATCGTACGTAAACAAAGTCTTGGCCCCATCAGGATTTGAGCTCACTAGCAGGCAAACGGATGTTATCTCTTCGGTTGTGTCAAAGAGCGTGATGATGGAGCGATTCAACTATTCTTCGCTTCCGGAGAATATTATAGCGCAGTTCAGCAGCGAAGCCTCACAAATGAATTCATTCTCAAGTGCGAGTGTTCGCCCACTCATCGAAAAGACACTCGCCCCAAAATTTCTGGAACTGCTGGATTTCAATAAAGAATTGCTGAGCAAGCAGAATCTCACGGAATCCGAACGCAACACATTTTTGGCAACAAAAGCGCAGTCTGCCGGACTTTCAGGCGCGCAACTGGAATCGATCCTTAATTCCGGATTCTTTTATGTTCCCTATGTCGAATATTATAAACGATCTACCTCGCATGGTGAACGGGATGTAAAGAATGATAAAGGGAAAGTGATCAGAAAAGTGCCGACGATAACCTATTCCCACGAAATAAAACTAGGTCTGCTGTGGTATCAGCTTAAAGTTGATCAATCGAATAAGCCTGCGGTTATTTTTGTCGGGGCCGCCGACGGCTGGCAGGGGGAAGGAATTGAACGTTCGGAAACAAAAGATGCGGAAGATAACGAAGATGCCGATTGGAAAGCATTTGAGGCAACGATCGCGCTCTCATCGTTTAATATTGCAAATGAAACAAAAAAACTCTCTGCGTTTAATTTGACAGGCACCGTATCGGAAATTACAACCTTTGGTGTGAAATTGAATCTGGGCAATCGTGAAGGAATCGGTCTGGATGATTCCTATTGGGTAGAAGAATTGGAGGAGACTGAATCCGGTGAGATCATAAAGAACAGAAGAGGATTTATCAAGATCAGAGACATTGGAAACAATAAGAACGATGAATCCGCCACATCGTACGCGCAGACAATTACCGGAACAAATTATTCACCGGGACTTTCCGTCACAGAGCTTCCGCTGCTTGGGATTAATGGAATCGTAGGTTTTGGACAGATGCCCCTTTCCATTTCTGAATTTCGAAAAAGTGCGTTTACAAAAAATTACGACCCATCCAAATTATTTGGCCTTAGTAAATTTGATTTTGCGGCAAATGTAAACTCAGAAGTGAAGAATATGTATGGACCAATGATCTCTATCCAAAGCGATCTTGCCAACGGTACAAAAATTTCTGAGCTTTGGCTTCAAATAGGAGCCGCGATCGGTTTTATTGACGTGGATGGGAAGTTCTATTTTCCAAACTATACTACTGATGGAAAAAATAGTGGAGCTTTGTGGAGGGACAGCGCCGACATAGGATTTTCTTTATCCGGCAATGCAAGTATTGGGTTGTTGAAAAAATTTTATTTCAGGCGGTTCGGTATCGTTATTGAAGGAGATTTCAAATATTTTCTGACGAACTTTTCTGCAACCGGTAAAGACAAGAACGGCGACGATTTGAAATATTCACTCACACACAACGCATTTGGATTTGGAGCAAAGGGAGGATTTGAAGTGTATATCACTCCTACCTTCTCCATTGGCGGCGGGATCGATTATACAAGTGCTTCGTCCGGAGATAATTGGACAGTTTCTGTAGAAGACAAAGACAAAAATCAAACAAAAGATGATAAAACAGGACCAATGGTGGATTACTCCGGAATTGGCTGGTTTGCTTGGATCAATTATTCGCTCCCTTCTTTAAAATAAATACACCAAGGAATTTTCTATGAAACGATCTATTGTTTTTTTATCACTGCTTATTTCAGCAAATATTTTTGCTCAAGGAAATCTTCCTGAATCGCGCCAGGCGACATTTATTGAAGCGGTCTCTGCAGACGAAGTGTTGATCAAAGCAAAAGGGATCGGCGGTAAATCCGGTATGTTCGGATTCAAGGAAGAAGAATCAGTAAAGCTTGCGGAGATCGATGCGCGAAAAGCTGCTGTGTACCTTGTCGTTTATGGCGGCGCCGGTCTTGACGCGCTTGTTCGCAGCGACGAAGAGAAACAGAAGTTTGCGCCGGTGGAGCAGGAATTATTTGCAGCCGATAATGTGCAAAAATATATTGCATGGGAAGCCAATAGTTTTGAGAGCCGTGTAAAGCTCTCCGGCGGAGAGAAGATCCGTGTTGAAAAACAATTTAGGATTAACCGGGCTGCAATAATGAATTTCCTCGTTGATCGCAGAGTAATTGCAAAACTTGAAGATGTGACCGAAGAGATCGGTCTGCCGACATTAATGGCGTTACCCGAAGTAAAATCCGGACAAAATCCGTTAGAGGAATTGCGTTCGAATTCAGTATTAAAGCAAGGTGCATCGGTCATAGAATCCTATCTTACGCAAAAAAAATATAATGTTGTTGCGCCAGAGCAAGCTCAGCAATTATACGAACAGCAAAAAGCGCAATTGAATTTGAAAGGACACGAAGAGGATCTTTCCTATATGATCGCACTTTCTGTTGGGAGCGATATCTATGTTTCCTACACTATTACTATCGATACTCGAAAGGTCGGTTCTTCCGATGTTCGAAAAGCATCGGTTTCTATCCGCGCATTTGAAACAACAACCGCGCGGCTGCTTGGAGTTGAGACTGGATATAGCGAAGAATCTGCGGCGCCTGCAAACGCGCTTGTTGAAGCGGCGATGACGAACGCATTGAACAATGTTATTTCCCGAATCAATTCATATTGGCAAGATGATCTGAAGAATGGTGCACAATATAAAATCATTTTCACCATTGTTGGTCAGTTTGACCAGGATACGAAATACGATATTGCTGACGCTGCCGCAAAAACATTAAAGAAGATCGCTGGTCGCGTGAAAGAAAATGTTGTTGCAGATAATACGATCGATTATCTTGCGTGGATTCAGGATAAAGATATGCAAAGTCCATCTGCGTTATTCCGCGAACTTCGCCGTGAGTTCAATGCTAATTTCGCACAAGGAAAATTAAAACAGATAACACTTAATCGTAAATTGATCGTAGTTGGCGTAGAATAATATTTTTATTGGGATAGGACAGAATATGAAAAAAATAGTGATGTTTATTCTTGTTTTGGTTGTCACTACGGCTACATTCGCGCAGATCCCGACATGGTTTTCCACGCATAATCATCCAAAATATCCGCCATCAGAATACATTGTTGGTGTGGGAACCGGTGGGGGAGCGACCGGAGTGGAATCTGCAAAAAAATCAGCCCTTGCGGATATTGTAGCACAGCTTCGAGTACAGGTGCAATCGGAAGTAAGATCAGTTACGCAGAATTTTTCCGTGAATGACGATGAACAGATCTATTCCGATTTCAAACGCCAATCGCG
>CAYHFN010000121.1:0-3489 GCA_964355925.1 uncultured Chitinophagaceae bacterium
TTTACCAGATGCATTCCGCGAGTTGCTGAACTTGCAATAGCGTTAATTCGCCGGACATTCTTTTCATCAAGTGAGCTTTTGTTTAGCAAGTCGCTGTTCCCTACGATTACGTTAAGAATATTATTAAAATCGTGGGCAATTCCGGATGCAAGAGTTCCGATTGATTCAAGTTTTTGTGATTGGCGTAATGCTTGTTCAGAGTTTTTGCGGTCAGTAATATCAATGCAGATACCAGACATACGCAAAGCTTCACCCCGTTCGTTGTATACAGTATCCCCTAAAGCATTGATCCATAGAACATCGCCGGAAGGTTTAATGACACGATATTCATTCACAAGCGGTTTATGATTGCGTATTGCTTCGTTTATTCGCTCTCCCGCACCTTTAATGTCATCCGGGTGCAACAGACTGTTCCATAAATCTAACGTGGCTTCATTCTTTGCAGGATCTAATCCGAACAGGCGATAAAGTTCTGGTGACCAGTTGAGTTTCCCAGTCAGCATATCCCAATCCCATACTCCTGCTCCTGCAGACCGTTGTGCAAATGCTAAACGTTCGTTTGACAGAATGAGTGCTTTTTCCGCTTTATCACGCTGCATTTCTGCCGCAACCCGATCGGAAAATGTATTGAAAATTCTGACAATAGTATGCGGGTTTTGCAGTAGTGAGGAATGAAGTGCAACCAAAATACCAATTGGTTGATTCTGTTTGTCAAATATTGGAGACCCTACATATCCTTCAATCCCCATTTGTGCCAAAAGGAGATCCTTCGGGAATTCAGACTGCACTGCTTTGGGATAAATACATAGTTTTTCCCCGACAACTTCTTTGCATGGAGTATCGGCAAGTGGATATATAAGATCACCCATCAGTTCTCCATGTGCACATCCACCCAAAACACTAATAGTATTGCTGGTAGTATTGTATTCACCAACATAAACGAAATCAACACCGAGCGAAACGGCCATATGTCTTGAGATCGCCTCGAAGAATGGTTTCCCAGAAAGATCTGCAAATGTCGTTGCCAGAACCTTTAGCGCCTCTTCCGACTGCTTGCGCTCGGTGATGTCTTGCACAATAAGTTGAACAGCAGGTTTCTGTATATAAGTCGTTGGAACTGCTCTTACTTCAACATCAACAGAAGTGCCATCTAAGCGGATAAATTTTTCTTCTGCCGTCGGCAATGGTTTTCCATCAATTGCCACTTGTTGCATCCGCGCAATTACCATTGCGCGATTATCCGGATGAACAAATTGGATAACAGATTTTCCGATCAGCTCTTCTTTATTTACTGCCCCCATTAACAGAACGCATTGATTGTTGACAAAAACAATTTTTCCTTCAACATAGATTGCTATAGCATTGGGAGAATTTTCAACCACTCCGCGATATTTATCTTCGCTCTCACGTAATTCTTCCTCCACCTTCTTACGCTCGGTAATGTCGGTAGCAATTGTGAGGTTTAAGATCACATTTCCTTGAGGATCTCTTATCGGATTCGTCTTTGCAATGAAGTATAAAAGTCGATCCGGTAGCGGCACTTCAACGTCCACTGATCCAGCTTTCCCGGTTTCGAAAACTTTTGAAGAGGCTGCAAAACGCATATCAGCTTGTTCTTTTGAATAAATATCCCAGAATGACTTACCGTAAAAATATTCCGGAATTTTCCCGAATGTCGATGCAAAGACTTTATTAACGAACTTGTAATATCCTTCCTTATCGACACAAAAAATTGAATCGTTAGAATTTTCAATTAAAGCTCGATATTTGAATTCACTTTCTTTCAGTAATTCTTCCGCCTGTTTGCGCTCGGTGATGTCTCGAAAAATACTTAAAAGATAATTTTGCCCTGTACCCAACTTGATATATGAGTTAGATAATTCAAACCATACCTTGCGTTCGTTCCAGAGTGTGATTTGACGTTCAAAATGCGGGGCAACGGTTTTCTTTCGAAATTTTTCTATGGTGGTAGAGAGAATCTTCTCCGCTTCACACGGATCATACATTACATCAAGCAACTTGTTTTCCAGTTCGTCGCGTGTTTTGCCAATTTGTTTACAGAAAGCATCATTCACCAAAATGATCTTGCCGTTTTTATCCAACAACCGCATACCGTCGAAGGACTCTTCCCAGATGGCGCGAAATCGTTCTTCAGATAAACACAGTGCCACCTCCGCCAATTTGCGTTCGCTAATGTCTCGGCAAATAACATAGGCTCCGGTATAATTTCCTGCATTATCATATTTAAATGTAGCATTATCCTCCCGCCAGATATAATGTCCCGCTTTATGTTTAACTCTATAGGCATATATTAATCCACTCTTTTTTAATTTAATCGCTTCAAAGATTGTTGGGAATACAATGTCGCGGTCATCCACATGGATGATTGAATAAATATCATCGGGTATTCTTGCAAGTTCTTCCATTTCGGTATAGCCAAGTTGTTTGTTATACGCCGATGAGACATATCGAATCTTATTTTCCCCGTCAAAAATAATAATGCCATCCGAAGTGTTTTCAGCTATGAGACGATATTTGGTTTCACTCTCCCGCAACTCTCCTTCAGACTTTTTACGTTCGGTGATGTCGTCAAAAGTGGCATACACCTGGAATGGGCTGGTTTCGTCTGGTCTGAATTCCGGCACGGCATTGATGTTGATCCAAACTTGTTGATCTGTTTGCGGATGATAGACACCCATCACAACATTGTTCACAGGTTTTCCTGTGCGCAGAGCTACCATGGCTGGGTGCAAATCTCCAGGAAAATTTGAACCGTCTTCATGAATTGCCCTCCAGCGCGGATCAATGGAGGAGCGTCCTTGCATTTGGTCGAGTGTGAGGCCTAGAATGTGTTCGGCAGCCGCATTTGCGGAAGTGATTTTCCCGTCTGCATCTTGGTAAACAACACCTTGTGCCATCGTTTCAAAAAGTGTGCGGTATCGTTCTTCGCTCTTTTTAAGTTCATCAATACCCGATTCAACATTCCGATGCGTTTCAAATAAATCAAATGCCATTTCAATGGATGATTGCAAAACGAACTCTTCTGAATTCTTCAACACGTATCCATAACGCGAAATGCCGCGCACTTTCTCAACGATCTTTTTTTCGGAATGGGAAGAGAGAAATACAATTGGGACTTTTCGTTTGGCGAGAATTTGTTTTGCGGCTGTTGTGCCGTCGATCCCTTCCCCAAGAACAATGTCCATAATGATGAGATCAATATTCTGATCGCTTGTTGCAAGTTCAACCGCCTTTTCGCCGGTGTTGACGGAGATAACATTGTATCCAAAATGCTTTACTTGCTTAGATACAACTATTGCACTGGTTTCATCGTCTTCGACAAGAAGAATAGTTTTCAATTGAGATTCGGGCATAGTTTATTCCTGCAATAAAGAAATTTAAATATACTTGGAGGGTTAAACGAGTTGTGGACTGTGTAGTGTAGTGTAGTGTAGTGTAGCAATTTTTCAATTAACACAACGGCACCTC
>CAYHFN010000122.1:0-3465 GCA_964355925.1 uncultured Chitinophagaceae bacterium
CAGCCGATATATTAAATTTAGGGAGATCGATTCGCTTCCATAAAGTGTATCAGCCATTAGGAACGAACGTTAATTTTGTTACTAAAAGAGACTCTAACAATATTAAAATAAGAACTTATGAGCGTGGAGTTGAGGGCGAAACTTTAGCTTGTGGGACTGGATCTGTTGCGAGTGCATTGTTGAGTGCGTTGAAATTTGGAATGAAGAGCCCGATAAATGTAAATGTCTTGAGTGGCTCGGTATTGTATATTGGATTTGAAAAGGACGAGACAAATTCATTTAAGAATGTAACACTGAAAGGACCGGCCGAAACGGTTTTTGAAGGGATTGTTGATCTTCAAAATTCCTTTGAAATTATATACAAATAGCTTTTGTGTAGATATAATAAGGATTATGTTAAGTAATATATATCGAAGAAGCAAGCCTCATCTCTTCAAATAATCAATAACCTGATTTACATTTCTTGTGTTCAATATATTCTTCTTCTCACACCACCCTTTTCGCGCAATTCCAACTCCATATCGAACGTCAGTCAATCCGGATACAACATGTGAATCCGGATTAATCACAATCATCACACCTTTGCTGATCGCATATTTCACTATTCGCCAATTCAAATCTAATCTCATTGGATGTGCATTGATCTCAACAACCTTTCCAAGATCTGCGGCTGCATTGATAATCTCTGTTTGGTTTAAAGGATAACCATCCCGTTCCAACAATAATCTTCCTGTTAGATGACCAAGAATCGTTACATGCTTGTTCTTCAAAGCTTTCATAATTCGCTTGGTCATATCGACTTCATTCATTTTGAAGTTGCTATGCACCGAGGCAACCACGTAATCAAATGAAGTTAACACCTTATCATTAAAGTCTAAATCACCATTTGTTAAAATATCTACTTCGGTACCTTTGAAGAGTCTAAAATTCTTAAACTTATCATTGAGCGCATCAATTTCCTTGTGCTGTTTCTTTACGCGCTCTTCGGATAGACCGTTTGCATACGCGGCAACTTTGCTGTGATCAGCAATCCCGAGATATTCCCATCCAAGCTTTTGCGCTCCGGCAGCCATCTCGGATAACGTATTTTGTCCATCGCTATAGTTTGTATGGCAGTGAAATGTACCTCGAATATCATCATATGTGACCAATTTTGGAAGTTTGCCGGATTGGGCAACTTCGACCTCGCCTAGGTCTTCACGCAGCTCAGGCTCGACGTAATCAAGTCCTACAGCATTATAAATATCCTCTTCAGACTTACAGATGACGACTTTTTTAGATTTTCTTCCTTTTTCACCCGAATCAATAACTGCAAATTCATATTCATTCAACATCCAACCACTTTCACGTGCTAAGGATCGAATTTGAACATTATGTTCTTTGCTTCCGGTAAAATAATTTAATGCAAACGGAAATTCTCCATCATCCACAATGCGAAGATCGCAATTGATACCAATGTCTAAGACAACACTTGCTTTTGTTTCGCCTTCGCCGGTGATCCGCTCAACGGTTTTGTGCGATGTGAAGAGTTTCATAATCTCTTTCACATCCTTCTTTTTTGCACTGACTACGATATCGATATCACCGATCGTCTCTTTTCTCCGGCGAAGACTTCCGGCTATCTCAGCTCGAATGATTCCTTTATGAGATTTAATCACTTCAAAGATCGATTGCGCGGCAGTTTCTGCAACGTTGATATGATATTTTGAAGAATGTTTACGGACTTGTTCGATGCCCAGAAGAATATTCTCTTCAGTTTTTTTTCCGAATCCTTCCAGCTTTTCTAATTTTCCCGATTTGGCGGCTTTCTCAAGATCTTCGATAGAAGATATTTTCATCTGCTTATACAAGAAAGCAACTTTCTTTGGTCCCATTCCCTGAATCTTCATCATATCAAAGATTCCGGGAGGAAAAAACTTTCTCAAACTTTCGTGGTCAGGTGATTTTCCTGTAGTAACAAGGTCGGAAATAATCTTTGCAGTGCTTTCGCCAATCCCTTTAATCTTACGGATCTCACCATTCTCAACAAGTGTTTTTAAATCTTCTGTAACACCAGCAAGAACACGCGCAGCATTGTGAAATGCTCTGCTCTTAAAAGGGTTTTCTCCTTTTAATTCAAGGAGTGTTCCCACTTCATCAAGTATATCGGCAATTTGCGTTTTATCCATGACGATTTAATATTTTTTTTCAACAAAATTTCTTAACAATATTTTTCCATGCTGGGTTGCAATTGATTCAGGATGAAACTGAACGCCAAAGATTGGATACTGCTTATGCTGAACTCCCATTACTACTCCATCTTGAGTTTTTGCAGTTACTTCAAGTACAGCAGGCATTGTCTTTGGTGAAATCACTAATGAATGATATCTCGTCGCAAGAAATTTATTCGGAATGGAATTAAAGATACCCTTCCCTTCGTGCAGCACTTCAGAAGTCTTACCATGAACAACGCTTGGTGCTTTCACAACATCTCCGCCAAATGCTTCACCAATCGATTGATGACCAAGACAAACTCCGAGGATTGGGATTTCCTTGTAAAATTCTTTTATGAGCGGAACAGAAACCCCCGCTTCTTTCGGCGTGCATGGTCCTGGTGAAATGACAATTCCTTCCGGATGCAGTTTACGGATTTCATCAATTGTAATTTTATCATTACGGACGACTTTCAATTCAACATTCATCTCGCCGAGATATTGGACGAGGTTATATGTGAAGGAGTCGTAGTTGTCTATTATTAAAATCATATTTATTTTACGTCGTCATTCCCGCACGTTTTTGACGGAAATCTAAGATTCAACAAATTAATTGATATGGATTCCCGCTTCCGCGGGAATGACACTAATTTTGTGTTACGGTCGCTTCTACGGCACGAATAACTGCGTCCATTTTAATGAGGGTTTCTTGATATTCTTTTTCGGGAACAGAATCGTATACGATTCCCGCACCTGCTTGAAAATATGCATATCCATCTTTTACAATTGTTGTACGAATGGCAATACATGAATCAAGATTTCCTGAAAAATCCAAATACCCGATTGCGCCTCCATAAATTCCGCGCTTCACCGGCTCCAGTTCTGCAATAATTTCCATTGCTCGAATCTTAGGAGCGCCAGATAATGTTCCAGCAGGAAAACAAGAAAAGAATGCGTCGATTGCTGAAAGTTCTTTCTTCAATTTTCCCCGAACATTGGAAACAATATGCATAACGTGGGAATATTTTTCAATCACCATATATTCTGTTACGTCCACTTTGCCGAATTCACTGATCCGTCCGATATCATTACGTCCAAGATCGATCAGCATTAAATGTTCGGCAAGTTCTTTCGGATCGGAAAGCAAATCTTTTGCAAGTGCATTGTCCTCTTCTTCGGTTTTCCCTCGTTTACGCGTACCGGCAAGAGGACGCGTTTCAACAATTCCATTTTCTACGCGAACCAAAAGTTCAGGTGATCCACCAACAATCGA
>CAYHFN010000123.1:0-3405 GCA_964355925.1 uncultured Chitinophagaceae bacterium
ATTTGCTGATATTATTCTTGCACTAATCGTGCCTCGAATAAACGGCTATTGCAAAATAAATTCGCATATGAATTTTTGATTGTGTTAACCTACGTTGACGTTTTGTGAACTATTAGTTGACACCGAAAAGCTTCGACAAGGCAAAACAGTCTTTGAACGGTGAGGGTAAAGAACGGCTCACGCCCTTCTCTTCCTACCTGCATCAGATACTCTACAGCTTTTGAAGCAAGGACTTTTCGGAGGTGTTACGGTTCCATAAACAAATCCATTTTTTTTAACACACGAAAGCAGCAACCTCCCAGCCGTATTTAGCGGAAAGGCGTTAAACATTTTTATTTCAACAACATTAATTTCTTTACTCCAACATAATTTCCCGCCTGAAGTTTGTAAAAGTAAATTCCCGAACTAAACGCTGACCCTTTCCATACCACTTCCTTCCATCCCGCAGATTGTTCTTCGTTCACGAGCGTAGCTATTATTTTTCCTTGAACATCAACGATTGTCAGTTTTACCGTTGCAGACGAAGGAAGTGAATAACGAATTGTTGTTACAGGATTAAATGGGTTTGGAAAATTTTGTTCCAGCACAAATTGTTGTGGTACTTTTGATGTTGTAGTTACGCTTAATGGTGTATTTGGTATTTGTGTTGAAAATACTCCTCTGCCAAATGTCCCAACCACAAGAGTTCTATCTGACTCCCGATAGTCCATATAGGAGATAAGAACATTGCCAATCTCATTCGCAGCAGCTTGTACCCACACTGTTGAATCACCCTGAAGTTTGCTCGTCATTAAAAGACCAATGCTCGTTCCGATAAAAACATTTAACTGATTTCCCACATAGACCAAGGTCGCCCATCGTATTGATGGACCGGATGGACCGGAAAGATTTCCTTCAACATCACTCCATGTTGATCCTCCATCCGAAGTAAGCCAGAGACTTTTGATATTATAATTCCCAAACGCAAGCAGCGCTCTATTTGAATTTGTCTTGTCAACAGCAATACATCGTACAAATCCACCTTGAGCGTTTCCTCCGTTCAATCCCGGTGGAGTTATCAATGTTCCAGTCGGTGTTGCTGATTCTGCATTATCAATTCGCTTAACAATTCCGTCTGTCGTTCCTATATACACAACATTAGGATTATTTAATTTTGAAACTCCAATTGCACTTACAGCTCGAGTTGATCCAGAAGGTGTGCCAACATCACTCGCCGTGATGGGCGTCCAGCCAATAGTCGCTGTTCCATTAGGTACATTATTGTTTCTCCAGATACCGCTATAAAACGTTGGACTGATTGTGCTGCCAGCGCCATAATACATTATTTTTGAATTATTCGGATCGAGTATAATTGGGTTTACAAATAATTGTCGTATTGCTCCGTTCGGATTTAAACTTGAAAATTTTTGACCGGAGCGCGTTTGTCGCTGCATCGGGCCACTTTGATACTGTGTATACATCCTGTCATCTGCAACAGGCGGAAGTTCTAAAACCGTACCATCACCACCGTAGATCAATCTCCATGAAGACATTCCAAGAGAATCTGTTGCAAGGGAACCATTATCTTGTGCGCCGGCAATAACCGTATGATCACCGCTATCCGGCGAGATTGAAACAGAATATAACTGAGTGACATTGTATCCATTGTTCAGCCAAGTCCATTTCATCATTCCATTCATTGTAATATCATCAGCACGCTGCACGCCCCCGTCGTTGGATGAGTAATAGATATTTGGATTTGTTGGTTTGAACATTCCTCCTTGCATATCGGGATGATGCTGACCATCCGGATAGTATGGATATCCGCCAATTGTTTGAAAATTTAAAGATGTCTTAAATCCATCAGTAGAACGATATAGATCTGTTCCTCCAAGAATGAGAAAATCTGCGTTATCAGGTTTTACATGAAGTGTTTGATCATAACCTGCTTGAGTTGAGAGATCAGTTGGAAGATTTGCACTTCGGTTTTCCCACGTACTACCTGCATTGTTGAATGTATATTTCCAGAGCTGGTGTCCGGCTGTTGCGGGAGTGTTATTTGGTCCTTGAACAAAAATATACAACACATTTGTATCGGATGGTGCAGTTGCAAACACAACACGACCACTTGTCGTCGGGAACGTATTTGGTGCAATTGATGTCCACGTTATACCATCTGTTGATCTCCAAATTTTTAAGAGACCATTTTCCCGTGTGTGCGCATAGATCACTCCGTTTAATGTTATCGCTACATCGGTTGTAACGGTTGAAGTATTGACGATGCCGGAATCTGAGAGCATAGCAACATTCCACGTTGCACCGCCGTTCGTAGAGCGATAGATACCACGCCATGTTGCAGCATACACTTCATCGTGCGAAAGATTCGCAGGATTTGTTGCAACGGTCCAGATAAAATCAAACGCATCCATGAGATTCGGAGTTCCAGACATTGTTGAAGGAAGAATGTCCCACGTTTCACCATCATCTGTTGATTTATAAATGCCATCTCCATTATAGAACGATCCCCAGCGGGTATCATTGGTTGTTGAACCACGGAATTCTCCGGTGCCGACATACCAAAGATGTCTTTTCCCAGGTCGTGTATCTTGTGCAATACAACTTGTGGAATGTGTTTGCTGCGGTGTCAATTTAAGTTTCCACGATGCTCCATCGTCAGTCGATTTCCAAATACCGCCATCAACACATCCGGCAATCAGTACGCCCGGATGTTCAACATCAGCAGCAAATGTGCGCGAGCGTCCTCCAATATTAAAGGGACCCCGTTCGGTCCATTGCAATGCTTCCACAGCATTTCCTTTTGCAAGAGCATACGATTCACGACTTGGTAAACGGCGTAAAAGTTGGAATTCCATACGGTGTATGTCTTTTGGAATCTCGTTCCTCACCGGATCGCGAATGACCATGAATTCATATTCTTCGCGTGCGTTCGGATCTTCTTCTGAACCGATTGAAAGTTGGGGGATATGTTCATTCTTCTGTAAAAGAAAAAACGAACAAAGTGTGAGTATCATAATGGCGAAAGCAAAAACGATCTTTTTCATTACATCTCCATAGATATTATTTACACAAAGTTGCTTATTCTTTTATGTTAATGCCATTATTATTTTTCTCCTTTCCCCAGATCGATCTTCGCATTAACAGAACTATCCTGGTCGATTATTGATGCACATAATTTACTTTACTGTAAAGTAAAGCGTAAGTGTAGGTGTGGTCGGAGATTCCACTCTTACAGAAAATTTATATGATCCTATATGAATTGGTATGTTTTGAACATCATGCAGCCGATCAATAATCGTAAACCAACAACTCCGAATGGTAAATCGAGCGACATTCTTCGCTGTCAATCCTTTCATCCTCCATTGATACAAACCGCCGTTGATTGAAATACCCCTGCCTCATCCTGCA
>CAYHFN010000124.1:0-3290 GCA_964355925.1 uncultured Chitinophagaceae bacterium
CTGATGGTTTTGTTTTCTTTTCGTGTTTAACTTCTTTTTTGGAAGAATCATTTCTTTCATCAAGTTGGAATTGGTTTATGATATGCAGTAAATTTTCGGTTAAACGGTTAAGGTCTTCGGAAGTCTTTGCAATTTGTTGTGTTCCGCTGGCACTTTCTTGTGTTACTGTGCTGATTGAAACCACATTCTGCGATATCTGTTCTGATGTACTGGATTGTTCTTCGCTGGCAGTTGCAATTTGTGCAACCATATCCGAAACTGATTGTGCATTCTTTACGATGTTGTTCAACATTGCGCCGGCATGTTCTGCTAGAATAATTCCGGCAGACACTTCTTCAGTTCCTTTGGACATCGATTCAACAGCGCGACGAGTATCCGATTGTATTTGATGGATCATTGTTGATATTTCTTTTGTCGCTTTCGAGGTTCTCTCTGCAAGTTTTCGTACTTCATCAGCAACAACGGCAAATCCACGTCCTTGGTCACCGGCACGCGCTGCTTCAATCGCTGCATTTAACGCCAGCAGATTTGTTTGATCCGCAATATCATCGATCACTTCAATGATCTCACCGATCTTGTCACTTGATGCTCCAAGAACTTTTACTTGTTCCGCTGATTGGGTCACCACATTGGAAATACGACGCATCCCGCCAATGGTTTCTTCCACAACTTTGCCTCCCCGTTCCGCATCCTGCCGCGCCTGCGTTGCACCATCTGCTACTTTTCGGATATTTGCCGTGGTTGCAACCAGTGTCTTTGTCATTTGTTCAACAGCAGCAGCAACTTCCGAAGTTTGCGAGCTTTGCTGTTGAGCGCCTGCCGCCATTTCCTCCGTAGTTGAACTGATCTCGGTTGATGCTGACGACACAGCGTTAGCAGAATCTCCAACTTGTTGAATGAGATTTCGCAGAGAATCTAACATTGCTTTATAACCGCGCGTTAATTGTCCTATTTCATCGGCCGATGTAATTTTTTTTGCTAATTCCTTTGTTTCGTACGAGCGTAGATCACCATTGGCTACATGCTCGGACTGTGTGACCATCTCTGAAAGCGGAGCAACAATAATTTTTTTCACCAAAAATTGAATCACACCGACAATCACTAAAACAGAGAACAATCCAATTCCAATTGTTATCCATCGTATCATCGCCTCTTGGCGGATCAACTCTTCCAGTGAGCCGGAAACGCCGAACACTGCAACAAGATCACCGTCTTTCTTCGTTTGGAAAATATCAACACCGGATTCGTTGTGACATGAGAAGCATCCCTCTTGAATTCGAGCCGGCACGAAAATGGCAAGGCGGGTAGAATCTCCAGCAACTATTTTCTTTTCTACCGATACGAGTGTGTCGTTATGAGTTAATAATTTTAGCGCTTCTGCTTCTTCGGGTAGAAGTTTAGTATTGCTATCATCGGTAAGAATACGGTGGAATTTCCAGCCGCGATCTGTTGCTTCTTCATCCGCTGCGGAATGGATCATTGCGGTGGAATTATGCGCAAGCATAAACAACTCATCGCGAAACGCTTTCTCCGCCTGATCTGTCTGCCTGGATGATGAGACCCAGCCAAATACAAAGATAATGACCGCAACAGCAAACGCAGGTATCAGGAAAAGTTTTTGTTGAATATTTAATTTTTTCATGATGTGTAATCCGTTTGCATTTTGTTTGTATTCTTTAATTGATAGACTATTTTCAAATGATATTTTATGAATCAAAGCACCGCAGAATCTGCGTCACAGAAAATCAGCAAGACTCGCTTCGATAATATTTCATTGCAGAGTCTAAAATCACTGTCATTCTGAAAGAGCCATGCGACCGAAGAATCTGGTTTGTGCGGTTGTCTCGTTCCCAAGTTCCACTTGGGAACGCCCTTCTTCTGAAACTCAGACTTAGATAAATTCCGTTCCCAAACGGAGTTTGGGAACGGAAGATAATTTTCTTTCAGCAATGTTGGGTTTCACTATTTTTTTCTTTGTTATAACGTGATCCCAACAATTAAATATGTTTGTTCGATATGC
Source organism: uncultured Chitinophagaceae bacterium (assembly GCA_964355925.1). Taxonomy (GTDB): domain Bacteria; phylum Bacteroidota; class Ignavibacteria; order UBA10030; family UBA8401; genus UBA8401. The sequence goes on from CAYHFN010000124.1 coordinate 2,021, forward strand.
GGATTGATGATATATGATATCGTTAATGGAAGCGAGAATTTATCTGTTATTACAATTGATTTAGATACTGTAACTCCCACATTGACGAGATCTGCTTTTGTTGTTCCATACCAAACACTCTTTGCGGGAGTAAATGCAGCAAAAACATTCGCTGAATATGATTCTCCGGAATAGACATAACAGAATTGAAGATAGACGGAATGATCAGGATCATTATAAAAATTATAATATGCATTGATCATCAACGGTAATTTATCATTCCCTGTAAAGCCGGCTCCGAATTCCAGAACATGGGCGCCCCCTGTTTTGTTGAAATCAAAATATTTTAAACCGGCACTCGGATAAAAATAATCTGTATAGAACAACGAGAATGTGCCGGCATCGGTCGAAATTGCGTACGATGCCCAAAGATCATGTTCCGCAAATATTTTCCCGACTCCGGACGAATCAACCGTGAAGACACCAACGCTGTATGCAGCCCACGTTCCAATAGAAAATCCACCGATAGTGTACGATAGTGCCGGCTGAAAACTTGGAGCGTTGCCGTAATCAAGTCCGCGCCAAATGTAGCGGCTGTAAAGATCAACACCGAACTTAACTTGTGTATTCACCGAAGTGGATATTTCTACTTCTTTAGTATGATTTGGCTTATCAGTTTCGGTCAACACTGTGTCTATTTCTTGATGTGATATTGTTTTTGGTTCTTCACGTTCATTCTTTCCCATAGCAATAGTTGCTTCGGTCTCATGCTTGGCGTCGTTCACACCTAATGACTGTAAAGATTTTTTTAGTTCAGCAGCGATCTTATCAACCTTACTGAAATCTTGAGCAGATGAAATCTGCATGATCACGATTGTAAGAACAAAAATTGTACTTAGCTTTCTCATTGATTCTCCTTTTTTATTTCTTTCAATTAAAGACTAAACATTGCCATTACACGAGCGCTGCAGAGAATCAGCAAGACTTTCTGCGGCAATGTTTCTACATTCAAAAACCTTGCGAAGGTTTGAAACCTTCGCAAGTCCCTAGGGGACACCGTTGGTGGTTGTATTAGATTAATAATGTTCCACCAAATGTCCGTTTTCAGTAACAGCTTTTTTGGATTTCTGCGTTGATGCTTTACGAGCAGCTGTTTCTCTCTTCGGCTGACGACTCTGCTGTTCAGATCCGTCGAGATGGAACTTTTCAAGTATTTGCTGCAAGTTCTCTGTTAACCGGTTCAGATCTTCCGCTGTCTTTGCGATTTGTTGAACTCCGCTTGCACTCTCTT
>CAYHFN010000125.1:0-3233 GCA_964355925.1 uncultured Chitinophagaceae bacterium
CTGTTTCCATCGTTGCAGTCGTTGGCGAAGGAATGATCGGTTCGAAAGGAATTGCGGGGAAGACGTTCGATGCTGTTGCAAAAGCGGATGTGAACGTTATCGCTATCGCACAGGGATCTTCGGAATTGAATATTTCATTTGTTGTTGAACAACCCGACGCAAAAAAAACGGTACAAGCGGTACACGATGCATTTTATACTGAATAATGACTCAGCAATCTTCAAAATATCAAAACATCAGTTGTTCATACTATGATCAACTGGAAGCGTATGCAACCAAGAAGACGCAATGTTCAGTAATATATAATGTTGATGATCTGAAAAAAACTTCAGATGGAATCATCGTTGATCTGTTCACAAAAGATGGAGCGGAATATTTAAGACTTAATAATGGAATCGTTATCCGGCTGGATCAATTGATCTCGATCAATGGAGTCCCGGTCAGCAATGTGTGTTAATATGAAATCAATCTTAAAAAGTATCACGTCAGGAAAAGAATATCCGCTGAACGAAATTCGGTTCACTGCGGATAACGGTGAACTGCTGGATGTGATCCACGATTTTGATGTGATCAAAAAGCAAAACAATATTTCCAGAGAATATTTTTCCAATAAACGATCAACGATCAACGGACAGCCGGGCGGCGGTGTATGGCATTTCCGTGAGTTGGTGATGCCCGATCTTCCTGAGTCAGAGATCATCTCAAAACAGGAAGGGAATACCAGACTCTATCGCAGTAAAAAGATATCTGCTTGGCTTGGATTGAATAAGGAAAAATTCTTTTTAAAACATGAAGGTGAAAATCCAACGGGTTCGTTCAAAGACCGCGGAATGACCGTTGCTATTACAATGGCAAAACATCTGAATCAGCGGGCTGTAACATGTGCTTCAACCGGAAACACTTCAGCGTCGCTTGCGGCTTATGCGTCAGAAGCGGAATTACCAGGAATTGTCCTCATTCCGAAGGGAAATGTCGCTGTCGGTAAGATATCGCAGGCGCTGGCGTATGGGGCGAAAACACTTGTTGTAAACGGTGATTTTGACGATTGTATGCGTTTAATTCGCGAAGCACAGGAAAAGCTGTCGGCATATCCGCTTAATTCCATCAACCCGTTTCGCCTTGAGGGTCAGAAGACGATCATGTGGGAAATTTTGATGCAATTGAACTGGCAGATTCCGGATTGGATCGTTTTTCCCGGAGGAAATCTTGGGAATACCAGTGCATTTGGAAAAGCATTGCACGAAGCGAAAGAACTTGGATTGATCGATAGATTACCACGGTTTGCAGTTATTCAAGCTGAAGGGGCAAGTCCGTTCTATAAAGCATACAAGAAAAATTTTTCAGGACTGATTCCTGAGAAAGCAAACACGATAGCAACAGCGATCAAGATCGGTGATCCGGTCAATTATACAAAAGCAATTCGCTCGATCAAATGGACAAACGGAATTGTTGAAAGTGTAACGGACGAAGAAATTCTTGATGCAAAAGCGAATGTTGATGCCGCTGGTATCGGCGCAGAACCGGCATCGTGTGCAACGGTTGCAGGAATCAAAAAACTGATCGCAAGCGGAGAAATCAACACGACCGAAACTGTCGTGGGAATTCTGACCGGAAATATTCTAAAAGATCCGCAGGTGATTGTTGATTACCATTTCAACCGGAAAACAGTATTGGCAAATCCGCCGCATGATATTGAAGCAAATATTAACGATCTAAAAAACTTTTTATAAAGTATTTGTGTAGTTGAGTAGAAAGTATATGAGATAGAAACATTTCTCAACAACTCAACGACTTAAAGACTCAACGACTATGACAATTAAAATTCCTTGCTCAACATCAAATCTCGGTCCCGGATTCGACACGCTTGGTTTGGCGTTGAATCGCTATTTATATCTTACCGTAGAACAGTCGGCCGGGTTTTTAATTACCGTTGAAGGAAATGGTAAAGATCATATCGTAACGGATTCCACCAATCTTGTTTATGCAGCAATAGAAACAACCGCACAAAAAATTGGAAGAACGCTTCCCGCAATACATCTTCACATCAAAAATGATATCCCGGCATACGGCGGACTTGGCGGAAGCGGTGCCGCAATTGCCGGAGGAGTTTTTCTTGCGAATGAATTGCTCGATATGAAATTGTCAAAGGATGATATATTGAATATTGCGGTTGAGATTGAAGGGCATCCTGATAACGTTTCTGCCGCAATCTTCGGCGGATTGACGGTCAATTGTTTTGATGCCGAAAGAAAAGTACATTGCCGTAGCGTGAAGATCGAAAAACCACTTTCGGTTATTACTTGCTCGCCTCAATTTCAAGTTCAAACCAAACAAGCACGAAAGATCCTTCCGCAGCAAGTCTCTTTAAAGGATGCAGTGACAAATATTGAGAATGCTGCTTCACTTGTTGCCGCATTGATGAGCGGAGATTTTGATGCGCTTCGATACGTTACCGCAGAAAAACTTCATGAACAATACCGCGCAGCGCTCATTCCCGGATTTGATGATGTAAAAAATGTTGCGTTGAATGCTGGTGCGTTATCATTTAACATCAGCGGCGCAGGGCCGACAGTGTTTGCATTTGCTGTAAAGAATGAAAATGAAATTGCATCAGCAATGCAAAAGGCTTTCGAGAAGAACGGACAAACAGCAACCTCAGAAATAATGACAGTTGAAAATAACGGAGCAGCTCGCCTCTAGTGCAAAATTAATCAAAGTAATTACCGCAAAGTTCGCCGAGAACGCTGAGACCATTTACGAACATATCGATAACTCCTCTGCGATCTTTGCGCCCTCCGCGGTGAATTCTATACCCAATTTGAGGAATACATGAGTGAATTTCCACAAACCGATCTGAACAAAGTTAAACGTCTTCCCAAACGCGGTCAGTATGATAAAAAAACGATCTATGAGATCGTTGATGAAGCGTTGATCTGCCATGTTGGATTTGTTCTTGAAGATCAGCCATTTGTGATGCCGACAATTCACGTTCGTATCGATGATACGATCTACCTTCACGGTGCGATTGCAAACAGGATGCTGACCCATATCAAAGCAGGGAACAATGTCTGCCTGACAATGACGCTGATCGACGGGATTGTTTTTGCCCGTTCGGTATTTCATCACAGCATGAACTATCGTTCGGCAGTGCTATTCGGCAAGGGAAGAGTGATTGAGAATTACGATGAGAAGTGGAAGGTATTTCAGGCGTTAACGGAACATATTGCAAAAGG
>CAYHFN010000126.1:0-3204 GCA_964355925.1 uncultured Chitinophagaceae bacterium
GCAAGAATGAACGGCGGTGTTTATAATAGTGTTAGAATATTAAATGATTCAACTTCCACACTAATGAATACTCCTGTCTGGACATTCAATGGAAGTAATGGAGATAATTATTACGGTCTCTTTCGCAGTTGGGGATTAGGAACTCATATTACGACAAATGCAACCAATGGAGATATTGTTGTTCCCGGAAAAACAATGGCGGGTCATCCCGGAGAAGCCTACGGTCTTATCAGCGATGCATACTGCGAAGTAAAAAATAATGAATTTGGTATTATCTTTATGACGAATGGAAAAGATGGGGCTTACACTTTCGGAAGCAAAAGTGCATTCTATGATGTTGAAGAAGCTCTGTTTTCAACTGTGTTCAACTTTATTCAAACTATTCCGACTTCAATCGATTTCAAGAAATCTGAACTGAAACCGTCATATGAATTGAATCAAAACTATCCCAATCCATTCAATCCATCAACGAATATTGGATTTTCAGTACCGGAAAATGGGCATGCAGTTCTTAAAATATTTTCCAGTATTGGCCAAGAGATCGTAACATTGTATAATGGAGAAGTACAAGGGAAACAAAATTATCAATTACAGTTTATTGCTTCCACGCAATCATCGGGAGTATATTTTTCCCAGCTTGAATATGGCGGCAGCATACAGCGGAAAAAATTATTATTGATAAGATAATGGATATCCTAAAAAAAATAATACTGTTCCTGATCTGTTTTCTGTTCAGCTGCAGCAAACTGGATACGAGAACGACCATTGAATTCTGGACATTACAATTATCTCCAACATTCAATGATTACTTCAATTCATTGATATCGGAATACGAACACAATAATCCGAACATTAAAATCCGATGGGTCGATGTTCCGTATGATGCTGCAATCCAAAAACTTCTCTCGTCTGCTGTTGCCGGTAATGCTCCGGATATCGTCAATCTATCCGCTGACTTCCTTGCAAAATTCAATGGAATGGGAGCACTTGCTGACCTTTCGGAAGATGTGAAGAAAAGTGGATATCAATTTCTTCCTAATGCACTTGATCTTTGTTCGTTTGATGGTAAGATTGTTGCTCTGCCGTGGTATCTTAATTCGTATGTAGTTATATACAACAAAGAACTTTTGAAGAACGCAGGTTTCTCAGAGAGAGAAATACCTAGAACATTTGATGAATTGATCGCTTTCATTAGAACATACAAAGACAGAACAGGAAAATTCGCTTTCTTTTGGAATATTGGTAAGGATAGCTATTTGCCGATGATGCTTGGTTCTGAAGGTATAGCAATGACAAATGAAAAAATGACCGAAGCGATATTCAATTCTCAAGAGGGATGTCAAAGCATTGACCAGTGGGTTAAGTTATATAAGAATGGGTATCTTCAAAGCGAATCGATCATTAAACCAGGATCGACGATTGTTGAATCATATCAATCAGGACAAGTTGCGATGATCTTTACCGGACCGGTATTTTTGAATCGGATTAAAACAAATGCTCTTGGAATTTATGATAAAACAGAAGTAGCTCCTCCAATTGTAGGCAAAACAGGAAAACATGAACTTGCTGCTATGTCTATTTCAGTTCTTTCGACAAGTGCTCATAAGAAAGCAGCTGCTGATTTTGCTATTTTTGTTACAAACCCAAAGAATCAATTGGCATTTAGTAAATTGACCACAACATATCCATCCGTTGTTGAAGCTCTGCAGGATACATTTTATAAAATGCAGGATGGAACGTTGATGACCAAAGGGAGAACTCTTGGTGCAAAAGAATTAGCGAACGCCGGAAGATTAAGAAAATATCTGCTTCATCAGAATTTTGATAAACTTCGTGATTCATTTGATGAAGCAATACAACGTGCGTGTTTAAAAAATATTTCAACAAAAGAAGCATTGGATAAAGCCGCAAGCGAATGGAATGAGATCTTGAATGATCAATAACATAGAATGAAAAAAATAACCTCATACATTTTTATTTTTCCTGCCGTATCCCTATTATCTCTTTTTGTCATCTTTCCGATGGTAGAAGTGGTCTATTTTAGTTTCCTGAAATACTCATTTTTCGGGGGGAATGAATTCATTGGAATAGGGAATTATGTGAGACTATTCAACGACAGTAATTTTTGGTGGACACTGTTTAATTCATTCTTATACGTTTTGGTCACTCCCGTATTGATGATTGTTTCATTGATATTCGCATTAAGCATACGAAATTCAATGCGAAGTTCTAAAATTCTGCGCCTGTTCTTTTTTCTTCCTGTGATCACTCCTATTGTTGTTGTTGGAATAATGTGGAAATGGATCTTTACAGAGGACAGCGGATTGATCAATTACTTCTTATCGGTGATTGGAATTGGAAAGATTTCGTGGCTAACAAACTATCCAACCAATGTATTGAGTGTAATGATCCTAACGGTATGGCGCGGATTCGGTTATTATATGATGATTCTTCTCGCCGGACTTGCACTTATTCCAAAAGAAATTGAAGAGGCAGGAATTCTTGACGGTGCAAATCCATTCCAGCACGTGGTGCATATTCTCTTGCCTAACCTGAAACCAACGCTTTTATTTATTTTTGTTGTGTCGTCATCCTCGGCGATTAAACTTTTCACAGAATTGTATGTTTTGATCCCCGGTGTACCGATGAACAATAAAACATTGGTAGCCTATCTTTACCGGCAATCATTCGAACGGTTCGATTTTGGATATGGTTCTGCTCTTGCTGTCGTAATATTTATCATTACATCCGTCTTCTCGTACACAAATATTAAAATGATGGAACGTCAACAATGAAATATATTCGGTATTGTATTTTATTTGTCGGTGTCGTAATTGCGGTCACTCCTTTTTTGTGGCTTCTCAGCACTTCGTTAAAAGGCGCTGAAGAACTATTTGCATTTCCTCCAACCATCATCCCATCGGTGATTGTGTGGGAAAATTATTCCGGATTGTGGAATGCCGTCCCGTTGGGAATATATTTTATCAATACCATAATAATTACTACAGTATCAGTAGTATGTAATGTTCTTCTTTCGTCCCTTGCCGGATTTGCGTTGGCGAGACAACAATTCAAATATAAACAGCAGATCTTCTATTTGATTGTCGCGTCAATGTTGATTCCAAAAGAAGTGATTATTCTTCCGCTTTATACCATTGTCTTAAAGATCCATTTGGCGGATACCTTAGCAGGAGTGATCATACC
>CAYHFN010000127.1:0-3138 GCA_964355925.1 uncultured Chitinophagaceae bacterium
TCCGAACAGAACGGTACCGTTATACAGTCTGGGTGAAGAACAATTTCCGGAGCACACAGCCCTTCAGCAATGATCTGATCATTGCCACCGAAATGTACGATTATGAAAAAGATCCGAACGAAACGGTGAATGTTGCTGAAGAGAAGAAATATATTTCGGCTTCAAAAGAATTAAAGAATACTATGATTCATTTCTTAAAAACTCAAGAAATGAAAAAGTAGTATCGATGAAGATTTTTAATAAACATAATGATCATTCAAAACAGAAAGAGAGGAAATCTGCCGTATGAACAACCGTTCTGGTAATTTTATGAGAGCTATAAAGTTTGGAATGCTTCTCACATTTTTCGTCGCTTCACAAGTATTTTCCTTTGCAGGTAATCAAGATTGGGTTTCACTGTTTAACGGTAAAAATCTCAACGGATGGAAGGTTGTGAATGGAACGGCTCCATTTAAAGTTGAGAATGGAGAGATCGTCGGAATATCGACTGTTAAATCACCCAACTCGTTTCTTGCCACGAAAGAGGTTTATACAAACTTCATCCTTGAATACGAGATGAAGATGGACGAAGGATTGAATTCAGGTGTTCAGATCAGAAGTAAAAGTATTGAGTCGTATCAAAATGGTCGAGTGCATGGTCCGCAAATTGAATGTGAGGATACGAAGCGCGGCTGGTGCGGCGGAATCTATGATGAAGGGCGTAAAGGATGGCGATATCCGTTGGAGTATAATCCTAAAGCAAAAACTGCATATAAAATGGGGGAATGGAATACATTCAAAGTAATGGCGGTTGAAAACCGCATTGTCGTTTGGGTCAATGGAATTCCGACATCAAATCTACTGGAAGACGTTGTCGAAACCGGCTTTTTTGCACTTCAGGTTCATGCGATTCCGAAAAACGAAGAAATGGCAGGGAAATTGGTCCGGTGGAGAAATATACGCATGAAACCTGCCACCGCAAATGATCTTAATGCTGCGGGTAATATCGATGCTCCAATGATCAGTTATCTCCCGAATGAATTGACCGAAAGTGAAAAGTCGGATGGCTGGAAACTATTGTGGGATGGTAAAACCACCAGTGGGTGGCGCGGTGCCAAACTTACCGCATTCCCAGAAAAAGGATGGCAGATCAGCGACGGAATTCTTCAAGTGTTGCCGTTGAATGGCGGTGAATCGACGAACGGCGGCGATATCGTCACGGAAAAGAAATATAAAAATTTTATTCTTGAAGCGGATTTTATATTCACCAAGGGAGCAAACAGCGGCATCAAATATTTTGTCGATACGGAATTGAATAAAGGTGCCGGTTCCTCGATCGGCTGCGAATTTCAGATCCTGGATGATGATGTGCATCCGGATGCCAAACTTGGCGTGAACGGTAATCGCACGATGGGATCGTTATACGATCTAATTAAAGCGAATGGATTGGAATTCAATTCCAATCTGCCCCGTGAAAAATATGTGAACGGCTACGAACAATGGAACCGTGCCCGCATCGTCGTCAACGGAAATCACGTTGAACATTATCTGAATGGCATTAAAGTGATCGAATATACACGGAACACGCAGATGTGGCGTGCACTTGTCGCCTATAGCAAGTACAAAGATTGGCCGGGATTTGGGGATCAGGAGTTCGGCAATATTTTGCTGCAGGACCATGGAAACGAAGTGAAGTACCGAAGTATTAAAATCAAAGAATTATAAAGGGGCCAAAATGAAATCAGTTAAAAATTCACGAAGACATTTCCTGAAGACTACCGCAATTGGTGCTGCAGGAATTACGTTAGGCGGTTTAGGTTTCTCTGCAAAAAGTTACGCCAGGATACTTGGTTCGAATGATCGGTTAAATGTAGCGATCATTGGACTTGGCCGCCGCTTGGGCGCATTCTATGAACCGATCGCCGATAAAAACAGCAATGTGCAGCTTATGTATCTTTGTGATGTGATGCAGAGTCAGATGACCAAGGCATCGGAGAATTTTTCAAAACATATAGACTATAAAGCAAAACTCGAGGGTGATTTTTTTAAGGTCATTGCCGATCCCTCAGTGGATGCGATCATCAATGCTACGCCGGATCACTGGCATGCGCCAGGAAGCTGGCTCGCAACAGCAGCCGGGAAACATGTGTATGTTGAAAAACCTTGCAGTCACAATCCGTACGAAGGGGAACTGCTTGTAAAAGCGCAAAAGAAATTCGGGAAAATCATTCAGATGGGAAATCAACAGCGTTCTGCGCCCGAAACGATCGAGATCATCAGAATGATACACGAAGGGATTATCGGAACAGCATATCTGGCTCAGGCATTCTATACGAATAACAGAGGTGAGGTTGTTGTTGCAAAAAAAGCTCCCGTTCCGGAGGGACTGAACTGGGAACTGTGGCAAGGACCTGCACCAAGAAAACCATATGAACATGATACGTGGAATTACAACTGGCATTGGTATGGTTGGGACTACGGGACTGCTGAGACTGGTAATAATGCTACACATGAATATGACATCGCACGTTGGGCGCTGCAGGTGGAGTTTCCCGAAAAAGTGATCGTGGATGCCGAAAAATATCACTGGAAGAATGACGGCTGGACAGTATATGATACAATGGATGCGACATTCAAATTTCCGGGCGGAAAAACCATCAAGTGGGACGGAAAAAGCCGCAATAATTATGAGACATTTAAAGCAGGTCGAGGTACCATTATTTATGGGACGGAAGGATCCGTCTGGGTGGACCGGGGCGGATACATTTTATATGACCGTGATGGGAAAGAAAAACAACGGAAACAATCTGTCGGAAAAGAAGGAGGAACACAATTAGGCGGTGGCGGAGATATGTCCACGCTGCATGTGCAGAATTTTTTCCAGGCCATCCGCGGCAAGGAGAAACAACGCTCGCCGATCGATGAAGGCGCAACGAGTACGCTTTTGTGTCATTTGTCCAATATTGCATATCGTACCGGAGAAGTACTGGAGTGTGACCCGAAGAACGGTCACATTACAAACAGCGAAAAAGCAATGAAACTCTGGAAACGTGATTATGAAAAAGGATGGGAACCGAAATTTTGATCACGAGATATGTGTTGTACTAAAAATGGTTCTAAGATAAAAAGTTTTCGAAAAAAAGTAATGATCATCCTGAG
>CAYHFN010000128.1:0-3095 GCA_964355925.1 uncultured Chitinophagaceae bacterium
GATCCAACTTTCAACGTTTGGATCGGTAGTTTTAAATAATCGATCGGACTTGCCGGAGATGCAAAATGCCAAACGTAATGAACATCACCCGGAACATGGATGAAGTTTGTCACGTCATACTGGATAAATGAAAAATTCTTATTAGCGAATAAATGCCCAATATTTTCAACCGAACCGGTAATAAGATTATCGAGTACGATAACCTTGTGTCCTTCGTTCAGTAATCGTTCAGACAGATGTGAACCAAGAAATCCGGCACCACCCGTTACAACAGAAGTTTTCATTTCTTAACTCCTTCTGTTTGAAGAACAGGCTTGCGGCCGATTCCAAAATAAGTGAATCGTAATTCTTTCATCTTTACCGGATCAAAGATATTTCTACCGTCAAAGATAATCGGCTGTTTAAGATTTGATTTGATGATATTGAAATCAGGATTACGGAATTCGTTCCATTCGGTCAAGACCAGAAGCGCGTCAGCTTTTTCTAAGGCGCTATATTCATTTTCGGCGTATGTGATCGTGTTGCCGAGATCGAACTTTGCCGTTTCAATAGCTGCGGGATCATACGCAGTGACGGTCGCGCCATGTTCCAACAATTTTTTAATGATCACAACCGAAGGAGCTTCTCGCATATCGTCAGTATTTGGTTTGAAGGCTAATCCCCACACGGCAAAATGTTTCCCCCGAATATCATTGTCGTAATAGTTGAGGATCTTGTTCACAAGCACTTCTTTCTGCTTCTTATTGACTTGATCAACAACAGTTAACAACCGGATCTCTGAACCAGAATCGATCGAGCTCTTGATCAGCGCATTCACATCTTTTGGAAAACAGGATCCGCCGTATCCTATACCGGGAAACAAGAATCGTTTTCCAATTCGGGAATCTGAACCCATTCCTTTTCGAATAAGATCGACATCAGCGCCAACGTTGGTGCAAAAATTTGCCAATTCGTTCATATAGGTTATACGAAGCGCCAGGTACGAATTAGCAGCATACTTCGTCACTTCAGCGCTTGCTGTATCCATCTCAATGATCGGATTCCCCTGACGAACAAATGGTTCGTACAACGCTTTCATCCTATCGGCTGCAAATTTTGTATTCGTCCCGATCACGATACGGTCCGGCTTCATAAAATCTTCTACGGCAAAACCTTCCCGCAGAAATTCAGGATTGGACACAACATCAAAATTTTTGATATTATGTTTTTTGATTGCGTCAAACACTAATTTCGAGGTCCCAACAGGAACGGTGCTTTTATTGACAATAATTTTTTGTTGCGCGTCCCCCCCTGCTTCGGCAAAGATCTTCCCGATACTATCAGATACACCAAGAATATATTTCAGATCTGCTGATCCATCCTCACCCTGCGGTGTCGGAAGGCAGAGAAAAATAAATTCCGAGGACAATATTGCTGATTTCAGATCACTGGTAAACTCTAACCTTTTCTGTTTAATATTCCTCTGGAAAAGAATCTCCAAGCCTGGTTCATAGATCGTTATTTCTTCATTCTGAAGCTTTGCTAACTTTTGGGGATTATTATCAACACAGACAACATGATTCCCGGTTTCAGCAAAACATGTTCCCGTGACCAAACCGACGTATCCGGTTCCTACAATGGCAATTTTCATTTAGATTATTTTCCTTAATAATTACGTTTTTAAGTTAATATTTTTAAATTCAATTTACTAATTGATGTTTTAATCAAGTTGGTTTTTATAAAATGAAAAAAAACACCGTTCATACTGTATTTATCCTTACAGAGTCACACCTCAGCAGATAAATGAAGAAAGTTTTTTGGTTTTATATTTCACAAACTCGTTTTTATTTAAAATTCGTATCCTTTTACCATGACGCGCTATCTAGATCAGCGATAGAACTACTTCATACAATCACAATTGCTGCATTCTTTCGGTTTCGAAGGTGCAACCGTCTTTTGAAATTCTGCAATCGTTTGAACAACAAAAGAGATCTGTTCATTGGTCAATTCAGGATAGATGGGAAGTGCGATGGAATCATTCGCCGCACAATTTGCGACAGGATAATCAGCATCCTTGGTACCCAAATACGCAAAGCATTCTTGACGATGGAACGGTACGGGATAGTATACTTCGTTACCGATACTTTTTTGCGTTAAGAACTCGCGCAGAGCGTTACGCCGCTCGACACGAATGACATATTGGTTATAAATATGGTAATTTTTAAGAGTGGAACTTTTATACACCGGTTTCGGAAGAAGAACAGCATTCGCATCATCAAATTGAGTCTTCCCTTCCCCCTGGGCAAGCCCTGCTTCGGTAAATAATTTTGTATATAACGCTGCGTTCTCTCTCCGTTTCGCAGACCATCCATCAAGATGCGGCAGCTTTACATTAAGCACTGCAGCCTGGATCGCATCAATACGAAAATTTCCGCCGATCACTTTGTGATAATATTTTGGTTTGCCGCCATGCACTCTCATCACTTTTAATTTTTCAGCAAGTTCATCATTATTAGTGGTAACGAGACCGCCGTCGCCAAAGCATCCTAAATTTTTACTGGGGAAAAATGAAAAACATCCAATATCGCCGATCGTACCAACCTGACGTCCATCGCTATATTGGACCCCAATCGCCTGAGCGCCATCTTCAATTACTTTAAGATTATGTTTCTTTGCTATTTCCATGATAGCAGCCATATCAGAACTTTGTCCGAACAAGTGCACCGGTATGATTGCTTTTGTTTTTGCTGTGATCTTCTTTTCGATCTGCGCAACATTGATATTAAATGTTGTCTTGTCAGAATCCACTAATACAGGAACTGCGTTCAACCTGGCAACAACTCCGGCTGTAGCAAAGAATGAAAATGTCGGAACAATAACTTCGTCACCCGGCTTAATACCGATCGCCATCAGCGCAAGTAAGAGCGCGTCGGTTCCGGAGGAAACACCAAACGAGTGTTTGCAACCGATGTAGGTGGACATTGCCTGTTCCATTTTTTCAACTTCTGGACCAAGAATAAAATATTGTGATTCAGCTGTGCGGATGAGCGCTGCATCGATTTCAGATTTGATCGTTTTGTACTGCGCTTTAAGGTCTAACAGAGGGACGTTCATAT
>CAYHFN010000129.1:0-2941 GCA_964355925.1 uncultured Chitinophagaceae bacterium
ATAATCGATCACCCTGGACCATTGGTGGAATATCGCACGATGCTTGAACATTCCACACAATATTTTTATGGGTAAGCATAACGCCCTTTGAATGACCTGTTGTGCCAGATGTATAAATAATTGATGCGAGGTCATCTTCTTTTGGCATTGTATGTTGTAACCCAACAAGCTGCAAGGCAAGTGAGCGAATCTTTCTCAGTTCTCGACTCCCATCGGAGATTAACTGTTTCAAAGATTTTCCGTTTGTATTGTCCTCAACAAGTGAAAGTGAATCTAGAAGAATAAATGCAAGAAACGGAGAACGATCAATATCGTCGAGTTTAGCAGCGAGTCGTTCCGAAACAAAAATTGCAGTGCATTCAGCATGGCGAATAATATGATGAATTTCTGTCGTGTGAAAATCGGGAAGAATTGGAACTGCAACACAACCCATTGTTGTAATTGCAAAGTAAGCAATTCCCCAGTATGGTGAACTTTCTCCTATAATTGCTATTCGATCACCGGGTGCAACACCCCGATCGTGAAGTACATCTGAACAGTGTCTAACTTGTTCACCAAATTCTTCGTATGTAAACTGTGTCTCGCCAACATAACCAAGTGATGGCAGTTTAGAAAAATCGCGAATAGATCTATTGTATAATGCTGTCAGCGTTAAAGAGGAAAGAGGAGTCATAAAAATCCCACAAATATGACATGAAATTAAAAATCGTATATGTAATAATAATGAGAATTATAAACGGAGGCAAGCATTTGTGAGATAAACAAAATTGATTGCAGACTTAATTATCAGCAATCAATTTTGTTTGGTTGGAAAGAAATGATAAAAAATAAATTATCTAAGGAGTATCATTTTTTTCGTTTCAGAATAATTGTTTGCAAGCAATGTATAAAAATATAGACCGCTTGATAGTTTATCTGCATTAAATTGGATTGAATGTATTCCTGATGCTAACTCACCGTTAACGAGACTTGCAACCTCTTTTCCAGTGATATCATATACTGAAAGTTGTGTGTTACCGGAATTTGGAAGTGTAAAACTAATTGCTGTTGTCGGGTTAAAAGGATTTGGAAAATTCTGGTCTAAAGCTGCTCGTATTGGCATTGAAACATTTACTATTATTGATTTGCTGTATTCAATTTTTCCGTTCTGATCAATTTGTTTCAGTCGATATTCATATTTTCCGTTTGAAGTTACCTTGTCATGAAAACAATAATCTTTGGGTGTATTACTTGTTCCACTTCCTTCTAGAAAACCTATCTTGTTCCAATCATTATTTTTATTGTCATTCAACTTTTTGCTTTCAATGTCAAACCCAACGTTGTTCAATTCTGTTGCAGTTTTCCAAAGCAAAGTTACGATATTGTTTTTTACAAGCGAATTGAAAGAGACTAATTCTACAGGAAGTGCGTTTACTTCGGGTCCATTATTTTCAGCCACAAAATCTGCTGGAAGCCTTGAAGAGATCAATCTGAATTTCGGATCTCCGACTACAACATCCATCCAAGAAAGATAAGGGGAAGCACTATAATACGATTCCGATACTGTGTATCCGTTCGTATAGAGATCAAAGAGAACTGAAACATCCGCCATAGCGCTTGAATATGGTTCATACACATAACCTTTTGCTGCTGTTATTCCTTCTGTAATAAGGTCTGCAATCAATGATTGTCCATAAACTGCCGGTGAAGTAAAAGTTCTTCCTGATGTTGAGACATATGTTTCTGCAATCGCGCCACGCATCCAGCTATTATTTACTAACCCATGGAAAGAAGTAATTCTGTCATTACTTCCCCAACTTGCATAACCTAAAACATTTTGTTGGGCGGTTAGATATGTTGAAGTTGTATTTAATGTTACATTCAATCCTCTCGAAGAAAGCAAAGTTGCCATGGTTGCCATATTAGTGTTTAGGCTTGGAACTGTTGTATTCCAAGTGGGATCTTGATCAAAAACGAATTGTCCATCAGTTGGTATGGATTGTGCAATTGTTTTGGATTGATCTATCATTTTCTTGATATCACTGAAATTATAACCATCTAAACGAGTAACTATATAAATTCCATATCGAGCATGAGTAAAATGTTCGCGTTGACGATAATATGGTGAAACGATTCTTCCTGATTTTTGAATATAATTTGAATATGAACCAAGAATCAATGATAATTCACTTTCAACCGAAGACGCCGCCATCATATCACTGCGTTTTATTTTTAGGGGAACACCTTTGGTTGTGACGATATAATTGATACTGTCTGAAATATGGTTTATGGTCAAATATGATTCAATTTGTGTTCGCAAAGATTGAAATTGGATACTATCAATTTCTTCAGTAATTGGACTTGAGATGTAAATTTTATTCTGAATGGGAATATGTCGTTCGTTGACAAAATATGTTCCGATACTATCTGAAATTGTGCTATTGATGTTAATAATAACCGCAACGTCTCTGTATGTTCCTGTTTGCCCATAAATGAGAGGAGAATTTATTAAGAACATAAGCACCATCAGTTTATGTAACATTGTTGTCTCCATTGTAAAGTCGTATCTTTACAATTGCAACGATAGTGCCAGTAGAACAATCAAAAAGATGGCTTAATTATTAAAAAATCAAGAATTTTGTATAACTCGAACCTAAAAAAATTGTAAATTCATCAAATGTTATAAAAATTCAGAGTGCAGAAGAATACATTTTTTAATAATTTTGAAATTAGAGAATTATTGAAGGGAGGAGTAAAAATATTTAATTTTAGCTGATTCTTGCCTTGTTTTAAAAAATAAAATAAAATAATTTTATTAAATCGTAGAATTTTATAACATAATCTGTTTTGTTCTCGTAAAACGTATACTCTTTTCATTTCATAAAATTTCTTCGTATAGTATTACTGATCATAGAAATCAACCTATACAGTTTATCATAGAATTATATTATGAAGAAATTTT
>CAYHFN010000130.1:0-2892 GCA_964355925.1 uncultured Chitinophagaceae bacterium
CGAATTTTATTGAAAGCTGATGAATTGGGAATGGTAGTGATTCTTGGATTATTCTATTTTGGGCAGGATGAACAATTGGAGAACGAAGCAGCGGTGATCAATGCCGTTAACAATACTGTCGATTGGTTGTTGTCGAAGAAATATCGAAACGTGATCATTGAGATCAATAATGAATGCAACAGTAAATCGTACGACCATCCAATACTGAAGCCGGAACGGGTGCACGAGTTGATTGAACTGGTGAAGAAAAAGAAAGATGCTCTCACGGGATACCGGTATTATGTCTCAACAAGCTACACTGGCAAACAGATTCCGCGGTCTAATGTTGTTAAAGCTTCCGATGTCATTCTTCTCCACGGAAATGGAGTGACCAATCCTGACAGCATCACTATTATGGTGCAAATGACTCGGAAGGTCGATGGATACCGGCCGATGCCGATACTGTTCACAGAAGACGATCATTATGATTTCGACAAACCGGTGAACAATATGGTCAACGCGTTCAAAGCGGGTGCATCCTGGGGTTTTTTTGATTTCCGGAAAAGAGGTACAACGTTGACGAAAGGTGATTCAACGTTCAACGAAGGATATCAGAGCATTCCTGTTGATTGGCGTATTAGTTCTCAAAGAAAAAAAGATTTTTTTGAATTTCTTGCCAAGATCTCAAGAAACATAGTAAAAGATTCCATAGTCGTCGATAATGGATATGTTACTGTGATTCAAAATTCCACGGCTGCCAAAAAACCGGAAATTGGCAAGAGAGTAATTGTTGCTTTAACGAAACTCTCTATTCATAGCAGCAAAGGGTTGCTCAGTCTTGATCGCGGAGGAGTGGCGGTGTTTCAGGAACAGAATTCATACCAGCCGCCAACGGGAGAATATTTTGAAGTGAACTTCAAGAAAGATCATCCACCTTTGAAAGAACCGGAAGAATGGATTGAGCCTGAAAAAAATACCATGGTGTATGAAGATGATCAATTTCGTGTATTCGAAGAGAGGCTTCCTCCCGGTGGCGAGCGCGCACTTCACAGTCATGCGCAGCGAGTCGTTGTTCGTTTGAATGAAGTGCAATTGACAGATCCAAGGTTTCATCCTAATGGTACGCCCGGCGGTGGGATTCAAGTGCCTAATACTGCACGGTTTGCCGAACCGATGGTTCATGTTGTCCGAAATCTTAGTCCAATACCATTGTTCAATGTTGTCATAGAGTTTAAACTTCCAGAGAAACCATAAGATATATTTAAAAAATTTGTAACTACTCAGCTGAATTACAATATTATTTTAAAACATGCCACCAAATCACGAAAACACAAAAAGTGCACAAAAGAAATTTGAACCATTATTCAAAAAAAGAATTAGTGAAGTTTCGTGTTTTGGTGTTTTAGTGGCAATAAATCAAAATCGCTGAGGAGTTACAAGAATTCAAGGAAAAGGAATCACAATCATGAACAAATTTTTCGTTTCACTCGGCGTTGCAGCCCACATAGGACTGAGTGTCACTCAATTGATGGCTCAAGACAAAAAAATGAATGTGCTTTTTATTGCCGTCGATGATCTAAAACCTGTTTTGGGTTGCTACGGTGATAAACTTGTTAAAACTCCAAATATCGACAAGCTTGCAAAGCGCGGAACGATATTTACACAAAGTTATTGTCAGCAGGCCGTCTGCGGACCAACGCGCGCAAGTTTGCTGACCGGACTTCGTCCCGATCATACGCAGGTTTGGGATTTAAGAACCCGTATGCGCGATGTAAATCCTAATATCATAAGCCTTCCGCAATACTTAATTGATCAGGGATATTCCACTCAGGGAATAGGGAAAATCTATGATTCCCGTTGTGTTGACAAGGATTTCGATGCTCCTTCCTGGAGTGTACCGTATTACAAAAATTCGGACACCTATATTTCAGTAAGTACCGGAAAACCTGAAGCGGGATATCAGCTGCCTGAAACCAAAGAGTCGGCAAGAAAATACAGAGCCGAAGGGGAGAGCAAAGGATTAAAAGGAACGGAATTGACCGATTATATCCAGAAATATGTCCGGCCGTCCGTGGAATGTGTCGATGTTCCGGATAATGCCTATAACGACGGATCAAACGCGCTCTTTGCGAAAGACGTGTTGGCAAAATTATCCAAAGAGGAAAAACCATTCTTCTTTGCTGTCGGTTTCAGTAAACCTCATTTACCATTTGTTGCTCCAAAAAAATATTGGGATATGTATAAAAGAGAGGAGATGCCCATTGCTCCGTTCCAGCAAAAAGCAAAAAATAGTCCGGACCTGGCCTATCACCGTGCATCAGAATTATATGCCTACTCTGATATTCCATCCATCGCTTCTTTTTCGGACCAAAAAGGAGGCGGATTGGATCTGCCGTTGGATAAACAGAAGGAGCTCATTCATGGATATTATGCATCAACATCTTATACGGATGCTCAGATTGGAATCCTTCTTGATGCGCTTGATTCGCTCGGATTGTCTAAAAACACCGTCATCGTATTGTGGGGAGATCATGGCTGGCATTTAGGCGACCATAATCTTTGGTGTAAACATACCAATTTCGAACAGGCGACTCGCGCTCCGTTGCTAATCTCAGCCCCCTGGATAAAACCATCGAAAACAAATTCACAAGTTGAGTTTATTGATATCTTTCCGACCGTCTGTGACCTGGCCGGCGTGAAAGTTCCGTCACATCTGGACGGGAAGAGTCTTGTTCCGGTGATGAAGAATCCGAAGTCTAAAGTCAAAGAATATTCCGTCAGCCAATTCCCCAGGTCATCGAATGCAATGGAAACGGAACGGCTTGGTTATTCGCTGGGAGAATTCATGGGATATTCGATCCGAACAGAACGGTACCGTTATACAGTCTGGGTGAAGAACAATTTCCGGAGCAC
>CAYHFN010000131.1:0-2886 GCA_964355925.1 uncultured Chitinophagaceae bacterium
AGGATATTCTCGATGAATTCAAGAATAATCAATTAAGAGTTAAATTAGACGCTCGTGATAATATCGCAAAATCCTTTTCGTGCAAAGCTGCAATAAAAGCAGGTGAGCGATTGAGTGAAACGGAAATGCGTTCATTGATAGATCAATTATTTGGAACATCAATGCCATATGTCTGTCCACATGGACGACCAGTATTGATAAAACTATCGTTGGCTGAATTGGACCGACGGTTTTTTAGAACTTAACTTTCGATTATGAAAATTATTACTGTTTTTTGTATTGCAAAACCTGAATTTCGATCTGAGCTAATAAAATTATGTAAAAGTATGATTGTTCCATCAAGATCGGAACAAGGATGTCTCCATTATTGTTTTTATCAAGATTTAGATCGAGAAAATAAATTTTTCTTCTACGAAGAATGGGTCGATCAGCCATCGATAGATGCACATAATATCTCAAGACATTTTTTGGATTTTCAACCAAAATTCAAATCATTCATTCAAGGTGAACCAGAAATTAATGTTCATACTGTAGAATAGCAAAGAACTAGTTCGATGACAATTCGAAACAGTTAAATTTACGATCAAACATATCGGAGTAATACAATGGCAACAATTAACGATCCGCAGGGAATTACAGACGGAGCTGAACGATACAAATCTCAATCTGCAGCATCCAAAGTTAGAAACATGAAATTCACAACCGTCAGCGGTGAACCGGTTAATTTGTTATATACTCCAGAAGATATTAAAGAAATAAACTATCTTGCTGAAATCGGCTTTCCTGGTGAATTTCCATATACACGCGGTGTTCATCAGACAGGATACCGTGGAAAACTTTGGACCATGCGCCAATTTGCCGGTTTTGGAACTCCAGAAGATACAAATCAGCGATTTAAATACCTGCTTGAACATGGACAGACCGGACTTTCAACTGCGTTTGACCTTCCAACATTGATGGGCAGAGATGCAGATGATCCATTCTCAGAAGGGGAAGTAGGGATTTGCGGTGTTGCTGTTAGTTCTCTTGCCGATATGGAAATTTTATTCGACGGTATTCCATTGGACAAAGTAACAACTTCAATGACGATCAATGCACCAGCTGCGATGATTCTTGCATTTTACATTGCTGTTGCAGAGAAGCAAGGATTAAAATCCAGTGTTCTCCGTGGAACAATCCAAAATGATATTCTCAAAGAATATATCGCTCAAAAGGAATGGATTTATCCTCCGAAACCTTCGATGAGAATCATCACTGATATGTTCCAATACTGTGCGAAAGAACTTCCGCAATTCAATCCTATCTCTGTTTCTGGCTACCATATACGTGAAGCCGGTTCAACTGCTGCACAGGAGCTTGCATTCACACTTGCAGATGGATTTGCGTACATCGAACATGGCATCGCAGCCGGAATGGATGTTGATGAATTTGCTCCTCGGATTTCATATTTCTTTAATTCTCATTTAGATTTTTTCGAAGAGATTGCAAAGTTTCGTGCCGCTCGGCGGATCTATGCAAAAAGAATGAAATACAAATACGGTGCAAAAAATCCAAAGTCATGGATCCTACGTTTTCATACCCAAACAGCAGGATGCACGTTGACAGCTCAACAGCCTGAGAATAACATCGTTAGAACGGCTATTCAAGCGCTGGCAGGGGTTTTAGGAGGCACACAGTCTCTTCACACCAATTCTATGGATGAAACGCTTGCGTTGCCTTCCGATAAAGCGGTAAAGATTGCACTTCGCACCCAACAGATTATTGCAGATGAAACAGGAGTGGCAAATACCATAGATCCACTTGGTGGA
Organism: uncultured Chitinophagaceae bacterium; assembly: GCA_964355925.1. GTDB lineage: Bacteria > Bacteroidota > Ignavibacteria > UBA10030 > UBA8401 > UBA8401. The sequence continues at coordinate 1,809 of CAYHFN010000131.1, forward strand.
AGCTATTTTGTTGAATCACTGACGACAAAAATGGAAGAGGCTGCTGAACAATATTTTGAAAAAATAGAATTGCTTGGAGGAGTGATTCCGGCAATTGAACAAGGTTTCTTCCAACGTGAAATTGCAGAAGCCGCTTACCGATATCAGAGAGAATTAGATCAAAAAGACAAGATCATTGTTGGTGTTAACCAATATATTGAAGAAGGGGAGAAAGTTGATATTCCGTTGTTATCAATTTCTCCTGACGTTGAAATTTTACAAAAGAAACGACTTGCTAATCTAAAACAAAGCAGAAATCAACAAGCAGTTGATAAAGCAATCGAAGAATTGAAACAATCCGCTGCTGATGGGTCGAACTTAATGCCTCATCTATTGAATGCAACTCGAAATTATGTAACGCTTGGTGAAATGTGTAATTCGTTGATCGAACATTTTGGTATTTATGAAGAACAAGCAGTATTTTGATTTATAGTTATGTCGTTTAATATTCATGGAGAATTAAAAATGAATCCTGAATCACGAATAAAGTTATTACGCTCTTTGGAAGAAATAAGAATATTTGAACAAAATAATCCCAATCCAAAAACTAGATTAGTTTATCATTGGATAGGACTTATTTTTACTTGGATAGTGCTTGCTTCAGTAATTATGAGCTATGATATCAAGGAAAAAGCTTTATTCTTGATCATTGCTGCAATTCCAAATGTTCTCTATTCAGTTTGGCTTTTATCAAAAACTAAATCTGATGAACGGTATAAACTAATTGCTAATGCGATATTAGAACTTGGAAGTATTTCACAAGAGAGCCAGGAAATAGAACCATTGAAAATTGAAGCAAAAGTAATCAGAACAAAAAAACAAATAACAAAGCGAAAAAAGAGATAATGAAACCCATTATACGCCTTTTGCGTCCGTTACAATGGTTGAAGAATGGTTTTGTCTTCACACCGTTGATCTTTTCAAAACATCTCTTTGAAAAAGAATTTAACAACAAAGCTGTTCTGGCTTTTGTTGCTTTTTGTATGGCTTCAAGTTTTATTTATGTTATCAATGATATCATTGACAGAGAAGCTGATAA
>CAYHFN010000132.1:0-2869 GCA_964355925.1 uncultured Chitinophagaceae bacterium
TTTTACAACAATTGGTTTGATATTTTAGAATACAGGTTGGATTGTATTATACAGTCATAACTCGACTTGGTTTTTGCGGATGTGTTTCGCACACGGTGATTTCATCAATCCCGTGCTTGGAAAGTGTTGAGCCCGTGCACTCATACGCCAAAGTATTTGTATTACATTGTCTACTGACGTGAGCGAGGGCTACCATCTGAGGAAGAGTTTGTGACCGATTAATAATCTGTACCATTGAATCAGCGCATTGATTATTTGAAAGATGGCCGCCAACTCGAATTCGATCTTTAAGCCATTTGGGACGGCCAGACTGTTCCAACATATCCACATCATAATTTGACTCAATTACCATCACATCTGAATTGGCAATGTGTTCAATTGCTAATTCTGTTACTTCAGCCATATCTGTCGAAACGCTTATCTTCTTTGTTTTACCCCCAACAGTTCCCAAAACATTGTATCCAAAACATCCACCGTCCGAATCATGCGGCACTTCAAAGGGACGAATCGAAAGTGTATCCAATTCGACTTCTGAATTTTTAATCACATTGAGAAACTTTTCTTTGTGTATATCTGCAATAGATCTATATTTTTTTAATAAGTGAACTTCAATTTGAGACGGACAATAAATTGGGATGCAATGTTTATGCAGACTCCTGACAGTTGCTTCATTTACATGGTCGCTATGGATATGAGTTATAAAGACTCCATCAAGATCCTGAATTCTCAATCCCAATTCACGCAATTGTTCTGAGATATACACCGGTCCTAATCCGCAATCAATGAGAATCGTCGTTGTGTCATTCCAGATGACTGTTGAATTTCCGCTGCTTGAACTCCCAAGGACACATGTTGAAAGATGATTTTTCATAGATTCATTGACGAGGAATTAAAACGTTGCAATTAACGAACGATAATATAGAGTGGAATAGTTGCACCTACAACGTGAATTACATTTCTATCATTTAATGAGACAGATTGAGGAAATTACTAATACGTTTTCGGGACGAGAATAAAATTTAATATTCTATTTGGAGCAACAATGGTGAATGTTCCAATTAAATCCGATGGTTATCTGCTCGCCAAGTTTTGATCGCCTTCTTGATTTCTTCGCGTGATAGTTTTTCATCGATCGCTCTCTTCGCTAAAGCCAAAAATTCCTCATCCGAGGCGAAGCGCAACGCTATAATTTGACCCATCTTCAAGTTTGGATCCAATAATTTACCGGTCAAAGCAAAATGGCGCAGGTTTTCTTCAGCACGAATTGCTCTATCCTGAACCTTGATGACAGATTCCCAACCATACCATGCTTGGACAATTACACATATGGTAAGGACGGTGACTAATGACGCGGTATAGATACGATGATGATCGCCAAATGAAAGAGCTAAATTAATAATTGAACCAATGGCGGTTATGATAAGGATGAGCAAAACAATTAGGTCGTGTTGCAATATATGGTGACGATGGTTAGAGTAGTTTTGGTTTTCCATAGCAAGGTTCCTTTATAAAGTAGTGTAGATAAATATACTGCTTATGGTAGGATGATTCATAATTAATTAATTTATTTTTTATCAAAATCGGTTCAATATTCAAAGCGCAGTACAGATTATGGAGAAAAGTATCGAAATAGGTTTAGTTGATAGGAATACGTCCTCAATTCCTTTTTGTAAGTAAAAAGTATTACATTGAACAATACAACACTTGAAGAAAATTCTATCGTCGAAAGTTCAAAAAGGAAAGGTTGCCCGATGAAGCTCAAACAATGCTCTCTCTCTTCCGTTATTGGAATATTTCTTGTCTCGTTATTTTTCAACGTAACTATTCTCCGGTCACAGCACATTCGTCATCTGCCTCATCTGTCGTGTGTTACGCAGCGCTCAATTATTGTTGCTTGGACTTCTACTGATAGTGCAGCAACAACGATTGTTTGGAGGCCGGTCAATGGCGTATGGAACACAAGTTCCATTCCCGGAAGGAGGATGTCCCATTGGTATGAGATCAGTGGACTTCTTCCATCTTCATTGTATCAATACCGTGTTGTTGTAGGGATTGATTCAACGGATACGTACTCTTTTATGACATCAGGAACAACTGATGAACCTTTTACCTTTGCCGCCTATGGTGATACTCGCACAAACAGAGATGCACATGTCAGAGTGCTTAGTGCAATCAAACGAGAAAATCCTAAACTCATCATCAATACCGGAGATCTTGTGGCCAAAAGTTCCACTGAATTATGGGATGAATATTTTGAAGATGTCTGCGCAAAAACGAACGTCGGTCAGAGTATTCCAATCTACTCATCTCCAGGAAACCATGAGAAGGGAGCAATGTATTTTGAGAATGTTCTGATGCCGCATAATAATCCTGAGAATTCTTCTGCCTACTATTCCTTTGACTACGGCAATGTTCATTTTATCTCACTGAATTCTGAAATTCCATATGATTCCTTAAGCACTCAATATAAATGGCTGGTGAATGATCTGCAATCGGAGATGTCGAAGAAGGCAACATTCAAGATCGCTTTCTGGCATCGTCCTCCGTACAGTTCGAGCTCGCATGGAAGTGATCTGAACATTCGGTCTGTATTTTCTCCGATCATGGAGTCTCATGGAGTGGATATTGTTTTTAACGGACACGATCATACATACGAACGGTCAAAGGCATTCAACGGAACGACGTATGTGGTTACCGGCGGCGGCGGAGCTCCGCTGTATGATTTTAAAGATGAAAATACGTGGACTGCGTATAAAGAAAAGACGTATCATTTCTGTTTGATTTCAGTAGAAGGGAAAAGACTGACAATGGTTATGATGAAACCGGACGGTGAAAAAAAAGATTCGCTGGTCATTCAAAAGCCATAATC
>CAYHFN010000133.1:0-2847 GCA_964355925.1 uncultured Chitinophagaceae bacterium
TTCAAGTTTATATTTTTTGTTCGATCGTTCGCACGTAGCAATACCGTTCTTGTCAAACTCTAGTTTTTTCCCTGCTTCGCTCCACCACCCTTTTACGCGCGCCGGATTTCCCATGACCAGTGCAAAATCAGGAACATCTTTCGTTACCACAGAACCTGCTGCCACCATTGCAAACCGTCCAATAGTAATACCGCAGACGATCGTTGAATTTGCGCCGAGCGACGCTCCTTCTCTCACCAAGGTGTTGATATAAAACTCTGCGCCAACTTGAGGATATTTTGACCGGGGATTCAAAATATTGGTGAAGACCATTGAGGGTCCGCAAAAAACATAATCTTCAAGTGTCACCCCTTCGTAAACAGAGACATTGTTCTGAATCTTCACAAAATTTCCGATCGTTACGTTGTTGGCAATGTTCACATTCTGTCCGAGAATGCATTTCTTCCCCAGTTTCGACCCGGATTGAACGTGCGAAAAATGCCACACTTTTGAACCTTCACCGATCTCGACATTATCATCAACAACTGCGTGCGGATTGACGTAATAGTTTTTTTCTTTTTGTTCTTTTTGATTTGATTGATCTGATTGAGCTGATTGAGATGAATTAGACAAATTAGACATGGCGTAACTCTTTCGTTGCTTGTTCAAGAATATTTAATACATCGAGAGCGTGTTGCCCATCGGTTAACGGCTGTTTGTTTAGACGTATGCAATCGTAAAAATGTTTATGCTCTTCCGCTAGTGGCTGCGCGTCCGCAAATGGAATTGATTCAAATTCACCGTCAAATTTTTCAAAACCTTTTTCCGATTTTTGAAATCCTTTTGGATAAAATTTTAATTTATCCTTTGAAAGGCTGTCTTCAAAAACAAACATTCCTTTATCGCCGATAACCACAAGACGCTGTTCTTTGAATGGGTGAAGCCAGCTCACAAAAATATGAGCGTGCACATTGTTAGGATATTTTAGATAGGTAATGGTGGTATCTTCAATGCCATTTTGCACAAACGTAGCGCCGTGAGATGAAATTTCAGTTGGATTTGATCCGGTCAAGAACTGAATAATAGAAATATCATGCGGTGCAAAACTCCAGAGAATATTCTCTTCACTACGAATCGCTCCAAGATTCAATCGGTTGCTATAAATATATTGCAACGTACCGATCTTTCCGGATAGGTATAGTTCTTTTAATTTCAATATTGCAGGATGATATAATAGAACATGTCCTACCATCAACCATCGATTGTTCTTTTGAGCAATTGCGATCAGCTCATTCGCCTCAGTGCTGTGAAGAGTGATCGGTTTTTCAACAAGAACATGTTTGCCATGTTCTAAGAATTGTTTCGCCAGTGTGAAATGTGTTTCGGCGGGAGTTGCGATAATAACAGCGTTAATAGATGCATCATTTAATATTTGCTGTCTATCAGTTGTAAAGGGAATCGAGGGGGATATTTGCTTCACACGGCCTTCAGCAGATGGATTTGCGTCAAAGACAAAACGAAGATCTTCGCCAAGAAGCGAAAATGCAGTCCGAACGTGATTGATCCCCCATCTTCCACATCCAACAACGGCAAGTTTAACTTGATTTTCCATCAACCGGTACCCTAAGCCTTAAACAAATTAGGGAGCACTTGTTTTATCACATTCCGTGTATCGACAATCGGAATGGTGAATTGTGAAAAATCAATCTTATAGTATTCATCATGATTTGTCGAGATCAATAGTAGATCAAAGTCATTTGATATTGCAACAGATTTTTTACCGGTAAAATGGGCATGTTCCCGTGTCGGTTGAATTGTTGGAATATAGGGATCATTAAATTCAACCGTTGCACCTTTGGCTTCTAATTTTTCCATCAGATGGAACGAAGGGGATTCGCGGTAATCATCTACATTCGCTTTATACGCCAATCCCAGCACCAACACTTTTGATCCTTTAAGAGATTTTCCATTTTCATTGAGCGCGTCCATCACCCTGCTGACAACAAAATCTGGCATTGCAGTATTTATTTCCCCTGCAAGTTCAATGAACCGTGTGTTCACACCGAATTCACGCGCTTTCCATGTTAAATAAAATGGATCGATAGGAATACAATGTCCGCCTAACCCCGGACCGGGATAGAACGCCATATATCCGAATGGTTTTGTTTTCGCCGCGTCGATCACTTCCCACACATCAATTCCCATTTTCATGAACGCAACTTTAAGTTCGTTCACGAGCGCGATATTCACACTTCTAAAGATGTTTTCCATCAATTTTGTCGCTTCAGCAACCTGCGTTGATGAAACCGGCACCGTTCGTACAACGACTTGGCTATAGAGTTTATTCGCAACCTCCGAACTATCCGGCGAGGTTCCGCCGACAACTTTGGGAATTGTTTCTGTGCGAAAACTTGGATTGTTTGGATCTTCCCGCTCGGGAGAGAATGCTGCGTAAAAATCTTTTTCAACTTTCAGTCCGCTCTTTTCAAGGATCGGTACCATTACTTCGACCGTTGTACCTGGATAGGTTGTTGATTCCAGCACGATCAATTGTCCTTTACGAAGATGCGGATACAGCGCTTCGCATGTCGAAACGATGTATTCCATTTCCGGCTCACGATTTTTATTGAGCGGTGTAGGAACTGCGATCAAAATTGCATCGCATTCTTTAATCGTTGAAAAATTGGTGGTGTTTGAAAAGAGGCCTGATTTTACTGCGTTGGAAATTCGTTCGTTTGAGATATGTTTGATGTACGATCTGCCTTCGGAAAGCATTTTCGGTTTATTTGCATCAACATCAAAACCGATACCTTTAAATCCTTTCTCAACAAAGCATAATAGAAGGGGAAGACCAACGTACCCTAAACC
>CAYHFN010000134.1:0-2801 GCA_964355925.1 uncultured Chitinophagaceae bacterium
AAAAGCGAATATTGATTGTATATTTAAAAAAATAATAGCTGCCGAATGATGAATTGAAGAACAAAGAGCAATTGATCCCGCAAATCCCGCTAAAAATCAGAGGGACGCAAAAAGCGTGAAACGCGGGACGTCCGCCAATCACGAAGTGATGCCTTCGGCAAAAGAGGACGGATAAACTGAAAAGCGCGCAATGGACAATGGAGATCAAGATCAAGAGCGTTTGCCACAGAGGACACAGAGAAGAGCAATAAGGAAAGCAATTATGAATTGTAATAAAGAACAAAAGCATTTACTGCGAAGGCGCAAAGAAGAGCAATAAGCAATGGAGAGCAAGAGCAAAATGAGGAGTTTACCGCTCCCGTTAGGGGAATATTTTTTACCGTCAAATATAACAATTGGATTTTGAAATGTCACTTGAACTTACCAGTTTGATTAAATCTGTTCAGACTCTTGAGCGCTCACTGTTTGCATCTCAGCCGCAAAAAATGGCAGTAATGGATGAAGAGACGAAAGAAGTAGTTCGCGCCGGAGTTATTCAACATTTTGAAGTTACGTATGAGCTTTGTTGGAAGTTTATAAAGCGGTGGTTGGAACTGAATCGGAACTCGGTAGAAGTTGATGGTGTCACTCGCCGTGAACTTTTTCGTCTCGCAGCCGAACATCGGTTGATCGAGAGTGTTGATGAATGGATGCGATATCATGATGCACGCAATTCGACGTCTCATATCTATGAGTTTGAGACAGCAGTTGAGGTGTTTGATATTGCGCCTACATTTTGCAGCGCCGCAAAATTACTTGTTACTCTTCTTAAAGCCCGAAATGATTAATGTGACAGAACATGAACGTGCACTGATCGAAGCATTACTCGAAACGTACGTGCCTGAATGCGAGATACGGGTTTTTGGTTCACGACTATCTGGAAATCACAAAGAGTATTCTGACCTTGATCTTGCAATCGTCGGTTCTGCAAAATTACCTTCTGGAGTCATAGCTCGCCTTAAAGAATCATTTGCAGAATCAGTGATTCCATTTCGTGTAGACATTCTTGATTGGCATGCAATCTCAAAAGAGTTTCAATCGGTGATCCTTGCCGGATATGAAATTTTACAAACAAAAAAGAGCGAAGCAAAAGATATTTCCAGAGAGAAGAACAATAAGTAATTAACATTTGATCCCGCAAATCCCGCTAAAGATCAGCGGGACGCAAAAAGCGCGGCACGTCCGCCAATCACGAAGTGATGCCTTCGGCAAAAGATGGCGGATAAACTGAAAAGTGTGCAATGAACAAACGGCAATTGAAAGCAAGAGAAAAAATGTTTACTGCTGAGGACACAGTGAACAATGAATTCTCTAAAGAATGCCGTAGGCATTCAATATTTGTAGCGCAGTTTCACAACACACATACGAACACCGTAGGTGTTCAATATGTTTTGTTCTCTATTCACAAAATATTTAATTTATTTTGGACAAGTATGACCTAAAGAAATAAATTTACTTATGCATAACAAATATCTCATCCTTGGCGCAAACGGTCAACTCGGCAATCAGTTTGCTAAAAGAGATTATTGCTCGTATATTTAGAAAAACAATAGCTGCTGAATGATGAAATTGCAAGATATTTTTTTGAGATTATAACTACACAGAAGAGGATCGAAAAAGATCTTCTAACAGGTAAAGTTATTGCTGTGGGAGCACTTACGAGGGTCTTCAACAAAGACCGATATTTATCAGAAGTTTATTATATAGATACACTTTACCCTCTTCAAAATAGCGTCGTATAGTTGGTGAAAGAACAAAAATAATTTATAGTAGACATCAATATCTAGGGAATATATTATGGAAGTTACAGCAAATATTAATTTGAGGATAGAAGATCTTGCAAGCGTTATTGCACATTTATCAAAAGAGGAATTAACGATGCTAGAGGCCAGATTAAGTAAAGAAGATACTATTATTAAAAGGCGGCTGAACGATGTAAAAAATAAAAAAGTTAAACTGCTTTCGCGAGAACAAGTATTTTCTAATTTATAATATGCACCAAGCAGCATTCCATCCGGCTTTCAAACGAGATATAAAAAATCTCTCCTCACAGGCTTTGGATAAATTGAACAAGAGCATCAATGAAGTTCTCGTTAATCCATTAAGATATGAGCGGTTACATGGTGAGTTAAGAGAAATCTCTAAAGTAAGAATCCGTCATTTAGGAGTCGAATACCGTCTAACATTTTATATCCAAAAGGAAATAGTAATATTTTTGATGTTCAGCACTCGGGAAAATTTTTACGATTACCTTAAAAGGAGAATCCGATAGTTAGCGTATGGTGAAGAATGAAAAAGAATATAATTTATGAGAAAGGGTTTCGCGGAAAATATTATTATCCCGGCACCTGTCTAAATCTTCCGATTAATATTGATAAAGTAATTGCTGATATTGTTCGGAAAGTTACGAAACAAAAAATGATTCACAAACGATTGTGAATACTTAAAAACACTAAAGTGGTCAACGTAAAAATAATTACTTTAAAAAGACACATTGTCAAAAATATCTTTTGAGTCCCATCCGCAGTTAATAACCCTTTGAATAATCAACATACATACCTCATCTTTGGCGCAAACGGTCAGCTCGGCAAACAGTTTGCTAAAGAATTAACTTCCCGAAACAAACCGGTTATCGCACCGGACGAAAAAGATTGCGACATCACTTCAGTTGATACGCTATCCCGTTTTATCGACTCAGTCAAACCGACTGTTATAATTAATTGCGCGGCATATAACGCGGTCGACATGGCTGAACAACAATC
>CAYHFN010000135.1:0-1339 GCA_964355925.1 uncultured Chitinophagaceae bacterium
ATTGCAATTATTGGCGCTGGAAATATGGGAACGGCGCTCATTCGTGGAATTCTGAATGCGAAGCTGACAGGCGCTAAGAAGATCTATGCGAGCGGAACACGAATTGAAAAGCTGGAAAAACTTTCCACCGAATATGGAATCAATGTTACCGTAGATAATAAAGAGGCAGCTAAACATGCCGATATTGTTATTCTCTGCATCAAAGCATCGGTGATCCGTAAAGTTCTGGAAGAAATGCACAAAGTGCTTCATAAGAATCAATTCGTTATTTCGATTGCAGCGGGTGTAACTACCGAATCGATGGAAAAAATCATCGGAAGAAATATTCCTGTAGCACGATGTATGCCGAACATTGCATCCACTGTAGGACTTGGTTCAACCGCGATCTCATTTGGGAAACATGTTCATGCAACACAGCATGATGTTGCGATCAAAATTTTTGAAGCAGTCGGTGAAGTGGTGACAGTTGGAGAACAACATCTCGATGCTGTAACGGGATTGAGCGGAAGCGGTCCTGCATATATTTATATGGTGATCGAAGCGCTCATCGATGGCGGAGTGAAGATGGGACTGCCGCGCGATATTTCTACAAAATTGGCGGTGCAAACAGTGCTTGGTTCCGCAACGCTTGTGAAACAATCGAATGTTCATCCCGCAATCTTGCGAGATCAGGTGACAACACCGGGCGGGACAACAATCAACGCAATACACGAATTAGAATCACACGGACTTCGTTCAATGTTGATCGATGCGGTTGCAACAGCAACAATTCGTTCGCGGGAACTTTCTGAATTAATTAACAAATAAAATACATAATGAAAAAAACAATCACCGTAATCCCCGGCGACGGAATCGGGACCGAAGTCGTTGCCGGCGGACTCCAGGTATTAGAAGCCATTGCAAAACGGTTCAATCACACGTTTGAATACAAAAACGCTTTAGCAGGCGGAGCCGCGCTTGATGCGACCGGGATCCCTCTTCCGGAAGAAACATTACAAACGGCGAAATCATCTGATGCGGTACTGCTCGGTGCAGTCGGCGGACCAAAATGGGATTCAAATCCACAGCATTTGAAACCGGAACGGGCACTGCTTGGTCTACGAAAAGAGTTGGGATTATATGCAAATATTCGTCCAGCAAAGATTTATTCCGCGCTTGTTGACGCTTCTGCGCTAAAAAAAGAAGTTGTTGAAGGGGTTGATATTATTGTCGTGCGCGAATTGACCGGAGGATTATATTTTGGCAAGCCGAGCGGATTTGAACAACGAAACGGCGAAGAGGTCGGTTTCAATACGATGATCTATTCTGAATCTGAAGTGCGACGAATTGCAGAATCTGC
>CAYHFN010000135.1:1439-2782 GCA_964355925.1 uncultured Chitinophagaceae bacterium
TATACCGAAGGAACAACATTGCTGGGAACAAAAGAAATGGCTTCAAAAATTATTGAATTTATTTAACCGCTAAGACGCAAAAAACGCAAAGAATATTTTATGTTAACTATGAAATTTGGCGGAACATCGGTAGGCGATGTTCCAAGACTGCAAGAAGTTGTTACGATCATTAAACAATTTTTGGATAAACAACCGGTGGTTGTTGCTTCCGCAATGAGCGGTGTGACAAATATTCTGCTTGATACTTCACAAAGGGCATTAGAACGAAAAACCGGAGAAGTAAACAATGCAATTACCGCTCTACGTGACAAGCATTTACTCATTGCAAACACCCTCATTTTAGATTATCAACGACGTGCCGCGCTTATACAAGAACAGCAAGATTCAATTAATGAACTGACAAATTTGTATCATGGTGTGAGCTTGCTTCGAGAACTTAGTCCGCGGTCATTAGATGCAATCGCATCGTTCGGAGAAATTCTTTCGTGCAGGCAGATCGCCGCTATTTTGCAGGAAAGCGGAATCAATGCACAGTTTGTCGACGCGAGAACGATCATTCGAACGGATGATAATTTCGGTGAAGCATCGGTTGATTTTGCATATTCAAATACAACAATCAACAGTGCACTCGCTCCATTAGTACAAAAAGGAATTGTTCCGGTTGTTACCGGTTTCATTGCTTCAACGGAAGATGGAATTACAACAACGATCGGTCGCAGTGGGTCAGATTACACCGGATCGATTGTCGGTGCTGCGGTTAATAGCGATGAGATCTGGATATGGACTGATGTTGACGGAGTGATGACTGCCGATCCGCGGTTTGTAAAAGGGGCAAAAGTCCTTTCTGAAATTTCATATCGCGAAGCAGCAGAGATGAGTTATTTTGGGGCGAAGGTTATTCATCCGAAGACAATGGTTCCTGCAATTGAAAAGAAAATTCCGATACGAATTAAGAACACATTTAACCCAACGCATCCGGGAACGCTCATTTCGGCAAAACCGAAATCCGTTGTCAGTGCAGCGAAAACAGTAACATCGATCGACAATCTTGCGATCATTTCCATTGAGGGAAATGGAATGATCGGAGTCCCCGGTGTTTCGGGAAGGATCTTTTCTACTTTGGCGCGTGCGCAGGTGAATGTGATGATGATCTCGCAGGCATCATCGGAACACAATGTCTGTTTTATTGTTCCGCAAAAAGATTGTCAGGTTGGAGCAAAGATATTGCGTGAAGAATTCAGTATTGATATTGCAAAGAAGATCATCGACGATGTGTTAGTGAAAGAGCCTGTTTCCATCGTTGCAGTCGTTGGCGAAGGAATGATCGGTTCGAAAGGAATTGC
>CAYHFN010000136.1:0-2678 GCA_964355925.1 uncultured Chitinophagaceae bacterium
TGATGTTCTGTAATCGCCATTGTGATTCCCGAACCGCATTTTCCGCATGCTTGCGGTCGGTAATATCGCGATGAAACGCTTGAATAAATTTCTCGTCACCGATAGAAACAAGATTTGCCGATACCTCCAAGCGAATAATATGACCGTCTTTGTGATAATGTCCCACCTCAAATTCAAGGGTCGCACCAGCATTCAGTTCGGCTACTCTTTCAGGGGTCATTGGTAAGGTATCAGTGGTATCAAGATCCAGCAAACTCATCTTCAGCATTTCTTCTACACTGTATCCATGTATCCTTGCAAATGATTCATTTACCAATACGATCTTGAGATCGGTTGATAAGTGCATAATACCATCGGTTGCTTTTTCAAATAACGTCCGGTAACGGATTTCGTTTTCCCTTAACTGTTCTGTTTTGGTATGAAGTTGATGTTGCGATTCTTGCAATTCTTCAACCATGCGGTTTATAGAAACCGCCAAGATACCGATCTCATCATTCGTTTTAATATCCGTTCTGACTTCAAAATTGCCGTGGCCTATTTCACCAACTATTGTTTTCAGTTTGATGATCGGCCGGGAGATGGATCGTGCGATAAATATGCTGAGCATTAATACTACGAAGGATGATAACAGCCCCAACCAAATCAGCCTGGTCTGTAGATTTTCCGACGTTTTTATTGCGGATCGCTTTATGTTTGACTCTAAATCCACCTCAGTAGTCGCTAATTCAACGGTAGCCTGCCGAACTTTGGAAGTAAGATCGAACATCTTTTTCATTAATTCCGGAAATTTTTCAATTCTGAATTGTCCCGTTCTAAGCATATCCCGGTCGTGGAGGTCGATCAGGGATTTTCCCACGGGCAGAATTTCGTCAGCGAGCAACCGAATTTTTAGCAGTTCTATTCTTGCGTGAGGATCTTGCACGCTTTTGTCAAGAATCCCTAATTGTCGCTGCAATGAGTCACACCGTATGAAGAATTTGTTTTTGTCTTCTTTATTGTGCAAAGCTAAATACATGAGCAAATGTCCCTCGGCCCGTTTGGCATAACTGCTTGCTTCCATCGCCGACGTTACAATGGCTCTGTAATGTTGTATTCCTTCTGAAAAAGAGGAAACAACTATTCCAACATTAGTAAACGAAATGTAGCCGACGACAGATAATAACGAGATGATCAGCAGAAACGAAAATAGTATTTTGGAAAAAATTGATACTTTCATAAATACATCTCTTTTCTTTGGAACAATGGATCTTGTTTAATTTCCCCAATATGCCGCTACGCCAAAATCCAGGTCACCGCAAATTAATATGGATTTGGGAATTATAGCAGTATTCTTTACTGACACCTTCATTTGGTTGTCACAATATGTGAATGTTTTGTCTAAAAAATATGTTGTATTATCTGAATCAATTAAACGCCTTCGATATAAATACGCAATCACGTGAATATGTTATATTGAAAACCAAAATCGTTGATTTTAGCGATAATTCAATTGCGACTACTTGGTATGATTTCCGTGTTAGTTTGCCAGCAGCAGACTCGATCCCTTGTCACTACTACCCCTTATCCTTGCATTTGTGGTCGTCTGCAGGATTAAAGAGGTATTTTTATTTAAACGGTAAAAGAAATGCGTATGCACCTTCCCATCTATCCACAAAGGTTATGGTGAATATATTTTTTGATTGTTTTCGATCATATATTCCTCCCGAACATTGTTCGGCAAGAATCATATGACATTTAAGTTAATATGCAATACTCAGATTTGAGTATTTTTAAAGAGTGTATATTGTTACAGTAAAAGAAAGGTTTACACCCTTCTCTTCCTATCTACATCAAATATTCTAAAACTTTTGAAGCGAGGATTTTTCGGAAGATCTGTATGTCTTCAATAAATCTTACAAAATCCGGAATTAAAAATTTTGAGAATCGCTTTTCTATCGAAAAATGGAACCAATTAGAGACCTATATCAACTTGAAGTGTTTCGGGATTGCTTTTTATTCCCGGTTCGCTGATGATCCAAAAAATGACCCCGCTTAGTATTGCCGCAAAAAAACACCAAAAAGATGTGAGATATTGAACAAAATATATTGCTGTAACTAAACATGATAAAAACATTAATATGCCCAAGAGACGTGTTCTTTTTATACTCGAAATAAAAAGAGGCGGGATTGAAGCAAAGAAATAGAGTATAAAAACAGGTGCAGCCAACGATTCCGGAAAGTCACTGATGTATTGAATATGATGTCCCATAATTTGCGGGGTCACGTTCAGAAAGAGTAAACAGTATGTATAATACAATGCCGCCACTGAACCCATCGCAAGGAATATCCGCATTATATTTTTTCTTTTATCATCCTCTTCCATCAACAGAACCGACAGAGGCATCAACACAGGCCAAAAAACTCTCGCCATAAACAGAAACGGATACATCCCAATATTTTGCAGATACGCATATTCCGGAAAGGATAATGCCAACCACACAGCGCCTTCAGCAATTTGTTGAACTCCAAAAAATAATGGAATCGCGGCAAATGCTCTCTGAGAAGGTTTTTGAACTTTCTTTATGGCTGCAGCACCAATAGAAGAAATGACAATACCTCCCGCAAAACTTGCTTCCGGTGAAAAACACATATTATTTCTCTTTCTGTTTATTGAGCTGTTTATTTTCTTACTTGTTTAC
>CAYHFN010000137.1:0-2518 GCA_964355925.1 uncultured Chitinophagaceae bacterium
CAAAATCTTTAAAACAAGTGTTGAGCGGAATGGCGATGGTGCTCGGCGATGCTCGATTCATGCTGATGATCTTCGTCTATTCATTCTTCTGGATCCTCTATTTCCAGAATTTTGGATCGGTACTGTGGTTCCTGAGAGATTTTGTGAATACTGCACCGATCGATTCGTTCTTTGCTTCACTTGGAATTCCGATCAAATTCGATGCAGAACATGTCACGGTCATCAATGCAGGAACGATCATTCTATTACAGGTATTCATCAGCCGCATTGTGAAAAATACAAAACCTCTTCTGACAATGGTCAGCGGGATTGGATTTGGAGTTCTCGGATTTATATGCCTTGCATTTGCTTCAAACATTTGGATCTTCATCCTTGGCATTGCTGTGTTCTCCATTGGTGAAATGACCGCTCATCCAAAATATTACAGTTATGTCGGGCTTGTTGCACCATCGGATAAAAAAGCGGTCTATATGGGATATGCTTTTCTGTACGGAGTTGTTGGAAGTCTCGTCGGCTCAAATCTTGGCGGAGCAATGTATGAAAATTTATTGAAGCCGCTTGTTGGTCAAACCGGAATTGAGAACAGCATACGTACATTCTGGCTGATCTTCGCTGTTCTTGGAATTTTTGCTGCGCTCGGACTTCTTTTGTACAATAAATATTTTTCTGCCGATACACCTGAAACAAATGCCAAAGCACGGACAATTATGATCGGTGTCTATACAACCTTGATCGTCATTGGAGTTTGGTTCGTAATTCTTTCAGTATCGAAAGAAACTATTTCGTATAAGACACTCGTTCAGGCAACAATTATGCTCTTCATCGGAAGCGGTGGGATTTTTATCAGCAGGAAAAAAACGAATATGCCATGATCACACGGTATCGTAATACCGGAAAAAAGAAGTTCGAGTGGATCGATGTCATCAATCCCACGGTGGACGAACTTAAGACAATTGCTGAAGAACATTCACTTCACAGTAATTCCGTTCAAGACAGCATGCAGCCTGAACATCTGCCGAAATTCGAGTGGATCGACAATACTGTGTTCATCATCGCCCGTGTGTATGATTATGTCTCATCCAAAGACGCAGATACCATACAGGATATCAGTAATAAGATCGCGATCTTTGTCGGTAAGGATTTTATCATCACCATCCACCGCGGTGAGC
This sequence comes from uncultured Chitinophagaceae bacterium, assembly GCA_964355925.1. GTDB lineage: Bacteria > Bacteroidota > Ignavibacteria > UBA10030 > UBA8401 > UBA8401. The sequence goes on from CAYHFN010000137.1 coordinate 1,170, forward strand.
AGCCATTCCTCAATGCGATACGATCGAAACATTTTGAGACCTCCCAATGTGCAGCACCGAACGATCTCTTGATCAAGATATTGTATTACGTTTTTCAATCGTACGTTTCTCCTTCACTCATACTGGAGGGAGAACTCGACCAGTTGGAAACCCAGATCGTTCTGAAGAACCAGACGAATACCGTCCTGCGAAAACTCTATCACTTAAAACGCAAAGCAGCTGTGTGCCTTCGGATCCTTCGTCTTTCAAAGACCATCATCGATAATCTGGATAAGAATACGTCAGCCGTCGTACAACAAGATCTCCGTGAATTTTTTCTTGGTTTGGAAACATCGTACGATCAGACCATTGAAAATGCGAACAACCTTCTCAACCTCTACATTTCTCTTTCATCGCAGCGAACGAATGAAGTCGTCCGAGTTCTAACGCTCTTCTCGGTCTTCTTTATGCCGTTAACATTTATTGTTGGTATCTACGGTATGAACTTTGACATTATGCCTGAACTGCGAAGCCCGTACGGATATCCTGCTGTTATTACACTCATGGGAATTATCACGTTGGGGATCTATACGTGGTTCAAAAAGAAACACTGGCTATAATTCTGTAAAAACTCTTCTTGACAATAATTTCTTGAATTCATACCTTTCTATCCGAATTAACGCTGTATGGTTAGATTTCATCACTTTTTACAGGAGTGTGTTATGATGACAAAAAATTTTTGGATCGCCGGACTTGTTGGCGGTGTTGTAGTAAATGCTCTTGATTTTGCGATCATGGGCAACGTACTTCAAAATATGTATTTCGTTAACATGTCGATCATGAATCAAACGACAAATCCTATATGGTATGTCATCGGAGATTTTCTTGCGGCATTTGTCTTCACGTGGTTCTATCACAAAGTGTATAGTAGTTTTGAAGGGGGCATGCAGGGAGGAATGAAATTTGGGATCTATGCCGGTGTGCTTATCAATTTCCCCGCAATGATCTTTATGCATTTAATGTTCAAAGATTATCCTTATGCACTCTCATGGATCATGACTTTTTATGGAATTATTTGGACATCCATTCTAGGTGCTGTGGTTGGGAAATTCTATGTGAAAGGTGCGTCTGCCGTGTAAAGTTTATCAACCTTGTCAAGGTTACGTGACTTTATTCTCCCCACAACACATCACTCGGCAGCACAGTATCATCCTTCAGCAATCGTAATCCAAACTCTCTTCCCTTTGCGTTCGCCGTTTTATCCCGCGGATCATTGTTCCCTCCCAGTACAAATCTATTTTCACCGAGCTCGAACAGATCACCAATCCATTCCACAAACGAATTTGAATTGGTATAATATGCCAAATAGG
>CAYHFN010000138.1:0-2432 GCA_964355925.1 uncultured Chitinophagaceae bacterium
TGCAGCAAATACTTGAAAAGTTCCATCTCGACGGATCTGAACAGCAGAGTCGTCAACCACAACCGAAGAGAGAAACAGCTGCTCGTAAAACAACAACAGCCGCACAGAAATCGAAAAAAGCAGTTGCTGAAAACGGACAGTTGGTAGAGCATTATTAATACGAGTACTCTTGCTAAAGTTGACCGTCACCTTCAAGGTGACGGTCAACTGTGGAAGAAATACTGCCGCAGTGAGTCTTGCTGATTCTCTGTGGCACGAACCCAACACTAATGCCGATTACATTTGTAATCGGCAGGACAGATTTTAGTGTTCATTAGCAATTCCTCTAATATCATCCAATTCAGCGTTAGCAAGAGCGAATGAAAGAATACTTTCCCCTTCGAAACCGATAAATTTTGGTGAGTTCTTGTTGCCGATTAAAACTACTCCTCTCGATTACGCGATCACGGATGATTTTTGAAATCTCTGAATGATCAAAAACGAACGATCCTCGAAGATCTTTCAGCCGGCGACTCTGCAAAAGAAATTAAGGAACGAAATCAATTCGACAACTCCCGCCTCAAAATCCATCCGAAAAATCCTCACGTAAAAAAGCTGTAGAATATTTTATGTAGATGCAGAAGAAGATGCGAAAGTACTTTTTTACGGTCTCAAAAGAACAAAAATATTATGGAAATGCTATAAGAATTCCATTTACAAAACAAGACAAATAAGTCCTCAACTTTGATAATTATGCGAGATATTGTCTATGGTATTTTAATCTATAAATGACTAAACTTTTGTAATAATATGATATAAATCAGGCGATTCGACATAGTTGGAGGTGCAATTGTGTTAAATGAAAAATTGCTACACTACAATACACTACAGATCGTCTTTGTTCTTCAAATATTTATAAAGTTCCCAAATCCATAATAATTCATCCGCGAGTGAACAAGCAAATATTTTGTATCTCTGCTTGGTTGATGTTATTTAAATAGATCAAAATGATGTTGTTATGAAAAATACCGACAAGAAATCTAAAGCCACACTCCTTCGCCAAAAGGCAGAAGAGCAGTTGAACAAGAAAGCGGCTAAAACCGTTTTGGAACCTTCTGAAATCGAAATGCTGAAACTTGTTCACGAAATTGAGGTGCACCAGATAGAACTGGAAATGCTGAATAAAGAACGGGAAATGCAGAATGAAGAACTGTTGACGTTAAAAAAGCAGGCAGAAACTGAGGCGTATAAATATAATGCTCTCTACGATTTTGCACCATCGGGGTATTTTACACTTTTACGAGATGGTGAAATTGTTGAACTAAATCTTGCCGGTTTGCAAATGCTTGGAAAAGAACGTGTGGTTTTAATAAAAAGCCGGTTTGGTTTCTTTGTTTCCGATGATACAAAACCGCTCTTCAATATCTTTCTCGAAAAAGTATTTATCAGTAAGATCAAAGGAAGCTGCGATGTTGCACTTACAACAAATGATAACGCACCACTGTATGTTCATCTTACCGGCATCGTTTCAGAGAATAGTGAGCAATGCTATGTCACTGCGGTAGATATCACCGAGCGCATGTATGCCGAACAGGCACGCAAGCATGCGGAAAATGCGGTTCGGGAATCACAATGGCGATTACAGAACATCATTGAAGGAACACAAGTTGGCACATGGGAATGGAACGTTCAGACAGGAGAAACAATTTTCAACGAGAAGTGGGGGCAGATCATCGGCTATTCGCTTGCAGAGTTGGCTCCAATAAATATTAAAACATGGGAAGCGTTTGCTCATCCCGATGACTTAAAGAAATCCGAGGAACTATTAGAGAAACACTTTTCAGGTGAATTAAATTATTATGATTTCGATAGCCGAATGAAGCACAAAAATGGTCAATGGGTTTGGGTTCACGATCGAGGTCAAGTGATATCCCGAACGAGTGACGGCAAACCGTTACTGATGTTCGGCACCCATAGCGACATCACCGAGCGCAAGCGGGCGGAGGAATCTAATAAATTGCTACTGCTGCGTTATCAGACAATTCTACAAACAGCAAGTGATGGTATTCATATTCTTGATACAAATGGAAATCTTGTAGAAGCGAATCCAACGTTCTACAAAATGTTAGGGTATACGCCCGATGAGATTTTGCATCACAGTGTTTCTGTTTGGGATGCGCAATGGATTGAAGAAGAATTGATAAATAGGGTAAATGAAATAATCGAACACCCGAATACGTTCGAAACACGACATCGCCGTAAAGATGGAACATTTTATGATGTTGAGATAAATGGTATTGCTGTTACACTCGAAGGTCGCAAATATCTTTATGCTTCTGCTCGCGACATTACCGAACGGAAACAATCAGAAGAAGCAATACGTCAAGCACAGAAACGGGAAAGTATCGTATTGCTAGCCGGAGGCATAGCTCACAATTTTAACAATTTGCTAT
>CAYHFN010000139.1:0-2385 GCA_964355925.1 uncultured Chitinophagaceae bacterium
TAGTGCGCCGTCTTGGAAGTTTTGACTCAATGGTAGGCGATATGACATCTGCGGTACTCGGATACAATAAACCCCCATATTGGGTTGACAATCGGCTGCGCAGTGGTATAATAACGGTATTATTGTAACACAGGGGGTTTAACATAGGGGGGAGGCGCACCGTATGACATACTGCCAAAGTCTTGAATTTTCTCCAGAAGTGTCAAAGCAGCGATTTGAACAGGCAAGACGTATTTTTGGGGCATCTGTTTTAAGGAGAATTCTGTGCTTCGCCTTGTATTTGCTAGGTGCAAAGCGAAGCAAAATCGCTTCTGTACTGGAGATGCCGCTGGAATCAGTAAAAACCACTTTGCGTGTTTTGAATAGAGATGGTCTCGGCGCACTTGAAGATAGACGGCAAAGCCAATCAACTTTCCTGCCACAGGCGAACAATACTCAAGCGCTTAAAGTTGCTATTTGTAAAGATGAAAATCATTTTGTTATTACGTTTTTACCGACAGGTGCAGACGTTAAAGTTGCACACGGTAACGTCGTTCAGGCCAAGACTCTTTTTCTTTCTCTGCTGAACTCCGGTTTAATTTCATCCAAAGACGTCAGTGAGGTTTTGGGACTAACCAGTTCTCACATCCGAGAACTGGCGAAAAAGCTTGACCAAGAGGATGTTTTGGGATTGATCAATAAGCAACGCGGACAAATAAAGAACTACCGAATGACTCCAGAAGCAGAGGTGCTGCTAATTCAGCAATTTGCCGCACACGCTGTTACGGGAAAACCAACCTCCAGTCTTGTTTTAGCACAAGAGCTTAATAAAGAAGCGGATATAAACGTCTCTGCTCGGACAGTACGAGTACATACGAATAAATTACGATTGTTAACGATAGCGAAATCTCTACCGCAACTGGTTGATACGATCAAAAAAAAACTCCATTCAATAGTACAAACAGGTGTTAGCCGTTTGCTTATCGGAGTATCAAGATCGATACCACTATCTGGTTTTACGAGTTCCCGGATTATCCGGCGAACTCAGATTGTATCGCTTCACAACTCCGGCATAGAGAAATCAGCAATTGCAAAATTTACCGGTTGTTCCTCCAGCACGATTTATCGTTGGTCGAATCATCCAATGGAAAAGAGTTTGGACGATAAGACACGCACCGGACGTCCCGCAATTTTTACCGATAATGCGCAATTATGTCTCATCGGTTTTTATTGCCAATCATCTCCTTTGTCTGGATGTGGCCGCTGGACAATACGATGGGCTGAAAGTTATCTCAAAAAGCATCCTGAAGTCCTTGGTATTTCCATCAGTCGCTCAAGCATCCACCGAATTCTCAGGAAGCACAACCTTAAGCCGCATTTAACAAAGTATTTTTTGCAAATTACCGATCCGGATTTTTTCCCTAAGATGCAGCATCTTCTTGACCTCTATAACCGGCCACCTGAACATTTATTCTTTTTTGACGAATGCCCTGGTATCCAAATTCTCATGCGACTTGCCCCAAACATGACCACGGAACAACAAAAAAAATGGCTAAAAGAATTCGAATACAACCGAAATGGGACATTGGACGTGCTTGCCTTTCTTGAGTACAAAACAGGAAAGGTGTCTGCGGAATGTGCCTTTGACCATAAAAGCGCAACATTCAATCGTATTTTTGAATCGCACGTGGCTGCACAACCACCGGATGTGCAAATTGACTACGTCGTGGACAATCTGTCGTCGCACTGCAATGAAGCCTTTGTAACGCTGGTAGCTAAGCTGAGCGATGTGGAATATCCTCATTTAGAAACGGCACAAGAACGCCGTGATTGGTTACAATCCGGAAAAAAACGAATTATTATTCATTTCACGCCTTTTCATGGTTCATGGTTGAATTTGGTAGAAATTTGGTTTGGCATACTCAATCAAAAATGCCTGAAGGAATCATATAAATCCGCAGAGGACTTAATCGAAACGATACGTAATTTTCTTGATATCTGGAACACCTTACTGGCTCACCCGTTTAACTGGAAATATGATGGCAAGGGCTTACACGAAAAAGCTGTCCGCAGGTTTATCAATATTATTTCCAACAAATGCAATCCTTTACCGGAAAAATTCTTGCTCAAACAACTGCTCCTCATGAATAATCTAATTTATGCGTATTGGGATAACGTCCCACGTGAAGTGTGGACTCAACTCAGTAATGCTTTGCAATCAAAACAAAGCCACATTGAAGGCATCATCGAAAAAGATGACAAGCCAAAAAGACGCGCAGAAACGGTAACAGCTTTGCAAGATTTACAAAACGGATTGTCGTCACATTTGAATAACGAACAACATCATGCCGCATAACACAGATTATGTATTGCCAATATTTAAGTCAAAACTTCCAGGACGGCGCA
>CAYHFN010000140.1:0-2300 GCA_964355925.1 uncultured Chitinophagaceae bacterium
TTGGATTGATATAGACAAAATCAATATCGAGCCAGCCTAAGTAGCCGAGAATGATTACTCCGCTCATGGCAGTGACTCCGGCAGTAAAGAACACGCGAAGCACGGTAAAATCATAACCATAAAAAACGCCGGCAAGTTTTTTTGAAGACGAGAAGCCGGCTTGCTCGAGAATGAATCCGAATGCTATGCCGATGACCAAGGCAACGATAAGATTCAGTTCATCGCTGATAAGATTTGGAACTAATGGGAACATAAGAACCTCAAAGTAAAAGTCTAAAATTAAAAGTCAAAAGTGATAGAGTCTATATCCAAAGCTTTCTAAAGAAGTATGCAACTGCATATCCGGTTCCGAAGATTGCCATCATTGTAATTATGCCTCCGGTGGAGAGGACTGCCATTCCGCTTAATGCTGCGCCGCTGGTACAGCCTCTGGCGAATTGTGCTCCCATGCCGAAAAGCAATCCGCCGATCAATGCTAAGCCGAGGCGCATTGTATTAGTGATACGTGGTCCGCGTTCTGTGACGAAATTCAATCGATCTGATACGACGCCGGAAAGAAATCCGCCGATGATCACGCCGAGCACTTCAAATACGAGCCATGCTTTTAAAGGATTGTCATGCAATGATTTGAGATTCTCGGAATAAAACGTTGATTCGTGTGCATGGGTTGGAGAAATTGTACTCACCGTTGCAACAACCGCACTTTTTATTGCACCGCTTGCTCCAAGTCCCCGTCCTGTAATAACAATCGTGGCTAGCAATGTTAAACCGAGCAAAAAACCTGCGAGGTATGGATTCATGTATGTTGTTTTCATTTTGTTACCTCTATAATATTTTCCGAGGATATGGTTTTTTCAACCTCTATTACTTCGTATCCGGTGATCATTGCTTTCAAATTCGATGTGGGCGAATGCCCTGTAGTTATTAAGTAAATATGCGCGATAATAAATGAAATCAGAACGAACGCTCCAGCAGTGTGCAGAATTGCAATTGATCCCAAACTTTCGATGTTCAGGCTTTGAATTCCGGCTGATTGGGGATAGCGATAGAACATATACAGCAATCCGGAAAAGACCATGACCGGAATTACAAGAATCTTTAATGCAAGGTAGACCAGCCGTTGTAACGGATTTAATTTTGTTAAAGCAGTTTTTTTTGTAGGGTGTGGGGCATTGCGAAAAATTCCGGTGATATAATACTCTACCTGTGCACGTAAATGCTCGCGTGTTGGAAGATATTGTCTCCATTCGCCGGTGGTAAAATGCCAAAAGATCGCAAGTCCGATCAATACAAGGAACATAATTGCTGCGGTATTGTGAAACGTCACAGCCTGCTCAAAACCGAAAAAATTAAGCGATCCATGAATTTCAAATCCTGTTAATGCAAGAAAGAAGATCAGCATCGACTGCATCCAATGCCAGAAACGGTTAAAGCGACTGTAGACTAATATTTTTTTCATACTGTTCCTTATTTAGACTCACCAAATCAATATTGGAATTGGTGAGTTTTATATTAAATTTTCTTTTTTGAAATTATTCGAACTACTGCATGAACACTCACTCCAATTAACGAAAGAATGATCGTCCCAAAGCCAAACATTTCTACCGCTGCATTTTGATCTCGCCCGGGAATATAAAAGTCTTTCAGATTGGCAATTCTGCTGTTCTTTTGAGTATGGCATTCATTACATTGAACGGTTTTCGCTTTTGGAGAGACCATGTGATTGATCGGCCAATACATTTCAGTTTTTGCAAATGTATATTGTCCGCTGTATGGAAGTCCGACGTAATCCATTCCATGTTGAATGGATGAATTCCAGTTAAAATCTTTCCAGAAACCACCTTCACCTTTTTTATTGGCATACGTCTTTGGCTGTACTACGAATTTGTTGATGGGATCATATGGCTGAATAGCACGATGAACTTTTACAGGAATGATCTTGGAATCCGGATCATCATAACTTCCATGAAGTGTATTCATTTGGATTGGAGAATCTGCACCGATCGTATCGCCGGTAAGATAATGCGATGCTGTTCCGTTGAACCAGATATATTCCGGCTGTACATTTCGACCCCATGCAAAAGTTCCTTTAATGGAGGCATACGTGATATTCCCAAGTGAATCAAATGTTTCATATGGTTCACCGTTCTTCAATTTTCCTGCCGTGGACCAATCCCATGAAAGTTTTGTTGAATTCACTTTTGCGTATTCCGGGATGTGACACGTCTGACAAGCAACTTTTAAAGTATGTTCGTTGATGACACTATTGGAGTGCGGTGTTTCAGTATGGCACTGTTCAC
>CAYHFN010000141.1:0-2268 GCA_964355925.1 uncultured Chitinophagaceae bacterium
CGCTACAACTATAAATTATAAAAAATTAAATTAAAGTCAAATCTGAAATCAAAATAGTGTATCGTCTTTCTTTCCTGAATTTCTTTTAAATTGAAATTATCATCTTGTCAAACCACTACAGATCTTGCAAGATGACAAATTCACACTTTGTCATCTTATCACACTCCTTATAGAATCCGCAAGATGAGAAAACCATTTTATCATCTTATCACTTTGTCATCATCTTGTCATTTGACAACATGATAAAGTTCAATATTGTCATCTTATCAACACCCTTAGAGATTCTGCAAGATGACAAAGTCGATGTTATCATCTTATCATTTTGTTGCAAATTGTGTCATAGACAAAATACCAAGTTGTCATCTTGTCAAACCCTATAGGGAATTGCAAAATGATAAAGTGACAAAGTTGATGGTGTAGTTATGGCAATCAAATGGAACATCGTAAACGGAAAGACATTTATCACACAGTTCCCAAGTATCCCCAAAATCATCAATAGATTTACTTCATTCTGAACCCCAAATTCCTTTTAAATTTGCCCCACAAGACTCGGTCATCCATAAACGGTGAATGGCATGGCTAGACAATTATCGTACTTTAAATCGCAAGTTTAAACGATTGCATGTACCCGTAACGGAAAAAAATCACCCCAGCATACACTGGGGCGATCTGTCTATGCGTTCCTCGCTTTCTGGATGACCAGAACCGTTCCTAACCTCACAAATTCAGCAAGCATTTCATCTTTCTCTTCGTCCGTGGTTGGTTCCTCTGGCGCCGTCTTGATGGTCTTAATGACCGTCTCAATGATGTCCAGAACTTTACTTACTTTTGAATCGAGTATCATTTAGCCCTCCGTTTACAGATCGTTACGATTATGGTGATGATCACCTTTACAATATTTCCCATACAGTTCCTTCCTGAATAATCTGTACCAATTATATTTGCTCGATCTTTTTCTTATACCATTTATAACGAGGTATAAGATTAGGTGAACGGTTGAGCGAGGAAGGAGAGAGACCGTTTACTCTTTGATGAACAGATGTGCGTGATATTCGGGCATAAGAACATATCACGAAAGTCTATACTCACATCCATTCACAGGAGGAACTATGACCCAGCAACTTTATAATCATCTCTGGCACCGTTCGGAAATTTTGACGAGAGATCCGCTACAAAGATCCGAATTAATTTCGATGGCTTGGAAGGAAAGCGTAAGGCTTGCAGAGCGTTCTACGCCGGGGCTTTTGGTCTCGCATATGTATTACAGGAATCGTGAAATTAAATTTCGATCTGCATTTCCGGTGGGCGAGGTTGGCAAGAGTCAGAAGGATGCATGGAATAAACCTGAACGAGTGTATCTCGACCAACCAAAGTCGAAAGAAAACAATCAGACCATTGGTGATGTCGTGCTCAACACATACACAACTCCGATTGACTTCGCGATCACGAATGATTTCTTGAGTTCGTTATCCGATCAAGAGAAAACGATTCTTGAAGATCTGAGTGCTGGATACAATGCAAACGAAATTAAAGAACGAAATCACCTCAATAATTCCCGTCTCAAAACCCTCCGACACGACCTCGAAACAAAAGCTATCGCCTATCTGATGTAGGTAGGAAAGAAGGGCGTGAGCCTTTCTTTTAGCCTATTGGATTGCGGACAAATACGTCTGTCACTTTCAGAAAGTGTGGCAAAGTAAGGCTATCAATATTGATGTTGGATTCGGACTTACCTATCTTCTTGAAAAGAAAAAACATAAACAATTCACTTGAGCTTTGCAAAGCAGTTGACCCCAGTTCGGTAGAACGCCTAAATTCGCAAAGTTGTTACAATAGGGGAAAGACTAAATATGGATGAATCAATAAATTATACCACATCGGTTTCAAAATTAAAATATTTTCCGTATAAAACTTCTGTTGAATTATTGAGTGCATATCACACAAACGAAATTCAACTTGGTGTAGATAGAGGCGTAGCTCGTCAATGGGCAATGTATAATAGTAATTCTCCATTTTTGTTGAAGCTCATTTCTCGGATATTAACATTTTCCCCTTATGCCATTATTCTTTTTCTATTTGTCTTTTATATTTTTACAAATAATTGGTATTGGTTGGTTAGTACACCACTTATATATTTTGCGGTGGATATTCTCAATCCAGGGTCGTTTGTTAGATATGGTGTCCTACGAAATATATTTAAAGCATTTATCATTTATAGATTTTGATGATCAATCTTTTAATTGTCCACTATTATTTACACCCTTTGTA
>CAYHFN010000142.1:0-2247 GCA_964355925.1 uncultured Chitinophagaceae bacterium
AATGCCTCACCATCCCAATAGATCCGTGCAAGATTTCGATACATACGTTCACTTGCCCATGGCGAAATGATTTTTCCTTCACGAATTTTTGCAACAAGTTCTGCCATCTCTCGCGGTGTTGTTACTCCCCATCCATACAGTGAACGCATTTCCTCGCGACCTGGTGTTCGAGAATTAACACGAGTGACCGTAAAACCATTCTGTTCCATAATCTCATTGATCCGCGTTCCGGTTCCAGCCATTAATTGATTCCATAATGAGGCAGTATTATCGCTGGTTGTAATCATCAGCATAACATTTTTGCTAAGTGAAATCCTCCCGGAATCTTTTAATGTTCCAACAATATCTTCACCGGGATATAATAACGAATCACGATACATCAGCAATGAATCGTATTTCAACACACCTTTTTCAACTTTGTCCATAATTCCGATCATTATTGGAACTTTCACCATGCTTGCAGTTGGGAAAAGTGTATCGGCATTGATCTCAACTGTCTTTCCTGTTCTGATATGACGAACATAAATACCAACATCACCTTTGAAATTTTTTACAAGTTCCCGTAGTTTTTTGGTAAGGATGTTGTCAGTTTTTGATTTTGGAAATGAAGCATTAGATTGTCCGAACAACAATGATGTTATCATCAAAAGAAAGAATATTTTTTTCATAGCTATTATTTCCCGTACACTGTTTTTGATAACACTTTCAATTGTAAGACTTGTTCATTACTTAATTGTTTGGCTCCGCCTAACGAATGTGCCACAAATAAAGTTTGAGCAATATGTTCCACTTTTTCCATTTTGAAATACGCATCCCACACATCGCCTCCGAATGTCACTACGCCATGATTGGCAAGTAAGATTGCATCGCTCGATGCAACAAACGGGCGAAGCGATTCTCCAACTTCTTCCGTTGATGGTGTTGCATACGCTGCGATCGGAATAGTTCCAAACCCAACGATCATTTCCGGAAAAATATTCTCCTTCAACGGAATTCCTGCTGCGGCAAACCCTGTGGCGTAGATCGGATGACAATGGACGACGGCATTCACATCTTTTCGTTGTTCATAGATGAAGAGATGCATCTTCATTTCGGTTGATGGTTTTCTTTTTCCGCTGATCTGTCTTCCATCCAATGATAATTCGACGAGATCCTCTTTCTGTACAAAACCTTTATTCAGCGAAGTCGGTGTTGCAAGAATGTTACCGTTTGGCAGTCGCACACTAATATTTCCATCGGTTGCGGCGACAAATCCTTTTACAGCAACTCTGCGGCAAACATTTACTATTTCGTTGGAAACATCAGTTGAAGATTGCATGGAATTTTTCAATAACGTATTCTCATTCTATAATTTTACAATTGAATCGGTGCTCTTCGCAAGCTTTCAGAATCTTTAATACCAAGTGCATCATAGATCTTAATTGTTGGCTTCGAACGATTGAGCGTGTAGAGATGAATTCCTGCAACATTACGGTCGATAAGATCGCGGACTTGTTCCGTCGCCCAATGGATCCCGACCTTCTCAACATAATCATCATCTTCCGCGCGGGAAAGAGCGCGAATCAGTTTTGCAGGAAACCGTACACCGAGTGCAAGTTCGGCCATTCGCACAAAACCTTTGCGGGATGTCACGGGCATAATACCCGCAATGATGGGAACTTTAATTCCGGCAATCTCACATCGTTCACAAAAATCATAGAAGTCCCGATTTTCAAAGAATAACTGTGTGCAGATATAATCCGCGCCGGCATCGACCTTTGCTTTTAAATTGTCAATTTCTTTCAATCGATTTGGAGTTGCGGGATGTCCGTCCGGAAAACCTGCGACACCAACTCCCATATTGGGGAAATGTTTTTTTATGAACGCAACAAGCTCCGCAGCGTATGCAAATCCATTTTGTGTCTGAACGAATTGCGTTTCACCTTTTGGCGGATCGCCGCGAAGCGCCATAATATTTTGAATCCCACTTTCATTATACTTTGTCAAGATCGCTTTTATCTCATCTTTACTCGCCCCAACACACGTTAAATGCGATACGATGGTCAACTGAGATTCTTTTTGTAAACGCACAATAAGGTCGTGCGTCAACTGACGCGTAGAACCACCTGCGCCATAGGTTACACTCACATACGACGGCTTTAGCGGTGTCAGTTCTTTGATCGATTCAAAAAGTGACTTTGAAGTTTCTTCCGTTTTCGGTGGAAAAAATTCAAAACTAAAATGTGGTGAGTGTTGCTTTAAGATATC
>CAYHFN010000143.1:0-2133 GCA_964355925.1 uncultured Chitinophagaceae bacterium
CCACTTCATCTACGAGGATTCGCGCGAGCAGTCCGCGCCCGCCGAGGCGCTGCCATGTTTGGGGAATGGGACCTTGTTTCAGTGTTTGCTCACGCACATTGATACGCCAAACCTGAGGTTTATATTCAGCCATTATTTACTCCTGTGAATAGGATTATATTCACTTCCGTTTTCAAAAAGTTTGCAAATTGGTATTATTATCTACACTATCATTTATTCAATTGATATTCTACTGTTGTAACCTCTGTCGGGCTGGTAACAATAACGTCTTTGATTGTATAGTCAAAAGGATAACCAGAACAGTCAATTTTACACGTGAGAATATAATAATCCCCTGGCTCTACTAATGCTTCAAAGATTCCTTTTTCACTTGTGGAGCCCCACCTGCCTTGGTTATACGAAGATGAGTTGCAATCACCAACACTTTCAACTACTTTGCATAAAACAAACCCGTGATCTGGAATAAGGTTCCCATTAGCATCGGTAAACTTAACAATTAGATTTGGAATTGGAAATTGGTAAACAGCCTTAGTGATGCCAGATTCATTAACTATTAAATCCCGCACTTCAGTATTAAATTCTACACCACCCAAAAGGATTCGTATTAGGTATTTTCCACTTCTTACGGAATCTTGAAAAACACCATTCGCATCAGTTTTTCGGTCGGGGAAACTAAAGCCTTGACTGCATATTTTAACAGGTGATTCATAGGAGCATATTTGAAGATCAAGATTTGGAAGAGGGTTTCCATCCTTGTCGAGAAATTTCACTAAAAGGTTCGGAGGCGAAAGATTTGGATTTTTAATGGGAAGGGGCAGTTGAAAAGTAACTTCAGTAGCCTGATCGCTCGAAACGTCAAACCAATCTGTTTCATGATATTGGCATTTTCCATCGTTTTGATCAGTAGGATAGCCAGGTTCGCAAAAGAAAAAGGAATATCGCCCTGGGAGCATCGCCTGCGAAAAAGCACCAGGAACAATAAAGGGCTGGGCATACTCACCCGTTGTGCCTACGTTTTGCTTTAACATGCTTACATGCGAAAGAATGACTGGCTCATTATTTTGATCTACAAACTTAACAATCAGGTTTGGGGTTGATCTACTTCGATCAAGCAGATGCCCCAGTTTGTATTTATCACTGTAGTTATCCACACCGGCTCCGCATGCGGCAACAGTACAGTCTTTTAAAGAACCCAAAACTTGATCTTTAATTTTTGCACGGAAATTAAAAATCGGTATCCCATAAGCTGATTGAAAAGCATCGTTTGGCGGCATACCCTGACTGGCAGCATCGCAAAATTTCAGGTATGACTTGATACCGAACTGTTCAACAAGATGTTTAACCACTACTAACGTAACATCTCCGTCGTAAAACCAGGCATTTTCATCCCATTCATGTGCCTGCCAAAAACTAAGTGCAAATTCGTCACTAAACCTATAGTCACTCAAATCGACAACTGCAGCAATCTTATCAACATAGCGAGCGTATCCTTCATTCAAAAATGAAGTTGCTTCGGATGGAATGTTATGAGTTGCACAACCATGTTGCCACTGCCATGCATGAAAGAATTCATGAGCGACCAACATGACACGCTCGTACCGATATTCCGGGGCTAAGAATTCTGTCCATCTCCAATGACCGGTATTGATCCAAACAAAAGGTTCGCCCTCATTAGGAACAATATATACACCAGCCGTGCCGCCTTCAGCATAACGCAGATCTAAGGGGTCGTTTATGATTAAAAATTTAACACCTTCCTTAAGGTCCCTACCAAAAATATTCAAAAAAGAATATCTGGAGATTCGAACTCCTTCTTTGATAAAATCGCAATCTTCCTTAGCAACATTATCTGCACATTCATACTTATTTAGATCAGGAGATAAAGTTGGTGTTAGCACAACAGTTGGCTGGAGTGTTTTAGTTGCAGTTGGAGATAATGTCACTGTATTTGTAGGTGAAATCGTTACTTCTGGAATTGTCGTTGCAGGCGAACATGCGGAAAAAACAAACATTACGATCAATAAAATAGTTAATTTTTTCATGCTGTTCCTTTGCAAATTAAACTAACGTCATCACTGCTTCCCTAAATACCTTTGTATGATAGTCCACATCGGCTTGAGTGGTCTCAGGTGA
>CAYHFN010000144.1:0-2120 GCA_964355925.1 uncultured Chitinophagaceae bacterium
AGAAAAAATTATGAAGTGTAAATCGCGGCCCTACAGCCGGAAGCAGCAAATAGCCGATGTAGGAAAGATAAAATCCGTACACGATCAGCATCGCTCCGGAATTAAAATCATCTCGATTTTCTCTTCGGTACAGTTCAAAAAATAAGGCAACAAAGAAAAGATAGTACGATGAATATGCGATCTGTAATATTTCCGTTACTAATGGATGCGAGAATTGATATATCCATTGAGTAGGATCTCCATGGAAAATAAAACGATCGGCAGCGATCAGGATATCATCGTAATCGCGCTGATGAATTGCGTGATTGATAGAGGAAGTTTGAGCATAGATCAAGAGAATGCAGGGAATAAGATACCAATCACGGAAGAATGCGACAATTGAATTGCTCTTGTTTTGTTTGATGTGAACATACCGTGAGCAAAGTATGATCGCAACGATCAACGATATATTCAATGACACGAAGAAAAACCATTGGGGAATTAGAGAAGAAAATATTATTTCAACAATGCATAATGCAACAATGAATATAATAGTGACAAAATCCGAAGACCGTATGAAAGAGATTTTTTTCATTAAAATACTACGTTAGCAGAGAAATAAAAAGAGTTGCTAAACCGAGGAACGAAAAGAATCCAAAGACATCAGTAAATGTTGTTACTATTACCGCCGAAGCAAGTGCAGGATCGATCTTTAACCACTTTAATGTCAGGGGAATTAATGTTCCCATGGTTCCCGCAACAAACATATTGGTAATCATCGCAAGGCAGATAACAACTCCGAGCATTGCTTTGCCGGTTGAAATAGCAATGATAACCCCTGTCAGAATTCCATTGGTAAGACCGTTTAACAGACCGATCTGCATCTCTTTGTATAGGATTTTTATTCTGTTTTCCATAGTTACTTCGGCAAGCGCTATTCCACGGACTACAACGGTGATTGTTTGTGTTGCTGCATTTCCACCCATGCCGGCAACAATCGGCATCAACGCAGCGAGAATAACAACTTGTTCAATGGTATGCTGAAATAATCCAACAACCATGGATGCCAAAAATGCAGTAATTAAATTTACATATAGCCACGGTAATCTTCGTTTTGCGGCTGTGAATGGTGGAGTGGTAACATTTTCATCTTCGCCCACACCAGCCAGACGTAAAATATCTTCTGATGCTTCTTCTTCAATTACGTCTACAACGTCATCTACAGTAATAACGCCTACTAATCTTCCTGCGAAATCCGTGACCGGAAGAGAAACAAGATTATATTTCTTAAAAATATTTGCTACTTCTTCCTGATCGATATTGGTGGTAACGGTGATAACATCGGAATTCATTACTTTGTAAATGCGTCGCGCCGGAGATAACAAGATTAAATTGGAAACCGACATTGCGCCGACTAATTTATCTTCTCCGTCGACAACATAGACAAAATAGAGATGCTGGTTTTCTTGTTCTTTTGCAGCGCGTCGTACAGCCTGAATTGCTTTCTTCACTGTATCTTTTTGTTGTACAGTTATGATCTCTTTCTGCATCAATCCGCCGGCGGTATTCTCGTCGTATTGCAGAAGTTCTTTCAACTCTTGAGAATCTTCAACACTCAATTCATCCAGTACCGCTTCCGCTTTTTCTTCAGAAAGTTCAGACACGATATCGGTCGCTTCATCGGAAGGAAGTTCTTCAACAATATCGGTGATCTGCTGACTTTTTAATGTATCAAGAAAATGTTCGCGATGATCATCGTCCAACTCTACGATCACTTGCCCTTGCTCTTCTGTTGTAAGCAGCGAGAAAAGATAATCACCCTCTTCAAATTCAAGTCGGCTGATGATGTGCGCAATATCTGTAGGATAAAGATCGTTGAGGATATTCTTGATAAGGAAATCTGATTTTGATTGGATAAGATCGCGGAGATCGTCCATCAATTCATCATCAACCTCAATGAGTTCCTGTGGTGTATATATTTCTTCAGTCATCGGATTCCTCCGTCTATATATTTAATATTTGAGGTGCAAATTCTATTAATTCATCGCTTAGTGTGACGAAATCCGCAACTGTTAGTTCCTCGGGTCGCAGTTCGAGATCCACCGATAGTTTTTCAAATTCAGTTATCGGTACGTGGATCC
>CAYHFN010000145.1:0-2114 GCA_964355925.1 uncultured Chitinophagaceae bacterium
ATTGGATTCTGAAAATAACATATTGCCGTTTGGATAAAAAGTGACCAAAATAAATTGTAGCGTTTCTGTCTGGCGAGCCAGTTTTTTAATTCTATCAAGAGCTCTGAGTGCCTTCCCCTTTTGCTCAGTGGAAATGCTCTCAACTGTAATCGGGATGATATTTTTAAATATTGGTTTCATAGTCTAGCCTGTTGAATTCTTACGCGCGCAGTGTGGTAAATTTGAATCTGCGATATTTACTTCATAAAAAATGATTTTTTGACTCATTAGTGTGAATGTAATACCCAAGTTGTACCAAGTCAAGTACTTTTTCAATATTATTTTTTATTTTTGCATATTGATATGACGCTATTTGCTTCGATTTGCTTCGATATGCTTCGATATGCTTCGACATGCTTCGACATGCTTCGACATGCATCTATATGCCTTTATTTATTTTCTACGCTCCGGATAAAATCTTTCAATATGTCTTTGAATTTTTGCTTGCGCAATTGAGAGATATTATCGCCTGCGGTATTTTGTTCCTTGAAAAGTACTTTTCTATACTACCTGTGTTGAACATAATACCCAAGTCAGGAGAAGTCAAGCGTTTTGACGATATATTTTAAATTATTTTCAGATCGTAGGATGAACGAGATGATTCAAGTTGATATCATTGCTGAAATGGTAGTAGGGGGGTAAGATTTATTATCGAAGAAGAAAAAAGAGAAGACGAATGATGACGTATTTTAAACGTGGCATCTTTGGGGGGTGTTCTGTCGCATCAAATGTGATAACTTCGAACGTTAAAGAGCATCTCCACTGATAAGGTAAAATTGGTTCAAACGGGTAGGGACAGTGAATCGTTTTGCCTGAAGATTACGAAGCACATCTGTCAATACGGAAAAAAAATCTGAAACAAGAACGGCAATACCCTCCTTTCACGACTACGTAGGGACGCTCACTTACAAGATAGTATGCCTGCGCTTTATTCCATTAAAACATGAGAAAAATAAGATAAACTCAAAGAAGGTTTAAATATCTTTTTAGGATTTGTGGGTATTTCTTAAACCATAGGATATTCTTTAATAAACCTGTTCACCGCATCTCTCCAATTGGGAAATATTTTCTCAAAAACATTGTCATCGGGGGAAGTAACAACCACCACTGAATTACATTAATCCATCCTGTTTTACCATATATCAACAGGAGGATACCATGGATGTTCCGATTTCCAACAACAGCTGGTCAAGAAACTTGAAATTGACATTCTACAAGCGTACATTACCTTTGTGGATACGATACAACAACTCTTAGAAGACCTGAAACGCCGCAAAAACAACGTCCGTTTCAAAGAACTTGAAAAGATATTATTGCAACTTGGTTTTACCGTACGCCGTTCCAAAAAAGGAACAAGCCATCGTGTTTTCAGCCATCCAAGACTTATCCAAAATATCGTACTTGTTTCGCACGGTAAAAATGATTCTGTAAAACTTTATCAAGTAAATGATGTTATTAAAGCATTACAAGAACTGGAAATCAACAATGAAAAAAAATCGTAATTATTATCGTTCTCTTGAGTATCCAATAACCATTGAACGAATGGAAGACGGCCTCTATTGTGCCTCTATTCCTCTTCTTACAGGGTGCAAAGGATACGGCGAAACTCAAAAAAAAGCACTCAATGAATTACATGGCGTGAAAGAAGCATTGTTAGAGATGATGGTAGAACAACGCAAGCCAATACCAGAACCGACTATTCGTTTGGAAATTCCAACTTCTACATTCTCCCGCATACGAAATAAAAAACAATTGGAACAGTTTGTGCACATACAATAATGCGCATGCCGTCTTGTTGTTGCCATTCGATACGATTTCCATATTGTGTACATCCGATTCATCGACTCTCTCTCGGATAGATTGAGGAGGTTTCTCAAAATACTCCCATCTTTTACCTTTGATTTTCAATTAATAATCGCACTTCCGCTCTTCTTCGCGGTGAATGTTTTTGATCTTACTCTTTTGACATTCGTGGTAATTGCCTTTGATCTTGATCTTCTATTTTAAATTGCTCTTCTTAGCGTCTTCGCGGTAAAATGTTTTTGATCTTGCTTTTTTATCGTACCGGATATTCC
>CAYHFN010000146.1:0-2070 GCA_964355925.1 uncultured Chitinophagaceae bacterium
ATAACTGCGACGTATGAATATAGACCATACGATAATTTAATTTTACGAGGTGAGGCAAGAAACGATATGTCGGACAAGGTATTCTTTGATGGCAAGTCAACACCTGGCACAGAAAAATCGCAATTGACTCTCACTCTAGGCGCAATAGTTTTATTTTAACAACTACTATTTATACACATAATTAATAAGGAACGAATTATGAAACTGTTTGGAAAAAAGAAGTTGCTGCTGTTGTTTAACGGACTCGCGATGATGTTTATTTTCACATCGACCATTTTATTTGCAGGTGAACCCGATCCATCGGGAGCAAAGACCGGAACAATTGCAGATGTTCCGGCAGCAAAACCGGGAGAACCTACTCTTGCTGAGGTTGCGGATGCGGTTGGTCATTCACGGATTGCATTGAATTTTGTCTGGACGCTTATTGCCGGTTTTCTTGTAATGTTCATGCAAGCCGGATTCGCAATGGTTGAGACCGGATTCACCCGAGCAAAGAATGTGGCACATACGATGGGAATGAATTTTCTTGTGTATGCTGTCGGTATGCTCGGATTTTGGATCTGTGGTTTTGCAATTATGTTTGGGGGTGTCGGCGCCGTTAGTGCATTAGGTGGAACACCTGGTTTGGGAGGAGAATTCACTGTACAATTGATGGGAAAAACGTTCGGATTATTTGGAACAAATGGTTTTTTTCTAAACAATACTGTTTATGATGTCGGCGTTTTTACGCTCTTCTTGTTCCAAATGGTATTTATGGATACGACAGCAACCATACCGACGGGATCGATGGCAGAACGGTGGAAATTTAGTTCATTCATGGCATTCGCATTTTTCATTTCCATGATAGTCTATCCACTTTATGGTAACTGGGTTTGGGGCGGCGGCTGGTTAGCAATGCTTGGACAAAATTTTGGTCTTGGTCATGGTCATGTTGATTTTGCAGGATCATCGGTCGTTCATTTGGTCGGCGGTGTCAGTGCTCTTGCCGGCGCAATTGTTCTTGGCCCTCGAATTGGAAAATACAACAAGGACGGTACTGTAAATGCTATTCCCGGACATAATCTTCCGATGGCACTTATTGGAACATTTATTCTGGCATTCGGTTGGTTTGGCTTTAACGCCGGTTCTTCGTTGGCTGGAAATGATCTTCGCATTGCAGTAGCGGCCGTTAATACAATGTTAGCTTCAGCAGCAGGCGCGCTTTCCGCTACAGTGTATATGTGGATACGATATAAAAAACCTGATCCAAGCATGATGGCAAACGGTATGCTAGCAGGACTTGTCGCAATCACAGCACCGTGCGCATTTGTTACTGCTCCGATTGCAGTACTGATTGGTTCAATTTCCGGCATATTGGTTATTGTTGCAGTATTTTTCATCGATCAAAAACTTCGGATCGATGATCCGGTTGGAGCTGTTGCGGTTCACGGTGTGAACGGATTGTGGGGAGTGTTAGCTCTTGGATTGTTTGCCGATGGAACATACGGAGATGGTTGGAATGGTGTAACGGGAACAGTTCGTGGATTATTTTATGGAGATTCAAGTCAATTTTTTGCACAAGTAATCGGCAGTGTAACCTGCATCGTTTTTGTTTTTCCGGTAATGTACGGTTTCTTCAAATTGACAGACAAAATTATCGGAAATAGAGTTTCCGCAAAAGATGAAGTTGAAGGATTAGATATTCCTGAAATGGGTATTAAGGGATATGAAAATTCATAACCGTTTCTCTCAATAGTAATTATTTTATATTAAATCATTGCATTAATTTATCTCTAAATGGGTTTTTATTATTGAGCAAGTAATGGTTATATTAACAGTATATAAAATTATTATTTAATCATTTTTTTACACGAGGCAATATGAAAAAAATTGAAGCAATCATTCGTCCCCATAAACTGGATGAGGTGCGCGAAGCACTTCAGGAAGCCGGTTTTAGAGGATTGACCGTAACCGAAGTAAAAGGATACGGCAGACAAATGGGACACAGCGAGATCTATCGCGGCTCAGAATACACAATCAACTTTCTACCAAAAACAAAGATCGATATCATCTGTGCAGACAGCAATCTGG
>CAYHFN010000147.1:0-1933 GCA_964355925.1 uncultured Chitinophagaceae bacterium
GCAGACCGGGAGTTGAGTGTGGTGATTTTAATAAAGACGGCAAAATGGATATTGTAATTAATTCACTTGATGCTCTGCCAGATCTTGTTGGTGTGGTTTACGTGTTTATGGGGAATGTTATACCACCTGATACTGCAACCTTTACGGTTCGTGGAAGAAGTTATGTACAGGGAAAACCTCCCATTTCATTTTATGGAAATATTTTTCATGTAGGGGATATTAATAGTGATGGATATTCTGATTTACTATTAAGTGCAACAGTACGAACAATTCCACCAGGTTCAAAAGATAGTTTAGATGTATTATATATTTATCTTGGCAGCAAAAACTTTGGTTTTGTTGAAAACGGCGAAACTGTAAAATATGGAACACAGTTAAAAGATTCTTACCCATATTCTTACGGTTGGTTCAGCAGGTTTTTTTCATTAGCAGACCTGAATGGAGATGGAATTTCGGATATAGTTATTAGTGAATTTTTTAAAGATTCAACCAATCATGTCCATTTCGGTTCTGCGAATGGGATTGATACAATACCTTCCTTTTACATTACTCGTCCGGATACGACAAATCCCAATATTGTCGTTGGCGGAGTCTGTTACGAAATAGGGGACGTTAACAACGACGGGTATAGTGATTTTCTTTTGTCACATGCATCTTATAAATCGTTTAGTTTTCATTTGGGAGGACCACATTTAAACAATCATAATCCTTATGGTCTGAGGGGTTTACTTGAAGCAGCAAGTGAGTTCCCCACGCAAGCTATCAATTGTGGTGACCAAAATGGAGATGGAGTTAAGGATTTTGTCGTTAGTGCAAATCCTCATTCTCAATTGGGCAATGGTTATTTGTTAATATTTCTTGGCGACCCTAAAATAATTACTGGAATAAATGAGAGTAATGAGAAGGTTCCAACTGAATTTACATTAAATCAAAATTATCCAAACCCATTCAATCCCTCAACAGTTATCAGTTATCAGCTATCAAATAAAAACTATGTAACACTTAAAATTTACGACACTCTCGGTCGAGAGATAACAACATTATTAAACGATGAAGAAAAGCAAGCAGGGAAGTATACGATAGAATTCGATGCAAGTAAATATCATCTTTCTAGTGGTGTTTATATATGTCAATTAAAAATTAAAGATAGTAATTCACCTCAAATCAAAATGCTTTATGTAAAATAATAATCGTTTAATGGCAATAAGAAATGAATATCAGATGAAAAAATTTATTTTCCTTCTTGCAGTATTATCTACACTTTCTGTATTTGCACAACAAACTAAATTTATTATAGGCGCAGAGCACGTTAGTTCATTTCACGACTTTACTTTAGAAATATTTTCGGATAACTTGGCGTAACCGCATTATAGACTTACAATGAAAAAATTTCTAACATTTCTTATCCTACTTTCTCCTTTACTCTACTCCCAGGGAGAAGACACACTGTTTAAAAAATATTTAACCATAAAGCCGACTGGAGTAACCTACTTAGGTGACCAGAACAGCGACGGTTATGATGATATACTGCTGTATGATTGCAACGAAGGGAAAGCACTCATATTCTTTGGCGGAAATCCAATGGACACGACGGCAAAGTTTATAATTAACACCGGACGTGTAGAAGCAGCAGATATTAAAGCGATGGATGTTAACAATGATGGGAAGGATGATATTCTCATAAGTTATTATTTGGAACAATGGGGTACAAAAAGAATAAGAGTGTATTACGGCGGGGCTTTACTGGATACGATACCGGATTTAGAATTTGGTGGACCCCCCGGCACTATGGATTGGGGATTATATATTTATCCATTAAAAGATTTTGACGGAGACGGCCATAGTGAACTTGTTGTATATGATTTAAATCCACCGTACAGCAACTTACAAAACGGCTGTTACTATTTTTATAAAACATATCCAAAATTAGATA
>CAYHFN010000148.1:0-1922 GCA_964355925.1 uncultured Chitinophagaceae bacterium
GAGAAGTGCACGCTTGGTCTGCAAAAATCAATAATGCATTTCAGGGGAAAAGAAATTAATAAACGCAGTGTCTTCCCGGCAAAAGAAATGGGCAAGCGAACCATCGACGCATACAACAGACCGCATCGAGTTCATCTTGAACAACCGCTTTCATCCGGTGAAACACGAACGGTCGGAGATGTCGTGCTCAACACATACACGACACCCGTGGACTTCGCGATCACGAATGACTTCTTGAGTTCTTTGAATGAAAGCGAAAAGAACATTCTCGAAGATCTATCAGCCGGTTACACAGCAAAAGAAATTAAAGAACGAAATCACCTTGATAATTCCCGCCTCAAATCCCTCCGAAGAGACCTCGCTTCAAAAGCAGTAGAGTATCTGGTATAGATGCAGAAGAAGGGCGTGAGCCTTTCTTTTAGCATAATCGAATCAGATAAAAGAGTATTAATACTTTTCAAAGTGCAGAATTTGTATAAATTCGCAGATTGTGAAAAAGTTATTTTACTTATTCAAAGATTTCTCATCCGATTTTCACTTTTAGGGATATATGTATGTAAAGAGAAAAAATACCGGATTCACGGTATTGACTTTGCCAAGATGTTCGGGCAACTTGACCAAAGAAAATTTAGATGAACAGTTTCAATAGCGAATAATTGGACTTGCACCTGAAGAAGCGTACCTTACCTATGATTTTACGAAAGGTAAATATTATGAAACCAAAAATATTGCTCATCTTATTTTTTCTCTCGATTTCCCTCCTCTACTCCCAGGGAGAAGACACACTGTTTAAAAAATATTTAACCATTAAACCGACCGGAGTTACTTACTTAGGCGACCAGAACAGCGATGGTTACGATGACATACTTTTGTATGACTGTAACGAAGGAAAGGCACTCATATTTTTTGGCGGAAACCCGATGGATACGATACCGGATATGGTATTTAACAAAAATGTTATTGCTATACATACGATGGATATAAATCACGATAACAAAGAAGATATAATTCTTAGTTACGTTACGCCGGAGGGAAAAGTAAAGGTAGTCGTTTATTACGGTGGAGCTTTGTTGGATACTATTCCTGATTTAGAGTTTAGTGGGCCAATTGGTTCATCATACGCGGGAGCATATATTTATCATTTAGATGATTTTGACGGAGATGGGTATCCAGAATTAATTTTAGAAGATCTTTATCCGCCCAACAGCAATCTACAATATCGCTGTTTTTATTTTTACAAAACGTACCCGAAGTTAGACACAATTCCATTTGCTTATATCGCGGGAGATTCTGCAACCCATGTAAGATTTCAGCCCGTGCCAGTTGGATTTAGCAGCGGCGATTTAAATGAAGACGGAAAGACAGATTTTACTTTAATGGGGTATATCGATACAAGCTTGACAAACCTTAACTTTTTCAGACGATTTTACTTCGGGAACAGCAACTTTACTTTAACACCCGCAGCAACCTACTATACAATCGAGCATACCTTTAAGCCGCAATATATGCAGATCATCAAGGATGTCAACAAAGACGGGAAAGATGATATTCTGATTCAATCCTATGGATCGTTCTATGATTATTATTATAAGAATTCCATTCTCTATGGAAGTTTTCCCATAGATACAATTCCAGATGTGGGGTTAAATACACAAAATGTTTTTATAGATTTTTCATATCCGGTGATATCGACTGATTATAACAGAGATGGATTTAATGACTTTCTGACAAGAAGTGGTGCTGGTGAAAGGGAGGCAAAATTGTGGTACGGACGAAATAATATGAACACTAATAATTTTGAATTGCCGAAGAAAAGATGGGGAGGAGGATTTGATTTTTACGGAGCACTAATTGGAAAAGTAGGAGATGTGAATGGGGACGGATTTGAGGATTTTTGTATCGGTAGGAGTGCTCCAGATAAC
>CAYHFN010000149.1:0-1806 GCA_964355925.1 uncultured Chitinophagaceae bacterium
CTTGCGAAGGTTACGAAGGAGTTTTGGTCAAACCGTAGTCTTGAACCTTGCGAAGACTCATAACCTTGCGAAGGTTATGAAAAAGATTTTGCTAGACCTTCGCAAGGTTTAGCGTAAACCCTTCGTCAGGCATTAGTTATTACATCAAGTCTACATCCGAAAATAATCCTTCGCGCGAAATAATCAATTGGGCAGTTGCAATATTCGTTGCAAGAGGAATATTATGAACGTTACAGACACGCATTAATCCATGAATATCCGGATCGTGCGGATGTGCGTCAAGTGGATCTGTGATAAATATAACGGCATGAACTTTCTTATTCGCAACGAGTGCTGCAATTTCTGCATCGCCTCCCATCGGACCGGACAAATAACATTTCACTTTTAATCCGAGTTTTTCCTTCAACAATTTTCCTGTAGTGCGCGTCGCAATCAATTTGCATTTTAAGAGTGCCTTTTTGTTGTCATTCGCAAATTGAAGAATGTCTGCTTTTTTACCATCGTGTGCTACTAATGCTATCGTTTTCATCTTTTCCCTAAGTTTGTTTAGCCTTGTATAGATTTATAACCTTGCGAAGGTTATGAAAAAGATTTTACTAAACCTTCGCAAGGTTTAGCAGCAAAGTTTAACACTTTACCATCGCTAGATTTAATAAATTAATCCAAATACAATAATACTCTTTTACGTTGTTTCATAAACTCCTTCAATTCTTCTTTCCACGTATCTTCTATTTCATTGATATCTTTTCCCTGAAGGATCATTTCCCGGATCACCGGCGTTCCTGCTAATCGATCAAATCCACGTTCGCGGAATTTCAGAGAATCACTATATAAAGTATGAATTTCTGAAACAACAGCAAGCCCAATCTTCACGGAGTTGATTATATTCCTGTTTACAACATTAACATATACACCTCCGCACAACTGATCTTTATATTTTGGATTTGAAGCGACATTCGGAATTTCGTGCGGAGTAAATTCAATTGCTTCAAATTTCACACCCGGTAATTTTTTATCATTCAATTTCTGAGCAAGTTCTTTTCCATTGATCCACGGCGCACCAATGTACTCAAATGGTCTATCGGTTCCCCGTCCTTCGGAAACATTGATTCCTTCGATCAAACACATTCCGGGATAAACCGTTGCAGTACGTAACGAACTCATATTCGGTGATGGTCTGGTCCAGTGTAGTTTCGTTTCGTCGAACCATTGATTTCGTTTCCAATTCTCCATTTTAATAACAGAGAGCTTTACCGGCTTTCGGTCTTTCAACCAACCGGATGTATTTGCCATAATTGCGAGTTCACCAACGGTCAATCCATGCATTGTTGGGATCGGCACCCATCCAACAAATGTTTTCAACGAATCAACCCGGATCGGTCCTTCAACATTTACACCGGTGATCGGATTTGGTCTGTCGAGTACAACAAAATGAATATTGTTCTCAGCGGCAGCTTCCATACAAATAAACATTGTGCTGATGTATGTATAGAACCGTGCTCCGACATCTTGTATATCATAGATCAAGACATCAACATCCTTTAACATTTCAGAAGTCGGTTTATTTATTTTTCCATAGAGCGAAATAACCGGAACGCCTGTCTTCTCATCAGTTGTATCATGAACCGTTCGTCCATCGGGCGCATCACCTCGCACACCATGTTCGGGTCCGAACAATACCACAAGTTTTGTATCTCCGAATTCTTTGAGAGCATCTGCAAGATGTTTTCCGTTGGAGAGTAGCGCAGTATGATTCGTAATCAAGCCGATCCGCTTCCCTTTGATCAGTTCAGTTCTGCTTTCGAA
>CAYHFN010000150.1:0-1730 GCA_964355925.1 uncultured Chitinophagaceae bacterium
TTCTTGATGTTTTCCAATATATCAAATTGGATCATCTTTTGGGGGGCAGGTCAGTGTCTCTGCAATCGATATGGTCAAACAGCATTCTCCTCAAATCATTATTAGTGACGTAATGATGGCAAATATGAACGGCTTTATGCTTCGTGAGTTTCTATTACAAGATCAACTTACCGCTAGAATTCCAATGATTTTAATGACCGGTCTGGCAAACAACGCCGGTGCGTGGGAATCGGACCCGTTTGTGGAATATATCATCAAACCATTCTCTATTGAACAACTGATATCGATTGTGAATAGAAAGCTACAAGAGAACAAAGTTTGAAATAAATAGTGTTATACTATATTCCTTTAATACGGTTTTTAAAATAGATACATTGTTACTGGTACGGGCAATTGAGCGGAGCATTGTAAAATCTATTCATAAAAAATAAATCGTGAAAATGAGTTAAAAAGTAAATACCGATGAACAAAAAATCTACCGATACGGAATCTTCAGTTATACAACAAAAGATCCTCGTTATTGATGACGAGGAGAACTACCGTGATATTATTACAATGACGCTGCAAATGTCAGGGTATGAAGTATTAAATGCAAACAATGGTTTGGACGGTTTGGCAGCTGCAAAAATGCACAATCCCGATCTTATTCTCTGCGATATCAATATGCCAACGATGGATGGGTATACGTTACTAAGCACGTTAAAACAAGAATCTGAGTTTGCAGGGATTCCATTCATTTTTTTGACCGGTGATTCAAGTCCCGGAGATATGAGGAAAGGAATGCAGTTTGGTGCAGATGATTACCTGACAAAACCATTCAGTGCCGAAGAACTTCTTTCCGCAGTGAAGATGCGATTAACTAAAAAACGTTCATTGCAAAAATATTATAAGGCGCAATTTGAGGATATCAAATCGACCATCCTGCATTCCCTTCCGCATGAATTTCGAACCCCGCTCAATTCGATACTCGGATTTTCACAAATGCTCATGGAAGACCATAATCTATCGTCTGAAGAAGTCCAAGAGGCGGGTGGGATGATTCATAAATCCGGTCGCCGGCTTCATCATCTGTTGGAGAATCTTGTTTTACTAGGGCAGTTACAATTTATCGTGAATGATCGGGAGAAGACCGAGAAGATAAGAAAGGAATCGGCAACAGGAATACTGGAAATCATTCGATCAGTTTCATCAGAACAATGTAAAACTCATGAACGTGCCGATGCGATACATCTTTCAGTCATCGATGCTCAAGTTCAAATATCAGCAATACATTTTACAAAGATCATGGATGAGATCATTGATAATGCATTAAAATTTTCAGAAGCGGGAACAACGGTGCAAATATCAAGTGAAGAAATTAGAACCGACGTACATATAACAATAAAAGATGAAGGACGCGGAATGTCTGATGGTCAGATCCATGCCATCGCAGCATTTCAGCAATTTGAACGGGGGTACTATGAACAACAAGGTGCAGGTCTTGGTTTAGTGATCGTAAAGACGCTTGCAGAACTTCATGGTGGAAGTCTTTCAATCAATAGTATAGAAAAAACCGGTTCTACAGTAACGATATGTTTACCGATGGTAAAAAATAAATGATAACCGATACACATTGTATCATTCAACAGATATCTATTCCAAGGTAATGTTTGTTATGAAAGCAATTGTAAAACTATATTACGATTTAAAAGAAATACCGGCAAAATATCCGGCGGTCATATCCGGTTACA
>CAYHFN010000151.1:0-1728 GCA_964355925.1 uncultured Chitinophagaceae bacterium
CCCGGACTACACGAAGAGTTAAGAGTTTTTAGAAATTCTTGTTTGTTTGCAATTTTCTTTGAAACGCTACTCCTAGTTTTATCTTTGCCATCCTTCCCTTGAATTTTTTGTGCTCGAAATTGACTCCATCTCGTTTCTAAATCCTTGGCATTAATGGTTTTAGAATTCCGCAATGTTGTTGAAAAAGTTTCTGCTTCCGCTAAATTTTCCTCTGTAGGTTTAGGTAATAATGCTCTCCCTACACCACCGCCACCACCGCCGTTGTCTGGTGGAATCGGTGTGGCTCGAATGGAAACCATAATATCATCCGCAAGTACTGAATCGGCAGCAACAAATTTAATCGGCATTCCTACACTATAAAACCATGGCGAGAATTCATTGTTTGCTAACAAATTCCCATATGCTTCTCCTTGAATGATGCCGATATTAAATGTTGTTCCTGCAGGATATTCTGCTATTGTCTCATCGTAAAATTTTCTTTTTACCGTTACTTCAATTGTGTCGCCCGGTGAGATGGTAGAATCGGAAAGTATAACCGTTGGACAGTTTGGGGGCTGAACAATTAATGTTCCCGTTCCTGTTTTACTTGGATCATCAACGCTTGATATAGTAAATGTAATTGTCGTTTCAACAGTTGGCACAGTGCCATCTGCAATGAAGGTGGGAGGGTTTACGTAACTAAACTGGAATGGATCAGATCCATTCTGACCTTCAAAATGCCCGTAGCCAGGTGGATCGGCAACAATCGTAAGAGGTATTTGTTCTGCAATAGCATATTCAGGATATACTTCTCCTCCATTATCGTCAATTGCGATTACGGAAATCGAAGCCGTTTCTCCATAATTAATCTCCTGCGGAAATGCATCAACATTAAAGTGATTGATGTTTACTACTGTTACCCTTACTGTTACTTGATTATTGTCTGCGAGCGCATATATACCATCACTCGGTCCCGAACCAAATTCGATAAGAGTCGCATCATACAATCCAGCATCGAGAAACCAAACACCAGCATTCCTAGTCCATTCCCATCCTTCTTCAGATTCATATCGGGACTGGATATTGAACGTAAGATTTGTTGTTTGTGAGAATGTGCCATATTTCCTTACTCCCAAAATATTGGATTCGAAGTCTAATATTTTATTACCGTTTATAAAAAAATCAAATAACGTCGAATAATCTATAAATGTTACTTGAACGAATGCCATACCTGTTATAGTGGGATTAATTTCTACAGGAAAATAATCTTGGCTTTCATAAGAACCAATTGAAAGTCCTGTAGACACATTTAAGGAATTATTTTTCTTAACAGAAGTCGGTGTTATCTTCACCGAATCTTTAATAATAATTTGAGCCGAAAGCGGAAGTGTGAACACGAGAATAAGAAAGAAAAAGAAACGGTTAATGGGGGGGGGGGATTCTTATGATATTCATAAAATAAATTTCCTGTATGAAAATATGCGATACTTTTTACTGCAAGATTGTAGCGAGATGTATGTCAATAAGCAAGCAAAGATATTGTAAATCTTAGATTTCGCTCCCGACTAAAAACAAAAGCGGACGAGAGCGTCCGCTTTTATTTATGTGTTATACAAAAGTTATCCGAATTGAAAAACAATTACGGAAATTTACCATCTTTGTTTTGCCAGTAATTGATCCAATCGTGCTGTGGGATTACGAACGGAACAGCAGGCATTCTTCCGCCAAAGCCAAGAATTCTAAAGACCA
>CAYHFN010000152.1:0-1667 GCA_964355925.1 uncultured Chitinophagaceae bacterium
ATATGACGAAACGAATCAATATTTCTTCCGGTGCGAAATGGGAAAACATCGTCGGTTATTCCCGTGCAGTGCGCGTCGGAAATACCGTAGAAGTGACTGGCACTGTAGCAGTCGATGATTCCGGAAATGTTGTCGGAAAGAATGATCCATACCTCCAAACAAAATTCATCATCCAAAAAATTGAAAAAGTGTTGATCCAATGCGGATCATCATTGAACGATGTCGTCCGCACACGAATGTTTGTCACCGACATTTCCCGCTGGGAAGAATATGGAAAAGCGCACAACGATTTTTTTCATAACATCAAGCCATGCACCAGTATGATAGAGATCTCGCGGCTTATCTCACAGGAATATTTAATTGAAATTGAAGCAACGGCAATTATCAATGAATGATTTCAAAACACATTTCGAGAATGAAAGAAATGAATGGGAGTCTAAAGGATTCTCCGTTGCACGGATCGCTGCAGAACACAAAGGCCGATATTCGATTCTTTTAGATGAACAATTCCTTTCGGCGGAGATCACCGGAAAAATGATGTTCGCAGCAGAGACGCGAAAAGATTATCCCGCGGTCGGCGATTGGGTTGCGGTTCAATTATACGATGCCAATTCTCCGTCGATCATTCATCACGTTCTTCCCAGACGTACAATCCTTTCCCGAAAATCTTCCGGAAGAGAAATTGAAGAACAGATCATTGCAACAAATATGGATATCGTCTTTGTCGTTCAAGGATTGGATAATAATTTCAATCTCCGACGTCTTGAACGATTTTTAGTGATTGCGGCACAAAGTGGAGCAGTTCCGGTGATCCTATTGAGCAAAACCGATCTTCTTTCACAAGAACAATTGAAAACAATGCTGCACGAAGTTCAAACCATTTCAGATACCGTTACAACAATTTCCTACAGCGCAAAAACTCTGGTTCACGTCGACGAGATCAAAAAACTGATCACACCCGATTCTACCGTTTGTTTTATCGGTTCTTCGGGTTCAGGAAAATCAACACTGATCAATCGATTGATCGGAAGAGATAAGCTTCACACGCAGGAAGTCCGTGAAAGTGATTCGAGAGGAAAACACACTACAACGCATCGTGAATTGATACCGCTGATAAGCGGTGGATGCGTGATCGATACTCCCGGATTGCGGGAGATCGGATTGTGGGAAGTGGACGGAAGCATCGAAGAAACATTTCCGGATATTGCAGAGCTTGGGCTTCAATGCAAATTTACAAACTGCACTCACGCACATGAGCCGGGATGCGCGGTACAAGCGGAGATTGACAACGGAACATTAGATATTGAACGATATGAAAATTTTTTAAAGTTGAAAAAAGAAGCAGAATTCCTCGAATCAAAAACCAGCATAACCAAGCAGCAGGAACGCAAAGCAAAAGAGAAACAGATGCATAAAGATCTGAATGCGCGACTGAAAATGAAAAGAAAATAAAGAGTCATTTGTCGTTATTATAAACACTTCCAAAATGTTTTCCTTTCATATCTATTGTCTTTCATTGAACATAGCGTTAAATTTGTTCAAACTCCTCCACAACTCTATGAGGAAAATAATATGAAAACGCTCCTACGGTTTGTTACACTCACCACTCTCATTCTCTTCGGCTGCAAAGAAACGATCATCGAAGAACGGATCCCGAAAGAATATAC
>CAYHFN010000153.1:0-1634 GCA_964355925.1 uncultured Chitinophagaceae bacterium
CCCAACCCTCAGATTCGAAGTCTGATGCTCTATCCAGTTGAGCTACGGATGCGTTGAAAATCTTCTAAAATGATCGTTTTTATAAACGTCATTATTGAGGTTGAAGGAAGGATAGCTAGAAGCAGCTTGCACTCCAGCTAGTAATTTCCCCAACTGCAAAAATGGAACGGTAACACTTCTGCGAAACAGCGGCACTTCCGATGCCATTACATGCAAAAGCGTTTTTACGAATTCAATTAATATGGAAGTTTTCTGTTTCCTCATTGCATTACCAATTTACGAAATGATGTCTCCGATGTCAACAAGGATCAACCGCCAAGAAGTTCTTCCAACTATACAACTTCCAGAACAACATCTGTCGATGTAGCGAGTAGGGTCACGCTTATCTTCAAAAAGTTTGCTAGGTTTCAACGCATACCTAACGGCAATGCTTCCCAGCCAACACCATCTTTTGGTTAATCAATACTTTTTCCAAAGGAATGGCTTCGCCACAATTTTTTCCATAAAATATACACACTCATCGTATGACTGAGTAGTTACCAAAAATATTATCCCGGCTACTTATTATACGGAAGTATGCGTGGTTTGGCTGAATTGCGCGGTATGGAATTGGGGATACGATGCGAATTGAATCTGTAACTCTCTTCAAGAAATGGGAACACCTCAATGAAATGTTTTCCAACATATTAAATAAATTGCAGAATATTCTCTTGGTTGACTTGCAGGACTTTGGCCTGTGGATAGGTTGTCTTCCAAAGATTTGGCACTTTCACCGAGTTTCTGGGTGACCATTTGATTTCATAAGCATAGATCTTCCCACCCCTCTCTTCTACCATATCAATCTCCTGTCCGTCGTATGTGCGCCAAAAATACGAATCGCAAAGTTTGTGCTTGTAAGCATTCGATTTTAATCTTTCTATGGCAACAAAATTCTCGAATAGTCCTCCAATATCATTTCTGTCTCCGAGTGCGTTAAATTGGGAAATGACTGCGTTTCTGATTCCAACATCATAAAAATAATATTTAGCTTTACTGACTATCTCTTTGCGGAGATTTCGACTAAATGCTCCAATACGTTTAATGACAAATCCCTTTTCCAGAATATCGAGATAACGGGCAACGGTTTTTACATCTAATCTAACTTGCATCGCTAATTCGGTTAATGATACCTCATTCCCAATCTGGAAAGCCAATAGCTTAAGAAGATCAAACAATTGTCTTGACCCCTTGATCTTTTCGATGCTGAGAATATCCTTTAGTAAATAGGAATCCACTAATTCCCTTAATAATTCTATCTTTTCAGACTTTTTTTTCGTCATCAATATTTCCGGATACATCCCATAAAGAAGGAATGATTCCAATTGTTCTTTTATCTCATGTTTGGTATAGAGTGACTGCAGTTCCAGTATCGAAAGGGGGAAAAGATAAATTGTTTTCTTCCTACCGGTCAAAGGCTCTCCAAGAGACTGTGCTAAATCGAACGATGAAGATCCTGTCACAATAATTCGCAATTTCGGATTATTGTCCACAAGTATCTTTAACCCCATGCCGATATTCTTTATCTGCTGGGCTTCATCAATTGCTATTAATTCGTACCCTTCCACATAGTCCTGAAGTGCCTGGAAATCCTGAGA
>CAYHFN010000154.1:0-1559 GCA_964355925.1 uncultured Chitinophagaceae bacterium
ACGTTATCTGTAAGAAACAATCGACACCGTGCCGGAATGTGGATGTGCGATGGAAAAAGACATGGACCAGAACAAAGGAGAATTGAATGATAAAAGAACAAGAACGAGCAGAACTCCATCGCGCCATCTGGCAGATCGCCAACGACCTGCGCGGAAGCGTGGACGGCTGGGATTTTAAGCAGTATGTGCTAGGAATACTCTTTTATCGTTTCATTAGCGAAAATTTAACCAACTACATCAATACCGATGAGCGACGTTCTGGTAAAAAAGATTTTGACTACGCCGCGCTTTCCAATAAAGAAGCCGAATTCGGTCGAGCCGATACCGTAAAAGAAAAAGGTTTTTATATTTTACCCAGCCAGCTTTTTGTAAATGTCCTAAAAAATGCCCGGAATGACGCAAACTTCAATGAAACTCTATACTAAAGTATTCCGAAATATTGAAAATTCAGCCAAAGGGTCAGACAGTGAAGATGACATCAAAGGCTTGTTTGATGAGATTGTGGCGGATATCGAAGGATGCGCAATATGAAAAAGCCAAAGGAAAATGCAAAGTGTAGCGAAGTTACACTTAGAAGTTCCGCTGCTGAGTACCTCACTTTTATTGCCGCCACAGGAGATAATCCCGATAGCCTTGAGATGCGTTATGAGGACGAAAATGTATGGTTGACACAAAAAATGATGGCTGAACTTTATGATGTGTCCATTCCGGCAATCAATCAACACCTGAAAACAATTTTTGACGACAATGAGTTGCAGGAAGATTCAGTTATTAAGAATTACTTAATAACTGCCAAAGACGGAAAACAATACAATACTAAACATTATAACTTGCAAACAATTATCGCCGTTGGATTTAAGATAAACAATCAACGGGCAGTTCAATTTCGTAAATGGGCAAACAAAATTGTAAAAGAATACACCATACAAGGCTGGACGATGGATGTGGAGCGGCTTAAAAATTTTGGCACCATTCTTACCAAAGATTATTTTGAAAAACAACTTGAAGTTATTCGGGAAATACGCTTGTCCGAACGGCGTTTTTACCAAAAGATTACCGATATATATTCCACAGCACTAGACTACGACTCCAGTGCCAAAGCTACATTCGCCTTTTTTAAAAAGGTTCAAAACAAACTGCATTGGGCAATACACGGGCACACGGCTGCCGAACTGATTTATAAGCGTGCCCAAGCCAATAAAGACAATATGGGCTTGCAAACATGGGAAGCTGCTCCTGTAGGTAAAATCAGAAAATCGGATGCACTGGTGGCAAAAAACTATTTAGAACAGGACGAAATGCGTGCTTTAGAGCTTATCGTTTCCGGTTATCTCGATTTTGCCGAAAACCAGGCAAACCGTAACGTGCCTATGACCATGCAAGATTGGGCTCAACACCTCGACCGCATTTTGATGGCTACTGAACACGAACTATTGACCAACGCAGGAACAATATCGATGGAAGTTGCAAGGCAACATGCCGAAACCGAGTGGGAGAAATACCGTATTGTCCAAGACCAATTGTTTGAAAGCGATTTCGACCGCTTTTTGCAACTGAAC
>CAYHFN010000155.1:0-1529 GCA_964355925.1 uncultured Chitinophagaceae bacterium
ATTACAAATTTTGGAATTACTATTATGTTAACAAAAGACGAAGATCTTAAAAAACTCTTGACCGAAACCAAATCCATTGCCGTTGTCGGCGCCTCACCCAAACCGTGGCGTGACAGCGGATCAATCTCAGAATTTTTGAACAGAAAAGGATACAATGTATTTCCGGTCAATCCGCAGTATCAAGAAGTGCTTGGAATGAAATGCTATCCCAATCTGAAATCAATCCCTGAAAAGATCGATATGGTTGATATTTTCAGGAAGCCCGAAGAAGTTGGACCGATCATTGATGAAGCAATTTCCGTCGGCGCAAGTTCCGTTTGGATGCAGTTGGGAGTAGTGAATAACCAAGCTGCGACGAAAGCTGAAAATGCTGGTTTAGCTGTTGTTATGGATAGGTGTATTGCGGTTGAACACCATGCGTTGATTCGGTAGATATGGGGTGACGAATTTGTTAAAGGCATCTCAACAGTGGGGATGCCTTTTTATTTTTTTGTATATTCAAATAATGTATAAGTTTCCTTTCATAACTCTTTTCGTGTTCTTCTCTTCGATCCTCTACTGTCAGGAAGTAACGGTGCCGAAACTGACATTTCCGGATTCAACGTATTACGTCGGTCAGATTATAATTGTTGGAAATGATTTGACGAAAAAATACATCATTGAACAGGAAATTTCACTGACTAAAGGTTCGTTGATTACCCGAAAAGAAGTTCAGTACGACATCAATCGTGTGTACAGTCTTCAGCTGTTCACCAAAGTTGAAATTGATGTTGCTCCGGACTCAGGAAATATTGCCGCATTGGTAGTAACGGTGAATGAACGTTGGTATTTTTATCCCTTTCCGGTTGGAGGAATAAAAGACAGGGATTTTGGAAAAATATATTACGGATTGGGCCTTGCGCATAATAATGTTGGCGGAAACAATGTTCAAGTTTACGGTGCATTTGCACTTGGATATGATCCGTTTGTATCCATCAATTACACTAATCCGTTCATTGATCATGATAACAAGATATTTCTTTCTCTTCGTGCATATTATACTGAACAACGGAATCGTAGTTTGATTTCGTTGGCTGGCGCACCGAATTTTGACGAACAGCG
The DNA here is from genome assembly GCA_964355925.1 of uncultured Chitinophagaceae bacterium. Taxonomy (GTDB): domain Bacteria; phylum Bacteroidota; class Ignavibacteria; order UBA10030; family UBA8401; genus UBA8401. The sequence goes on from CAYHFN010000155.1 coordinate 1,102, forward strand.
ATCCGGTGGAAATATTTCAACAGGAAAGAGATTCTCATTGTTTACTACTGTTTCACTCTCTGCTGAATTCTTGAACATACATGCCTCAAATAATCTAGCCGGAAGAACATTATCCCCATCAGGTCGCGATGAATTCTTTTCACTCCACTCAACTTATACCTACGACACACGAGATCTTCGGGAATATGCCAGTGCGGGAACATATGTTATGCTAAATGCCTCAAAATATGGACTAGGAGAAAAGTATGTTGATTATCAGCGATTCGGTTTTGATGTGAGAAAATATTTCCCGGTAAATGAAAGAACTGTAGTTGCCGGTCGAATTTTTAGCAGTATTGCTTCCGGCGGCGTCATTCCAAATTATGGTCATACGTTTTTCGGATATAGTGAACGGATCCGTGGTCATTTCAATACGATCCTGGAAGGTG